>DASPNJ010000109.1:0-160070 GCA_035626595.1 Burkholderiales bacterium
GCGACGACGCCGGCGCCCACGGTCCGGCCGCCCTCGCGGATGGCGAAGCGCAGACCCTCTTCCATCGCGATCGGCTGGATCAACTGCACCGTGATCGAGATGTTGTCCCCCGGCATCACCATCTCCGTGCCCTTGGGCAGCTCGATCGAACCCGTCACGTCGGTGGTGCGGAAATAAAACTGCGGCCGGTAGCCGTTGAAGAACGGCGTGTGCCGCCCGCCTTCGTCCTTGGAGAGCACGTAGATCTCCGCCGTAAACTTCGTGTGCGGCGTGATCGAGCCCGGCTTCGCCAGCACCTGCCCGCGCTCCACCTCTTCGCGCTTGGTGCCGCGCAGCAGAATCCCCACGTTGTCGCCGGCCTGCCCCTGGTCCAGCAGCTTCCTGAACATCTCCACCCCGGTGCACACCGTCTTCACCGTCGGACGCAGCCCCACGATCTCGATCTCTTCTCCGACCTTGATCACCCCGCGCTCCACACGCCCGGTCACCACCGTGCCGCGACCCGAGATCGAGAACACGTCTTCCACCGGCATCAGGAACGGCCCATCGAGCGCACGCTTGGGCTCCGGAATGTACGAGTCGAGCGCCTCGGCGAGCTTCATGATGGCCCCTTCGCCCATGTCGCTCGCATCGCCTTCCATCGCCTTCAAGGCCGAGCCGATCACGATCGGAGTATCGTCACCCGGGAAGTCGTACTTCGAGAGCAGCTCGCGCACTTCCATCTCGACTAACTCGAGCAGCTCCTTGTCGTCGACCATGTCCGCCTTGTTCATGAACACGACGATATAGGGCACCCCCACCTGGCGCGCGAGCAGAATGTGCTCGCGCGTTTGCGGCATCGGGCCGTCGGCCGCCGACACCACCAGAATCGCCCCGTCCATCTGCGCCGCACCCGTGATCATGTTCTTCACGTAGTCGGCGTGGCCCGGGCAGTCGACGTGCGCGTAGTGGCGCTGCTGCGTCTCGTATTCGACGTGCGCGGTGTTGATCGTGATGCCGCGCGCTTTCTCTTCCGGCGCCGCGTCGATCTGGTCGTAGCTCTTCGCCTCGCCGCCGAATTTCTTCGCCAGTATCATCGTCATCGCCGCCGTCAGCGTCGTCTTCCCGTGGTCCACGTGCCCAATCGTGCCCACGTTCACGTGCGGCTTCTTACGCTCGAACTTACCCTTGGCCATTGCTGTTCCTCGTGTTCCTTGTAGTGCGAATTACCTGATAACTTTCGATGATCTCTGGATCTCTGGTGCCCATGGCGCGGATTGAACGCGCGACCTCTCCCTTACCAAGGGAGTGCTCTGCCACTGAGCTACATGGGCGTATTGGGGAACCGGCACTCCCTGCTGCTGGCGGTGGAGCTGTCTGGAGCGGGTGAAGGGAATCGAACCCTCGTCGTAAGCTTGGAAGGCTTCTGCTCTACCATTGAGCTACACCCGCCTTGTTCGGATCCGCCCCGGCACCCGGCGCCGCGACAATATAAAAACTGGTGGAGGGGGAAGGATTCGAACCTTCGAAGGCTGAGCCAACAGATTTACAGTCTGCCCCCTTTGACCGCTCGGGAACCCCTCCGAACGAAACCGGGCATTTTCCTAAACTTTCAGACACCTGTCAACGAAAGTATATATCGTGTCCTCGATTGTCCAGACGCTGCGCCGCGTGATCCATCCGGACGCCGTCGCCGTGATCGGCGCCTCCGGCGACAGTGCCAAGTACGGCGGACGGGTGATGCAGTTCCTGGTGAAGCACGGCTACGCCGGCCGCATCGTGCCGGTGAACCCGAACGCAAGACCGATACTCGGCCTCACGACCTACGCGAGCATCGCCGATGCCCCCGGCCCGATCGATGTCGCGCTGCTCGCCGCGCCGGCCCAGCACCTTCCCGCCACACTCGAAGAATGCGGCAAGGCGGGCGTCGCGTGCTGCGTGATCATCACGGCCGACTTTGCGGAAAGCGGTGAGGCCGGCAGGGCGCGCGAAGAAGCGCTCGTCGCAATCGCACGACGTCACGGGATGCGGCTCATCGGGCCGAATTGTCTCGGCTACGTGAGCCCGCATGTAAAGCTCGCGCTGACCTCTTCGATGGCGCTTGCCGTCGAGCCGCTGCCGCGCGGAGCGATCGCCCTGGTGAGCCAGTCGGGCTCGATGATGGCGTCGATGCTCTCGCGCGCAGCCGATTACGGCGCCGGATTCAGCGCGTGCGTGAGCGTCGGCAATCAGGCCGATCTGGAGCTCTGCGACTTCGTCGAGTACTTCATCGAGGACGAGGCGACACGTGCAATCTGCCTCTACGTCGAGGGGCTGAAAGACGGGCGCCGGTTCATCGACCTGGCGAATCGATGCCGCGCGGCAGGCAAGCCGCTGCTCGCGCTGAAGGCGGGCGGAAGCGACGCCGGCGCATCGATGACGCAGTCCCATACTGCGAGTCTCGCCGGCTCGCACGAGGTGTGGCGGGCGGTCTGCCGCGCCCACGGCGTGCTCATGATGGACGACGCGGAAAGCATGATCGACTGCGCACAGTTCCTCACGCGCTTCGGCGGTGCGCGGTCGCCGGGAATCGCGGCGCTTTCGCCGTCTGGTGGCACGATCGCGGTCACCGCCGACCGGCTCGCCGCGGCAGGACTCACGCTGGCGCAGCCTTCGACCGCGACGCGGCAATCGCTCGCGGATCTGGTGCCGGCGAGTCGCCCGCTCAATCCGCTGGATGTAGGCGGCCTCTCGCGCGAGACCGGCGTCACGGGCGCGATCGCGGCTTACGAGGCGTTCGCACGTGATCCGAGTATCGGCGCAGTGCTCATCATCGTCGCGACGACGCCGCAACTGGAAGAGAAAGTCCGCCGCTGGGGTGAAGCCGCACTCGCGGCGGGCAAGCCGACCGCGATACTGTTCACCCCCGGCTCGCTCGTCGACGGTGCGCGCGGGAAGCTGCGCGAGATCGGATGCCCGTACACCAATCGGATGGACGACGCATTGCGGGTGCTGCGGGCGGCGGTGGAATACGGCGCAGTTGGCGCCGATCGCCGCACCCAATCCCACCCGCCGGAGGATTTCGTGCGCTCGATCGAAAACGCGCTTCGAGCGCTGCCGGATGGGCGGCTCACCGAGCCACAGGCGAAATCGCTGCTGCGCGCCGCCGGTGTCGCGACGGCTGATCCACGCGTCGTCGCCAGCGCGGATGCGGCACTCGAGGCCGCAGCGGACATCGGCTATCCGGTCGTGCTGAAGGGCATCTGCCGCGAGGTCAGCCACAAGAGCGACGCGGGCCTCGTGCGGCTCGATCTCGCGGACAGTGCCGCCGTGCACACCGCCTGGCGCGAAATCGAAGCGAACCTTGCAAAGCACCTGTCCGGCGAGCGCCTCGAAGGTTGTCTCGTCGAGCGTTATCTGAGCGACGGCGTGGAGGTGATCGTGGGCGCGAAACACGACCCGCAGTTCGGCCCGATCGTGATGGTCGGCGCGGGCGGCGTGTTGGTGGAGATCATGAACGATACGACGCTTGCTCCCGCACCCGTCACGCGCGAAGCGGCGCGTCTCATGGTCGCTGAGCTCAGGATGTGGCCGCTGCTCAACGGCGCGCGCGGCCGTCGGCCCTGCAACGTCGACGCGCTGCTGGACGCCATCGTGCGGGTGAGCTGGCTCGCCGCGACGCTCGGGTCGCGACTCGTCGAGCTCGACGTCAATCCGCTGCTCGTCCGGACGAGCGACGCAGTCGCGCTGGACGGTCGCGCGACCTTACGGCCTACTCTCCGACTTTGATGCCCGCGGCTTTGATCACCTTCGCCGTGCGCGCCTGATCGGCCTTGATGTAGCGCGCGAACTCGTCCGGCGTGCTGCCGAGCACGTCGAAGCCGATCGCGACCAGTCTGTCCTTCAGATCGGCTGAGGCGAGCGCGGCAACGATCTCCTTGCTCAACCGGTCGATGATCGGGCGCGGAGTACCGGCCCGGGTGACGACACCGAACCATGTTCCAGCCTCGTAGCCCTTGAGACCCGCTTCGCCGGTCGAAGGCACGTCGGGAAAGCTGGGATGGCGCGTATCGCTGCCGAACGCGAGCACTTTGAGCTTGCCCGCCTTCCAGTGCGACACCAGCGTGCCGACGCCGGTGATGACCATCTGGACTTCGCCCTGCAACGCGGCCGTGGCCGCCGGCCCCGAGCCTTTGTATGGCACGTGCAGGAGCTTGATGCCGGCCATCGACTCGAGCAGCGCGCCGGCCACATGATTGCTCGATGCCGTACCCGGCGTCGAGTACCTGATAACACCGGGCTTCGCCTTCGCCAGCGCGATCAATTCGGTGATCGAATTCGCCGGCATCGACGGATGCACCGCGATCACGAACGGCACGTTTGTCGCGGAGCTGATCGGCGCGAAGTCACGCGCCGCGTCATACGGCAGCTTCGGAAACACCTGTGGATTGATCGACAGCGTCGTCTTCGTCGCGAGCAGCAGCGTGTAACCGTCGGGGGCCGCCTTGGCGACGGCGTCGGCGCCGATGATCGTGCTGGCACCACCGCGGTTATCGACGACGACCTGCTGGCCGAATCGTTCCCCGAGTTTGGCGCCGATGCCCCGGGCGACGATGTCGGTCGTGCCGCCAGGCGGATACGGCACGACGAATCGCAGAGGCCGCACCGGATAGTTCGGAGTACTTGATTGCGCTGCAACAGGAACACCGTGGAGCAATGACACTACTACCGCCGCAAACAGACAACTTCTGCCGCTCCTCGTCACTTATTCACCTTTTCGTTGCCGCGTCGATTGCGCGGGACGCCATTATGAAGCGATTCAGCCGGATGGATGATTGTTGCGTCCGTGGGACACATAGACACTGAAATCGCGCGAAAAGCGCATTAGACGCTGTACAAGACGCGAGGAATGGGGAAAATAGGACGTGCAGTAGTCGCTGCACCGATTCATGCGTTTATGGGAGACGAGCCACACGAGAGCACGCGGTAGCAGGCCGGGGAGCGCCGCACGAAAATTGCGGTGACGCTCGTAGGAGTCTGTTTCTACGCCACTCCCGGAGCATTCGGGCGTGGGAATTTACGGACCTGGTACGGCGTTTGAATACAGCAGGCGAAGGCATAACCGCGGAGGGACTGAATGTCGAACCGGACGGACGAGACTGAGCGCCATGGCGACTTTGTAAAGAGTCTTGTTGCCTTCAGCCAGCAGCACAAGGCGGCGAACTGGTCGGGGACTTTTGCCGAGTTCATCGAGCAGGTCCTCCGCGCGAATCCGCGTGCGATCGCGCGCAGCAGCCACCAGTACATGTGGGACATGATCCGTTGGCAGGGTGTCGAGGAGACTGACAACGGACCCGCCCGGTACAAACTTTTTTCCGACGATCTGTTCGGCATAGACGGCGAGCTCGAGCGTCTGGCCGACTATTTCCGCGCGGCGAGCGCCGGCTCCGAGGTCGGCAGACGTCTCCTCCTGCTGCTGGGGCCGCCCGCCGGCGGAAAATCGAGCATCGTGATCCTGCTCAAACGCGGGCTGGAGGAGTACAGCCAGACCGACGAAGGCGCTCTGTACGGGATCCAGGGCTGCCCGGTTCACGAGTCGCCGCTGCACCTCGTGCCGTACACCTTGCGGCCTAAATTCCGCGAGACCTACGGCGTAGAGATCAACGGCGAGCTCTGCCCGATGTGCCGCGCGCGGCTGGATGACGGCCGTGCCAACGCCAGCGCGGCCGAACCCGACAAGACACGCAAAGGCGAGGGCATCACCGGCGATTTCATGCAGATGCCGGTGGAGCGGATTTTCCTCTCGGAAGCCGGCCGCATGGGCATCGGCACCTATGCGCCGCACGATCCGACGACCGCGGACATCGCGGATCTCGTGGGCTCCGTCGACCTCTCGAAAGTCGCCCAGTACGGCGACGAGGGCGACCCGCGCGCGTGGTCGTGGTCGGGCGCCGTTTACGCGGCAAGCCGCGGCATGCTGGAGATGATCGAGATCCTGAAGGTCAAGCGCGAGTTCCTCTATCTGCTGCTCACGCTGACGCAGGAGAAGAACGTCAAGGTCTCACGCTTCCCGCTGATCCACCTCGACGAGACGATCCTCGCGCACACGAACCTCGCCGAGTTTCGCAAGTTCCTCCAGGAAAGCGAGAACGAGGCGCTGCTCGACCGGATGGTCATCATTCAGGTCCCGTACACCCTCAATTTCAGGGACGAAGCGCGGATCTACCAGAAGCTCATCTCGAATGCGCCCGCGTTCGCCGAGGTCCACCTCGACCCGCACGTGCTGCACACCGCCGCGGTGTTCGCGATCCTGACGCGCCTGCACGAAGGCGAGAACGAGTCCGAAGTGCCGAAGAAGGTGCGCGTGCACGCCGGAGAGGACGCCGAAGGGATCAGCCGCGCCGAAGCCGAGCGCATCCGTCAGAAATTACCTGACGAAGCGCTGACCGGCATCAGCCCGCGCTTTGTCATTAACGCGCTGTCGAACGCGATCGTGCAGAGCTCGGCGAAGAGCCTGACGACGATGGACGTGCTGCTGGGACTGAAGGATGCCATCGAGTCCGACGCGCGGATCGATCCGAAGAAGAAGCGCAAATGGGTCGATTTCCTCGTGATCGCCCGTAAGGATTTCTACAACAAGTGGGTGAAGGAAGACGTTCACAAGGCCCTCTTCGTGTCCTTCGAGCAGGAAGCGCAGGACCTCCTCGACAAGTACCTGGACGAGGTCGAGGCGACGCTCGACAACCGCCTCATCAAGGATCCGATCACGGGCGAGGAGCGCAAGCCCGACGAGCGTTTCTTAAGGAGCGTCGAAGAGAAGATCGATGTCTCCGATTCGGGCAAACAGTCGTTCCGCCAGGAGATCGTCAGAAAGGCGATGGGCGCGTTCAAGCGCGGCGAGAAGTTCACGCTGAACAGCCACGCGCTTCTCCATGACGCGATCGGCCAGTACCTCTTCGAGCAGCGCCGCGACGTGCTGCGGCTCGTCTCGTCCGCGACGCGGCCCGACGAGGAAGCGAAACAGAAGATCTCGGTCGTCGAGAAACGGCTGGTGGACGAGTACGGTTACGACGTGCACAGTGCGCGTGAAGCCCTGAACTACGTCACCACGCTGCTCGCGCAGGAATAACACAGGGGATCCCCGTGTCAGCCTCAGCACTGACGTCGTTCCCGGGGCCCGCAAAGGCCATATGAGCTTCTATCGTGGTTCGTCGACATCCCGCTGGCAGACCTCGTCCCGCATTTCCGCAGAGATCGGCTGGTACGATCTCTTTTCGCGGGGCGCGCGGGACTGGCTGCGGCATAACGAGAAAGTCCGCGAGTCGGTCGAAAAAAGCCTGCCGAACCTGATCGCCGGGCCGGACGTCCTCACCGGTTCCGGCGGTCAGACGGTGCTGGTACCGGTGCGGCTCGCCGAGCATGCGCGCTTCCGGCTCCGCGACCCCGAAAGTGAGACGGGCGCCGGCCAAGGCGCGGGCGAGCCCGGTCAGATCCTGCGTCCGGGGCAGCCTCAACAAGGTCAGGATCAGGCGGGCAGCGAAGCCGGCAGCGGCCAGGGCGACCTGCAGTTCGTGCTCGAATTGAAAGTCGAGGACGTGCTGGACTGGCTGTGGGAGGAGCTCAAGCTCCCGGACCTGAAACCGAAAACGTCCGGCCGCGTGGAAGACGTGGAGTTCGTGCGCGAGGGCTGGGACAAACGCGGCGTGCGCTCGCGGCTCGATCGCCGGCGCACCGTGAAGCAGGCGATCCGCCGGCGCGCGATCCAGGAACATCCGGCGCCGTTCACCGACGACGACCTGCGCTTCCGCCAGCTCGTGCGGCGGACCCGGCCGGCGACCAACGCGGCGGTGATCTTCGCGATCGACGTCTCGGGCAGCATGGGCGAAACGGAGCGCCAGCTCGCGAAAACGTTCTTTTTCTTCGCATTGCAGGGGATCCGCCGGCAGTACGCGAAAGTCGAGACTGCTTTCATCGCGCACTCCGCGGAAGCGTGGGAGTTCAACGAATCGCAGTTCTTCCAGACCAGCGGCACCGGCGGCACCGTGTCCTCGACGGTGTTCAAGCTCGGGCAGGAAGTGATCCGCGACCGCTACGACCCGTCGCAGTACAACGTGTATCTCTTCTACGCCTCCGACGGCGAGAACCTCGTGGACGACCGCGAGCCCGCAACCGAAACGCTGCGCGAGCTTTGCCAGAGCCTGAACTACTGCGGCTTCATCGAGATCCGGCCGGCTTACGGAATCTCGCCCGAAACCGAGATGGCCGGCATCTGCTCGCGCCTGCAGCGTGACGACGTGGCGCTCGGCATGGCGCGCGTGACCAACCGCGAGGACGTCTGGAACGCGCTGCGACAGTTCTTCCAGGAAGAGCAGTCGCGCGCGGAAGTGAGCGCATGAGCACCGACGACCGTATGAGTGAAGCGCTCGTCGAGTACGGCGGGCGCATCGAATCGCTGGCGCGATCGCTGGGCCTCGACTACCACCCGGTCGACTTCGAGCTGGTGCCGAACAACTTCATGAATGAAGTGGCGATCTACGGCCTGCCGATCCGCATGCCGCACTGGTCGTTCGGCGTGCGCTACATCCACCAGCTCATCCGCCAATCGATGGGGCACTCGCGGATCTTCGAAGTGATGTTCCCGGGCAATCCCTGCCATGGATACCTGGTCAACTCGAACACGCTCGCCGAGAACACGCTGGTCACGGCGCACGTGCTCGGCCACGCCGATTTCGCGAAGAACAACCACCTGTTCGCGCGCTTCGCGGAGATGTCCGGCACGAATATCGTCGAGCATGCCGCCGCGCAGGCGCATCGCATCGAGGAGGCGGTGAAGACTCACGGACAACAGCGCGTGGAGGCGCTGCTCGACGCCGCGCTCGCGCTCGAGCCTCACGTGGACGTGAACCAGGAGCTGCACCGGCCGCTGTACCCGAAATACATCGAGCAGAGCGAACGGCCGCAGCGGGACGATCCCTTCGGTGACCGCTTCCGGAATCTTCCCGGCGAGGAGGGGCCGCCCGCACAGTCGCGTGAGCGCAAGCCCGCGCCGATTCCGCCGCGCGCCGAGCACGATCTCTTGTGGTTCATCGCGAACTACGGGCCGGAGCTCGAAGACTGGGAGCGCGACGTGTTCCTCGCGGTGCGCCACGAGTCGTTCTACTTCTACCCGGTTTTCGCCTGCAACATCATGAACGAGGGCTGGGCGACCTACTGGCACGCGCGATTACTGCGCGAAGCCGACTTTCTGCCGGAGGACCTCTACCTCGACGCCGTCACCTGCCACTCGAACGTCGTGCGGCCGTTCGCGGCCGAGCAGCAGGCGGCGCTCGCGATCAATCCGTACCATCTCGGCTTTTCGATGTGGGAGCGCATCGTCGAACGCGAAGGCCTGGAGCACGCCCGCGACATCCGGCGCGACGAGGACGACTTCGGCTTCGTGCGCAACTATCTCGACGGGGAGCTTTGCGACAAGCTCGGGCTCTTCGTCTTCGAGGCGAAATCGGACGACGGCATCAAGATCACCGCGCGCGACGTGAATCAGGTGCGCGAGGCGATACTCGCGCCGAAATTCAACTACGGCGCGCCGCGTATCAACGTCGGCGAGATGAAACAGGACGGCAGTCTCGTGCTCTTCCACGACCACGAAGCCGATGGGCGTGGGCTCGACCTCGAGCGTGCGTCGCGCGTCCTCCAGTACGTGCACCGCGCCTGGCGGCGGCCGGTAATGCTGCAGACCATCGACGGACGCGGCTCACCCCACGAACTCAGAGCGGGCACCTCGTAGGGTGCGTTGATAACGCACCGGCCGGTTGGTGCGCCGCAGGCGCACCCTACGGTTTACTCGGCCATCCAACTCTCGGCGCCCGGCCATGCCTTCGGGCTCGCACGCTCGTACTGCGGCGGATATTTGATATCCGCGCCGAGCTCCAGCGCCGCGTGCCACGGCCAGCGCGGGTCGAAAAGCATGCCGCGCGCGAGCGCGACGAAGTCGGCCTTGCCGCTCGCGACGATCTCTTCGGCCTGACGCGCGCCGGCGATAAGACCCACGCTGCCGGTGGTGATGCCTACCTCGCGCTTTACCCGCTGCGCATACGGAACCTGATAACCCGGTGAGACCGGAACCTTCGCATCCAGCACGACCCCGCCGCCCGAAAGCGTGACGTAGTCGCAGCCCAGCGCCTTCAGCTCGCGCGCGTAAACCACCGCGTCTTCCGGCGTCCAGCCGCCCGGCGCGAAGTCGGTGCCGGAGATCTTCGCCCCGACGGCCTTCTCGCGCGGGAACGCTTCGCGCACGCCGCGGAAAACCTCGAGCGGGAAGCGCATGCGGTTCTCCAGGCTGCCGCCGTATTCGTCGCCGCGATGGTTCGAAAGCGGCGACAGGAACTCCGACAGCAGATATCCGTGCGTCGAGTGAACTTCGACGAAATCGAGCCCGACACGCGCGGCGCGCCGCGCGGCCGACGCGAACGCCGCCTTCACGCGTTCCAGTCCCGCGCGGTCCAGCGCAAGCGGTGTCGGCCAGCCCGGCGCCAGCGCGAGCGGCGACGGCGCGCACGTGGTCCATGCGCCTTCTTGTTCCGCCAGCGGCCCGCGCCCTTCCCACGGCCGGTGGGCAGAGGCCTTGCGGCCGGCATGGTTCAACTGCACGCCGATGCGAATCGGCGAGATCGTGCGCACGAAATCGACGACGCGCTTCATCGCCGCCTCGTTCTCGTCCGAATAGAGACCGGTGCACCAGCGCGTAATCCGCCCTTCGGGCAGCACGCCGGTCGCTTCGATCGGCAGCATCGAGGCGCCGGAGAGGGCGAGATTCCCGAGATGCTGCACGTGCCAATCGGTCATCGAACCCTCGTTCGCGCTGTACTGGCACATGGCCGCGATCGTCACGCGGTTCGCGAGCGGCACGGGGCCGATGGAAAGCGGCGAAAAAAGCTTGCTCGTCATATATCCCCTAACAAAACAAAAAGCCGGACAGTCCCTAGCCGAAGTAACCGATGAGTCGCCACCAGAAGTAGTTGATCGGCATCAGCACGGTCAGGCTCAACACCGTCACGGGAACCGTGATCCGTAACACGCTCCGAAGCTTGAGACCGCCTACCTGCATGCCGACCACCATCGGCGGAACCTGATATGGAAACACCGCGGTCGTGAATCCGAGCACGATCGCCATCAGCGCGGCCTTGAGCGGCCAGCCTGCCGCATCGGCAAAGTGGCTGGCGAGCGGCGCGAGCAGCGCCGGCTGCGCGACGTTCGTGACGAAGGCGCCGGTGACGGTCGACAGTACCGTCAGGATGCCGAAGTTGACGGCATCGCGGCCGGCCTCGAGCCGCAGGGTCGCCTGCAGCGCGTCGCCGAGCCCGCGCGCGAGGCTCGTCTCCACCATGAGCGCGCCCATCCCGAGGATCGATGCGATATACCAGAACGGCGGAAGCTTCACGCGCTCGGTGAAGCTCGCCATCGGCATCACGCCGAGCGGCGGGATCAGCGTTGCGAGTCCCGCCGCGAGCCCGATCCAGCCCGGATGAATGCCGTGGACGAAGTCAGTCGCCCAGAGCGCAACCGCGGTGATCAGTATTCCGGAGAGACGCCTTTCGGCGCCCGTCATCGGCTCCGGCGCCTGCTGCGCCTCCAGCGGGCGCGTTTCGTCCGGAAACAGCATCCAGAGGAGCACGATCAGCAAGACCGCTTTCAGCACACCCATCACCGGCAACTGCACGAGCAGCCATTCGCCGTAGATGAACGTAATCCCGTAAAGCGTTTCCGCCGCGCCTGCGAGGATCAGATTCGGCGCGTTCGAGGGCAGAAAAACGGTGCCGATCTGGTAGTTCGCCATGATCGTCGCGAGGACTACGCCGTCGTAGCCGGCGCTTCCCGGCTTCAGTCCCGCGCGATGCGCGACTGCCGCCATGATCGGCACCAGCAGCAGAATGCGGCTGACCGTGGCCGGCATGACGACGCACATGACCGAGCACAGCAGCACGACGACCGCTATCAGCGCGCGATACGAGAGCGCGCGCCGGCCGATCAGCACGCGCGCGAGCCGCACGCCCAAGCCCGTCCGGTTCACCGCTTCCGCCAGTATCAGCCCGCCGAGCACCAGCCACAGCGTGCCGGAAGCGAATCCGGAGAACACCACCGGCGCCGGCGCGATCGCGAACAGCATCGCCAGCAGAAAAAAAAGCAGCGCGACGATGTGCTCGGGCAGCGAGCCGAGCGCCCAGAAGCCGACGACGAGGATGCACAGCGCGGCGGCGTGCATCGTCTGTGTCGTGTAGCCGACCGGCGGCGGCAGGAAGAAGACGACGACGGCCGCGGCAATGACACCGGCCGTGCCGAAGCGAACGACTGGATGCGTCATCGCGTCGCGGTGACGCAGTGACGCGGTGATGCGGTGACGCAGTTTTTCACCTCGTCACCTCGTCACTGCATCACTGCATCACTAGTGGATCTCGGGGTCGGCCGTGGGCGCGCCGCCATGCAGGAAATCGAAGTCGCAGCCCTTGTCCGCCTGCGTGATGTGCCGCGCGAAGAGCGCGCCGTAACCACGCTCGAAGCGCGCCGGCGGTTCTTTCCACGACGCTTTACGTTTCGCAAGCTCCGATTCGCTCACCTTGAGCTCGAGCTTGCGTCGCTCCACGTCGAGCTCGATCAGGTCGCCGTCCTGCACGAACGCGAGCGGTCCGCCGACGTACGATTCGGGTGAGACGTGCAGCACGCAGGTGCCGTACGACGTGCCGCTCATGCGCGCGTCCGAGATCCGCACCATGTCGCGCACGCCTTTCCTGAGCAGCTTCTTCGGAATCGGAAGCTGTCCCCACTCCGGCATGCCAGGTCCTCCGAGCGGACCGCCGTTCTTTAGCACCAGCACTGAATTCTCGTCGACTTTCAGCGACTCGTCGTCGATGCGCGCGTTCATGTCGTTGTAGTCGCTGAACACGACCGCAGGACCGACGTGCTTCAAGAGATGCGGCTCGGCCGCCGTTGGCTTGATGATCGCGCCGTTCGGCGCGAGATTGCCGCGCAGCACCGCGAGCCCGCCGGTCTGCGACAGCGGGTTGTCGAGCGTGCGGATCACGTCGTCGTTGTAGATCTTCGCCTCGGCAATGTTCTCGCCCAGCGTCCTGCCGTTCACCGTCAGGCAATCGAGCTTCAGCCGGTCCCCAAGCTCGCGCAGCAGTGCGCGCAAGCCCCCCGCATAGTAGAAGTCCTCCATCAGATATTTCGTTCCGGCCGGCCGGATGTTCGCGAGCACCGGCGTGGTACGCGCGATCTCGTCGAAGCGCTCGGCCGTGAGCTCGATGCCCGCACGTCCGGCGACGGCGGTCAGATGAATGATCGCGTTGGTCGAGCCGGACAACGCGTGTATCGCAGTGATCGCGTTGTCGAACGAGTCGCGCGTGAGCATGTCGGACGGTTTGAGATCCTCCCACACCATCTCCACGATCCGCCGGCCGCTCATCTCCGCCATGCGCGGGTGATTGGCATCGGCAGCGGGGATCGACGCCGCCCCCGGCAGCGTGAGACCCAGCGTTTCCGCGACCGAGGTCATCGTGGAGGCCGTGCCCATGGTCATGCAGTGGCCGAACGAACGGGCGATGCCCTCCTCGACTTCCTGCCAGTCGCGCTCGGTGATCGTGCCGGCGCGCAGCTCCGCCCAGTATTTCCACGTGTCGCTGCCGGAGCCGAGCGGCTGGCCATGCCAGTTGCCGCGCAGCATGGGACCGGCCGGCATATAGATGACCGGCAAGCCCATGCTGATGCCGCCCATCAGCAAGCCCGGCGTCGTCTTGTCGCAACCACCCATGAGGACCGCGCCGTCGACCGGATGCGCGCGCAGGAACTCCTCGGCCTCCATCGCGAGAAAGTTGCGATAGAACATCGAGCTCGGCTTGAGGTACGTCTCGGAAACCGACTGGCACGGAAGCTCGACCGGAAAACCGCCGGCCTGCCACACGCCGCGTTTGACTTCTTCCACGCGCTGCTTGAAATGCGCGTGACAGGGATTCAGATCGCTCCAGGTCGACAGGATCGCGATCACGGGTTTGCCCGCGAAGTCTTCGCGCGTGTAGCCCATCTGGAGCGCGCGCGAGCGATGACCGAACGAACGCAGGTCTGTCGCGCCGAACCAGCGATGGCTGCGCAGGTCTTCGGGGCGCTTGCGTTGCGCCATGCGTGGATCTCCTTGGGAAGCGCGGGGGATGGCGCTTGTCGCGCCGGGTTTTCGTTTATTCTAGCTTCAGGAGGAGAACATCATGAACCGATCCGCCCGTTGTCTCATGGCCGCGATCGCAGCGGCATCTTGCGCGCTCACGGCTGTCGGCGCGAACGCACAGACCTATCCGACGAAACCGATTCGCGTCATCGTGCCGTACGCGCCGGGCGGTTCGACCGACGTGCTGCTGCGCATTTTTGCGCCGCGGCTTTCCGAAGCGCTGGGGCAGCAGGTGCTGATCGACAACCGCCCCGGTGCGGCCTCCATTGTCGGTCTGGACATCGTGGCGAAATCGCCGCCCGACGGCTACACCGTCGGCATCGCGAACATCGCGTACGGCGCCAATCCGAGCATCTACCGAAAGATGCCGTTCGACACCGAGAAGGACTTCGCGCCTGTCGGGCAGATCGCGATCGTGACGCTCGTGCACGCGGTGCATCCATCTGTGCCGGTCAAGTCCGTCAAGGAATACATCGCGCTCGCAAGATCGCAGCCGGGCGCGCTCACGTACGCGTCGGCCGGCAACGGCAGCGCCAACCACCTCGCGACCGCGCGCTTCGCGCACATGGCCGGGCTCAAATTGCAGCACGTGCCGTACAAAGGCGGCGGCCCGGCGGTGATCGCGATCGTCGGCGGCGAGGTGACGACGCTCTTCGCGACGATTCCGTCCGCCATCAGTCACTTCAAGAGCGGGAGGCTCCGCGCGCTGGCGGTGAGCAGCGCCAAGCGCAACTCGGCGCTGCCGGAGTTGCCGACGGTGGCGGAGGCGGGACCGCTCCCCGGCTTCGAAGCGATCGAATGGCAGGGCGTGATGGTCCCCGCCGGCACGCCGCGCGACGTGATCGTGAAGCTCAATCAGGCGTTCGCGAAGGTCACGTCGATTCCCGAGGTCAGAGAGAAAGTTTCGGCGCTCGGCGCGGACCTCGTCGCCAGCTCGCCCGAAGAATACGACGCGTTCCTCAAGCGCGAGCTCGCGACATGGTCGAAGGTCGTCAAGGCCGTGGGCATCAAAATCGACTGAGCGCGGTGACGCGGTGATGAACTGACGTAGGGTGCGCCAGTGGCGCACCGTGCAAATGACGGAGCAGAAGTGACGGACAAACTGAAGGGCGCCGAGGTCATCGTCGAGTACCTGATCAAGGAGAAGGTGCCGTATCTCTTCGGCTTGTGCGGGCACGGCAACGTCGGTTTTCTCGACGCCGCGGCTGCGGCTTCCGGCCGCATCAAGACGATCTCCACGCATCACGAGCAGTCCGCCGGTTACATGGCCGACGCGTACTACAAGATCAAGCATCAGCCGGTCGCGACCTTCACGTCGTGCGGTCCCGGCTCCTGCAACCTCGTGATCGCGCTCGCGAACGCGATGATGGACTCCTCGGCCTATCTCGCGATCACCGGCAACGTGCCGACGACGCAGTTCAATCGCATGCCGTTCCAGGAGACCGGCCGCTACTACCAGGGCGATTTCCCGTCGGTTATCCGTCCCTACGTGAAGCGCAGCTTCCAGCCCACCCGCGCGGATATGGTGCCGATCGCGATGAAGCAGGCGTTCGGGCTGCTGCGCACCGGCCGGCCGGGTCCGGTGAACATCGACGTCCCGCTCGACATATTCCAGGAGGAGACGTCGCTGCCGGTACCGCAGCCCGATCCAGTCGTGTACCAGCGCTCGCCGGGCGACCCGGAAGGACTGCGTAAAGCGTTGCAGCGGCTGCTGGAGGCGCAGCGGCCCGTCATCCTCGCGGGCCAGGGCCTGCTGTTGAGTGAAGCGACGGACGAGCTGCTCGAATTCATCAAGGTGCTGCGCATTCCGGTGGTCACCAGCCCCAACGGCAAAGGGGCGATCGACGAAACACACGAATTCGCGCTCGGGCCGATCGGCAGGAACGGCACGTACGCCGCGAATGAAGCGACGAAGAATGCGGACGTCCTGCTCGCGCTCGGATGCAGCTTCGACGACCGCACGACGAGCGCATGGATCGAGGGTTACACGCTGCAGATCCCGCCGACCGCGCTCATCCACGTCGACATCGATCCGGTGGAGATCGGCCGCAACTATCCGACCGAGATCGGCCTCATCGGCGACGCCGGGGCCACGCTCGCGGCGCTCACCGCGCTCGCGCGCGACAAGCTCGGCGGCCGTGCGAAGAGCTATTCGGACTGGACGGCGCGGCTCTCCGAGCACACGAGCCTGTGGGACGACTATCAGTCGAAGTTCTCGCAGAGCGAGGCTACGCCGGTCCGTCCCGAGCGCCTGATGAATGCGCTCTCGCGCGTCGTGCCCGAGAACGCGATCTTCGCGACCGACGTCGGCGTGCACCACAACTGGGTGGTCCAGCTCTGGAAAACGCGCCGGCCGCGCCACCTGCTGCAATCCTGGGGATTCGCGGCGATGGGATACGCGAGCTCCGGGATACTGGGCGCCAAGCTCGCGCAGCCCGATTCACCCGCGATCGCCGTCGTGGGTGACGGCTCGTTCCTCATGACGCCGCACATTCTCGCGACCGCCGCCGAGTACGGGATCCCGGCTGTGTGGGTCGTGTGGAACAACTATGGCTACTGCTCGATTCGCGACCTTCAGCTCGGCTCGTTCAAGACCGGCGAGCTCGCGACGAGCTTCGCGAACGACGAGACGGGTGCGCTCCAGAACACCGATTTCGCGCTGCTCGCACGCTCGATGGGGGTGGAAGGCGCGCGCGTGGAGCGTCCCGGCGATATCGAAGGCGCGCTCGAGACCGCGATCAAAGCCAACAAGCCGTATCTCGTCGAAGTGGTGGTCGACCGCGAGGTGCGGCCCGTCGGCACGGGCACCTGGGTACTCCCGCCGCTCCCGCATCCGGAGCCGAATTTCTTGAAGCTCGCCCGTAACAGCTAAATCGGAAGGACCAAGATGCGCAACATCGCATTCATCGGCATCGGCGCGATGGGCGAGCCCATGGCGGCGAATCTTCTCAAGAAACAGTTTCGCGTCACCGCGATGAAGCACCGCCGCGCCGAGCCGGCGCAGCGTCTCGCGCAGCAAGGCGCGAGCCTCGCCGATACGCCGGCCGCGAGTGTCAAGGCCTGCGATGCGGTGGTGCTCAGCCTGCCGACATCGCGCGAAGTCGAAGCCGTGGTGCTTGGCCGCGAGGGCGTGCTCGAAAACGCCGCGCCGGGCACGATCGTCGTCGATTGCTCGACGAGCAATCCGCCGAGCACGCGCAAGCTCGCGCAGATGCTGAAGGAGAAAGACATCGCGCTGATTGATGCGCCAGTCACGCGCGGGGTCGCGGGCGCCAAACAGGGCACGCTCGCGTTTTTCCTCGGAGGCGACGAGCGCGACATCGCGAAGGTGAAGCCGGTGCTCGAAGCGATGTGCAACACGTTCCAGCACGTCGGCCCGGTCGGCGCCGCACACACGGTGAAAATCATCAGCAACGTGCTGAGCTACGCCACAGTGGCGCTGGTGAACGAGGCGCTCATGCTGGGCGCGAGGAACGGCGTCGATCTGGACGTCCTGCAGAAGGCGCTGATGGAAGGCGCCACCAGCAAGGCGCTCGAATCGTTCGGGCCGCGCATCATCAAAGGCGAATACGATCCGCCGCGGGTTTCAGTCGACCACGTGTGCGAAGACATGCTGCTCGCACAGGAGCTCGCGACTACGGGCTGCGCCCCGCTCTTCGGCATCGGCGTCGCGCAGGAGATCTATCGGCTGGCTCAGTCGCAGGGTCACGGCGCGCGCGACATGTCGATCGTCGCGGAACTCTGGAAATAAACCTACGACGCGCCGCGACGCTTCACGTCGCAGCGCAAAAAATCGCTTAGCGCGGCAGTCGCCGCGCTTTTATATATATTGGCGGGATGCCGGTGATCGACTTTCGACTGCGCCCGCCGCTCAAGGGCTTCCTCGACATGATCATGTACGCGAACGCCGCGCGGCGCGACGATGCCACGCGGCGGCATGGCATGGAGCCCGCGCCTTCCGCGCAGCAGCAGTCGATGGCGCTTCTGCTCGCGGAGATGGACGAGGCCGGCGTCACGCAGGGCGTGGTCATGGGCCGCTTCTCCGGCGTCTACGGCTCGGTCAGCAACCGCGACATCGCGGACATCGTGCAGGCGTATCCCGGGCGCTTCATCGGCGTGGGCTCGATCGATCCCAGCGAACGCAAGCGAGCGATCCGCCAGATCGACGAAGCGATCGCGCTCGGGCTGAAAGGCATCAACCTCGAGCCGGGCGCCTACCCCGCGCCGATGTTCCCGGACGATCGCCGGCTCTACCCGCTCTACGCCCACTGCGAAGATCGCGGCATTCCGGTGACGGTGATGGCGGGCGGCAGCGCCGGACCCGATCTCGCCTACACCGACCCGGTGCACATCGATCGCGTCGCCGGCGATTTTCCGGGTCTGCGTATCGCCATCACGCACGGCGGCTGGCCATGGGTGCACCAGATCCTGCACGTCGCCTACCGGCGGCCCAACCTGTACCTCTCGCCCGATCAGTATCTGTGCAACATGCCCGGCATGGACGACTACATCCGCGCGGCCAACGGTTTTCTGTCCGACCGGTTTCTGTACGGCAGCTCGTATCCGTTCATCGGCGTGGCGCGCTACGCCGCGTGGTTTCGCGCGTTGCCGATCAGGCCCGAGCTGCTCGAGGGCCTCATGCACGGCAACGCCGCCCGCTTCCTCGGAATAAAAATCCACGACGCGCCGTGACGCGATGCGTCCCGCGCAAAAAATCGCTTATCGCGGCATTGCCACGTCCGTTATCTGCGGGGCGCGCCTGAGGCTTTCACCACGCCGGCCCACTTCCTGATTTCCTCGCGCACGTGGCGCGCGAACTCGTCGGGATCTTTGCCCGACGCTTCGGCGCCGAGGCCGCCGAGGCGCTGCGTGACATCCGGGGCCTTCAGCGCGGTCGACAGCTCGGTATGGAGTCGTTTGACGATCGGCTCCGGCGTGCGCGCCGGCGCGAACATCCCGTACCACGAAGTCACCTCGTAATCGCGCACACCCGATTCCTGCACCGTGGGAACGTCCTTCAACACCGCCGAGCGGGTCGCGCTCGTCACCGCGAGCGGGCGCAGTTTGCCCGCCTCCACCATTTTCACGGCCGGCGGCAGTCCCATCGATGCGACGTGAATGTGTCCCGCGACGACGTCGATCACCACCGGCCCGCCGCCTTTGTACGGGATGTGGACCATGTTGACCTTGCCGAGCACTTTGAGGAGCTCGATCGCGAGATGGTTGGGCGAGCCGGGCACGGCGCCGAAGTTGAGCGCGCCCGGGCGCGTCCTCGCGAGCTGAAGGAGCTCCTTCACCGATTTCACCGGCAGCGACGGGTGGACCGCGATCACGCTCGGGAAGGTGGCGAACATCGTGATCGGCGCGAGGTCGCGCTCCATGTTGTAGGGCACGTCCTTGAACAGGCTCTGCCCGATCGCCTGCGGGATGCCGGCGGCCAGCAGCGTGTACCCATCGGGCGCGGATTTCGCGACGTAATCGGCGCCGATGTTGCCCCCGCCGCCCGCGCGGTTCTCGACCACGACGGGCCTGCCGATCTGCTCGCTCATCTTGGTGCTCAGCAGCCGCGTCAGGATGTCGGTCGCTCCGCCCGGTGAGAACGGCACGACCACGCGAATAGCCTTGGCAGGATAGTCCTGGGCGAGCGCCGGGGCGGCGGCGAAAGCGCCGAGCGCGGCGCAGATAGCGGAGCAGACGAATCGGTCCATGGAAAGCCTCCTCGTTGGCGACAGCTCGTTTTCAGCATGGTACGCATCCATGGCGCGCGCGTATACTGGCCGGCGCAGCTCAACGACAGGGGAGAACAACAATGAATTGGTACCTGAAGGTGTTGAAGCAGTACGTGGACTTCAGCGGGCGCGCGCAGCGGATGGAATTCTGGATGTTCGCCCTGATCAATCTGATCATCGTGATCGTGCTCGGCGTCATCGACTCGTTCATTACGGGCGGGCTGATCTACATGATTTACGTGCTGGCGGTGTTCCTCCCATACCTCGCCGTCGGCGTGCGCCGGCTGCACGACACCGGCCGCAGCGGGTGGTGGCTGCTGATCGGACTGGTGCCGTTCATCGGCATCATCGTACTGATCGTGTTCTGGGTGCAGGACAGCCAGCCCGAAACGAACGCCTGGGGCCCGAATCCCAAGGCTACGCTCGCCCCCGCCTGATCTCGCTGCGCGCGAGCCCAGCGCGCGATATCGGCCGTGCCGGCGCCGCCTCGCGCGACAGCACGCAAGGGGCGCTGGCTGATCGAGCCATATTTGGGCTACGGCACGCCCTCGCGCATTCTGATCTCCGGGCGGGTGCTCGAAGACCGCGGGCTCATCGAGTCGTCGCGGCTCGATTCGAAGTGGCGCAATCTGCGCAATACGTTTCGCCGTTTCTCCACGCGTGAGATCCCGGACGCCTGCGTGCGTGCGTTTTTCTCCGGTACCGAGGCCGCGGGCGTAACCGACGCCGAGGGCTACTTCTGGCTCACGCTCGATATGCCGACGCCGGCGCCCGGACGATCCTGGCAGCAGATCGAGCTCGAGCTCCATGACCGGGATGGCGGCGTGGTCTGCCGCGCGAGCGCCGAAGCGCTGATCCCGCCGCAGACCGCGCGCTTCGGCGTCATCAGCGATATCGACGACACCGTCGTGACCACCAACGTGACCAGCACGCCTCGAATGCTCGCCACGGTCCTCTTCTCCAACGCGTACGTGCGCACGCCGTTCCACGGGATCGCCGCGTTGTACCGCGCGCTTCACGCCGGCGCGTCCGGTGGGGAAGGCAATCCGATCTTCTACGTGTCCAACGGACCCTGGAATTTCTTCGGCCTGCTCACTGAATTTTTCAAGGTGCACGGCATCCCCGTCGGACCGCTGTTTCTGCGGGATTTCAGCCCGCGCATCCTCTTCGAGTCCGATGAAATGCACGCGCGCCAGAAGCGGCTCCACATCGACCAGATCCTCGAAACCTATCCGGCGTTGCCGTTCGTGCTGATCGGCGACAGCGGCGAACGCGACCCGGAAATCTACGCCGACGTCGTGAAGCGGCACCCTGGCCGGATCCGGGCGATCTACATCCGCTGCGTCGACCGGCGGCGGGAGCGCCTCGCCGGGCTCGCCGCGCTCGCGGAGGCCGTCAGCCGCACGAGCACGCAATTCGTGCTGGCGCCGGACAGCGCCTACGCGGCGGCGCACGCGGCCGGCGAGGGGCTGATCGCCCGAAGCGCGCTGCCGCGCATCGCCGCGAGAGCACGGTGACCGCGCTGTAAGGCACTGCAGGCCCGATTCGACGAACATGCGGGAGGAGGACACATGAAAAAGCTCGTGCTCGTCGCCACGCACCTGGCCGCACTCGCGATCGGCTTCGCGGCCGGTGTCTACGTGCTGCCGATACTGACAGCGCCCGATGCGCCGTCCGCCGCCGACGTGAAGAGCGCTGCCGGGAGCGCCGATTACACCGGCGAATTCCGGCGCGACCTCGCGGGCAGCGACCTGCTGCACTGGGGCGAAGGCACAGTATCGGTCGGTCGTAAGGCGATATCGCTCAACGGACGCGTCGCGCCCGGCCCCGATTACAAGCTCTACCTCGCGCCGCGCTTCGTCGACACCAAGGAAGCATTCCTGAAGGTGAAGGCACAGTCGCTACGAGTGGGGGACGTCCGGACGTTCGAGAATTTCATCGTCCCGGTGCCCGAAGGCGTCGATATCTCCCGCTATGACACGGTGGTCGTGTGGTGCGAGGCGTTCTCGATGTTCATCAGCGCCGCGAAATACCGCTAGGTCACGTTTTCACCGGGGGCTCGCTCCGGTAATATGCGCCAGCGGCTCTATCGGGGGGAGTCCGGCGGTGGAAAAACATAATAGACACGCGTTCGCAACAGCGGCCGTAAAGGCCGCGTCGGCGGCCGTTCTTCTCCTCCTCGCTTGCGCCGCGCTCGCCCAGTCGGTCGCCTTCATCAATCCCGGCAAGTCCGACGAGATCTACTGGGCCACCGCCACCCAGGCGATGCAGACCGTGGCCGAGAGCCTCGGCATGCAGTTCGAAGTACAGTACGCCCAGCGCGAGCACCTGAAGACGCTCGAGATCGCACGCGAGATGATGGCGCGGCCCGTCGCACAGCGCCCGCAATACGTCGTGATCACCAACGATTACGCGGTCGCCGGCGAGCTCCTGCGGATCATCGACGGCGCGGGCGTGAAGACCTTCCTCGCCTACAGCTCGATCCCCTCGGACCAGCGCGGTGACATCGGCGCACCGCGCACCAAATTCAAGGGCTGGCTCGGCTCGCTCGAGCCGCGCGCCGAAGACGCCGGCTACATGACGGCGAAAGCGCTGATCGAGCGCGGCAAGCAGCAGAAAGCCTACGCGCCGGACGGCAAGCTCCACATGGTCGCGATCGCCGGCGACCGCTCGACGCCGTCATCGATCAACCGCAATCTCGGGATGCGCCGCGCGGTGAAGGAAGACCCGAGCGTCGTCCTCGAGCAGGAGATCTACGCCGCATGGGCCCGCGAGAAAGCCGCGGAACAGAGCGAGTGGCTGTTCCAGCGCTATCCGCACGCGCGGCTGGTATGGGCCGGCAACGACCTGATGGCGTTCGGCGCCATGCAATCGTGGGAGAAGCGCGGCGGGAAGCCCGGGGTGGATGCCTGGTTCAGCGGCATCAACACCTCGCGTGAGGCGATGGACGCGATCAAGAGCGGACGCCTGACCGCGCTCTCGGGCGGCCACTTCATCTGCGGCGCGTGGTCGCTCGTCATGATCTACGATCATCACCACGGCCGCGATTTCCGCGACGAAGGTCTCGAGCTCCATCTCCCGATGTTCACGCATTTCGATCCGCAGCTCGCGGACCGCTACATGGAGCGTTTCGGGCGCGGCTTCAGCGGCGTCGATTTCCGGCGTTTCAGCAAGGTGCTCAACCCGAAGCTGAAGCGCTACAACTTTTCGTTCGCGCAGTTCCTCGAGCCCAGAAGGTAGAGACCGGACACGTGGGCGATCCTCAGAGCCGCGCCGCCTTCCGATCGCTCTCGAGCACGCTGATCCGCTCCATCGTGACGGCCGGCGCCGTGTGCGCGCTCGTGGTCGCCGGGCTGCAGCTCCTGCTCACCTACCACACCCATCGCGCGAGCTTCCAGACCGAGATCGAATCGATCGCCGAGCTCAACGTGCCGCTGCTCTCGGTCAATCTCTGGGACATCGAGCCGCAGGCGATCCGGCAGCAGTTGAAACGCATCGCCGATCGCCCGCAGATCGCGTTCGCGCGCCTCGAAGCCGTCACCGGCCAGGAATTCCAGAGCGGAAACGTGGCGCGCCACGCCGGCAGCGGCAGCATCGCGCTGGACGTTCCGTACCCGAGCGGCAAGGAAGGCCGGCTCGGCACACTCACGATCGTGCCGGACTGGAGCCACCTGTACAGCGAGCTCGCATACGGCGTGCTCGTCGTGCTCGCCGCGAGCGCGCTGCTCACCGCGATGATCTGCTACGTCGTCGCCGTGATCCTCAAGCGCCAGCTTCAGCTTCCGATGCAGCACATCGCGAGCTTCGCCGGCTCGCTCACCCCCGCCGAGCTCACGCGCCCCCTCGAGCTCGACCGTCCGCGCCGCCGCTGGCGCGACGAGATCGACGAGGTCGCCGACGGCTTCCGCGTGTTGCAGGAGGACATTCGCCGCCACGTCCAGCAGCTCGATCAGCAGGTCGCGCAGCGCACCGCGGAGCTCAAGACCGCCAACGAGCGGCTGGAAGCGATGGCGCAGCACGATCCGCTGACCGGACTCGCGAACCGTCGCCGCTTCGATCGCGAGAAGCTGCGCGCTTGGGAAGACATGCTGGGCAAACGCCAGCCGCTCAGCGTGCTCATGCTCGATATCGACTACTTCAAGCACTACAACGACACCTACGGCCATGGCGCCGGCGACGAATGCCTCGTCGAAGTCGCCCGCGTGATCGGCGACGTGTTCCAGGCCCCGGGGGAGCTGCCCGTGCGCATGGGCGGCGAGGAATTCGCCGTGCTGCTGGAAAACGTACCGCATGAAGGGGCGCTCGAACGCGGCGAATGGCTGCGCCGGCGCATGTACGAGCGCAATCTCCCGCACGCGAAGTCCTCGCACGGACGCGTGACCATCAGCGTCGGCGTGTCCAGCGTGGACGTGCAGGCGCTGCCCGGCTCCATCTCGCGCCTCGCGGCTGCGGCGGGCATCGCCGAGCTCCTCGGACGCGCCGACCAGGCGCTGTACGAGGCGAAAGCCGCAGGTCGCAATACCGTGGTCAGCGTTTCGATATCGAGCGCCGAATACGTAGCGCCCGGCGAACGCGCGCGGCCGCCGCAGCCCGAGCGCAGCGCGTCGGCGATACACGCTTCCGCACCCCTGGAGGAGTCATGAACGCTGCACGAGTACTGCTATCGGCATGTCTCCTGAGCCTGTCCGCCACGGCCATCGCCGCCGCCGCGCAAGCCTATCCGTCGCGCCCGATTCGCGCGATCGTGCCATTCCCGCCGGGCGGGCCGACCGATGTGATCGCGCGTCTCGTCGGACAGAAGCTCTCCGAATCGTTCGGCCAGCAGGTCGTCGTCGACAATCGCAGCGGCGCCGGCGGCAACATCGGCATGGGCATCGCGGCGCAGGCGGCCCCCGACGGTCACACGCTCATCTTCGTGAGCTCGAGCTTCGTGGCGAATCCCAGCTTGTACCGAAACGCGCCGTACGATCCTTTCAAGAGCTTCGCCCCGGTCTCGAACGTGGCGGCGTCGCCGCACGCCTTTTTCGCGCATCCAAGCCAGCCCGTGAAGACGATGGCCGATCTCGTGGCGCAGGTGCGAGCGGCGTCCGGCAAATACAGCATGGCGACGCCGGGCATGGGTACGACGCCCGATCTCTCGGCGCACCTGCTCAAGCTCGACGCGAAGCTCCAGCTCGTGCTGGTGCCGTATGCCGGCGGCGGTCCATCGCTCGCAGCGGTGCTCGGCAATCAGGTGCCGTTCGGCTGTCAGGCGATACCGCCGGTCACAGCGCATCTCAAGGCGGGCCGACTGCGCGGACTGGCGCTCACCAGCGCGCGACGCTCGGCGGTGTTACCCGACGTGCCGACGATGGCGGAAGCGGGCTTCAAGGGCCACGAAGCCGAGACGATGACCGCGCTGCTCGTGCCCGCCGGCACGCCGCCTGCGATTGTGAACAAGCTTCATGCCGAGGTCGCACGCATCATGAAGCTGCCCGACGTGCGCGACCGCGTGATCGAGCTCGGCTACAACATTCACGCAAGCACCCCGCAAGCTTTCGCCGCGCAGATCCGGGCCGAAGTGGAGAAGTGGGGCAAGGTCGTCCGGGCCGCGAACATCCAGGTGAACTAGCATTTGCGCGCCTAGCAAACGATCGTCGGCATGCTGATATGGATCGCCGCGGCAGTCCTCGCCGCTCTAGCCCTGTATCTCTGGCGCAAGAACGCGCTCATCGCCGCCAAGGCACCGCAGGCCGGCGAGACCGCACCCGCGTTCTCGCTGCCGGACCAGAATGGAAACCTCCGCTCGCTCGAGCAATTCCGCGGTAAGTGGCTTGTGCTCTATTTCTATCCGCGTGACGACACCCCCGGCTGCACCGAGCAGGCGATGCGGTTTCGCAATACGATGCGGGAGCTCGAGGCGCTCGACGCCACCGTCTGCGGCGTGAGCGTGGACGACAGCGCGAGCCACGCCGCGTTCGCGCGCAAATACAATCTGCCGTTCGCGCTCCTGGCGGATCGCGGCGGCGATGTCGCCGCGCAGTACGGCTCGCTGCGGCACTTCGGTGTCATCAGGATCGCGAAGCGCAATACGTTTCTCGTCGATCCGGACGGCTGTGTCGCGAAAGTCTATTTCGGCGTCAGCGCCGCCCGCAACGCGGATGAGGTCAAGGACGATCTGAAGAGGAGGCAATCGCATGGACCTGCAACTGAAGGGACGTAGCGCACTCATCACCGGCGGCTCGCGCGGCATCGGCTTCGGCGTGGCGCAGGGGCTCGCCGCCGAAGGCTGCAATCTTCATCTCGCCTCGCGCAGCGCCGAGGACCTGGAAGCGGCGCGGAAGAAAATCGCGGCGACGGCGGATGTGCAGATCACACTGCACGGGCTCGACCTGTCGGTTCCGGAGAACACGGCGAAGCTCGGCCGCGACTGCGGCGACGTGGACATTCTCATCAACAATGCCGGAGCGATCCCGCAGGGCACGATCACCGATTTCGACGACCAGTCGTGGCGCTCGGGGTGGGAGCTGAAGCTCATGGGCTACATCAATCTCACGCGCGAGATCTATCGGCGGATGGCCGAGCGCAAGCGCGGCGTGATCATCAACGTGATCGGCGGCGCAGGCGAGCGGCCGAGCGCCGGCTACATCGCCGGCAGCGTCGCGAATTCGGGGCTCATGACGCTGTCGCGGGCGCTCGGCGCCGACAGCCCGAAAAACGGCGTGCGCGTGCTCGGCGTGAATCCGAGCGCGACCGCGACCGACCGCGGCGTGGAACGCTGGCGCAACCAGGCGAAGAAGGAGCTCGGCGATCCCGAGCGCTGGAAGGAGCTCACCAAGGGCTTTCCATTCGGCCGGCCCGCATCGGTGGAAGAAGTCGCGAACGTCGTCGTCTTTCTCGCTTCCGAGCGCGCGTCCTACGTGAGCGGCACGGTCGTCAGCGTGGACGGCGGCGCGGCGTGGCGCAAGTGAGCGGCGCGTTCGTGCCGCGACAGGCTCGGCACGAACGGTTTAGTAGCCGTTCGTCCTGAGCGCAGCGCGAGCGGAGTCGAAGGACCATGGCGATCTCCACGCCGAGTGACATCCTTGAGTACTGGTTCATCGATTCTGCGCGCGATGCGCTAAAGGCAAAGGAACGCCTCGACTTCTGGTTTCGCGCGACACCGGAGCACGACCGCGAGATCGCGCAGCGCTTCAGCGCGACGCTGGAAGCGGCAGCCGACGGCTCGTTATCCCACTGGGAAACCGAGCCGCACGCGGCGCTCGCGCTGGTGATCGTGCTGGACCAGTTCCCGCGGAACATCCATCGCGCGACACCTGCGGCGTTCGCTTACGACGCGGAGGCCCTGAGCGTCGCGCGGCACGGTGTGGGCGCCGGTTACCTGCGGGGGCTCACCACGATCGAACAGGGCTTTTTCGTAATGCCCTATCAGCACTGCGAGGACCTCACCTGCCAGCGCGAAAGCGTGGCGCTCTCCGAGCGCATCACGAACGACGCCGCGCCGGAGTGGCGCTTACTCGCCGAAGGCATGCTGCACTATGCGCGGCTTCACCTCGAGCTCATCGAGCGCTTCGGCCGCTTCCCGCATCGCAATGCGATCCTCGGCCGTACGTCGACACCGGCCGAGATCGAGTTCCTGCGCACGAACAGCGAGTCGTTCGGACAGTCCGCGCGGTAGCGTCATTAACGAGGAGTCCCGTCGGGGACGACGCAGCAATCCCGTGGCGCAAGACTTGCGGACGTTCCGGGATCGCCACGGCGCGTGGATGCGCGCCCCGCGATGACGGTTAAGTCCGCTTGGGACGCGCGAGAAGTCCCGCCCCGCCCATCATCAGCGCGCTCAACCAGAACACCGGCGACAAGCCGAAGGCCGTCGCGATCACGCCGAACGCCGGCGGCGCGGCCACGCGCAAGGTGTTGTTCACCGTCTGGCGCAGCCCGAACGTTTCGCCCGAACGGCCCTCCGGCGAGCGGCTGAAGATGAGGACCGTCGTGATCGGTTGTCCGCAGCCGATGCCGAGCCCGAACAGGAAAGACAGGAGCGCGAGCGCGGCGGCGCTTTCGAAGAACGGCACGAGCAGGAAGCCGACGCCGGCGAAGTAGAACGAATAGCGCAGCACCCGCTCTTCCCCCAGCCGTTTCACGAGCGCCGGCATGAGCAGCCGCACCACGAACGAGGCCGCGGCGAAGGTCGACAGGATCGAACCGATCGCCGAAGCCGAAAGGCCGACGGCGTACCCCTGCACCGGGATATAGAACTGCCAGAGATCCTGTCCGACCTGCACCAGGCTGCTCGTCGCGAGTATGCGCGCCATCTCGCGATCGGCGATCAGCCCGCGGACGCTGGCGCTGGCGGTCTTGCGCGCGCTGCCGCCCGGGAGTCGCCTGCCTCCGGCGAACACGATCGCGGCGCAAACAGCCGAGAAGAAAATGAGTGAAAGGCAGGCGTACGCGTGGCCGACGAGATCGATCGCGACGCCGGCGACCAGCGGCCCCGCGACCATGCTCATGCCGCCGACGACGCTCGAATTGCTGAAATTGCGCACGCGCTGCGCCGGCGCGCTCAGCAGCCCGACGAGATTCGGCAGGATCACGTTGTAGACCGTGAAGGTAATGCCCATCAGCGCCGCGCCGGCGAAGAGCGCCGCGAGGCTGCCGACGAAGAAGGGAACGAGCATCGCACACGCGCCGACCGCGGCGCCCACGAGCAGCAGTCCGCGCGAGCCCACGCGATCGGAATAGCGGCCGATCGGCCACGAGAGGAGCACCGGGAAAACGTAGAAGGTGCCGACCAGCAATCCCACGGCGGTGGGCGAAGCGCCGAGGTGCAGCGCGTACAGCGAAAACGCGACGCGCGCGGCGCCGATGCTGGTGTAGCCGAACAGCATCAGCGCGTAAGTGAGGTAGAGCGGAATCCGGAATGCGGACGCGTTCGTGTCCACGTGCGTGCTGTTCTTGTCGGCGCGGCATTATGGCACCATGCATGGTTCACAAGGGGGTTCTTTCATGACCATCAAAGGCAAGGCTTATCTCGTCGGCGCGTACGAGCATCCGCTGCGCAAGGCGCCGAATCATTCCGTAGCGCAGCTCCACGCGGAGGTCGCGAAAGGCGCGATCGAGGACGCGGGACTGTCGCGCGAGGACATCGACGGCTACTTCTGCGCGGGCGATGCGCCGGGGTCGAATGTGTGGTCGATGGCGAACTACATGAACCTCAATCGGCTCAAGCACGTCGATTCGACCGACATGGGCGGCTGCTCGTATCTCGTGCACGTCGCGCACGCTGCGGAAGCGATCGCCGCGGGCAAGTGCAACGTCGCGCTGATCACGCTCGCGGGACGTCCGAACTCGGAGGGCAGCTCGGGGACACAGGTACGCTCGCGCGGCGTGAATCTCCCGGACGCACCGTTCGAGATGCCGCACAGCCCGGTTACGCTCAACCTCTATGCCATGTGCGCGATGCGGCACATGTACGAATACAAGACCACCAGCGAACAGCTCGCGTGGATCAAGGTGGCGGCCTCGCACCACGCTCAACACAATCCGAATGCGATGCTGAAGAACGTCGTCACCGTCGAGGACGTCGTCAATTCGCCGATGATCTCCGATCCGCTGCACCGGCTCGACTCCTGCGTGGTGAGCGACGGCGGCGGCGCGGTCATCGTCGCGCGTCCCGAAGTGGCGAAGAGCCTGAAGCGCCCGAAGGTGAAGATCATCGGCCGCGGCGAATCGACCAAGCACCAGATGGGCGGCAAGATCGATCTCACGTACACCGGCGCCGCGTGGACCGGCCCGCGCGCATTCGAGGAAGCGGGCGTGAAGCCCTCGGACATCCAGTACGCGTCGATCTACGACAGCTTCACGATCACCGTGCTGCTGCAGATCGAGGACCTCGGCTTCTGCAAGAAAGGCGAAGGCGGCAAGTTCGTCTCCGACGGGAACCTCATCTCGGGTACCGGCAAGCTCCCGTTCAACACCGACGGCGGCGGCCTCTGCAACAATCACCCTGCGAACCGCGGCGGCATGACGAAGATCATCGAAGCGGTGCGCCAGCTTCGCGGCGAATCGCATCCCAAGGTGCAGGTCCCCAATTGCTCGCTCGCGCTCGCCCACGGCACCGGCGGCGCCATCGGACACCGCCACGGGTCCGCGACGTTGATCATGGAAAGGGAGTAACGAATATGGCCACGCCGTACCAGGAACGAAAAATCAGCGATCCGGAATTGAATCCGGGTGACAAGCCGTACTTCGATGCCGCTGCCGAAGGGAAGCTGCTCCTCAAGAAATGCAGCGCGTGCAACGAAGTGCACCACTACCCGCGCGCGCTCTGCCCGTTCTGCTGGAGCGACAAGGTCGAATGGGTGGAAGCGAAAGGCACCGGTGAGATCTACACCTACTCCGTCACCCGCCGCGGCGGTCCGGTCCCGTACTGCATCGCCTACGTGACGCTCGACGAAGGGCCGAAGATGATGACCAACATCGTCGATACCGACCTCGATTCGATCAAGATCGGGCAGCGCGTGAAGGTGGTCTTCAAGAAAAGCGAGGGCGGCTACGCCATCCCCATGTTCACGCCCGCTTAACTCGTCACTTCCGCGCAGGCCGGAATCGAGAGCACTCCGCGGTGCGCGACGGCCTCGGGATGTGCAAACAGCTCGGACTCGTACGGCAACCCGCCAAGCGTTCGTCCTGAGCTTGTCGAAGGACGAACATCACCAAGGGAGACCACCTATGCCGCTCACGCTCTACGACATCTCGATTCCGGTCTTCGTCCGGCACCTGAACGGCCTCGTCGGCTGCATGAAAAAAGCGCAAGCCGCGTACGCCGAGAAGAAGTGCGACGAGACGACGCTCATCCATTACCGCTTCTACCCGGACATGTTCAGCTTCGCGAAGCAGGTCCAGATCGCGACCGACCATACACGCACGTTCGCGAGCCTTCTCACCGGCGTCGACAATCCCAAGTACGAGGACAACGAGAAAAGCCTGGGCGACCTGATCGCGCGCTGCGAGAAGACGATCGGTTGGCTCAGAGGCATCAAACCGGAACAGTTGAACGGCACCGAAGAGAAAAGCGTCACGGTGAAGCGGCCGGCCGGCGAAGTGCAGATGAAAGGGCTCGAGCTCCTGCTCAACCGCACCATGCCGAACTTCATGTTCCACTGCACCACCGCCTACGACATCCTGCGGCACAACGGCGTGGAGCTCGGCAAGCGGGACTTCATGGGCGGCTGAACCAGAGTAGAGTGCGGCTGACGAGAGTGCGCTTCCCGAGCGCACCGGCGGGCTCACCGGGGAGTGCAATGTCTTCGCAAAGGGAGGCAAACGATGCACAGACCAGCTCTGCTTGCGGCGGTCCTCGCCCTCGCATCCACGTCGGCCAACGCCGCGCAGTCCGCGGCCACCTACCCCGAGCGGCCGATACGTCTGGTCATCGGCAGCGCGTCCGGCTCCGGGCCAGACATCATCGCCCGGGTTCTCTCCGAACGGCTTTATAAATCATGGGGCCAGCGCATCGTGGTCGATGCGCGCCCGGGCGTCGCGGGTGCGTTGAGCGCGGAGATCGTGCACCGCGCCGCGCCGGACGGCTACACGTGGCTGATGATGACCTCGCAGCTCTTCATCGCGACCAAGGTCTACAAGGATCTCAAGTTCGACCTCGAGCGCGACTTCGCTTCGGTCGGACTGATCGGCAGCGTCCCCTACGTACTCACCGTCAACGCGCAATTGCCCGCGAAATCGGTCGCCGAGCTGATCGAGCTTTCGAAAAAGACGAAGCTGCGTCACGGCTCGGCGGGCCCTGGCGGCGGCGAGCACCTGTGCATGGTGTATTTCCTGACCAGCGCGAACGTGCAGATGCTGCACGTGCCGTACAAGGGCATCGCGCAGGCGCTGGCCGACGTCGCGGGGCGCGAGATCCACACGACTTTCGCGGTGGTGCCGGCCGCGATGCCGTTCGTGCAGGGCGGCCGCCTGCGGGCGCTCGGCGTGAGCACCATGAAGCGCGCGCCGCTCCTGCCCGACATCCCGCCGATCTCCGATACCGTGCCGGGTTTCAACAACTTCGGCTGGTACAGCATCATCGCGCCGATCGGCGTTCCGCCGGCGATACTCGAGAAGGTGAGCGCCGAGATGGTGAAGGCGATAAAGGAGCCGGAGTTCGGAGAGACGCTGAGAGTGCTCGGGATTGACATCATCGGCGGCACGCGCGCGCAACTGGACGCGTTCCGCAAGAGCGAAGACAAGCGCATGGGCGACATCGTCAAGGCCGCGAATCTGGACGTGAAATGACGCGCACGGCATGAGCAGGCAGCGCCTGCTGTTCGCGTGCGCTGGACTGCTCACCGGCGCCGTCATCGCGCTTTCCGCCGCTTTCACGACGCTCGCCGCAGTACCCGCTCCGGACGCGGGTTATGGGAAGCTGCGGCTCACGTGCGAGGCCAAGGCCTCTTCGCTGCACGTCGCCGACGCCGCGGCGCCGGCCGCCGCGGGACAACGGGGCACCAGCACCACGATCGTGTGGGGTGCGCTCATTCGCATGGGCCCCAAGAACCAGCGCGGCGAGTCGCTGCGCCTGGGCAGCAGCACTTCGCAGTACCGCTGCGGTCGCTACGACGTGCGGGTGAGCGGCGGCTACCTCAATCCGCGGCCCATGGGCGAAGGCGGCGCGATCGAGTTCCCGGTTATCGAGATCCGTGAGGGCAAGAACGTGATCGTGCCGCGGACCGCCCTCTCAGAGTGTGAAGAAGCGCTGCCGCGCTACGGCCACTTCGGCGAGTGTGCGAAATCCTGGGCCAAGAGCATCTCGGTCGCGTGGAATCCGGCGACGCGCAAAGCGCTGGTCACGCTCGAGCGCGCGTACGTCGACAAGGCATACGAAGACAAGACGCTGACGGAGCGTTACGAAGCAGGCGCGAACGCAACCTTCAAGTAACGCTCTCACGTTTCAGACCGTCGTAACCGAAGTGCCGCATGTACTACCCGCATCCGGACCCCAGACTGCAACAATTGTTCAAGGCGAAGCCATTCCAGGGTGCGGAGCCTGGCTCGGCGCAGTTCTTGTTTTTTGGACTGGATGCGAATTTCGACCCCGCGATTGGAACAAAGCCGTACTTCGGCGAGATCGAGTCTTACCTCGAGAACGGTCCGCGATATTGGCGGGAACGCGGTTTTCATCATCCTTTCCTGCATCCCGAATATCGCGGTCACGGCGCGTCGTACCATCGCCGTTTTGCCGGGATCGGATTTCGACCGGAGCACGCGGAACAGGTAGCGTTCGTGGAGCTCATAGAGCTCGCGACGTACGGCACGAGCCGCCTGCGTCGAAGCGACCTGTCCCCGACTCATCTGCAGCGTCTTGCTCGATGGGTCCTGGAAGGTAATGCGAGCGTCGTCTTCATGCCCCCGAACGTCGTGAGTTTGTTGTGCAAAACGGACGAATTCGGCTGGCTAAAGGCCGATCCGGACGATCTCGAAGGCCCACTGAAGGTCGTATTCAGATCGAGCGCCAAACTGATCGTGTCGCCATTTCATTTTTCGTATTACGGCCGCGGCTATACCAAACCCGAGCGGGAAGCACAGATTGCGGCAATACGGCGGCTCACGATCGATGCCGGCACACCGAGCGACCGGCGTCCATGAAGGCCATTCTCGACACAGCGCTGACGCTGTTGAGAATCATCGTGAAATGCGTGGTTGTGTTCTACGCCTTCCTCATTGCGCTGATAGTGAGCATCGCGCGCAGGCGCTAAGAATCAAAGTGGCCAAAGATTCGGCCCTGGTCGCCGTATATGCAAGACGCGTGCTTTCGCTTGGCGATGCCGCCCTGGGAGACGAGTACTACTATGGAAGTCTGCCGCTGGCCGTGCTGGACGCGGTATTCTCGATCGGCGTGCGCTATGCGAGTGTTCGCAACGTCGTCGATCGTTATTGCAGCAGATTTGCGGTTACCAAACTGAGGCGGGATCGCCACCAGCTACCTTTACGAGCCGAGCAGGAGCCGGTGTCGGCGTTCTGCACCCGATTCGAATACCTCGGAATTGAAGCTATGGTTGGCATCCTCTGCAGCAAACACCGGACGTCGCCGCGGAACGGCATCCTGAAAGCGGATGCTGCTTACCGCTTCGCTTCGGCGCTTCGTGCGCATCGAATCGAATACCTGCAGGATGCTGCAGCGGCTCCACGTACGGACGTAGAACGCATGATTTTGGACATACCGGGTCAGCGCAGCGGCATCTCGTTGCGATACTTCTGGATGCTGGCGGGCGCCGACGATTTCATAAAGCCCGATCGGATGGTATTCAGATTTCTCGAAGCTGCCGTCGGTCGCGTTGTACTCGCAGATGAAGCACAGGCGCTTCTCGCCGAAGCGACAGAGATTCTGAGTGCCGACTACCCGGCGCTGACTCCGCGCCTGCTGGACCATGAGATCTGGAAATATCAGCGTGAGCAGTCGGGTCCTCCCAAAGAACGAATTAGCAGCCCGTAAACCACGTGCTTGATCGCCTGCGCTAGACGCACCGCCCGGCGCGTCGCTATTCCCCGCGGATATTGTTCTCGCGGATCAGCTTGCCCCAGCGCGCAAGCTCCGATTTCACGTGCGCCGCGAATTCCTCCGGCGTGCTGCCGACCGGATCGGAGCCGGCCGAGACGAGCCGCTCGCGGATGTCCGGCGTCTTCAGCACCTTCACGATGTCGGCGTGGAGGCGGTTCACGATCGGCCGCGGCGTTTTCGCGGGCGCGAACACGCCATTCCAGGATGTCGCCTCGTAACCGGCGACGCCCGCCTCGGCCAGCGTCGGCACGTTCGGCACCGTCGGCGCGCGCTTCGCGCTGGTGACGCCGATCGCTTTCAGCCTGCCGCTCTGCACGTGCGGGAGAGCCGCGAGAATGTTGTTGAAACCGAGCTGGACTTCCCCGCTCACCTGCGCGAGCAGCGCCGGCCCGTTTCCTTTGTACGGCACGTGCGTCATCGACACCTTCGTGAGCGACTGGAAGAGCTCCACCGCGAGATGGCCGGAGCCGCCGGTGCCCGACGACGCGTACACCAGCTTGTTGGGGTTGGCGCGCGCGAACGCGACCAGCTCTTTCACCGAGTTGATCGGCACGGAGGGGTGCAGCACCACGAGCATCGATTGCGCGCTCGTCTGCGTGATCGCGATGAGATCTTTGACCGGGTCGTACGGCACCTTGTTGATGTTCGGGCTGATGGCGATCGAGCCGCTGGTGCCCATGCATAGCGTGTAGCCGTCGGGCGCGGCGCGCGCGCAAAGCTCGGTACCGATCGCCGCGGCTGCGCCCGGCCGGTTATCGACGACGACCTGTTTACCCCACCACTCGGGCAGCTTCGCGGCGAGCATGCGTGCGATGAGACCCGATCCGCCACCGGGTGCATACGGATCGATCAATCGAACCGGGCGCTCGGGATAGCTGTCGAATGCCGTCTGGCTCGCGCGTCGCTCGCCCGCGTCGCCCGCCGCCGGCACGGTGACTGCGGCGATCGCCGCGATCAGTACAGAAAGTGTTTTCGCGCTCATGTGCATCGATTGTCGCATGTATTCTCAGGCGCTCCTGAAGCGTTACTGACGCGTGCTCACCTATCTCCAGTCGCGCATTCGCGGCACCGCCAGCACCGGTCCCGGCACACCGCCGCCGGGCCTCATGGCGTTTTACTGGCATTTCGTGAAGCAGACGAAGGGCTGGTATCTCGCGATGTTCGTGACCAGCCTCGCCGTGGCGTTGATCGATACGGTCATCCCGCTCTTCATCGGCAGGCTGGTGTCGCTCATGGAAGCGACCGACCGCCCTGCCGCGCTCGCGGCCAACGCGACTATCCTCGCCGGCATGGTCGTGCTGATCCTGATCGTGCGCCCGCTCGTGCTGCTGACAGACGTCGCGATCCGCCAGAACGCGCTCACGCCGGGCGTCACCAGCATGATCCGCTGGCAGAGCCACTGGCACGTCATCCGGCAGAACCTGCCGTTCTTCCAGAACGATTTCGCGGGACGCATCGCGAACCGCGTCATGCAGACGGCGAACGCGCTGCGCGAAAGCGTGATGTCCGCGATCCGCGGCGTTTTCTACATCTGTGCCTACGGGACCACGGCGCTCATTCTCATGGCGCTTTCGGATTGGCGGCTCGCGGCGCCGACGCTCGTGTGGTTCTGCGGCTACATCTTTTTCCTGCGGCACTTCGTGCCGAAGATGCGCGACCTCTCGAAGGTCGCCTCGGAGGCGCGCTCGCACGTGCTGGGCCGCGTCGTGGACAGCTATACCAACATCCTGACCGTAAAGCTCTTCGCGCGGCTGGCAGACGAGGACGCGTACGTACGCGAAACGATCGACGAGCATCAGGACGCGATGAACGCGCACATGCGGCTGATCTCGCGCTTCATGTTCTGGCTCGCCGCGATGAACGCGGCGCTGCTGACATCGACGGCCGCGGTCGGCATCTGGCTGTGGGCGAACGGAACGCTCTCGGCGGGCGTGGTCGCAACCGCGCTCCCGCTCGCGTGGCAGATCGTCAACGCGGCCGGCTGGGTGAGCTGGGAAGTGACCGACATCTTCGAGCGCATCGGCGTCGTGCAGGAAGGCATGCAGACGATCGCCGTGCCGCTCTCCGGCACGGACAGGCCGGGCGCGGTCGAGCTCGAGGTTACGCGCGGCGAAATCCGGTTCGAGCACGTTTCGTTCAACTACGGCCGCACGGACGCGGCGCCGGTGCTCGACCGTCTGGATTTCACGATTCGTCCCGGTGAGCGTGTGGGTCTCGTCGGCCGGTCCGGCGCCGGCAAATCGAGCCTCGTGAACCTGCTGCTGCGCTTCTACGAGCCCGAAGCGGGCCGCATCCTGATCGACGGCCAGGACATCGGCAACGTCACGCAGGAATCCCTGCGCGCGGCGGTCGGCATGGTCACGCAGGACACATCCCTCCTCCATCGCTCGATCGCATCCAACATCCGCTACGGCAAACCGCACGCGACGCAGGAGCAGATCGAAGCGGCCGCGCGCAAAGCCCAGGCGCATGAATTCATCCTCGGCTTGCGCGACTGGCACGGCCGCACCGGCTACGACGCGCACGTCGGCGAGCGCGGCGTGAAGCTCTCGGGTGGACAGCGCCAGCGTGTCGCGATCGCGCGCGTGGTGCTCAAGAACGCGCCGATCCTCGTGCTCGACGAAGCAACCTCAGCGCTCGACAGCGAAGCCGAGCTCGCGATCCAGGAGCAGTTGCTGGGGTTGATGGAAGGCAAGACCGTGATCGCGATCGCGCACCGGCTCTCGACCATCGCGCGCATGGACCGCTTGATCGTGCTCGACCAGGGCCGCATCGTGGAGCAGGGCTCGCACGACGAGCTGCTGCGACTGAACGGCCATTACGCGAGGCTGTGGCGCCACCAGTCCGGCGGTTTCCTGCCGCGCGACATCGTCGGCATCGAAACCGAGGCCGGGCTTCCGGACGACTCGCCACCGGATAATATGCACGTCGAGCCGGCGGTCGAATCCGGCACCGACGACGCACCGCTTCCGGCGCGCGCATAAATCCATCGGGGTCGGAGTACATTTCAGCGAAACGCACTCCGACCCAATTTGAGGAGGTGTGATTGAAAACCAGACGCCGCGCGATCGCTTTCGCGCTTGTTTCCGCCGCCGCGCTCGCGCTGCCCGCTCACGCACAGCCGTTCCCCAACCGTCCCGTTCGCATCATCGTGCCGCTCTCCGCCGGCGGTTCGATGGATGCGATCTCGCGCGGTCTCGCGACGAAGCTCGGTGACGCGTTCGGCCAGACCGTCGTCGTCGACAACCGGCCGGGCGCCGGCAGCGCGATCGCGATGGAGATCCTCGCCGCCGCGGCGCCGGACGGGCACACGCTGATGATGTCGAGCCTGACGCCGGTCATCCACCCGATGCTCTACCGGTCCCGCTTCGATCTGTCGCGCGATTTCGCCGCCGTGTCGCAGGTGACCGCGCAGGGCTACAACCTGACGGTGCACCCGTCGATTCCGGTGAAAACCGCGCTGGATCTCGTTCAGCACCTCAAAGCGAACCCGAACAAGCTCAACTACAGCTCGTCCGGCATCGGCAGCCCCATCCACATGACGGGCGAGCTCTTCCAGCTTGCGACCGGCACCAGGATGATCCACATCCCGTACAAGGGAATGGGCGCCGCATACACCGACATGGTCGCCGGCCGCATCCAGGTCGGTTTCCCGACGATCGTCTCTTCAGCCGCGCACGTGCAGGCCGGGCGGCTGCGCGCCCTCGCCGTGACCACGCCCAAACGCGTTGCCGCGGCACCGGACCTGCCGACCTTCGCCGAGGCCGGGATCAAGGGTGTCGTCGTCGTGAACTGGTACGGACTCGTGGCGCCGCTGAAAACCCCGCAACCGGTGATCGAGCGCATCGCGAAGGAGGTACGCACCGCGATGCATTCGCCCGACGTGGTGAAGCGCCTCGCCGGGGACGGCTCGGAGCCGGTCGGCAGCTCGCCCGCGGAATTCGCCGCGCACATCAAGGCCGAGCAGGCGCTGTGGAGCCGCGTCATCAAGCAGGCTGGCATCCGCGGCGAGTAGGTGCGGCGCTCGCCTTCGGCTCGGGCCTGGCCGCCCCACGAACAGAGGGAAACCCAAGGTTTCCCTCCGTAACCTCCTTTCCTTGCGCAGCGTGTCCGCATGTCCATGCGACACGCTGATAGCATTATCATGCGCAGGTTCGAGCTCGATCCATTCTCCAGGAGACCCGTTTTGAAGATGTCCGCAAAGTTGCTGGGGGCGCTCGCCGCACTCACGTTCGCGTCGGTCACAGCCACCGCGTTCGCGCAAAGCGAAACCGCCGAGAAACCGTTCCAGCCCGTCGTCGGCCAGGAAGGCAAAGACGTGATCTGGGTGCCGACGCCTTACGTGCTGGTCGAGAAGATGCTCGATCTCGCGAAAGTGACGCCGAAGGATTTCGTGATGGACCTCGGCTCGGGCGACGGCCGCAACATCATCGCGGCAGCGAAGCGCGGCGCGCGTGCGCGCGGCGTCGAATACAACCCGAACATGGTCGAGCTCTCGCGGCAGACCGCGGAGAAGGAAGGCGTCGCCGACAAGGCCGAGTTCGTGCAGGGCGACATGTACGAAGCCGACATCTCCCAGGCGAGCGTCATGGCGCTCTTCCTGCTCCCGGAGAACCTCCGCCGGCTCACGCCGAAGTTCCTCGCGCTCAAACCCGGCAGCCGCATCGTCGCCAATGCCTTCGGCATCGATGGCTGGGAAGCGGACAAGACCGAGCGCGCCGAAGGTGACTGCGGAAGCTGGTGCACGGCGCTCCTCTACATCGTGCCGGCGCAGGTCGCGGGTACGTGGAAGCTCCCGCAGGGCGAGCTCAAGCTCGAGCAGAAATTTCAGGTCGTGTCGGGAACGCTCAGCGCGGGCGGCAAGCCCGTGCCGGTCAGCGGCAGGCTCGAAGGCGAGAAGATCACCTTCAAGGCCGGCAACAACGAGTACACCGGTGTCGTCAAAGGCACGACCATGCAGGGCCGCGTGAGCGGAATGTCGAGCGGCGCGTTCCGCGCTTCGCGCGTGGACTTGTAGCTTCGGGGTGGCTTCGCACCTACTCTACAAGCTTCGGGTAATCAACTGTCCGGGGCGCGCCCCGGTTGCACGGCCGTCGCGCCACACCGGCACGCCGTTGACGATCACCGTGTCGATGCCGGCCGCCGGCCGCGTCGAATGCTCGAAGTCGGCGGCATCGATCACCGTCGCCGGATCGAAGATCGTGATGTCCGCGTGCGCGCCGGGGGCGAGCACGCCGCGGCCTTTCAGCCCGAACCGCGCTGCCGAGAGCCCGGTCATCTTGTGAACGGCCGTCTCCAGCGGAAAGAGCCCGAGGTCGCGCGAGTAATGTCCCAGCACGCGCGGGAAAGTCCCCCACAACCGCGGGTGCGGCTTCTGGTCGTGCGGCAGTCCGTCTGAGCCGATCATCGTGTCCTCGTAGGCGAGGATGCGCTGCACGTCCTGTTCGTCCAGCATGAAATAGATCGCGCCCGCGGGCTTGATGCGTTCGACGGCCTCCGCACGCGAGACGTTCAGCCGCCGCGCGACCTCGTCCAGATCCACACCGGAAAATTCCGGGTGCGGCTTCGACCACGTGACGATGATCTTCGTCGACTGCTGGAGCCGGTCGTAGCGCAGCACCGTGGACGACGCGATATAGGGATAGCAGTCGAGCCCGACGCGCTGCTCGCGGCTGCGCTTCGCGATCAGCGCCAGCGTCTCGGGCGAGCGGCCGTGGTTGCGCGTGCCCACGCACTTGTGATGCGAGATGACGACGCCCGCATCGAGCGCGCGCCCGATCGAGAAGGTTTCCTCCATCGAATCGATGATCGTGTCGTCTTCGTTGCGCATGTGCGTGACGTAGAGACCGCCGAGCTCGCCAAGCGGCCGGCACACTTCGACGATCTCCTCGGTCGTCGCGCACGCCGCCGGCGCATAGGCGGTGCCGGTCGAGATGCCGATCGCGCCGGAGGCGAGCGATTCGCGCGCCATGTCGCGCATGCGTGCGATCTCGGCGGTGCTCGCCGGGCGATCCAGCCGGTCCATCGTCGCGACTCGAAAAGTCGTATGTCCGACGAGACACGCCGCGTTCACGGCCGCCGGCTCGCCTTCCAGCGTCTCGCGATAAGCGCGGAAGCTCGGGAACCTGAACCAGCCGCCTTCCGCGTCGAGGAGGTCGAGGGGCGGCGTCGGCGCGCCGCGCGGGGACGGCGAATGCGCGAGGCTGATCCCGCAGTTGCCGGTGATGACCGTCGTCACGCCCTGGCTCACCTTGGGTGTCACATCGCGGTCGGACAGGAGCAGCCGGTCATCGTGCGTGTGCACGTCGATGAAGCCCGGCGCGGCGACGCGGCCCGACGCGTCGATCTCGCGGTCCGCGCTGGCACCGTCGAGCCGCCCGATTTCGGCGACGAGACCGCCGCGCACGCCGATGTCGCCGCCAAAACGCGGCGCTTTCGTGCCGTCGATGACCGTTGCGTTTCGTACGATCAGATCGAAGTGCTGCATGAGCGCCCTCCACGCGATTGCGCTCCCGAATGTATATCATTCGCGCATGGCAAGCGGAGAGCGCAAGCAGGCGGTCGGGGTCGTCGGGTTGGGATTCATCGGCGCGGCACTGGCCGAACGCCTGATGAATGCGGGCTACGAGGTGCATGGCTTCGACGTCGATGCCTCGCGCGTCGACGCACTGACGCGCAATGGACTCAAGCCGGCGCGCTCCGCACTCGAGATCGGCCGCGCTTGCAATCCGGTCGTGGTCGCCGTCTATGACACGCCTCAGGTCGTCGAGGTCGTGGAGGGTCCGCATGGGCTGGTCGAGGCGGCGGAGGGCGACCGTCTCATTGTCGTGTGTGCAACCACCTGCGAGCCGGAGCCTGTCGCGCTGCTCGCGCGGCGCGCGTCCAAGGTCGGCATCTCGCTGATCGAGTTTCCGCTGACCGGCAACAGCGCGCAGGTGCGGCTCGGCGAGGCGCTGGCTCTCGTCGCCGGGGAGCCGCAGGCGATCGCGGACGCGAAGCCGGTGCTGGACGCGCTCTGCCCGGCGCGCTTCGAGATCGGCGGCGCGGGCGACGCGGCGCGCGCGAAGCTCGCGATGACGCTCGTGCTCCAGTTGAACCGCTGCGCGCTCGCCGAGGGCCTGGTGTTCGCCGCCCGCATGGGCCTCGACTTGAACGCGTTCCTGAGGGTCCTCGCCGCCTCGCCCGCGCACTCCAACGTGATGGAGGCGAAAGGACAGAAGATGATCCAGGGCGACTACACGCCCGCGTCGCACATCGCGCAGACGCTCAGGGACGCACACCTGATACTCGAGGAAGCGCGCCGCGCCGGGCAGCCGCTGCCGCTGATGGAGATCAACACCGCACTGCTGAGCGCCACGGTCGAGCTCGGCGGCGGCGAGCGCGACAGCAGCGCCGTCATCGAAGCGATCCGCGCGAAACGCTGAAGCCTCAGGCGGCGATGCGCACCGTCAGGTGGTTGCGGTTCTCGCGCGTGCGCTCGTAATCGATGTGAGTGGACGCGCCGCGCACGAGCATGATGCCGAGGCCGCCGACGCCCGCTTCCTCCAGCGACTGCGGCAACGGCGGAAGCTCGTACTGGCGCGGATCGAACGGCCGGCCGTCGTCCTCGAAGCTCAGGACGACCTGGTCCTTCTCGAACCGGATGTCCACCTCGATCGAGCAGCTCAGATGGCGCGAGGAGCTGTGGCGGATGACGTTGGTGACGACCTCCTCGAACACGAGCTCCACGCGATAGCGCGGGCGCTCGTCGAGGGTGCGGCGGTCCAGCGCCTCGCGGAGCTGCTCGGCCGCGCGCGGATACGCGTCGAACGTCGCCGGAAACCGCAGGACGCAGTCGGGCACGGCTCGCGCGCGCGCGGCGCGATCAGCGCTGGACGAGCGCGGTCGCTTCCGCCGCGTCCTTGCAGACCGGAACGAGCTGGCGGAACGCCGCGCTTTCCAGCACCTCGTCCACCCGCGGCTGCGGCGCGTACAGCGCGAGCTTCGTCTGACGGTCTTTCATGTTCCGCGCGACCGAGATGAACATGCGTATCCCCATCGACGAGATGAAATCGACGTTGGACAGATCGACGATCGCGTTCTTGCCGCCGGAGACCAGGCCCGTGACGAAGCGGGGCTCGACGCCGAGCACGCCGGGCGTGTCGAGACGGCCGGTGAGCGTGACTCTGCGCAGGTTATCGCCGATGTCGTTGATCTCTATCTGCATACCCCCCTCCAGCGCCTCCGAGCGATCCAGTGATTGAATATTACCGCAGCGGCTCGAATGTTACCCTTGACCCGCATTCGAGGGGACGCATGGAGAGGCATATGATAGACGCTGCGATCGTCGGCATCGGCCGCTGGGGCAAGAACTTCGTCGAGGCGCTGCACGGCAGGAGCGAGCGCATCCGTTTCGCACGCGGCGTCGATGCGTCGCCCGACAAGGTGAGCGCGTTCGCGCGGCGGTTCGATCTGCCGCTCACGTCGAGCTACGAGGACGTGCTCGCGGACGCCGCGATCCGGGCCGTGGTGCTGACGACGCCGCATTCGCTGCACCGCCCGATGGTGGAAGCGGCCGCACGCGCCGGCAAGCAGGTGTTCTGCGAGAAGCCGCTGGCGCTCAACGCCGCCGACGCGAAAGCGATGATCGAGGCGTGCCGCCGCGCGGGTGTGGTGCTCGGCGTCGGGCACAGCCGCCGGCTGTGGCCTTCGATGCAGGCGCTGAAGCGCATCGCGGCTTGCGGTGAGCTGGGCGAGATCCTGCATATCGAGGGCCATTTCAGCAATCAGCATTCGGACAACACCGCCGGAACGTGGCGCGATTCCCCCGCGGAGTCCCCGGGCGGCGGCATGACCGGTGCCGGCCTGCACATTCTCGACGCGTTCCTCAACGTCGTCGGTCCGGTGAAGCGCGTGCGCGGACAGCTCATCGTCAAAAAGCCGCCGCCGGTGCCGCGCGACACCGCGTGCGTGCTGTGCGAGTTCGCGAACGGCGTCAGCGGCATGATGGCGACCGTGCGCGCCTCACCCTTTTACTGGCGCGTGCACGTCTTCGGCGACAGGGGCTCCGCGGAATCGATCGGCGAGCACGAGCTGCTCCTGCACAAACCGAACGCCGCGCCGGAGCGGCGCACGTACGAGCCGGTGGACGCGCTCAAGCAGGAGCTCGAGGTCTTCGCCGACGCGGTGAACGGCGACGCGGCGTTCCCGGTGTCCGACGCGGACATGCTCGCGACCGTGGCGGCGTTCGAAGCCGTGGTCAAAGCGCTGGACACCGGCGTCATCGTCGAGGTCGCCAACGCCTAGCCCGGCGTGCCGACGATCCTCTCGCACCCGGCGGTGCCGCTCGCGATCGCGGCCGGGCTCGGCTCCGGGGTCATCTCGCGACGGCTCCTCGTCGCCGGTATCGCGTGCTCGATCGCCCCGGACCTCGATGTCTATTTCGGCTCGACGGTCGCATCCGGCTCGGCGCTCGCCCACCGCGGCTTCACGCATTCGCTCCCGTTCGCGTTCATCTGCGGGCTCGCTGCACTGCCTGCCGCACGGTGGCTGCGTGCGACGCCGCTCGCGGCATTTTTCTTCATCTCCGTCTGCACCGCTTCGCACGGCCTGCTCGACGCGTTCACCAACGGCGGGCCCGGCATCCAGTTCTTCTGGCCGTTCTCCGCCGAGCGCTACTTCCTGCCGGTGCAGCGGGTCGAGGTCTCGCCGATCGGCATCCTGCGGTTCTTCTCGCTGCGCGGCACCTATGTGCTCTATTCGGAGCTGAAGTGGGTGTGGCTGCCGGCTGCGGCGATCGCGCTCGCGATGTACTCGCTACGCAAAACGCGTCATCCCCGCGAAGGTGGAAATCCCGGGAAGTAACGAGGTTCCGGATTCCCGCCTACGCGGGAATGACGATCACACCCGGCGCCGCCTACGCGGGAATGACCGTCACACCGGGCGCCCGTCTCGCGAGAATGACGACTAAACCGCAGCCGCCACCGCGTCGCCCATCTGCGTCGTGCTCGCGCTGCCGCCGAGATCCGGCGTGAGCGACTTCGCCTCCGCGATCACGCGATCGACGGCGGCATCGATGCGCCGCGCCGCCTCCAGCGCACGCTCGTCGCGGCGCCGGCGCCCCAGCCACTCCAGCAGCATCGCGCCCGACATGATCAGCGCGTAAGGGTTGGCGATGTTCTTTCCGGCGATGTCCGGCGCGGACCCGTGCGTCGCCTGCGCCATCGCCTGCGTCTCACCGATGCAAAGTCCCGGCGCCAGTCCGAGCCCGCCGACGAGGCCCGCGCCCTGATCGGTGAGGATGTCGCCGAACTGGTTCGTCGTGACGACGACGTCGTAGCGCCACGGATCCATCATGAGCTTCATCGAGAAGCCGTCGACCAGCGCTTCGTCGTATTCCACGTCGGGGTAGTCGTTCGCGACCTTGCGGCATTCTTCGGCAAACATGCCGCACGCCAGGCGATACACCGGCTCCTTGTGCACGGCCGTGACTTTCCTGCGCCTGCGCGTGCGCGCGATCTCGAACGCCGCGCGCGCAACGCGGTTCGAGCCCGTGCGCGTGATGATCCGGTGCGCGATCGTGATCTCGTCGTTGGGACGGAATTCACCCGTTCCCGCCACGACCGTATCCGAGGACTGCATGCCCTCGGTCACTTCACGCAGAAAAACGATGTCCACATCCTTGTGCAGCGATTCGATGTTCGCGTACGACTTCACCGGCTTCACGCTCGCATAGAGCTCGAAGCGCTTCCTGAGCGGCGGCATGATCCACGTGGGGTCGTTGCGCGGATACGCGCCGTGGCCGATCGGGCCGCACAGCCAGCCGTCCATGGCGGCAAGCCGGCTGACGGTGTACTCGGGCATCGTATGCCCGTGCTGCTCGTGACCCGCGCGGCCGATGGGCAGCGCCTGCCATTCGAGCTCGAGATGCGTGCGCGCGGCCGCGGCTTTCATCACCTTCACTGCCTCGGGCACGACTTCGACTCCGATGTCGTCGCCGAGCAGGATGCCGATTTTCAACATGAAGCGATTATGGCAATGTTCGGACAGGGAGGATTGAAGATGAAAATGAAGAAGCTCGCAGCCATCGCAGTGGCAGTGTCTTCGGCCCTGGCGGGCCCAGCACTCGCACAAACCTATCCCGCGAAACCGATAAGACTGATCGTGCCGTTTCCGGCTGGCGGGGGCGTGGATTTCATCGGCCGCATCGTCGGCGAGCGGCTCGCGCAGCGCCTGGGACAGCAGGTCGCGATCGACAATCGCGCCGGGGCGAACGGCATCGTCGGCCTCGAGGTGCTGAAGTCTTCGCCGCCGGACGGCTACACCATCGCCGCGGCATCGGCCGGCCCGCTCACGGTGAATCCTTTCATTTACTCGAAGCTGCCGTACGACACGCTGCGCGACTTCACGCACATCGCGAACATGGTGAACTTTCCGCTGCTGCTGGTCGCGCATCCGTCGCTGCCGGTGAAGACCGTGAAGGAGCTGGTCGCGCTCGCGCGCGCGCAGCCGAACCAGGTCACGTACTCGCATCCGGGCGCCGGAAACTCGGGCCATCTTGCGGGGGAGCTTTTCAACTCGTTCGCGAAAGTGAAAACGCTCGCGATTCCGTACAAGGGCACCGCGCCGGCGGTCGTCGCAGTGCTCTCCGGTGAAGCCCATCTCACCTACAGCAGCATCCCGACGATACTCCCGCACGTGCGCTCCGGCCGCGTGCGCGCGCTCGGCGTCGGCAACGCGAAGCGCGTGCCCTCGCTGCCGGAGTTCCCGACGATCGCCGAAGCCGGCCTGCCCGGCTACGAAGCGTACGCGTGGGGCGGCATGATCGGGCCCGCCAACATGCCGGCGCCGGTCGTTCAGCGGCTCAACCGCGAGATCGTGGAGATCCTGAAGCAGAAAGACGTCACCGACCGCAGGCTCTCGGAGGGCACGGTGCCCACGCCCTCCTCGCCGGAGGAATTCACCGCGTACATCCGCGCCGAGCTCAAGAAATGGGGGGAGGTCGTGAAGCTGGCGAAGATCAAGGCCGACTGACGCACCGATGGCGCCGCTGCTGCGAATCGTCCTGCTCGTTTCGCTGCTGTGCGCCGGCGTGGCGCTGTCTGCCACGCGTACGCTTGATGCGCGCACACCCGACGGTGCCACGTATTACGGCACGCTCGTCGACGGCGTCATGCACGGGCGCGGGCGCCTCGAGTGGCCGAACGGCGCCTATTACGAAGGCGGGTTCGAGCGGGGGCTTTTCTCCGGCACCGGCTGGTATCGCAACCTGCGCGGCGACACCTACGAAGGCGTGTTCCGCAACGGCAGTCTCGATGGTCCGGGGACGCTCGAGGCAAGCGACGTCTCGTATCGCGGCGGCTTCAAGCAGTGGGAATTCTGGGGCCACGGCGAGGCGATGTACGGCGACGGACGCAAGTACGTCGGCGAGTTCGTGCGGAGCCGCTTCCACGGTAAAGGTCGCTACGAGCATCCGGACGGCGACGTCTACGAGGGCGACTTCGAAGACGGCGACTTCAAGCGCGGCGTCCATACGACGAAGGACGGCAGGCGCTCCGAAGGCGCATTCGTGAAATGGCGGCTGCAGGGGCATGGCCGGGTAGCCGAGGCCAACGGTATGGCGATGGAAGGGCACTTCGACGACGGCGAGCTGAACGGCCCTGGCCGGCTCACCTCGACCGTGGGCGTGTCCTACGAGGGGGCGTTCAAGGCGTCGCGGCCGCACGGCACCGGCACCCTCAGGCTCCCGAACGGCGACGTATACCAGGGCTCGTTCGCGCGCGGGTTGTACGAAGGCGAAGGCGTGCTCACCTACGCGAAGCCGCAGGCCGACGGCCGCACGCAAGACAAAGGCACGTGGCGCTACGGGCGTTTGCGCGACGAAGCGCAGGAGCGCCTCGCCGCGCTCAATGTAGAGACTGCGCTGTACAACCAGCGCAAGCTGCTCGATCAGGCGCTCGCGGCGCTCAAACCGCGCGATCCTTCGAAGATCAACATGTATCTGCTCGCGGTCGCGGGCGACGGCTCGCAGGAAGTATTCAGGCGCGAGGTGCAGTTCGTGCGCGAGCAGTTCGACCGCGATTTCCAGACCGCGGGCCGCTCGGTGGCGCTCATCAACAGCCGCAACACCGTGGCGAGCGCGCCGATGGCCACGGTGACCGGCATCCGCGAAGCGCTGCAGGCGATCGCCGCGCGCATGGACCGCGACAACGACATCCTCTTCCTCTTCGTGACAAGCCATGGCTCGGAGAGCCACGAGCTCACGCTCGCGCAGAACAACATGCAACTGCGCGGGCTCAAAGCCGCGGAGCTCGCCGGGTTGCTGGCCGAAACGAAGATCCGCTGGAAGGTCGTAGTCGTCTCGGCCTGCTACAGCGGCGGCTTCATCGACGCGGTTAAAGACGAGGACACGCTCGTCATCACCGCTGCGCGCCAGGATCGCCGCTCGTTCGGCTGCTCCGACGACAACGACTTCACCTATTTCGGCCGCGCGTTCTTCAAGGAATCCCTGAACGGCAGCGGCTCGTTCACCGACGCTTTTCGCAAAGCCGAGAAGCTCGTGCGGGAATGGGAAACCGCCGAAACGAAAGGGGCGGCCGCGACCGAAGCGCAGTACTCGCTGCCGCAGATCGCGGAGTCCACGGCGCTCAACGAGCACCTGCGCCGCTGGCGGTCCCAGCTTTCACGCTGACGGCATGCGCGTTGCACCCCTTCATGATTCATTTCGATGGAGGGTGCCATGCCTCAACGACAGACCGAACGCGACACCTACGGCGGCACGCGCGGCTGGCAGGAAGGCGCCGGGGAACGCTGGACATCGAAGCAGCATCGCGATTACGGCCATGCCGGCCGCCAGACCGATCCTGAATCGGCCCGGTGGTTCGGCAGCGATGCGCACGCGGCGCGCGGCGGCGTGCTGCGGCAGCTCGCCGAAGAGCTCGGGTTCAAGCGGCCGGGACCGTGGAATTACGAGCGATCGGACGAGCGCATCCGCGAGGACGTGTGCGAGCGGCTGTGGCGCGACGAGCGCCTCGACGTCGGCGATGTCTCGGTGGACGTGAAGGACGGCGTCGTCACGCTCGAAGGACAGGTCACCGACCGCCGCATGAAGCACGCGATCGAGGACATCGCGGCGCACTGCGGCGGCGTCCAGGACGTCGAGAACCGCATCCGCGTCAACCGCTGACCCGCGTCCGAGAGCGCCTGCCGCCGAAGCGCGGGGCATAATGCCCCGCGATGCAGAATCTCTCTCCCGCGTACTTCGGCATGGCGATGGCGACCGGCATCGTCGGCATCGATGCCTACGTGCTGGGACTCACGACGCTGGGGCAGGCGCTGCTCGCGCTCAACGTCGTCCTCTACGCGCTGCTCTGGACGCTCAATCTCGTTCGTCTGGTGCGCTACCGCCGCGCGTTTTTCGACGACATGTTCGATCACCTGCGCGGACCCGGTTTTTTCACGAGCGTCGCCGCCACCGGTGTGCTCGGCAGCCAGCTCGTCGTGCTCACGCAGAGCCACCGCGCGGCCGCGGCGCTGTGGGTGATCGCGGCAGTGCTGTGGCTCGTACTGACTTACGCGATCTTCGCCGCGCTCACCGTCAAGGAAGACAAACCGTCGCTCGACCGCGGCTTGAACGGCGGGTGGCTGCTGGCCGTGGTCGGCACGCAATCGATCGCGGTCCTGAGCGCGCTCGTCGCGCCGCATCTCGCGCAGCCGCACCGGCTCGCGCTCAACTTCATCGCGCTCTCGATGTGGCTGTGGGGCGGCATGCTCTACATCTGGATGATGTCGCTCATCTTCTACCGCTACACCTTCTTCCGCTTCGCGCCGGGCGATCTCGCTCCGCCCTACTGGATCAACATGGGCGCGATGGCGATCTCGACCCTGGCCGGTTCGCTGCTGATCCTCAACGCGGCCGATGCGCCCCTGCTCGTTTCACTGCTGCCGTTCCTCAAGGGCTTCACCATTCTCTACTGGGCCACCGGCACGTGGTGGATCCCGATGCTGCTGGTGCTCGCGGCGTGGCGCTACGGCTACAAGCGCTTCCCGCTCAAGTACGATCCGCTCTACTGGGGCGCCGTGTTTCCGCTGGGCATGTACGCGGCAGGGACGTTCTACATGAACGACGCGCTCGATCTGAAGTTCCTGGCGGCGGTCCCGCCGATTTTCTTCTACGTCGCGATGGCTGCGTGGACCGCCGCGTTCATCGGCGCCGTGTTCGACGTGGCGCGGCGGCTGCGGCCGGCCGCTCGTGTGAATTGACGCTCGGACCCGCGCTGGGCACCATCGGCGGCATGGACACGCAGCGGCGCGACTTCGACGTGGCGGTGATCGGCGGCGGCCTCATGGGCTCGGCGATCGCGTGGGGTCTCGCGAAAATCGGGCAGCGCGTCGCGGTGCTCGACGAAGGCGATGTCGCATTTCGCGCCGCGCGCGGTAACTTCGCGCTGGTGTGGGTGCAGAGCAAGGGCCTCGGCATGCCGCGCTACTCGGCGTGGACCATGGAATCGTCGAACAAGTGGGCCGGCTTCGCCGGGATGCTAAAGGAGCAGACCGGCATCGACGTCGCGTTCCAGCGGCCCGGCGGCTTCAACCTTTCGCTCTCGCAGCGCGAATTCGAGGCGCGCGCGGCGCTGCTCGAGCGGCTGCAGTCCCAGCCCGGCATGCAGCGCTTCGAATACCAGATGCTGGGCGCGGACGAAGTCCGGCGCCACATCCCGCAGATCGGTCCCGAGGTCGTGGGCGCGAGCTACAGCCGCTTCGACGGCCACTGCAATTCACTGCGGCTACTGCGTGGGCTCCACACCGGCATGCAACAGCTCGGCGCAACGTATCTCGGGTCGCATCGCGTGAGCACGATCGAGCACTCGAGCGGTGAATTCCGGCTGAGCACGGCGCACGGTGAAGTGCGCGCGCAGAAAATCGTGCTGGCGGCGGGCATCGACAACGCGCGATTGGGACCGCAGGTCGGCCTCGACATTCCCGTGCGCCCGCAGCGCGGTCAGCTCATCGTCACCGAAAAGACCGCGCCCTTTCTGCAGTACCCGGTGCAGACGGTGCGTCAGACCGACGAAGGCGGCGTCATGATGGGCGATTCCCAGGAAGAGGCCGGCCCCGATCCGACCGTGACGACGTCGGTCATCACCGTGCTTGCGAATCGCGCCGTGCGCATGTTTCCGCAGCTCGCGAGCTTGAACATCGTGCGCACGTGGGCGGCGCTGCGCGTCATGACGCGCGACGGCTTTCCGGTTTACGACCAGTCGCAGACGCACGCGGGCGCGTTCTCCGCCGCGTGCCACAGCGGCGTCACGCTCGCGGCGGTGCATGCGCTCACGCTCGCGCCGCACATCGCCGCGGGCGCGCTTCCGGCGGATCAATACGCGCCGTTCAGCGCGCGCAGATTTGCCGCGCACGCCGCGGCCGCGTAAGGCCGCCGGCGCCTACTCCGGGTTCAGGAACTCGACGTTCGGCGCGTTGCCCGGCTGCACCGTGAGCAGCAGTCCTTCCTGACCGTCGGCGCCGCGCTCCAGATTGATGAACCGCCGCGGCACGAACGGCGGCACGGAGCACACGTCGAGCGGATCGAGATCCACGTGATGCTCCTCCTTGCGGCCCCAGATCACGCGCCAGCGCCCGCGGATCGCGACGAAGGTTTCGTTCGTGTCGTGGTTGTGCAGGATCGGTCCGTTGCCGGGCGGCGCCTCGACGTAGGACATCTGGAAGCCCTCGTCGATCGGAATCGCGGACCGGGGGTCGTTGCCGCCGTCCACCACGAGCCCGCGTCCCACGACGAGATAGTTGCGGCGCGCATGTCCGGGAAGCTGGCTGTCGGGATAGCGGTCAGGCGGATACTCGAGCGACTTGTAGCGCGCGACGCGCTTCTGCATCTCGGCCGGCGTGAGCGACCTGATTTCCATCTTCGGCGGTTTGAAGGCGATCATCTCGATTCTCCTCTGAGGCACCTCACTATAATCCACCACCACTCCGGGCTCTCTCCACCGATTATGAACAACGACGGCTATTACGAAGCCTACTGGCCGCGCTCGCCGCGGCAGCAGCTCATGCGCGAGCTCGCGCCGCGACTCGACACGCTCGAAGGCAAGACGGTCGCGCAGCTCTGGGACGAGCTCTTCAAGGGCGACGTCGTCTTCGACCTGCTCGAAGAGGGACTGAAGCAGCGCTATCCCGGCGTGAACTTCGTGAGCTGGCGCGTCTTCGGCAGCACGCACGGCGGCAAGGAGCGCGAGGTGCTCGCGGCGCTGCCGGGGCGCCTGAAAGCGCTCGGGGTGGACGCCGTCGTGTCCGGGATGGCGTGTTGAGGAAGCTGCACGCCCGCCGTGTTGCGGGCGAGCGCGGTGTGCGAAGCGGCCGGGTTCCCCACCTCGTCGCTCACGTGTGAAGGGTTCGTGCGCCAGGCGGCCGTCACCTCCGTCGGGATCGGCATGCCGAACATCCCGATTGCGGTGGTCCCGGGCCACATCGGCACCAAGACGGCGCAGGAGCTGCGCGACGACGTCCTGAACGTCACGATCGACGACGTGGTGCGCAACCTCACCGTGACGCCCGACGCGCAGGGCGAAGCGGCCGAGCCCCGCGCGCGCGACATCGTCGTGAGAGGCGGCTTCAAGGCGGTGAACCGCTACTTCGTCGAGCACGAGTATTCGGACGGGCTGCCGATCGTGCCGCCGACGCGCGAGGAGATCGAATCGTTCCTGCGCTTCACCGACCGCGCTCCCGACGAAAGCCTCGGCACGCTGCTGCCGGACAAGCGCGCCGCGACGATCTGGAGCATCGCCGTGAACGGCGTGATGGCGGGCTGCCGTCCCGAATACATGCCGATCCTCGTCGCGCTGATCGAAGCGATGTGCGATCCGAATTACGGCGTCGAGCACAGCGGCAACACGCCGGGCGCCGACACGCTGATCATCCTGAACGGCCCGATCGTGAAGGCGCTCGGCTTCAACTACACGCAGGGCGCGCTGCGCGACGGCTTTCTCCCGAATACTTCCATCGGCCGCTTCTGGCGGCTGTACCTGCGCAACGTCGCCGGCTTCCTCCTGCACAAGACCGACAAGGCGACTTACGGCAACACCTGGCGCGTCGTGCTCGCGGAGAACGAGGACGTGCTCGCGAAAATCGGCTGGGACCCGGTGAGCGCCGACATGGGCTTCACCGCCGGCGACAACACCGTGACGATCGCGCGCTACACCGGCGGCGGGTCGCTCTCGTCGGTCTCCGGCAGCACGCCGGAGGAGATGCTGCCCTATCTCGCCGACAGCGTGCAGCGCTTCAACAACTGGCAGATCACGTTCACCACCAGCCACGGCATGGGCACGCTGCGGCCGCTGATCGTCGTGAGCCCGATCATCGCCGAGACGCTCGCGAAAGCCGGCTGGTCGAAAGGCGACGTGAAACGCTACGTCTACGACCACGCGCGTCGTCCGGCATACGACTTCCAGCGGCAGCTTCGCGACTGGAACATCCGCGGCGTGTGGGACCTGAAAGACGACGTCACGGGCGGCCGCATCCCGAATGCGTTCTACGAATCGGACGATCCCAACCGCATGGTGCCGATCGTGTGGAAGCCCGACGACTACATGATCGCGGTCAGCGGCGATCCGCTGCGCAACAACGCCTACGTCTTCGCGCACAACGGGTTTCTGGGCTATCCCACGGCGAAGAAGATCCAACTCCCGAAAAGCTGGAACCAGTTGCTCTCGCAACGTGACTAAAGGTCACGCAGGGTGCGTCGGCGACGCACCGTGCGGTGCGCTACCAGCGCACCCTACGGTCTGCCATTGCAAGCAACGATAGTGACGAAGCAACCCCCTGGCGCACCGCCAATCGTGTCATTGCGAGGAACGATAGTGACGAAGCAATCCCGTGGCGCACGGTATCTAACGTTCCTCGCCCTCTTCATGTTCTTGGGAACAGCCGGCGCCGCCGACCGTGTGCCCCGCCACAGGCTCCATCAACAGCAGCTCCAGGACACGCTCGACCTGCAGCTCCAGCAGAGCCTCGGCCGCGTGCAGGGCCTGTCAACGCGCGAGCGCGTCGAGCTCGATCGCCTCGAAGCCCGCCAGCGCATGCAGCAGCAGATGCTCCATGACGAGCACCTCGTGCAGTCACAGCGCTTCGCTCACGACGCCGAGCGCCACCGCACGGTCGACCGGCTCTACCGGCAGGAAGCCGAAAACCAGCGCCAGCGTTTCTACCTCGATCAGCAGCGCCTGCTCGGCTCGATGCGCGCGCGGCCGCTGCAGCGCGAGCGGCCGGAAGGCGAGCTGGTTCTACCGTAGACGGCCGCTTTCGCGCCCCGACAACACTGCTTCAGCGCGCGCTCGGATCCGTTTCGACGCGACGGGTCACGATGCGAATCGCGCGTTCGGCTTCGGCGCCGTCCGCCTCTTGTCGTCCTGCGAGCGGCAGGCGCACGATGAATTCGCTACCGTGGCCGGCGCCGTCGCTGCGGCAGGCGATCGAGCCGCCGTGTTGCTCCACCAGTCGCCGGCAGAGCGCAAGGCCGATGCCGAGGCCGCCCTGCGCGTAGCGCTGCGCTTCGTCCACCTGCATGAAGAGCTCGAACACTCGCGGGATCATCTCGGCCGGGATGCCGATACCGGTGTCGCGCACCCGCACGAGCGCATCGGAGCCGTCGCGCTCGGCCGTAAGGTACACATCACCCCCGGCGTCGGTGTACTTTGCCGCGTTCGTCAGCAGGTTCGCGACGACCTGCAGAAAGCGGTCGGGATCGGCGTCGATCTCGATCGAAGTGTCGACCGGCGCCACGTGCAGCCGATGTCCGTGCTCCTTCATGACCGGCGCGGCCGCCAGCGCGGCCTCATCGATCATTTTCGCCAGCGCAAGCCGCGACTTCCGCAGCTCGAAGCGGCCCTGACCGATGCGCGCGAGATCGAGCATGTCGTCCACCAGCCGCGCAAGCTGCGAAGTCTGGCGCTCGATCACCTCGATCGACTGCGTCACCGCCTCGTGGACGGCACCGATGCGGCCGCGGATCACCCGGATGGACGTCATGATCGGCGCCAGCGGGTTGCGCAGCTCGTGCCCGAGCACCGCGAGAAACTCATCCTTGCGGCGGTTCGTTTCCTCCAGCAGGCCCGCATGCTGCTGCTGGCTGCGGACGAGCTCCGCGTCGCGATTCTGCACGTATGCCGCGACGCTGCCCGAGATCGCATCGTCGATGAACACGCCGATCGCCATGATCTCACGATGGCGCAGGGGCCTCGCCAGCATCGCTTCGAGGTGCTCGAGCAGCACGAGGCGCATGAGCTGATAGTCACGCACGAGCTCCGTCAGCGACCAGCCGCTTTCCCAGCGCTGCTCGCCGTGCTGCACCGCCGGCGCCCGATGTACCCCGCTGTCGTAGGCATCGCACAGGCCGCAGCCGATCGCGCGCAGCAGTTTGCCGAAATGATCGCGAAGCACCGAGACCTGGGCGATGCGTGCAGCGGGCTGTGCATCCAACGCGCGCCTGCACCATTGGTCCAGCACCAGATCGGCACTGCTTTCGATGAGGGCGCCGATCTCGGCGTGCGATTCGGAGCGTACGGTACTCGCGAGCGTTGGCATTCGTGGCGGAGTGATACTGGGTCGGGGGGCCGCGAGTATAGCCCTTCCGCCTCAGCCGTAGGTGTCGAACCGCGGATGCGCGTCCGGAGAAACGTACCATGCCGCTTTGGATGCCCAGAAAATGCTGTTGTCGGGGCGCGTTCCGGGATCGGCTTCCAGCAAGCCCGCGGGCACGAGCATGTTCTGCGTCCCGCCGACCTTGTGCGGCACGCGCGTGCCGCAGGTCTGACAGAACGACACCGCGAAGCGCTTCGCCCCCGGCAGGTCGAACCGTTTCACCGTTGACTCGCCGGCAATCCACCTGAATTGTTGCTCCGGCACGAACGCGTTCGCCGCGTGTGCGCTGCCGCTCGCCTTCTGGCAGCGGCTGCAGTGGCAGTAACGGAATGCCGCAAACGGCGGCGTCACTTCGAACTTCACCGATCCGCACAGACAGCTACCGCAGACCGCGTCCGTCGCCATGCCCTGCCTCCTTTCGTTAGAGAGCCCGCCGCCGCGTGACCGTCTCGCGCTGAAACGGCTTGTGCGCGTCGAGCCACGCCTGCGCCTTGCGCTTGAGAGACGCGTCGGCCTCGCTTGCGCGCCAGGAGTTGCGATCCAGATACATGGCCATAGCGAGCGCTCGCACGCGTTCGTCCTCGCGCGTGGAATGCCGCGCCTCGTACGCGTACGCCCAGGCGGCCCAGGGCTCGTACGCCTGGTGTGCTTTCGCGAGGTCGAGTCCCATCGCAACGTAGCCGGGCAGCCGCTCGACGGTGCCGAGGATTTCGCAGATTTCGGCAAAGACGTATTGGGGATCGAGAGGTCTCGCCCCGGCGGCCGGCATGGCGGCCCGCGCCAGCACGAGGTGAGCGCGCGCGGTGTCGTGATTTCCATCGAGCGCTGCGAGCACAGCGCGCGCGAGTTGCGCATCGAACTCCGGCCATGCCGGTCTGATGTTCCCCAAGCGGTCCGGCAGGCCTGGTTTCCCATAGCGTTCCAGGTACTCGAGGAACGGTGCCCGGTGCCCCGTCTTGGCTGCGGCGTACGCGTGGTAGGGCAGCATGGCATAGAGCGCGTCGGCTGGACTGTAAGGCGGCGGTGGCTCGGCCCACTCCTGCAGCGCCTGGTACGCGGTTTGTAGATCACCACGCTTGAGCGCTGAATAGCCGTCGCCGAAGCGCTCGATGTACATCTTGCCGTTCGCGTAAGTCGGACGACCCCGCTCGAGGTCGGCTTTCATCCGAGCGACATGCTCCGGCGGCACCTTGCTCCAGTCGATCGGCTTCATCTTGAAGTACATCGCGGAGCTGATCACAGCGATGGCGTCCACGGATTCCGCGGGTCGATCCGTCGCGAGCACCTGCGCCGCAATGGTGAATGCATTGATCGAGCGCGGATGCGGAATGCCCACCGGCCTGCCGTCCGTGCCGTTCTGCTTCGCCCACTCCGCCAGCTTTTCGTGGTCTGCCGCTTGGGCTCTCAATCCGATCGCGGCAGCACGCCAGGGTGCGAACGTCTCCTCGCGAGCGGTCTTCTCGCGCAGAACAGCCCAGCTTCTGTCGGACTCTCCGAGCGCAAACAGAAGCGCGAGATGTCGCTCGAACGCTGCCGGCTGGGGATATCTCCTGACGCGGCTTTCCGAAATTTGCGCTGCTTCACCGAACCGATGCTCCGCCAGCGCGAGCCAGATCGCGGCGGCGAGCGACGAATTCGATCCATTCGGATGGGCTGCCGCGAGCTCGTAGAACTCGCGTGCCTGCTTCAACGCACCGCGTCTGGCGAACTGCTCGGCGACCCCCTGCGCGAAATTGCTGATATCGACGGTGTTGCCCTCGGTCTCGCGGAACCGCGGCCACGATCGATACTCGCGTGCAGCGGCCTCGTAGTCACCCGCGTCGCGATACAGCGATCCGAGCGCTTCATACCCTGCCCAGTCGTCGCGGTTCGCCCGTAGGCTCTCTCGCGCGAACGCTACTGCGGATGAGAGATCTCCCCGCTCCTTGGCCGCGTTTATCAGAAGCGTCAATCGGCGCGGACTGCCCTCGAATCTATCCACCAGGTGCTGTTTCTCGACGCGCCGGGCGGCCTGCGCGTCTCCAGCACGTTCCAGGTGACGTCGCCATCCGTCGCAAGGCCCGGCCTGCGTCCGCGAGTACGCACACGCGCGTTCGATGCGCGCCGGATATGCGTCCACCACATCGGGAAAGAAAATATCGCGCCAGTGCAGGGAGGCGAGGGTCGGCGGCTCGTCGAATCTCAAGTCGTTTACATCGGGATGCGCCGTGCGCGTCCCGGGTCGATCCACCGGCAGGCGTGCGGGTCCGCTGAACCTCTCCATGCGCATCGCGCGTGCGGCCAGGTCCGGATCTGTCGTATTCCACTGGCGTGCGCGCCGCGCGTGCTCATAGACCTGCTGCGCCAGCCCCAGTCTCTCGGGGCTTTCGCGCAACTTCATCATCTGCTGGTACATGAGCTCGGCTTTTCGGTAGTGCAGGCGCGGGCTGCCGCGATGGAACACGATCTCATCCATCGCATCCAGCAACCGCAAGGCATCGTCACGCCGACCCTGAACGCAACACACGAAATCCACCAGATCGAGGAGCGTGGCTTCGGCACGTGCCGCAAGCAGACTGAGGTAGTCATAAGGCCGCGGAACGTGGAGCGGCTGCTGTTCGGCCCATGCCTTGCGCGACGCTGCAAGGACGCGGTGGACGTGCTCGAACGCAAGGCCCTGCAGCGTCATCTGTCCGCGTTCGTCGCGTGCGTCGCTCAGAGCCTTGCTGCGAACGGCCTCGGCGAGGCTATAGCCCTTCACGGGAAAGTGCGCGTCGAGCACGACCTTCACCTCGAGCGTATCGCGCACGTTCCATTCGCTCAGGCCCTGCACGAACCACACGATCAGCGGCTGCCAGTCCACCGGCACGTGAGCGGCGAGGCGCTGCGCGGTTTTCTCGATCTCCGGCACCGACAGGCCGTAGCGCACCTGCGTGCCGACCAGCTCCAGCTCGGCGATGAGGCGTGGAATCGGACGCTCGATTTCGGCAACGGCACGCTGGAGCGCAGTCAAATTGCCGTCGAGATAGGCCATCATTGCGCGCTCTTCGGGCGTTCTGGTGTGGCCGCGCATGACAGCTACCGCCGCAGGCCTGCGTCCCAGCTGCGCGAGCGCGCGCGCCTTGAGCAATCGCTTGTCCGCTGATTCGGGCACGTCCTCGGCCGCCGCGAGCGTGCGCTCGAACGCGGACTGCCGCGCCCTGCGAACCGAGTGTGGCTGCAGCGCGCCGAGGAGCTGTTGCACCCACAGGCCGCGAAGCACATCGGACGAGGCGGCAGCAATCTCCGACAGCGGCTGTGCTTCCAGAGCTGACGAGCGCTCGCGTGCGGCTGAGTCCGCAGCCGCCCCGACCGGCAAACCGAGCTCTTTCAGCAGCGCGTCGGCTACAGCGGCATAGGCGAGTTCCGGCGTGATCGCATCCGAAATCGGAATGTCGCGGCGCGTCGCACTGCGGCTCGTGCTGCCCGGCAGCGTCGACATATGGGTGAGCGTGACACTCATGCGGCCATCACCGCTCTGCGCTACCTCCCCGAGAACGAGATTTCTGGCAGCTGACGTGGCTATTCGAAGCGCCTCCTCCTGCGAAATACGCCGAGGCTCGCCGGCTGCGCGCGCCGCATGCGCGACATCGACGACCCGCAACCCGCCATGGGCGAGTTTCTGGGCTGTCGTGTACGCCATCACCGTACGTGCGGAGACATCGATACCCGTACGAATGTCGGTTCCGGACATGACGAAGGGCAGCACGAGCACGTCCAGAGATGCGGAGCGGATGATCTCGAAATGCCTGCCCTTGTCCGCCTCGATCCACGCCGACGGCGGCACGCGGAGCTTGGCGTCCGCGTCCGCAGCTGCTTGCTGCATCTTGATCGATCTCGCACGCCCGTCTGCCGTGATGGTGCCGGCGTGCGCGGGATGAAGACCGATCGGTTCGGTGAAAACACAGGCCGCCGCGCTGACCAGCACGGCTGTTGCAGCGGCTCGCACGCACGTGAGTACGCGCGGCGCCGCATGGTCATTCGAGTACATCCCCTATCCCCCTGGCTTTTACGGGGAGTATACGAGCAGGTCCGTGCGGCGGCTCGAGAGGGCATCGCGCGTCCAGGGCTTGTGCGCCGCCTCGAAGTCGTGCAGAAAGCGGACACTGAACGCGCAGTCCGGTCCCGGAGGGTCGTTTACCTGGACCGCGCGAGCGACTCCAGCGGGAACGTCCACCTTCCATACGGCACCCCATGAGGCGGTCAGTGCGTAAAGCGTCCCGTCGGGACCGAACGCGAGCGCGCCGAAGCCCGTGTCCCATTGCCGGCGTTCGTTGTCCAGACTGATGTCGTGCTGCGCGACGCGCAGCGTATCGGCGTCCACCTGCCACAGCGTGGTCACCACGTTACTGGAGATGAATGCGGACCCGGAGCGGTCGAGAACCAGATCCGGTTCGCACGCCCCCATGCTCAAGGACCAGCCGGGCAGCGATATCTGACGAATGAGCTTGCGGTTCGCGCGGTTGTACACCCGGACCTGGCCGTCATCGAGCACCCATACCCTGCCGCGCATGACATCCGTCCTGACCCGCAGCGCGACACCTTCCAGCTCGCCGTAGGTGCCGAGCACGGACGCGGGCTGATCGCGAACGGTGGTCTTTCTTCCCTCGGCGAGCGGGCTTTCGCGGTCTCCACAGCCGCTCGCGGAGATCAACACGGCGGCGAGCATCGCCGAACGACAGAACGAGACGATTGCATTCACAGTACGCTCCTCTCTTTCGAGGCTGGAGCAGCACTTGGGACGAATCGTCCTTGAGGACCGGGTGTCTGCGGAATTGGGACCCGGCTAGCCGCCGCTGACCTGTGTCAGAGACCGGCTACGCAGTACGTGGACGCGACGTTAGGTCCGCAGCGCGCGTATGACAAACGGTCATTTCTCATGCGCGTCATGAGCGCCGCGCATGTATGCCGCAGGCGCGGCCCGATTATTGCGAGCGGCGGCCCGGAGGTCCGATGTTTCCGTATCACGACGAAAACGCAACGCAGCGCACGCCCTACGTCACCTACGTCCTGATCGCGCTGAACGTGCTCGCGTGGGTGCTGGTGCAGGGCGCGGGCTCCGCGGTTCCGCTCGCGGCTTCGGTGTGCAATCTCGGGCTCATTCCGGGCGAGCTGACGGCATCGGTGCCGGCCGGCACGCGCTTTCCGATGGGTGAAGGCCTGGTATGCCTCACCGATCCGGGACGGCAGATTCACAACGTCATCACGTCGATGTTCCTCCACGGATCGTGGATGCATCTCCTCGGCAACATGTGGTTCCTGTGGCTCTTCGGAAACAACATCGAGGATTCGATGACCCGGCCGCGCTTCATCGCGTTCTACCTGCTCGCCGGGCTCGGCGCGGCGCTCGCGCAGGTCCTCGCCGAGCCCGCATCCGGCATCCCGATGGTCGGTGCTTCGGGCGCCATCAGCGGGGTGATGGGCGCCTACCTCGTGCTCTTCCCGCGCGTGCGGGTCTTCACGCTGGTGCCGCTCGGGTTCTTCATCACCAACCTCGCGCTGCCGGCGTGGCTCATGCTCGTCTACTGGGCGGTGCTCCAGTTCTTCGGCGGCCTCACCAGCGTCGTCGGCGAACAGGGCGGCGGCGTCGCGTTCTGGGCGCACCTCGGCGGCTTTATCGTCGGCGTCGTGCTGATCAAGCTGTTCGAGCGGCCCGATCGTCTGGCCAGTCACACCTCTCATCACTGGCGCCCGCGCCGCGTCGGCTGGCGCTGACCGCGCTCGCGCGTAGGGACTTTGTGCCCGCTTGCGGGCACGCGCCCTGCTCGCGCAATAGTGCTAGTCGCACCAGTCGCTAGTACTCTGAGGAGACAAAAGTGATGTTGACCAAACATGGAATAGCGCTCGCCGTATGCATTGCCGTGGCGGGCGTTGCGGGTTGTGCCTCCGACACACGCAAGGAAACCAAGGGCGCGGCAGCGCAGGGCGCCGGGGCGGGTATCGGCGGGTTGGGTGGCGCTGCGGCGGGCGCAGCGATCGGCACCGCGGTCGGGGGCCCTGCGGGTACCGCCGTAGGTGCCGCGATCGGCGGCGGGGCCGGTGCCGGAACGGGCGGCGTGCTGACCGAGCGCGCCGTGACGCGCAAAGACCGCAAGAAACAGGAGCGCGAAGCGCGCGAAAGAGCGCAACAGCAGGAGCAGGCGAGAAAGGAAGAGGAGGAGAAAGAGAAGCAGGAGGTCGCCGCGCAGCAGCGCATCCTCCAGCAGCAACAGCAGATACTCCAGCAGCAGCAGGCGATCCAGCAGTCGCTGGCGCGGCAACAGCCTCAGCCTCAGCCCCAGGCGCTTCCGCCCGAGCCGATGTCGCAGCAGCAGGTCTACCAATGAGGTACCTCGCTGCCGCCATCGCCCTTGCGCTCTATGCGTGCGGCGAGAACGTGACCGACCGCGCGATGAGCTCTGCGAACGCGGAGTCGCCGACCGTGACGAGCGCGGTGAATTCGAACAGCTCGAGCAATGTATCGAGCTCGGTCACCTCCGGCAGCTCGACGAGCTCCAACAACGTCGGGAGCACGACCACGCAATCATCTTCGTCGAACAACTCGACGAGCTCGTGCAGCACCGAAGTGAACGGCAAGCGCTGCGAGATATCGTGCCGCCTGCCGCAGGCGGCGCAATGCCGTCAGAGCGCAAGCGCCAGCGAGCCGAGCTGCTTCTGCAAATAACCCTCCGTGCGCTGATCCCCTCGACGCACGCAGCCCAAAAAGAACCCGCCGGATGGCGGGTTCCTTTTTTGAGCACGGGCCGGCGAACCGACCCCTGCCCTCGAGCTACTGCGTGTTACTTGTTTTGACCCGGCGCATGCTTGTGGCCTTTCGCCCAGCCCTTGCCGCGTTTGCCCGGACCGTCGGCGTTCAGGTCAGCACCGACTGAACCGCCGGCCTTCGCCGAAGTACCGCCCGCCGCCGCGGCCGCGCCGCCGGAGACGTTACTCGACATACCCGGCACCGCGTCCATGCCCGGCACGCCGGCCGCCGACCGATTCTGGCTCGGCGAGACGTTCATGCCCTGCGTGCTGCCGGTGTTCTGGCTCGCGCTCGTCGACTGGTTCGTAGTCGCCTGCGAATCCATGAAGATGGCGTTATGGTTCCCGCGGAAGTTCGCGCTGGAGTCCACGCCTGTCGCCGCGCTCGGGTTCACGTGTTGCTCGGGGTTGGTTTGCGAAGCCTGGCTGGCGCCCGTCGACTGGCGCGCCGTGCCGCTGCCGCTACCCGAAGTCGCGCCCTGGCTCGGCGCTGCATTCAGGCCCTGCGTGCTGCCGGTGTTCTGCGAAGCCGAAGTCGACTGGTTCGTGGTCGCCTGCGAATCCATGAAGATCGCATTGTGGTTCCCACGGAAGTTGGCGCTGGACTCCACGCCGGTCGCCGCACTCGGGTTCACCGATTGAAGCGGGTTGGTTTGCGACGCCTGGCTGGCGTCGGTGGATTGACGGCTGGTTTGAGCCACGGCCGCCGTGCTCAGCGCCGCGCACACCGCCGCAGCGATGATGGAAACTTTCCTGATCATGTGCATCTCCTCTTTCAAAGTGTTGCACCGGAGGAGGTGCAGGTTTTATGCCCGTAAAATCAAAGCGTTGCCGTATGGCGACAACGGAACTATGCCCGTTGCGGCCGCCCGGGGGGCGGCGTCGGACTAGCTACCGCGGATGCGCCTGGCGGCTTCGCGGAACAGCGCCGCGCCAGGCGGATCGAAGCGCATCGCGGTGAGGAAATCCTCGACGCCGTATCGCGGTAGCGACGCGCGGATGCGGTTCGAGTAAGCGCGCGCTTCTTCGAGGCGGCCGCCGAGCGCGAGGCTGTAAGCGGCGATCGCGGCGATATGCGCGTGAGCGTTCGGTCGCGCCGCGGCCTTGACCGCCCACTCGGCGGCTTCATCGAACCGGCCGAGACGCACGAGCGCCATCGCGCGCGCGCCCAGCATGCCGAACAGCAGCGGATCGAACGGGCTGAGATGCCGCGAGTGATCGGACGCCCTGATCGCGGCGCGCGCATCGCCGGCCTGCGACTGCACGAACGCGAGCGTGTAATGACCGAGCGCGAAGTTCGGGCTGAGATCGATGGCGCTCTCGAGCTCGACGATGGCCTGCTCCTGGTGCCCGCGCAGCCACTGCGCGCGGCCCATTGCCCAGTGCGCGGCGGGATCGCGATCGTCGACCATCAGGCTCTGGGCGGCGGTTGCGTAGGCGCGATCGATTTCGGGTGCGCGCTCGGCCCAGCCCTGAAAGGCGTTCTGGAAATGCGTGAATGACAGGCCCGCGTGCGCGCGCGCGAACGTCGGATCGAGGCGCACCGCGGTGTCGAAGAAATGACGCGCGCGCTCGTTGTCGGGCCTGCTGAACCGGTACATATGCCAGAGGCCGCGGTGGTACGCCTCCCATGCGTCGAGGGAGCTCGGCGGGCGCAGCATCGCGCGATTGCGCTCGATGCTTTCGATCTCGTGCTCGATGGACGCGACGATGCGGTTGCCGATGTCGTCGAGGACGGCGAACGTGTCATCGACTTTCTGATTGAAGGTCTCGGCCCAGACGATCCGGGCAGTGCGCGCTTCGGCGAGCTCGACCGATACCGTGAGGCGCTTGTCCTGTCGCCGCACCGATCCGCTCGCCACGTAATCGACGTTGAGCGTGCGGCCGGCCTCCTCCGGCGAGATGCGTCGCTCGCGCAACGCGAACACGCTGCCCTGCGCGATCACGAAGAGACTCCGCAGCTTCGCCAGCCGTGTGATGATGTCGTGAACGAGACCGTCGGCGAGTCCACCGGGAACGCTTGCTCCGATGCTCTGGTCGACGAACGGCATCACCGCGATCGATGCACGGCGCGATGCGCTTGCAGCGCTCGCGGCGCCTGCGCGCTCGACAGCGGCCGCATCGCGCGTTTCGACGCGGATCTGCGCCGCGCCCTCCGCGCGCGCTCTGGCCGCGCGCCAGATCTCGCGCAGCGGCGTGTGATCGAGACCTTCGGCCTCGAACAGCCGCGCGGTGGCCGCCAGATGCTCTTCACCTTCAGGCATGCGCGCGCGGCGGGCGAGCGCATCGAGCAGCGCCTCGTGCACCCTCATATCGAACGGCGCGAGCTCCAGCCACTCGTCGAGGTAAGCGAAGATCGCGTCGTCCTCGACGGTGTTCACGAGCCGCTCCAGCAGCGCGGCGCGGTAGCCTCGAAAACGCCGGCGCTGCGCGACGAGCCAGTTGCCGAAGACGGCGTTGCCGTCGATCTCCAGCCCCTGCAGCAGATCGCCGCTATATAGCCCGTGCAGCGCGCGCAGGCGTTCCGGCCCGAGCGTCGCGACGCCCGCGCCGATCGCGCGCGCGATCTCGAGCGCGTCGACCGAACAGTCGGCGAGATCGAACGCGATCGCGTCGTCGCGCGTTACGACCCTGCGCCGCGCGGGCTCATCGACGATGCCCCTGATCTTGCTCAGGCACCAGCGCAACTCGCCGCGCGGGTCACTCGGCCCATCCCAGAAGAGCTCGCAGAGCTGGGTTCGGGACACCGCGTGCGGCGCGAGCGCGAGATAGCCGAACAGCGCGCGCACCTTGCGCGACCCCGGCAGCGCGAGGGCGTCGCCATCGCGGCTGATCGTGAGGGGACCCAGGAGGCGGACCTCGAGCACGGAAGCGACCCCCGGCCGCTCCGGCGGCTGCGCATCCACGGATGTTTCCACGCCGGCACCCACGCTGGCCTCCACGCCTCGGTCTTACCGTTGAAACCGGTTCGGTGAGCGCTCTCGCGTACGGACCGGCACTCGCCCGCTGCATCCGGGCAGCGGCGCGACAGGATAGCAGCATTCAACTGACTGAATGGAGAAGCGAATATGGTGACATCGACGCTCGCGGCACACGATGAGCAGCAGGTACGCCCCGCAAGCGATCTGGGGGCGGTGAAGGCGCGTCAGCAGGGGGCCTGGTCGTCCGGCGACTACGCGGTCGTCGGCACGACGCTTCAGATCGTCGGCGAGGATCTGTGCGAGGCGCTCGACCTACGGTCGGGACAGCGCGTCCTCGACGTCGCCGCCGGCAACGGCAACGTCTCGCTGGCGGCCGCGCGGCGCTGGTGCGAGGTCATGGCGACGGACTACGTTCCGGCACTGCTGGAGCGTGCGCGCGAGCGCGCGCAGGCCGAACGGCTCGACCTCGAATTCCGCGAGGCCGACGCCGAAGCTCTGCCGTTCGCGGACGGCAGCTTCGACGTCGTCGTCTCGACGTTCGGCGTGATGTTCACGCCCGACCAGGAGCGCGCCGCCGCGGAGCTCGTGCGCGTGTGCAGGCACGGCGGCAGGATCGGGCTCGCGAACTGGACGCCCGACGGTTTCATCGGGCAGCTTTTCAAGGCGATCGGCAAGCATGCCCCGCCGCCGGCAGGCGTGCGCTCGCCCGCGCTGTGGGGCACGCGCGCTCGCATCGCCGAGCTGTTCGATCCGCACGGTGTCTCGGTCAAGTCGGCGCAGCGTCACTTCGTTTTCCGCTATCGCTCGCCCGAGCACTGGCTCGATGTCTTCAAGCGCTATTACGGGCCGGTGCTGAAGACCTTCGCGGCGCTGCCCGCGGAAGCGCAAGCGGCGCTAAAGCGCGATCTGCTGGCGCTCGTCGGGCAGTTCAATCGCTCGGGGGACGCTTCGATGGTCGTGCCGAGCGAGTACCTCGAGATCGTCATCACCCGGCACTGATACACGGCAGACCCCTCTCAACAAAAGCCAAGGAGCAGCTCATGGAAAGCGCTACGCACTCGATCGTCGCCGTTCTCGTCGGCGCACTCGCCACTTTTGCCTTCACCATGCCAGCCTCGGCGGCCGGAACGCACCACACCGTGGTCGCGGCCGATGCAGTGAAGTGGGGCCCGGCGCCCCCGTCACTGCCACCCGGAGCACAGGCCGCGGTCCTGCTCGGCAGTCCGGCAAAGGAGGGCCCGTTCGTGCTGCGGCTGAAGTTTCCGGCGGGCTTCACGATTCCGCCGCATCGTCACTCGAAGGACGAATTCGTCACGGTGATCGGCGGAAGCTTCGCGGTCGCGCACGGCGAGAAGCTGGATGGCGCATCGTTGAAAGGCCTCCCGGCGGGGAGCTTCGTGCATCTCCCGGCCGGCATGCCGCACTACGCGCGCGCCGAGATGGAAACGATCGTGCAGATCAACGGCGTCGGACCGTTCGACGTGACGTACATCAATCCGGCGGACGATCCGCGCAAGAAAGTAGCACACTAGAGCTCACGCAAAAAACCGGAGGCCCGGATGGCCCGCTTCGAAAACATTCTCGGCACGATCGGCAACACACCCGTCGTCAGAATCAACAGGCTTGCGCCTCCGGGCATCAATCTGTACGCGAAGATCGAGGCGTTCAACCCGCTCGGGTCGGTCAAGGACCGGCTCGCGCTGGGCGTGATCGAAGCAGCCGAGCGCTCCGGAGCGCTCAAGCCGGGGCAGACCGTCATCGAAGCGACAAGCGGAAACACCGGCATCGGCCTGGCGATGGTCTGCGCCGCCAAGGGCTATCCGCTCGTCGTCACGATGGCGGAGCAGTTCAGCGTCGAGCGCCGGAAGCTCATGCGCTTTCTCGGCGCACGGGTGGTGCTCACGCCCGCGGCGGGTCGCGCGGTCGGGATGGTGAACAAGGCGATAGAGCTCGCAGCCGCCCACGGCTGGTTCCTCACGCGGCAATTCGAGAACGAAGCCAACGCCGACATCCATTCCCGCACCACCGCGCGCGAGATCATCGGGGATTTCGGCGGTGAGCGGCTCGACTACTGGGTCACCGGATACGGCACCGGCGGCACGTTGAAAGGGATCGCACGTGTGCTCGCGAAGGAGATGCCGCACACCAAGATTGTCGTGTGCGAGCCCGAAGACGCGCCGCTGCTCGCGAGCGCAATCGAGCAGAAGCGCAACGACGACGGCTCGCCTGCCGCTCCCCATCCCGCGTTCAAGCCGCATCCGATGCAGGGCTGGACGCCGGATTTCGTGCCGAAGCTGACCGCGGATGCGATGGCCACGGGCGCGATCCATCGCATCATCGCGGTACCCGGCGCAGAGGCGCTGCACTACAGCGGCGAGCTCGCGCGCAAGGAAGGCATTTTCGTCGGCATCACGGCGGGTGCCACCTTCGCGGGCGCTTTGCGCGTGTGCGCCGAGGCGCAGAAGAACGCGAATGTTCTGTGCATGCTGCCGGACACGGGTGAGCGCTACCTCAGCACGCCGCTGTTCGCCGACGTCCCGGCGGAGATGACCGCAGAAGAGCTGGAGATCTCGCGCTCGACGCCGAGCGCGCAGCTCTGACGCGCTGCAGGTCGTTCAGACCTGCTGCGGCGTCTCGCGCTCGTCCGGCAACAGCAACACGATCGCGGCTTTGAGCGCCGCGATGCCGGCCATGATCCAGAGCGCGTTCGCGAAGCCGATTTCCTTCACGAGCGGCCCCAGCAGCCACACCGCGAGCGAGCTGATGCCGAAGGCGACGGTGAGCCGCATGCCGGCCACGCGCGAGCGCAGGCGGTCATCGACGTAGCGCACGATCATCGCGTCGGTGAACGGAATCGAGCCGAACACCAGAATCATGACCAGCAGCAGCGCGCCGAAGAGCCACCACGATTCGGTATGCGCCGCGAGGATGAGCGGCGGGATCTGTGCGACCGACATCCAGAGCTGAAGCGGTTTGAACGGCATGCGGTCGATCAGGTGACCGACGAGGATCTGCGTGAACGACGCCACGGTGTAGATGAGCGCGAGCAGCGCGCCGATCACCGCGGGATCTTCGAGCACGCCGCGGAAGCGCTCGAACATGAGCTGCGAGTTGCCGTTGGTGGTGAAGTTGAAGAGCAGGCTGCTGGTGACGGCCGCGGCCGTCATCACCGTGAATGTCTGCACCATCATCGCCGGCGAGAGCGCGACCTTCGCCTTGCCGCCCTTGCGCTTCGATGGCGCTTCGGTCTCCTTCGGGCAGGTGAGCGCGAACACGATGCCGCAGACGATCGCGAGCGCGCCCGGGACCGCGAACGCCGCGCGCCAGCCCAGCCATTTCACGAGGAAGCCGGTGACGAGCGCGGCGAACGCGATGCCGAGATTGCCCCACAGGCCGTTGACGCCGATCACGACGCCCGGGTTCTTCACGTTCTGGACGAGCATCGGGATGCCTACCGGATGGTAGATCGACGCGAACGCTCCCATGAGCGTGAGCGCGGCCGCGAGCTGCCAGGCGTTCTGCGTCAGCGCGGTGAGCATCGCTGCGGCGCCGATGCCCACGAAAAAGATGATCATCATCACGCGGCGGCCCCAGACGTCGCCGAGGCGCCCCGCCGGCAGCGAACCGAGCCCGAACAGCGCGAAGGCGCCGACCGCGTACGGCATCAGGTCCTGCCAGGTCGAATAGCCGAAATCGACCGCGATCGCCCCCACCGCGGTGGCGAAGATCAGCAGGAACATGTGGTCGATGCCGTGCGCGAAATTCAGCAGAAGACTGACGGTGCGCGGATGCTCGCGCGCCTCCGCCGGCACGTTCTCGGGTGCTGTAGTGGCTTGGCTCATGGAAGGCGAGTCTGCCTCAGCTAAAATCGTCCGGCTTTCGAGCTTCTTCACGGAACCTTCGAGAAATGGACATCACGGCGAACGAATCGACCACCGCGTTTCCGGAAAGCCCGGTGGAGGGCGAGAACCCGCGCGCGATCGTGCCGCGGAGCACGGTCTATCCGCGGGGTCACCGCATCACGCCGCACTGGCACACGCGCGCGCAGTTTGTGTTCGCGACCCGCGGCACGATCACGGTGCGCACGCAGCGGCGCGCGTGGATCGTGCCCCCGAGCCGCGCGCTGTGGCTGCCCGCGCACACCGTGCACGAGGTGCAGACTTACGGCGAGGTCGAGATGCGCAGTCTCTATGTGAAGACCGCCGACGCCGAAGGCATGCCCGAGACGTGCGTCGTTCTGGAAGTGACGCCGCTCTTACGCGAGCTGGTGGTGCGCGCCGCGGCGCTGCCGGTGGAATACGACGAAGCCGGCGACGACGGGCTCCTCATGCAACTGCTGATGGCGGAGATGCGCCGCGTGCCGCGCTGCGCGCTCGATCTGCCGCTCGCCGAAAGCATCGATCTGCGCGGCTTGTGCGAACAGATACTCGACGAGCTCGCCGCGGGCCGTCCGCGCGCCGGGTCGGCCACCGCGGTCGCGGCCGGGGGCGTTCTCAATGTAAGCTCGAAGACGCTCTACCGCCGGTTTCTGCGCGAGACCGGCATCAGCTTCGCGCGCTGGAAACAGCAGGCGCGGCTGCTCGAGGCGATCCGCAAGCTCGCCGACGGCGTGTCCGTGACGACGGTCGCGATGGACCTGGGGTACGACAGCGCGAGCGCGTTCTCGACGATGTTCAGGCGCTCGCTCGGCGTTTCGCCGCGGGTGTTCTTGTCAGAAAGGAAATGATGGAAGCCGTTGATGCAAGCCATGCGGCGTCGCTGCCGCCTGCGGCACCGCGCACGCACGCGCACACACGCAGCATCGAATATCGAGGCTATCGGCGCGACGATGGACTCTGGGACATCGAAGCGGAGTTGACCGATACCAAGACGTACGCGCACAAGACGCCCGATCGCGGCATGCTGCCGGCGGGCGAGCCGGTTCACGGCATGGCGATCCGGCTGACGGTGGACGATTCCCTGACGATCACCGACGTCGCCGTCGGCATGCCGGCGACCCCGTTTCCCGAATGCCAGGGTGCGAAGCCGCCGATGCAGCGCCTCATCGGCTGCACGATGACGGGCGGGTGGCGCAAATCGGTACAGCAAGCGCTCGGCGGCATCCAGGGCTGCGCCCACCTGCGCGAGCTGCTGTTCAACATGGCGACGGTCGCCTATCAGACGATTCCGCATTACCGCAATCATCTGCGGCGTCTCGCCGGCGAGCCGGAGCCGGTGCTGAAGAAGCCGCCGCCGCACATGGGTCAGTGCCTGGCCTGGGATTTCAACGGTCCGGTCGTCCAACGCATCCGGCCGGAGTTCGCGGGCTGGAAAGCGCCGGAGTCGCGTTGACCGAGCTGTCATCGCGAGGCGCGCATCGCGCGCCGTGGCGATCCCGGAACGTCCGTGATCGTGCGCCACGAGATGGCTTCGTCGGCCCCTACCGCCTCCTCGCAATGACGAGTAGCGGCCGCTGAAAACGCTCCTCGTCGCGCTCGGCGCGATGTTCACGCAGCAGACGGTGATCGCGATCGGCAAGATCCTGCCCGCCGTCGTCGCGCCGGCGATCGTCGCCGATCTGCATTACGACCCCGCGTGGATCGGTGCGTACTTCGGCCTGAGCGCGTTTTTCGCGCTGCTCATCCAGATGAGCTGCGGCAGCTTCATCGTGCAGCACGGGGCGCTGCGTGTGAGCCAGGCGGCGCTGGTTCTGCTCGCGCTCGGCACCGCGATCACGATCGAAGGGAGCTTTCTCGTGTTCGCGATCTCCGCGATCGTGGGCGGTGGCGCCGCGCTCTCGACGCCGGCGAGCTCGCACCTCCTCGGGCGCTACGCACCCGCGCGCTATGCGCCTCTCGTCTTCTCGCTCAAGCAGACGGCGGTGCCGGCGGGGCTGCTGCTGGGCGGCTTCGTGGGGCCGCTGCTCACGGGCTGGATGGACTGGCGCGGCGCCATGCTCGTAACCGCGGCCATTTGCGTCGTCTGCGCCGCCGCGCTCGAGCCGCTGCGGGAGGAATTCGACAACGACCGGCGGCCCGCGCACGCCTTCCGGCTCTCCGATATCAAAGGGACCTTCACGTCGGTCATGGCCACACGCGAGCTGCGCGCGCTGTCCTTCGCGTGCTTCGCGTTCAACGCGGTGCAGACCGTGGCCACGACCTACTTCGTCATTTACCTGACGACCCTCGGCTACACGCTTGCGGCCGCCGGCGTGGTGTTCTCCGTCGCCGTCGCGGTCGCCATCCCCGGACGGATCCTCTGGGGCTGGGTCGGCAGCGTGTACGTCACGCCGCGCGTGGTCATGGCCGTGCTCGCTTTCGGCATGGCGGCGAGCGCCGCTTTCATCGGCCTGTACGAGGCGTCCTGGACGGTGCTCGTGATCGGGCTCGGCGCTGCCGCGATGAGCGTCACCGCGTTGTCCTGGCACGGCATCCTGCTCTCCGAAGCCGCGCGGCTCGCGCCCGAGGGTCAACGCGGCTCCGTCACCGGCGGCGTGCTCTCCTTCGGACAGCTTGGCGCGATGCTCATGCCGCTCGTCTATTCGGCGCTGCTCGGTGTCACCGGCAGCTATAGAGTCGGCTTCATCGTTTGCGGCCTCCCGGCTTTGCTGGTCGGCTTCGATCTGCTGCGCGGCGGCCGCCGCGCCTGACGCGCAATTCTTGTGGCATCCTCACAACGCATGCCCCGCGACAGATATCCGCCGCCACTCGAAGCCGCACGCGAGCTCGCGCCGCGCATTCGCGCCGCCGCGGACGAGATCGATCGATGTCGCGAGCTGCCGCGTGCGCTGTTCGAAGCGATCGCCGATGCGGGTCTGTTCCTCATGGTCGTGCCGCGCGATCTGGGCGGGCGCGAGATCGATTTTCCGACCTACGTCCGCACGATCGAGGAGATCGGCAAGGCCGACGCGAGCACCGGCTGGGCGCTCAACCAGGGCAGCACGTTCGCGACGCTCTCCTCGCGCATGCAACCGGCGGCCGCGCGCGAGATCTGGGTCGACACGCCGCGCAGCGTCGTCTCCAATACGCCGGCCCCCTCGGCGCAGGCGATCGCGGTACCCGGCGGCTATCGCGTCACGGGCCGCCAGCCTTTCAGCACCGGCTGCCGCCATGCTTCGTGGGTCGCGGCGCATGGCACGGTGATCGAGGACGGCAAGACCCGGCAGCGCGACGGCAAACCGGAAGCGCGCTACCTGATCCTGCCGGTCGCGCAGGCGGAGATCCTCGACACCTGGCACACGCGCGGCATGCGCGGCACCGGCACGCACCATTTCGAAGTGAAGGACGTGTTCGTTCCCGAGGAGCGCACGGTATTTCCGAACGGCGCGCCGATCGTCACCGGCGGCGCGCGCTTCAGAATTCACATGTCGCTCTCTTTCGCAGCCGGCGATGCGGCTGTCGCGCTCGGCGTTGCGCGAAGCTGTCTCGATGCTTTCTACGAGCTTGCCGGGGCCAAGATGCCGCGCTATACGACCGACGTGCTGCGCGCGCAATCGCAAGTCCAGCTCACGGTGGGCCAGGCGGAAGCGGGGGTGCGCTCCGGGCGCGCGCTGCTCATGGAATCGGTGGACGCGCTGTGGGATGAAATCATGTCTGCCGGAGAACCGAGCCTCGAGCGCCGCGTAGCGCTGCGTCTTGCCGCAACGCACGCAATACGACTCGCGGCGCAGGTCGTCGACAGCATCTACAACGCGTGCGGGGCGACCGCGGTGTTCGAGGGCAATCTCATCCAGCGCCTGTTCCAGGACATTCACGTGATCACGCAGCACGTGCAGGGACGCTTCCAGCATTACGAGCTCGTCGGTCAGCACGTGCTCGGCCTGCCGATCGACGCTTCACGCATCTGACGAGTCCCGCATGAGAGCGATCGTCTGTGAAGCGTTTGGCGGCCCCGAGGTTCTCGCGCTGAGAGACGTGCCGGACCCGCCGCGGCCGGGTCCGGGCGAGATCCAGGTGCGCCTCGGCGCGCGCGGCGTGCAGTACGTCGACGTGCTGATCCTCGCCGGCAAATACCAGTTCCGGCCCGAGCCGCCGTTCATCCCGGGCAGCGAAGGCGCCGGCGTGGTGACTGCCGTCGGCGAGGGCGTCACCGAGTTTCGTATGGGCGAGCGCGTCATGACGCGCCACCGGCTCGGCGCGTGCGCCGAGCTCGCGAACGTGCAGGCCGTTCTATGCGATCGCATCCCGGACGCCATGACGATCGAAGAAGCCGGCGTGTTTCGCAGCGCGTACACGACGGCCTATCACGCGCTGCTTCAGCGCGGCCGGCTGGCCGCGGGCGAATGGGTGCTCGTGCACGGCGCCGCGGGCGGCATCGGCATCGCGGCGATCCAGGTCGCGAAAGTTTTCGGCGCCAGAGTGATCGCGAGCGCGAGCTCCGACGCCAAACGCGCGGCGTGCCTCGAACAAGGCGCCGATCACGCGATCGACTATCGCGGCGGTTTCGTGGACAAGGTGAAGGCGCTGACCGGCGGCAAGGGCGTCGATATCGTTTACGACCCGATCGGCGACAAGGTCGCGGAGGAGTCGCTGCGCTGTCTCGCGTGGGGCGGGCGCCTCCTGATCCTCGGCTTTCTTGGCGGCGCACCTGCCAGCATCAAGAGCAACTACCTGCTGATCAAAGGCATCGACGCGGTCGGCGTGCGCATCGGCGGGTTGAACGAATCGAATCCGAAGCTCGCGATCGAGAACATGAAGCAGCTCACGCAGCTTGCGGCGCAGGGGAAGTTGAAGCCGCGCATCTCGCACCGCTTTCCGCTTGAAAAGGCCGCCGACGCGCTGCAGGCGGTGATCGACCGCGAGGTGATCGGCAAGGCGGTCGTGCTGAGCTGATGCGACTCGCCGACAGCCTCGTCACCCCGGCAAGCACGCGGGCCGCGGGCGGAATGGTGGGTCACGACCCACCCTACGGACCTGACCCGCACCACCGAACCGCGGGTTGAGCGCGAGCGTAACCCAGCGACAAAAACAGAGAGGAGCTCAGCAATGCAAATAACGCCGTCGCCGGACGTGATCGGCGCCGAGATCACGGACGTCAATCTCTCGCACCTGACCGGCGCCGAATTCGAGCGCATCGAAGCCGCCTTCAACCAGCACGCGGTACTGTGTTTCCGCAACCAGCGGCTCGAGCCCGCGCAGATGATCGCGTTCGCGCGGCGCTTCGGCCCGGTCGAGCCGCATTTCCTGCAGCACTACGCGCATCCGCGCCATCCGGAGATCATGTTGATCTCCAACATCAAGGAGAACGGCCGCGACATCGGCCATGCCGACGCGGGGCGCGTGTGGCACACGGACATGTCGTTCACGGCACGCCCGCCGCGCGCGACGATGCTCTACGCGCTCGAAGTGCCGGTCGAGAACGGCCGCGTGCTCGGAGACACGCTTTTCTCGAGCGCGGCCGATGCGCACGACAGCCTGCCGCAGGAGAAGCAGCAAAGCATCGCGAACCTGCGCGCGATTCACCAGGTCGCCGGACGCCGCGCCCGCACCGGCACCGGCGCGCACGACCAGGCGCTGCGCTCGCAGCAGCCGGCCGTGGTGCATCCGGTCGTGCGCACGCATCCGCACACCGGACGCAAGTGCCTGTACGTGAGCAAGGGTGAATGCGAAGGCATCGAGGGCATGCCGCGGGAGGAAGCGCTGGCACTGATCGACGAGCTCGCCGAGCTCACCGTCGACGCGCGATTCAGGTATACGCACCACTGGCGCGTGCGCGATCTGCTGATGTGGGACAACTGCGCCGTGCAGCACCTTGCCTCGCACGATTACGAATGGCCGCGGCACCGGCGGCTCATGCACCGGATCAACGTCGGCGGCGAAGCGACGTTCTAGCGATGTGAACATGACGGATTCGACGTCGCCACTCCCGCGCAGCCGGGAATCCAGTACATCCGACACGGCGTATCGCGTGCAGGCCCGCAATCTCTCGCAGGCCTCCGAGAACAAGATCCACGACGACACGATCGCGCGCCGTTTCGGATTTCAGGGCGGCCTCGTGCCCGGCGTAGAGATCTACGCATACCTGACGCATCTGCCCGTCGCGCGCTGGGGCGTCGAGTGGCTCGAACGCGGCAGCGCCGAATGCCGATTTTTCAAACCCGTGTACGACGGGAAATGGGCGACGGTAAGCTGGACGGAATCCGGCGGTATTACCGTCGAGAGCGAAGGCGAACGTTGTGCGACGGGGAGCGCGGCGCTGCCGGATGTTCTGGACCCCCGCCTTCGCGGGGGTGACGATAGTTCCGTCGTTCCCGCGCAGCCTGGGGCTTCCGTCATTCCCGCGGCGGCCGAGGGCTCCGTCATCGCCACGCAGGCCGGGGGTTCCGTCATTCCCCCGAATGCGGGAATTCAGGACTGGTTACCTGCGGCAATCCCATCGTCCGATGATCGTCCGCAAGCCGACGAGACTTCACTCGCCGTCGGTCGCCGGCTTTCCTCGCAGGCGATGCTCATGACGCCGGAGCGGCTTCAGCAATATCTCGCCGACATCGGCGAGACGGAGCCGCTCTACGCGCGCGAGAACCTCGTTCACCCCGCGTTCATGCTGCGGCTCTCGAATCTCGCGCTCAAGGACAATGTGAAGCTCGCGGCGTGGATACACGCCGGCAGCGCGGTGCAGCACTGCGCGCTCGCGCATGCGGGAGATTCGCTCGCCGCGCACGCAACCGTCGCCACGAACTACGAACGCAACGGCCATCGTTTCGTGGAGCTCGAGGTCGCCATCGTCGCAAACGAGACGCGCGCCATCGCGCGGGTGCGCCACACGGCGATCTATCGGCTGCGTTCGGCGTGAGTCGTAGGGTGCGTCGCTGACGCACCGCGCGAGACGGTGCGCCGGTGCGCCGCTGGCGCACCCTACGATATGAATGACTCGAGCCGTAGGATGCGCTGATAGCGCACCGGCGTCAGTGCAGCTTGGGCTTCCAGAGAAACTCGCCGCGATCGGCTGATTTGAGCGTGAACCGCAGCACGTCGCCGCCGCGTCCCACCGTCAGCGGCACGTCGACGCCGGCGGGACCGAGTTGCCACACCATCCGCCACAGGTTCGCGAGCCCGGTCGCGCGCTGCTCGCCCACGCTCAGCACCATGTCGCCCGCCTTCACGCCCGCGCGGTGAGCGGGCGCGCCGGGTGAGACCCGCGCGACAACCAGCTTCCCGTCCACTTCTTCCGTGGTCATGCCGAGCCACGGCCGCGGCGTCTCCGGGCTGCGCCCCGTCTTCAGCATCGCGTCCAGTATCGGTTCGAGGATGTCGGTCGGCACGAACATGTTGACGTGGATCGACTTGCCGTTCACTTCCTGCTGGATGAGGAGCGAGCCGGTGCCGATCAGGCTGCCCTGCGCATCGAGCAGCGCGGCGCCGCCCCATTGCGGGTGCGCCGGCGCGGTGAAGAGCGCTTCGTCCAGCACGTATTCCCAGCGGCCGGCGAACTCGCGCTTGTCGATGATCTTCGTCTTGAGCGAGTGGCCCGCGCCGCCATGGCCCATCACGAACGCCGAATCGCCGACTTTGACGTCCGCGGCCAGGCCACGCGGCACATGCGGCGCATCGAGCTTGCCGAGCGGCTGGATCAGGCCGAAGCCGGTTGTGTGATCGTAGGCGAGCGGATACCCTTCCACGACCTGGCCGCGATTCGTGGTGAGCCAGATCTGGGACGCTTCGTTGATCAGGTAGCCGATGGTGAGGACGAGGCCGTCGTCGCGGATGACCACGCCGTAGCCGCCCCGCTCGGTTCCCAGCGTCGAAGCGCTGAATGCGTCGGTCGGGACCTCCACGCGCACGAGCACCATTGCGTTGAACGCGCGCGCGAGGTCAAACTGCGTCTCCTCGGCCTTGGGCTGCAGCGATTCCTGGAAGGCCCAGCCTTGTGTATCGGACATGACTCAATTCTGACACGGAGTGAAGATGCTTACCGGCACGGTGCAATGGACGGCGCAGGAACGGGTGATACATGGCACGCCGGCGGCGGAAGCCGTGCCCGCCGAGATCGAGCGCATCGGCGCCAAGCGCGTGCTGCTGCTGACGACGCGCTCGCTCACGGAAAGCCGCCTGGTGCGCGAGGTGACTTCAGCGCTCGGCGATCGCTGCGTGGCACGGTTCTCGGAGATCCCGTCGCACTCGCCGCGTGAAGCGGTGATTGCCGGGGCCGCACTCGCGCGCAAAGTCGAAGCGGATCATCTGCTCGCGGTCGGCGGCGGCTCGGTGACCGACGCGGGCAAGACGATGCTGATCGCATTGTGGCGCGGCGCGCGCGATCTCGACGCGCTGTCGGCGCTGGCGGTGAAACGCGGCTCGCCGCCGCTTACCGCGCAGGACTCCGACCGCATTCGCATGACGGCCGTGCCCACGACATTGTCGGCCGCAGAGTTCACCTCGAGCGCCGGCGTCACCGACATGCAGCGCAAGGTGAAGCTCTCCTTCAGTCATCCGTGGATCGCGCCGCAGGTCGCGATACTCGATCCGGCCGCGACGCTGGAAACGCCGATGGAGCTCATGCTCTCCACCGGCATGCGGGCGATGGATCACGCAGTCGAGCACTGGTGCTCGATCCGGCCGCATCCGCTCACTGATGGGCTCGGGCTCCAGGCGATGGAGATGCTCGCGGCCAACCTGCCCGCGATCAAGGCGCGTCCGGACGATCTCGAGCCGCGGCTCAACTGCCAGCTCGCGGCATGGCTCACGCAGGTCGGCCCGATGCACCTCGCGCCGAACGGCGCGAGCCACGGCATCGGCTACATCCTCGGCGGCTACGCCGGCATCCCGCACGGCATCACGTCGTGCATCTCGCTGTGGGCCACGCTGCAATGGAACGAACCGGTGAACGCCGAGCGTCAGCGCACGGTGGCCGAGAAGCTCGCACGGCGCGGCGCGCGCGCATCCGACGCGATGCGCGAGTTCGTTCAGTCGCTCGGCCTGCCCACGCGCTTGAGTGACATCGGCATCGGCGCCGAGCGCATTCCGGAGCTCGCGCGCCAGTACACGGGCTCCGGACCGATCTCGACGAATCCGCGCCCGGTGAAGGGCGCGGACGACGTTGCCGAAATCCTGAAGATCTGTGCCTGAGCTACCCCCCACCTAAATCCTCTCCCGCAAGGGGGGAGGAAGCTCTCCTTCCCCATCGAGGCGGGAAGGGGGGGATGGGGGGTGAGACGCCCCTATTTCGCCGGCGTAGTCGCGGCGCTCGGGGCGGGCTTTGTGGTGGTCGTCGTTCCAGTCGGCGACGGCGCCGGCTTCACGGCGGTCGTGCCCGTCGTGCCGGTCGTGCCCCTCGTGCCGGTCGTGCCGGTTGTGCCCGTGCCAGCCGTGGCGCCTGTTCCGCCGGACGGTGCGGCGCCGCTCGCCGAACCCGACTTCACGCGCGTATCGCTGCCCGCGGCAGTGCCCGCCGTCGGAGCGGCGGTCTGGCTCGCAGTCGTGCCGCCGCTGCCGGCGGCGCCGCTCACGTTCTGATTGCCCGACGCGTTCTGGTTCGTCGTGCCGCTCGTGCCGACGTTCGTGTTCGTATTACTTGGCGCGCTCTTGTCCGCTGTCGCCGGTGGCGTGCTGCTGCCGGACGCGGCGCTGCTGGGTGCGCTGCCGCCGGTTGCACCCTGCCCCGATGCCGCCGGGGCCGTCCCGCTGCTCGGCGCCGTGGTCGTCTGCGCCTTGCCGCCCGCCGCGGTCCCGGCCTCCGGCGCGGCGGACTGACTGGCGGTCACGCCGCCGCTCTTGCCGTCAGCGGCGGCCGGCGCATTGACGTTCTGGTTGGCGTTCGTGTTCTGGTTGGTGTTGGCGTTGGTGTTCTGGTTCGTATTGGTGTTCGTCGGCGCGAACGTGTTGTTGATCGTCGGCGGGTTCACGCCCGGGGTATTGACGGTACACCCGGCGAGCGCGCAAAGGACCGCCCCGATCGCGGTCATCGAAATCCGGTCCATGGTCGGTTCTCCTGGACGAAGCGTTACCCCGTGCCACGTGCAGATAGCATGCCCGGCAAGTCGGTGATAACTTAGTCCGTCCAACGGTCCGCCACCCCTGCAGGCGGACTTTCGATCGAGAAGGCAGCACCGTTTCGGAGGAGAAACGCGATGCGCTGTGTGATCGAAGCACGCCGGATAGCCCTCCTGGCAAGCGCGGCAGCGGCCTGCACCTGTGCAGCCGTGTCGTGGGCACAGTCTCCCGCAGCCGGCCAATACCCGAACAAGCCCGTACGCTACGTCGTGCCCTTCGGGCCCGGTGGCTCACCCGACATCGTCGGGCGCCTGATCGGCGACCGCCTGACACGCATGTGGGGCCAGCAGGTGATCGTCGAGAACCGCGCGGGTGTGGCGGGCATGCTCGGCACCGGGTTCGTCGCGAAATCGCCGCCCGACGGCTACACGCTGATTCAATGCAACATCGCGTCCAGCGCGATCGGGATGTCGCTCTTCGCGAAACCGCCCTACGACCAGATCCGCGACATCGCGCCGGTCACGCGCATCGGGCTCACGCCGAACATCATCATCGTGCATCCGTCGCTGCCGGCGAGATCGATGAAGGAGCTCATCGCGTTCGCGAAGCGCAATCCCGGCAAGCTGAGCTACTCCTCGGGCCAGGTCGGCACCTCGCCGCAGCTTTCCATGGAGCTCGTGAAGCTGGTCGCGAAGATCGACATGGTGAACATCCCGTACCGGATCGGGTCGCAGGGTCTCACCGATACGATTGCCGGCCAGGTCGCCGTCGGCATCTCCAATTTCCCGCAGACGGTGGCGCCCGTACAGGCGGGTCGTTTGCGGCCGCTCGCCGTCACGAGCGCGAAGCGCACGGCGCAGTTGCCCGACGTACCGACGGTGCAGGAAGCCGGCATACCCGGCGTCGACGTGAGCTCGTGGCAGGGCGTGTGCGCGCCCGCGGCGACGCCCGCGGCGGTGCTCGACAAGCTGAACGCCGACGTGAACGCCGTGCTGCGCATACCGGAGATCCACCAGCGCATGGAAGAGCTGGTGATGGTCGGCGCGCAGACCACGCGCGAGGAATTCGACCAGTTCATCCGCGCCGAGATCGCGCGCTGGGCCAAGGTCATCAAGGACGCTGGAATTCCGCAGCAGTAGTTACATGTGCAGAAACGCGGCGGCTGCCGCGATCAGCGATTTCTTGCGCCGGAGAGCAACGCTTTTCCGGCGCATCTTAGGTTTTCCCGAGGAGGCCATCATGATCTCGAAACTTCGCTGGTGTTCGTGCATCACTCGATTCGCTCTCGCGGCCGCAGTCGGCCTGTCGTTTGCGGCGGGCAGCGCGCTCGCGCAGAGAACCGACGTCATCTTCAGCGCCGGCCCCACGGGCGGCAGTTGGACGCCGATGGCGGCGGCGGTCTCACAGGTCGTGAACAAGCGCTTCGCGGAGCTGAACGTGCAGGTCGAGCCGGGCGCGGCGCTCGTGAACATGGAGAAGATCCGCACCGACAAGGCCGATCTCGGCTGGTCGATGACGACCGTCATGGCGGATGCGCAGAGCGGTACCGGCCAGTTCGAAGGCAAGAAGACCGACAAGGCCCTCTACGTCGCGAACTTCTATCCGAACGTGTGGCAGATCGCGGTACCTGCGGACAGCGGCATCAAGTCGGTCAGGGACCTCAAGGGCAAACCCGTGGCATTGCCGGCGCGCGGCAATACGAGCCTCACCGCGGGCTGGGAGTATCTGCTCAAGGTGAACGGCATGACACTGAACGATCTCGGCGCGAAGAGCTACGGCCCCGTGTCGTCGAACACCGAGGCGGTGAAGAACCGCCAGGCGCTCGCCGCCGGCTGGTTCACGGTGGTGCCCGCGTCGTTCGTTCTCGACCTCGGCTCTTCGGTGAAGGTGCGCATGCTGTCGGTGACCGACGCCGAATTCGCCGCGCTGAAGAAGCTCAATCCGGGTTTCGTGCGCTACACGATCAAGGCATCGGTGTACAAGGATCAGGGCGTCGCCGAGGACGTGCAGACGTTCCAGTCGCCCACGGTGCTGATCGCTTCGTCGAAGACGCCCGCGGACGTGATCTACAAGGTCACCAAGGCGATCGTCGAGGGCCGCAACGATTTCGCCGCGGTGGCAGCGGTCATGAAAGGCATCACCGCACAGGACATGGCGCAGAATTTCGACATGCCGCTCCATCCGGGCGCGGCGCGCTATTACAAGGAAGCGGGACTGCTGAAGTAGCGCTGCCGGAGCGCGCGATGCGCAAGCTCGCCGGCTATGCCGGCTTCGTCGTCGGCGTGGTGGCGGTCGCGATGGCCGTCTACCACGTCTACGTGCGGCTCACGTGGTACGCCCCCGATCAGCACGCGCTGCTCTTCATCACGCTCGCGTTCAGCCTCGTGCTGTCGTTCCTGCTGTGGCCGCGCAAGGACGCGGCGACACTGGAGCGCATTCCGTGGCTGGACCTCGGGCTCGCGATCCTGTCGCTCGTCGCGGTGGGCTACATGTTCGCCAAGTACGACTACGTGGTGAACCGCTTCCCCACCGCGCATCCGCTGTCCGCGACCGACATGGCGGTGGGCGTGGTCGCGATCCTGCTCGTCCTCGAAGCCACGCGGCGCACGATCGGCGCGTCGCTGCCGATCGTCGCGATCGTCTTCATCGCCTACGCACTCGCCGGGCCGTGGCTCCCGGGATTTCTCTACCACCGCGGCCTCACCTGGGAAATCACGATCGACCAGACGTACTTCACGACCGAAGGCATTTTCGGCGTGCCGCTCGCGGTGGCCGGAACGTACGTGATCCTCTTCATCATCTTCGGCGCCTTTCTCGAGAAGTCCGGCGCGGGTCAGTTCTTCATGAACTTCGCGAATGCGATCGCGGGCGGGGCGCGCGGCGGTCCCGGCAAAGTGGCGGTGGTCTCGTCCAGCATGTTCGGCACGATCTCGGGCTCCGCGGTCGCGAACGTGATGGTGGACGGCTGGCTCACGATTCCGATGATGAAGAAGACCGGCTTCAAGCCGGAGGCCGCGGCCGCGATCGAGGCGGTGGCGTCCACCGGCGGCCAGATCATGCCGCCGATCATGGGCGCGGCGGCGTTCGTGATGGCCGAGTTCATGGGCGTGTCGTACACGCAGATCATGATCGCCGCGACCATTCCCGCGCTTTTCTATTACGGCGCGTTGTTCGCCGCGATCCATTTCAATGCCGTGCGTTCCGGGCTGAAAGGCATTCCGAAGGAGGAACTGCCCATCCTCGGCGCGATCATCGTGCGACAGGGGCATCTCTTCCTGCCGGTGATCGTGCTGATCGTGCTGCTCCTGTACGGCTACACGCCGACGTACGCCGCGATCATCGCGACGGTATCGGTGATCGGTATCTCGTGGATGCGGCGTGAGACGCGGCTTTCGTGGAGGACGTGCATCGTGGCACTGCGCGAAGGCGCGGAGCACACCGTACCGGTGGCGATGGCGTGCGCCGCGGCCGGGATCGTCATCGGCATCGTCCTTCAAACCGGTCTCGCGCTGCGCTTCACCGCCTTCCTGGTCGACATCGCGGGCGGCTCGCTAATTCCGGCGCTGCTCATCACGATGGTCGCGGGCGTCATCCTCGGCATGGGGATGCCGACCACGCCGGCCTACATCATGCAGGCGGCGCTGCTCGTGCCGGCGCTCATGAAGCTCGGTGTCACGCCGATGGCGGCACATATGTTCGCGTTCTATTTCTCGTGCCTCTCGGCGGTGACGCCACCGGTGGCACTGGCGGTGTATGCCGCGGCCTCGATCGGCGGCGCCGGGCTGTGGGGTGCGGGCTTGCAGGCGGTGAAGTTCGCCGCGGCGGGCTTCATCGTGCCGTTCTTTTTCGTCTACAACCCGGCGCTGCTCTTCGACGGCCACTGGACCGAGATCCTGCGCGCCGTGGCAACCGGCATGGTCGGCGTGATCGCGCTGGCGGCTGCCCTCGAAGGCTATTTCCTGCGTGTCGCGACGTGGTTCGAACGCGCGCTGTTCCTGACCGCCGCCTTCCTGCTGATCGATCCCGGCGCGCTCACCGATCTGATCGGTGCGGGTGTGCTCGCTTTCGGTCTGCTCATCCAGAAACTGCGGGCAGTGCGGGCGGCCGCAGCCACTCCGCAGGACGCGCGCGCGTGACCCGGGCGCAGCTCGTCGTCCTCACGCTGATCGCAGCGGTCGTTGTAGCCGGGACCGTGGCTTACGGCGTATTGCGCCTCTACACGTAGGGTGCGCCAGTGGCGCACCGTCTCTCGTGGTGCGTCGCTGACGCACCCTACGGGTAGGTTCCGCTCCTGCGTCCGGTATCATCGCCTCACTATGACTATCCGCTGCAAAGCCGCCGTTCTGCGCACGATCGGCGCACCGCGTCCGTGGGCGCGCTCGAAACCGCTCTCGATCGAGGAGATCACGCTCGCCCCGCCGAAGCCGGTCGAGGTGCTGGTGCGCATCGCGGGCGCCGGTCTGTGTCATTCGGACCTGTCGGTCATCAACGGCGACCGGCCGCGTCCGGTGCCGATGGCGCTGGGCCACGAAGGCTCCGGCGAGGTGCTCGAAGTCGGCTCCGCGGTCGACGACGTGCGCGTGGGCGATCACGTGGTGTTCCAGTTCTCGGCGTCGTGCGGCCGCTGCCGGCGCTGTCTCGAAGGCCGTCCCCAGGTCTGCGAGCGCGCCCGCGCACCGAAAGCGGCCGGCGAGCTGATGGCGGGCGGCAGCCGCATCACGAGCGTGAACGGAGAGCGCATCGCGCACCATGGCGGCGTGTCCTGCATGGCCGAGTACATGGTGCTCGACCGCGGCAGCGTCGTGGTGATCGACAAGGACGTGCCGCTCGCGGATGCGGCGCTGTTCGGCTGCGCGGTCATGACGGGCGTGGGCGCGGTCGTGAATACGGCGCGGGTGCGCGCGGGCGACTGCGTCGCGGTGGTCGGGCTCGGCGGCGTGGGCTTGAGCGGCATCCTTGGCGCGAAGGTTGCCGGCGCCGAAACCATCATCGCCATCGACCGCGAGCCGGCGCGGCTGGAGACCGCCCTCAGCCTGGGCGCCACACACGCGGTCTGCGCGCGCGATGCCGATTGCATCGAGCAGGTGCGCGATCTCACGCGCGGCGGCGTGGACTACGCGTTCGAACTGTCGGGCGGAGGCGACGCCATGGCGACGGCATACGGCGTTATTCAATATGGCGGCACTGTCGTCACCTGCGGACTCCCGGCGGCGAACGTGTCCTTCAGCGTCAACACGTGCGACCTCGTCGGACAGGAGAAGTCCATACGGGGCAGTTACATGGGCTCGTGCGTGCCGGTGCGCGACATCCCGCGGTTCATGCGGCTGTACCGGGAGGGGCGGCTGCCGGTGAACCGGCTCATCGACGGCTACATCGGCTTCGACGAGGTCAACGCGGGCTTCGACAAGCTGCAGGAACTCAAGGCCGTCAGGCAGATACTCGCGCCGCACGCACCGCGCTACCTCTCTTCGTAACATTCAGTAACACCTACGGCACAAAATCTGCACCTCCTCGAGTGCAGTTCTTTTTTGAGGAGATGCAGAAATGTTCCGGAAGAATTCCCTATCAGTAATGGCCGCGGCGGTTTTCGCGGCACTGAGCACGGCGGCAGCGGCTCAGACGGCGAGTCAAAGGACCGACGCGAGCCAGGCCGCGCAGACGAACCCGACGCAGATCGTCGCGCCAAGTGCTGCGACGGGCGTGGAGTCCAACGTCGGGGTGAGCGGCAGCAACAACAACGCTCGTATTGGCGCAAACGCGACGACCAATCAGTCGACTTCTGCGTCACAAAACACGAACGTGACGCAGGGCATGCAGGTGTCGCCGAGCCAGAGCACCACGGGCGGCACGGCGCGCCAAGCGACCGGCGCAAGCCAGGCTGCGCAAACCAACCCGACGCAAATCGTCGAGCCCAGCGCAGCGACCGGTGTCTCGTCGAACGTCGGCGTGACCGGCAGCGGTAACAACGTCCGTTCGGGCGCGAGCGCAACGACGAACCAGTCGACCACCGCCTCGCAGAACACCGGCGTCGCACAAGGCTTGAACGTGGCGCCGACTCAGCAGGCCGAGGAGAACCGCGCCAAGCGTGACGACCGTCGCGCCGAGCGTGAGAAGCGCCGTGCGGACCGCGAGCGTGAGCGCGACAGAAAGCGCGCTGACCGTAACCGCGATCGTACGAGCCAGAACACCGGCGCGAGCCAGGCCGCTCAGACCAACCCCGAGCAGATCGTGAACCCGAGCGCCGCGACGGGCGTCGAGTCGAGCGTGCGGGCGCGCGGTGACAACAACCGCATTCGCCAGGGCGCGGGCGCGACCACGAATCAGTCCACCACCGCTTCGCAGAACACGCGCAGCACGCAGGGCATGAACGCATCGCCTGCGCAAGGTGCGGGTGCCGGCGTCCCGGGTATGGGCGCGGTTCCAGGTGCCGGTCGGTAACGGCTGAGCAGTCGGCAGTAAAAGAAAAAGCCCGCTTCGGCGGGCTTTTTCTCGTCAGCACCTGCGGGCTACTGACAGAAGCAGGACGGCTGAGACGCGTTTTCCGCTTTGCCGCACTGCGCGACCTGCGGCGCCTGACACGCGATCTCGCAGCGCTCACCCTGATACACCGCGCTGCACATGCTGCCGGTGCGCCCGGCGATGGAATTCGTCGTGGCGCCGGCGCCGTCTGTCGTGGTCGAGCTCGTCACGCTCGACTGATTGTCCAGAATGACAGAGCCGGCGTTGCCCGCTTCGGGCGAGGTGATTATTGCCCCACGGCGCCCTGCGCTGACCGAGCTGCCATCGGGCGAGGTGATCGTTGCGCCCGCGCTGCCCGCGCTCACACTGGATCCCGTGCCGTCCGATATCACGCTCTGGGCGAGCACGCTCGTGCACAGACCCAGCGCGGCCAGCGTAACCAGATATTTCCTCATTTCGATCCTCCGATGCTCGTTGTAGCGGAGGGGTACACAAGCATCGTCCGGGCCAGCTTGGCGCTGCGCTCCCAGCGCACCCTACTCCAGCGGGAGATGAACGCGGCGGCCTTCGGAGCTCGAAATGTGCACCGCTTCGGTGAAGTCCATGTACGCGACCGCGTCGGCGAACGAGGTGCGCCGCACCTGCTCCTGCCCGCGGATCGCGCCGATGAACTCCTCCTCCACGCGCCATTTGTACGTCTTGTCGGCGGGGATCGCGATCTGCGCCATTTCCTTGTCGCCGCGCTTACCGCCCGAGAGCACGAGGTTGTCGCGCCCGCGCTGCTCGAGCCGCAGCGTGCCTTCACTGCCGTAGAGCCACACTTCCGGGCCCGGCATGAATCCGGCGACCGAGCTCCAGTGCATGCGGGCGATCGCGCCGTTCGCCAGGTCCGCGAGCACTTCCACATGATCGGGAATCGTGACTGCGCGGCGCTCTCCCCGCTCCTGATCGAACCGGTACGGCACCGCAGTTCGCGTGCGCGCCATCACCGCGGTCGCGTGTCCCACCCAGCGCGAAACGCTCTCGTACCAGATGCCCATCGACATGATGTTCAGTCCCGAGTACTCGCGGTTCATGCGCCAGTGCAGCGGCGCGTCACGATTGAGAAAACCGGTCGGGACGTGAAGGTCGAGCGCCTGCAGCTCGCCGATGTAGCCGTCGTTGAGAAGCTGCATCACCATCGGATCCGCCGCGAACGTCGGCGGTCCCGGCACGACCTGCGTAACGAGCTCGGGCCGCTCGCGCGATGCCGCCAGCATGTCGCGCGCTTCATTCGCATTCATCGCGATGCGCGCCTCGGTCAACACGTGCTTCCCTGCTTCCAGCGCCGCCAGCGTGATGGGGCAGTGCATGTACGGCCACGTGCCGATGACCACCGCGTCGATCCCGGGGTCGTTCACGAGCTCCTGCCAGTGCGCATGCACGCGGGGGATGCCGAATTCCTTCGCCGCCTTCTCGGACGACTCGCGCGAGCGGTTCGCGACGCACGCGATCTCGACGCCGTCGATCTTCTTCAACTTCGGGATGTGGTGCAGGCGCGTGTTCGCGCCCGCCCCGACTACGCCTACGCGGATCGTGTCAGCCATGTGTGTTCCCCTTTATCGATCGTCGCGTCTTTAGCAGCCCGCGACGCATTTTCCGTTCTCATCGAACTCCATCGTCTTGCCGCTGAGCGGAACGTGGACCGGCACCTTGACCGCTTTCATGAAGGTCTCGGTCTTGGTGCCCGGTATCACCTTGCCGCCCTTGGTCGCGACTTCGTTCGCGTGTGACGCGATCACGGCGTTCGGTCGCACCAGCTCGTTGATCACGTAAGCGGCCTCGGTGGGCCCGGTGGTGAAGCCGTCGCCGATGTTCATCACGGTGAGCTTCGCGCCATATTGCCCGCGCACCACCTTCTCCTGGTCGGATGTGATGCCCGTGTCACCGGAGAGGTAGACGACGAGGCCGTTGCTGAAGCGCAGCACGTAGCCCGTGGCCTCACCCACGTAGCCGGCGATGCCCGCCTCCGTCATGGCCTTGCCGAGCTCGCCGCCGATATAGCCCGGATCGAGGCCGTTACTGTGTATGGCGGTGACCGTCGCGATCCTCACGCCGCCGATCGTTCTGCTCCCGCCGAAGCGCGCGAGGATGGAATCCGCCGGATTGCCGCCGTTCGCTTTGAGCTTGGCTGCGAAAAACGCCTGCATCTCGCTGCCGGTGACGATCTTCGCCTTTTTGGCGAGCGTGATATTCACCGCGTTCGAGTTCGGCAGCGCGGAGACCGACATGTCCGGCTTGGCGCAGGTGCCGGAGTTCGGCGCCTTCATGTGCGCGTTGCCGGCGTGATCGCCGTGCATGTGCGTGACCAGAACGACGTCGATCCTGCCGAGGCGCGGATCGCTCGGACCCGCGACGGTGCGGCCGGGGTCGTACAGCACGCGCGTGCCCGTCGGGTCCTCGAAGATCAAGGCTCGATCCTGCGGACAGAACTCGCCGTCCACACCACCGAGCGGCGTCACCTTCACGTTCGCCGCCAGTACCGGGAGAGCGCCCGCGGCGAGCGCGCACGCGGCGCCTGCGATAAACAGTGCCAGACCTCTTTTCATCTTCACCCCCTCTTGTGGAGACCAGGATGTTCGGAACGTAATGATACGATGCCCGCTCCGCGCCACAGGAGAGCCGCCATGCCGTACTACGAAAAAGGCCAGACCCGCATCTACTACGAAGAGCACGGCTCGGGTTTCCCGCTGCTGCTGATTGCCGGCGGCGGGCTCAACTCCAAGCTCGGCTACTTCGCCGGCAAGTCACCCTTCAACCCGATCGAAGAATTCAAGGGCGAGTACCGCTGCGTCGCGTTCGACCTGCGCAACGCCAACGGCGGGAAGTCATCCGGCCCGCTGGAGATCGAGCGGCCGTGGGACGCCTACACCGACGACATGCTGGGCCTCATGGATCATCTCGGCTGCGGGCAGTTAATGGTGCTGGGCTTCTGCATCGGTGGCCCGTTCATCTGGAATCTGCTCAAGCGCGCGCCGGATCGCATCGTCGCCGCCGTGCTCGCACAGCCGAGCGGCTACCGGCCGGAGATCCCGGATCTCTTCTACAACAACAACATGAAGGGCTGGATGCCTGAGCTCACGAAGGCGCGGCCGGACATCACCGTGGAGATGGTCGATGCGTTTCTGAAGAAGATGTACGGGGCGAATCCGGACTTCGTCTTCACCGTCACGCGCGACTTCGTGCGCGCGTGCCAGACGCCGGTGCTGATCCTGCCCGACGACGTGCCGGCGCATCCGTATGCCGTCGCCATGGAAGCCGCGCGCCTCGCGCCGAAGTCGGAGGTGAGCATCTACCCATGGAAGGAGTCGCAGGAGACGATCGCGGAAGTGGTGCGCCACGTGCGCACGTTCTTGAAGACGCATGCGCCGGTGCCGACTACCGCCCGGTAATCGCACCCGGTACGCCCGCATCGTCGTTCCCGCGTAGGCCCGGAATCCAGAGCACGTCCTGGACGCCGGGCTGACGACGTCGCTAAGCCGGCGTGACGGTGTGGCTCTTCTCCGCCGCCGCGTTGCGGCCGGCGACGCGGCCGAACGTGATGCCTTCGGCGAGGTTGCCGCCACCCTGGTAGACGAACTGGAAGACCGAGCAGATCTCGCCGACGGCGTAGAGCCGCGGGATCGGCTGGTCGTCCCAGTCGAGTACGCGGCGCTGCGCGTCCGCGCGTAATCCGCCCTTCGTGTTCGGGCCGCCCGGATACAGCGGAATCGCGTAATACGGCGGCTCCGATACCGGCGCCATCGTCGCGGGCTCGCGATCGAAGTCGGCGTCGCGCCCGGAGGCGCAATAGGCGTTGAAGGTTTCGACGGCGTGACGCAGCGCGGCGTCATCCATCTTGCCGCGATTGTCCGAATGCTCGCGGATGCGCGCGGCGAGTGCTTCGAGCGTGTCGCCTTTCAGGATCCAGCCGTTCCGGAGCGCGTTCATGTTGTCCGCGCCCCAGTCGATGCCGTTGTAGGCCGCTGCGCCGACGCTCACGATCGGACCGCGCTTCATCATCACCGAGTCGAAGATCATCCACGACGGAATGCGCGGATAGGAGAGCGTCGCCTGGTCGAACTGGAGCGCCTCCTTGTAGAAGATGTAGCGGCTCGGGTCCTTCGTGATGCGGCGCTCTGAAGCGTAGCGCCGGCCGTGGTTGTCCACGACGATCTCGTTCGGCTTGCCCACGCCGGACGTGTTCAAACCGATGCGCAGGCCGTGTCTGCGCTCCGGGATCGCACAGATGACGCGTCCGGCGATGCTGCCCGTCTTCGCAAGCGCCGCGCCGACGCGCAGCGCCATACGGATGCCGTCGCCGGTGTTCGCGGGCGAGCCGTAGAACGCCCAGCCGTCCCTGGCCGGACCGTCGAGAAACGCCTTGCGCATGCGTACGTTGTACTCGTAGCCGCCCGAGGCGATGATCACCGCGCGCCGCGCGCGGTACGTGAGGCGCTGAGATCCGCGCTCCGCGAGGACGCCGGTGATCGCGCCGCGCTCGTCGGTGATGAGCTCCTTCGCCGCGACGCCGTAGTGGATCGGCACGTTGCGCGATTGAACGCCGGTCAGCATGCACGCGTGGAACGCCTCTCCGGACTGCTTCTCCGATTTCGCCGTGTCTTTCGAGCGTCCGGTGAGCGCGTCCTCGTCGTACTTGCCGGTGTACGTGCTGCGCACCACCGCGTAGCCCGATCGCGCGGCGCCCGGAAATTCCGGAAACGCGGCGTTCGCCGAGAGCACCGCCTTGAACTGCGGATCGAGCCCGCGCATGAACTCGGCATTGTGCGGCGCGTGCTTCGCCCATAGCTCCGCGAGCTCGTCGGCGAACTCGCTCTGGTCGCCTTCGAGCTTCTGCGGCAGGTTGTCCCCGCTGAACATCGCCTTGGCGTACGCCTTGAGCGAATCGAAATCGCCGGATGGATCGGGGCTGTGAAAGCCGCCGCCGCTCATGCGCGTATTCGAAAAGTGCGACTCCTCGGGCTGCTTCTCCAATATCACGACGTCGGCGCCGGCGTCCTTCGCTTCGATGGCCGCGCAGCCGCCTGCCGAGCCGAAGCCGACGATAATGACGTCCGCCTCGTATTCGGCGGGCTCGTTCAACTGCATGTCAGTAGCCGCTCTTGTCCGGCGCGCCGACCGGGTTCATCGGCGTCCAGCCGGTGAGGCGGCCGACTTCGGCCTTCATCGCATTCGCCATCACGACGCGATCGGCGCCGAGCATCACCATCTGGAAGCCCTGATCGAGATAGCGCTGCGTGAACTTGGAGCTCGACGTGTGGATCGCGGCGACTTTCTTGTGCTTCTTGCAGGTTTCGAGGATGCGATTGACCGTCGCGACGTGCTTTGGATCGTCGTTGTCCATGATCGGCGGCAGTCCGAGCGCGAGCGCGAGGTCGGTCGGTCCGATGTAGATCGCATCGACGCCGGGTGTGGTGACGATCTCTTCCAGCTTTTCAATGCCTTCCTGCGTCTCGACCATGACGACGCATGCGATCTCGTCGTTCGCGTGCTTCTGGTAATCGGCGCCGGCGTAAAGCAGCACGCGGTTCGGCCCGTTGCTGCGGATGCCTTGCGGCGGGTAGCGGCACGCCGCGACCGCGCGCTCGGCTTCCGCGCGGTTACTGACCATCGGCACGATCACGCCGTAGGCGCCGGCATCGAGCACTTTCATGATGACGCCGGGCTCGTTCCACGGCACGCGCACGAACGGCGTCACGTTGGTGGTGGAGATCGCCGTCAGCATGTTCACCGCATCGGAGTAGTCGACGCAGCCGTGCTGCATGTCGACGCACAACCAGTCGATGCCGGTGTGCGCCATGGTTTCGGTCGCAAGCACGTGAGGGATTGTCGCCCAGCCGCCCACCGCCGCTTTGCCTTCACGCCAGAGCTTCTTTACACGGTTCAATCGCACGTCATTCCCCCATGTCGCAGTGAGTCAGTCGATGTTCGCGGCGCTCTCGCGCTGCACTAATGCAGCGGCACCTGTAACGCCTCGGCCCGCGCCTGAAGATCGGAGACGTGGTTCATGTGATGGCCCAGGCCGTCGAAATTCAGCACGGCGTGAATATACAGAAGAAGATCCGCGATTTGCGCGCCGGGTTCGTGAACCGCGCTCGGGTTCTCTTCGTAGATCGAGAGCGCCTTGCCGAGGCACTCGATCACCGCGCCCAAATCGCGCCGGTGAACGGCCTCGATCGCCGCATCCAGGCAGGACGAGACATCGGCTTGCACCTGCTCGAGATGATTCATGAAGCTCCGAACGATGGGCAGCGGCTTCAGGGCCGCGCCAGCACTGACGCCGCGCAATTTATGCCGCGGCAGGGGATCCCGGACGTTAACACACGCGGCGCATCCCCGCCTCAGTTGAGCTTGCGTGCTTGTGGCGCAGCTTCGGTCTGCTGCGCCGGCTCGTAGAGTGCCAGAGTGAGGTCCCACTCGGTCTTCGCGACCTGCTCGCGCAGCAGCCGCGTGAAGACGTGCAGCAGCCGCGTATCGAGCGTCATGTCGATACCCTGTCCCTTGAGCGGCTGCAGGGAGAGTAGATGAACGCCGTCGTCCCGCGTCTTGCCGTGCGCCTTGCCCAGCAGCACCGGCGTCTCGCCGAGGAGCAGCCGGCGCGGGGAGTCGGACGGCGCCTCGGCGAAACCCTTCGTGTAGTCCGCCTGCTGCGAATAGCCTTCGTGCTGAAGATCGAGCACCGTGCGCCGCAGCGTGGGATCCACTTGCTGCCGCACCGCATGGTCGGATTCCAGCATCTGCACGAGGAGCTGCCACAGCCGCTTCGTGAACCGCCGCGTGAGCCAGAACCGCACCTCGGCGTTATCGGTCGTGGTGAGCCGCAGCAGCAGGCGGTCTTCTACGGGATCGTGCCGGATCTGGATCTGATGGATGGCCATTTAAAGTACCCGCTCCCACGGCGGTTCGGGCGGAATGATCTCGCGCAGGAAGTTGATCAATGCGCGTACCCGTGCGGGCAGCGGCCGCGCCGGAAGATAGGTTACCGATACCGCGGGCCCCGCCGCCATGTAATCGCGCAGGATCAGTTTCAGCTTACCGCTCGCGATCGCTTCGGCCGCGATGAAGCTCGCGACGGTGACAATGCCGACACCTGCAATCGCCGTGTCCACGAGCGCCTCGCCGCCGTTGATATTCAGCGGACCCGAAACCGCGACGGAGTAGCTGCGGCCGTTGCGCGCGAACTCCCATTCCCGGTAGCGCCCGGTGCCGGGGATCGCATACGCGAGACAGCGATGCGCCCGCAACGCTTCTGGCGTGCGCGGCTCGCCGTGCGCTTCGAGATATGCCGGCGACGCGCAGGTCACGAATTTGGTGTTGCACAGGTGACGCGCCACGAGGCCCGTGTCGCCCACTTCGCCCACGCGAATCGCCACCTCGACGCCGTGATCGCGCGGCTGCAGCGGCCGGTCGTTCAGCTCGACGTCGAGGGTGATCTCGGGGTAGCGCGCGACGAAGGCGGGCAGCGCCGGCACCACGATCTTGCGCCCGAAGCCCACCGGCACGTAGAGCCGCAGGCGGCCCTGCGGGACGCTCCCGGCGCGCGAGACGAGCGCATGCGCGTCATCCACGTCCGCGAGGATCTTCCGGCAGCGCTCGAGATAGACCGCGCCATCGGCCGTCAGCGCAACGCTGCGGGTGGTCCGCTGCAGCAGCCGGATGCCCAGCCGCTTCTCGAGCCGCGAGATCGCCCGGCTCGCGCCCGAAGGCGACATCCCGAGCCGGCGGCTCGCCGCCGAAAAGCTCTGCCCCTCCGCCACCGCGACGAAGACGCCGATCGTGTTGAGATCCCAGCCGGACATTGATGCGCCAGAGTCAAAAGTCTTTTGAATCGTATGCGATTTATTCAACAGCCGACAAGCCGTACTGTCCCGTGATGGACACGAGTTCGCATCGGCTCACGCTCGGCGTCGACATCGGCGGCACCTTCACCGACCTCGTTCTCCTGCGCAGCGACGGGCGGCTCTTCAGCAAGAAGGTGCTGTCCACGCCGGAGGACTACAGCAAGGCCATCGAGAGCGGCATCCTCGATCTGCTGGCCGAAGTGCACGTGCCGGCATCGGCCATCGCGGAGCTCGCGCACGGCACGACGGTGGCGACCAACGCGATCATCGAGCGGCGGGGTGTGCGCGTCGCGCTCGTCACGACGAAGGGCTTTCGCGACGTGCTCGAGATCGCCCGCTTCCGCTCGCCGCGTCTCTACGATCTGAACTATCGGAAGCCCGAGCCGCTGGTCGAGCGCCGGCTCCGGCTGCAAGTGCGCGAGCGCACGATGAGCGACGGGACGGTGCTCGCGCCGGTGAACACGGAAGACCTCGATGCCGCCGCGCGCGTGATTCGCGACAACGCGATGGACGCCGTCGCGATCTGCTTCATCAACTCGTACGCGAATCCCGCGAACGAGCTCGCGGCGAGCCGCTATCTCGCGCAAGCGCTGCCGGGCTTATCGATCTCGGCGTCCACCCAGCTCCTGCCGCAGATCAACGAGTACGAGCGCACCAGCACGATCGTGGTGAACGCGTACATCCGGCCGGTGGTCGAGCGCTACGTGCGTTCGCTGGAGGAGCGCCTGCGCCGCATCGGCATTCCGGCGCCGCTCATGATCATGCAGTCGAGCGGGGGGCTCCTGCCCGGCCCGCTCGCCGCGAAGAACCCGGTGTACGTGATCGAATCCGGACCCGCCGGCGGCGTCGTCGGCGCCCAGCGGCTGGGACAAAGCGTCGATCTCGGCGATCTCATCGTCTTCGACATGGGCGGCACCACTGCGAAAGCGTCGCTCATTCAGGGCGGCGCCTACGGCCTGTGCCCCGAAACCGAAGTCGGCGGGGGCGCCGCGCTCGGTCACCGTCTGATCCAGGGTGCGGGTTACGTCGTGCAGGTGCCGACGATCGACATCGCCGAAGTCGGCGCGGGCGGCGGCAGCATCGCAACCGTGGACGCCGCAGGCGGCATGCAGGTCGGCCCGCGCAGCGCGGGCGCCGAGCCGGGGCCCGCCTGCTACAACCGCGGTGGAACTGCAGCGACCGTGACCGACGCGAACGTGCTGCTCGGCTATCTCAATCCCGATGCGCTGTGCGGCGGCGAGCTCCCGATCGTGCGCGCGAAGGCGCAGGAGACGATCGCGGCGCTCGGCCAGCGGATGAATCTCGACGTGATCGACACGGCGTACGGCATCCACCTCATCGCGAACTCGAACATGATGAAGGCGCTGCATGGCGTCTCGACCGAACGCGGCCGCGATGCGTCGCAGTTCGGCCTGCTCGCGATCGGCGGCAACGGCGGCGTGCACGCCGCCAATCTCGCGGAGACGCTGCGGATCACGCGCATCGTCGTCCCGCCGGTGGCCGGGCTCTTCAGCGCGCTCGGCATGCTGTTCGCGGACGTCGAGCACCATCTCGTGGCGGCGTTCTATCGGCGGTACGACACGGTCACCGCGGAAGACCTGACGGCGGCGGCAGGTCCGCTCGTGGACGAAGCGCGGCGGCTGCTCCAGCTCGAAGGCTTTCCGGCTGCGCGCCAGCACATCACGCTCTACGGCGAGATGAAACACGTCGCGCAATCGGCGGCGCTGACCGTGGCCATCGAAGGGTGGCCGGTCGCCGCGGAGAGCCTCACGCGGGCACGGGCGGCGTTCGGCGCAGCGCACGAGGCGAGCTACGGCTACCGCTCGGATACCGAGCCCCTGCAGTTCGTCGCGCTCAAGGTGATCGGCCAGGGCATCTCGGAAACGCCTCGCGTGCCCGAGCGCCTCGAGCGCGATCGCGAAGATCGTGCCACCCAGGCTTCACGCAACGCGTATTTCGGACGCGATCTCGGCTGGCACGATACGCCGGTGATCGCGCGCAACGCGCTCGATGCGACGCCGCTGCCGGGGCCGCTCATCGTCGAGGAGTACGACACGACCACAGTAGTGCGCCCCGGCTGGTCCGCCCGCCTCGACCGCTGGAACAACATCATTGTGGAACGTGCCCCGAAGAGCTGATATGGATATCGATCCCGTCAAACGCGAGCTCATCAAGAACCGGCTCGTCACGATCGCCGACAACATGATGCTCGCGGTGGTGCGCACCGCGCGCTCGACCGTGGTGAAGAACAACATGGATTTCTCGGCGTCGATCTGCGACGCCGACGGGCAGCTGGTCGCGCAGGGGCTCGCCGTGCCGGTGCATCTCGGCGCAACGATGCCGGCGCTGCGCGGCTGCCTCGATTACTTCGGCGACGACATCCACGAAGGCGACATCCTCGCGAGCAACGATCCATACGCGGGCGGCAGCCACTTGAACGACATCTTCATGTTCAAGCCGGTGTTCGTGGGCGGGCGGCGCATCGCGTTCCTCGGGCTCATCCTGCATCACACCGACATGGGCGGGCGCGTGCCGGGCGGCAACGCTGCGGACTCGAACGAGATCCATCAGGAGGGCTTGCGCATCCCGCCGTCCAAGATCGTCGAGCGCGGCGCGCTCAACCGCACGCTGTGGCGGATCATCGAGCACAACGTGCGCGTCCCCGAGCGCAACGCCGGCGATCTCAAGGCGCAGATGGCCGCGCTCGGCCTCGGCGAGAAGGAGCTTCTGAAGGTCCTCGCCGACCACGATCCCGACGAGCTCGACTTCTACATGAAAGAGCTGGTCGATTACTCCGAGCGCCTCACGCGCGAGGGCATCAGGCAGTTGCCCGAAGGCGAATACGAGTTCACCGACTGGAACGACGACGACGGCATCGGCAGCGGTCCCGTCAAGATCCAGGTGAAGCTCACGGTCAAAAGCGACACCATCGTCGCCGATTTCACCGGCACCTCACCGCAGACCGGCGGCGCGCTGCACACGAATTACTGGTTCACCGCCTCATGCACCTATGCGGCGCTGCGCTCGGTGTTCGATCCGCACATGCCGAACAACGCCGGCTTCTACCGGCCCATCACCGTCATCGCGCCGGAAGGCTGCTGGGTGAACCCGGTGTATCCCGCTGCGCTCGGGGCGCGCGGACAAGGCGGCCACCGCGTGCGCATGGTCGTGCTCGGCGCGCTGGCGCAGATGCTGCCGGAGCGCATGCCCGCGTGCGTCGGCGGCTCCGAGTTCGCGATCGTCATCGCGGGTCGTCACAAGAATCGTAAGCCGTTCCTGTATCTCGACTTCCACAACAACTCGGGGCTGGGCGGCGGACCCGATCGCGACGGTCAGGACGCCGGCCCGTACTGCCTCGGCAACATGGCCAACACGCCGGTGGAGCTGGTCGAGGCGGAGAATCCGATTCTCATGGAGGAATACGGTTTCCTGCCGGACACCGGCGGGCCCGGCAAGTACCGCGGCGCGCTCGCGCTGGTTCGAAGCTATCGGCTGCTGGCGGACGAAGCGATGCTCCAGCTCCGCTCGGACCGCGAGCGCTTCGCGCCGTGGGGACTCTTCGGCGGCAAGTCCGGCGCCTCCGCCCGGTCTTATCTCAACAAGGGCACGCCGAACGAGCAGCGCATCCCGTCGAAGTTCATGGGCAACATCCGAAAAGGCGACGTGTTCCGCGGCGAGATGGCAGCATCGGGCGGTTATGGCGACCCGCTCGAGCGCGATGCCGCGGCCGTGCTCGAGGACGTGCGGCAGGAGAAGATGAGCGTGCGCCATGCCTTCGAGGAGTACGGCGCCGTAATCAGCGCGGAGACGCTGCAGCTCGACACCGAGGCCACGCGCTGGGAGCGCAACAAGCGGCGCCGCGCCGATTGATGGTCGACGCGCACCGTTTGTGTACGTGTCATTGCGAGGTGGAGCCACTGCTCCGCCGAAGCAATCTCGACGCGGTCGTCACACGTTTGCGTGCGCCACGAGATCGCCACGGCGCCGCCGGCGCCTCGCGATGACAGCGTACGGCAGCACCTTGAACTGAGGAGCCCACAATGTTCAGACACCAGATCTACCAAGCCCTCGGCGCACGTAAGAGCGAATTCATCGCGGCGGTCGAGAAGCAGGCGAAGCGCGTCGGCCTGCCGCCGGAGTGGAAGGGCACGATCGGGCTGACCGGCAGCAACTCGGCGCGGCCGGCGTATCTGCGGCGCGACATCGTCGAGAGCCTCGCCGCGGGCGCGCGCAGCTCGCGCAATCTTGTCGAATACATCGAGGACATTCGCTGCGTGGTGAAGGCGGAGTACGGCGACGATTACGACGCGGTGCCGATCAACACCTGCGAAGCCGCGCTGTGGGCGAGCCTGGACACGTTCGCGACGCCGCCCGTCGCGGGCCGCGGCGACAACTACCGCACGCGCTACGTCGCGCTTTACGAAGCTCATAGCGAGCACCAGGTCGGCTACGGCCGTCCCTTTCCGCCGAAGTTCAAGGACGTGTTCTCCGACCGCGCGAACATCGGCGGCGAGCTCGGCGTGCTGGGGCGCAGACTCAACAATCTCGACGTGATCATCGCCTCGATCGAAGGGGCGCGCTACGAGCCGCACGGCATCAAGTCGTTCATCGTGCCGCTGCTCACGAGCGCCGATGCGAAACGCACCGCGGCGAAGCTCGCACGTATCGTCGAGCGCCATGCCGACAGCGTCTCGGCGCTCGTCTCGCTCGGCTACGACTCACCCGGCTACGGCTACGGCGAAAAATCGGACGGCGTCACGCCGGATCTCAAGGCGGCGATGGGGGCGCTCGCGCGCGAGCACGAGATTCCCTACATCATCGACAACGCCCGCGGCATTCCTTTCCTGGGCGCGCACCCGCGCAAGCTCATGGCCGATCTCGTGCTCTACAGCATGGACAAGGTCGCCGGCGCGCCGACCAGTGGCCTCATCGTGGGCCGCCCCGAATACATCATTCAGTTGCAGCGCACGCTCGGCTGGCACAGCGAGCGTTTCGGCGGCGGCTCGCTCACCTACGGCAAGGGCGCGCACGTGGCGTTCGACCCGGGCCGGGAAGCGATCGTCGGTCAATTGGCCGCGCTCAAGTGGCTGCGCGAGAACAAACAACGCGTGCAGGGCGTCATCGACCGCTTCTACGGCGTGCTGCGCGACGAGAGCGAATCGCTCACGAAGAAGTACGGGAGCGGGATCGTGCTGTCGAAGTCCTACAACGGCGGCGCGGTCGAGTTGAATTACGTCGATACCTGGAACGACGGCCGCGTCGGCATCCCGATCTTCTCGACGGAAGACAAGGCGGCATCGATGAACCTCATTACGGCGGGTGTCGGCGCGCTCGGGCTGCTGCCCCCGTCGCCCGACGAAGGCAACGTCGTGCTCACGCTCGGGCGCGGGCTCCTGGACGAGAACGGCGAGTTCCTGGAGGACAAGGCGCGGGTCGCGGTGCGCGGGCTCGTCGTGGTGCTGGAAACGCTGGGAGAAATGGCAGCGTCCATCGCGAAGCAATAGAAAAACGTGAGGCGAGGAGGAGCGCATATGAAACGTACGGCTGCGGTTGTTTCGGCGTTCGCGGCTCTTGTGGCAGGTCTTGGGCCGGCGCACGCGCAGACGAAGCCGGGCGCCTTCCCGGCGAAACCGGTGCGCCTCGTCGTGCCGTGGCCGGCCGGCGGCGGCACGGACATCATCAGCCGCATCGTCGTCCAGAAGATGGGCGAGAACATCGGGCAGCAGGTGATCGTGGACAACCGCAGCGGCGCGTCCGGGATCATCGGCAGCGACCACGTCGCGAAATCCGCGCCCGATGGTTACACGCTGCTGATGGGCAACACGGCGACGAACGCGACCAACGCGAGCGTGTACCGCAAGCTCCCGTACGATCCGCTCAAGGATTTCGCCGCGATCTCGCTCGTCGCGAACTCGCCCTACATCATGTCCGTTCACCCCTCGCTGCCGGTGAAGTCGGTGAAGGACTTCGTCGCGCTCGCTAAAGCGCGACCGGGAGACTTGAACTTCGGTTCCGGCGGCGCGGGCTCGGCGCCGCATCTCGCCGCGGCGCTCTTCAACTACCTCGCGGGAATCAAGGTCACGCACGTCGCGTACAAGGGCGGCGCGGCGCACACGCCGGCGCTCATCTCCGGTGAGGTGCAGGTCACGTTCACCAATCCGCCGGAAGTGATGCCGCACATCAAAGCCGGCAAGCTCCGCGCGCTCGCGGTGACCTCACCCGTGCGCTGGCCGAACGCGCCCGAGCTGCCGACGATCCGTGAAGCCGGCGTGCCGGCCTACGAGTTCACGATCTGGTGGGGCGTGCTCGCGCCGGCGGGCACCGCGCAGCCGGTGGTCGAACGTCTCCACGCCGAGCTCGTCAAAGCCGCCACCGCCAAAGACGTGAAAGACAACCTCGCGCGTCAGGGCGTGGACGTTGTCGCCAGCACGCCCGACGCGTTCACGAAGCTGATCCGCACGGAAGTCGAGAAATGGAAGCGCGTCGCGGCGGAAGCCAAGATCCAGCTCGACTAGCGAACATGAGGACCTCTAGTCCCGCAGGTCGCTACGATCCCCTGCTGTGGCCGAGACACGCGTAGACCTGCTCCACCTCCTCGAAGACCTGCGCGACGCGTATCCGGGATCCATCGAGGAAACGATTCTCACGGAGATCGTCGCGAACTCCGCGGACGCGGGCGCCACCCGGATCGCGTTTTCGACCAGTCCGGCCGAGGCTGCGCTGTCGATCTCGGACAACGGCTCGGGCATGCCGCGGCGCGATCTGCGCCGCTACCACGATCTCGCGGCGAGCACGAAAGCGCGCGGCAAAGGCATCGGCTTCGCCGGCGTCGGCATCAAGCTCGCGCTGCTCGTCTGCAAGGAAGTCATCACCGAGAGCCGGCGCGGCAGGACGCACATCGCGACGGCGTGGCACCTCGCAACACGGCACAGGGCGCCCTGGAAGTGGGTGCCGCCGGCCGGGCTCGTGCCCGAGCGTGGCACGGGCGTAAGGCTTCATCTGACGGACGCGCTCTCGCCGCTCACCGACGCAGGCTTCGTCGAGACGACGATCCGGCGCCATTACCAGCCACTGCTCGATCCCGCGTGCGACGAGATCCTCGCGCCGCTGTATCCGAAGGGCATCGCGTTCGAGGTGAACGGCAGACTCCTCGAAAAGCAGTCCTGCCGCGCGCCCGAGATCGCGCCGCTCGCGATCCGCACCGGACGCAAGCGCAAGCCTTCCGCGGCGGGCTACCTCTTCCGGGATTCGGCATCCCTCTCCGAAGACGAGCGCGGCGTCGCGGTGAGCACCTACGGCAAGATCATCAAGCGCGGCTGGGACTGGCTCGGCATCGCGCCGCACGCGGCGGAGCGCATCGGCGGCGTGATCGAGGTGCCGCCGCTCGCCGCGTCCCTCACGCTCAACAAGGGCGACTTCATCCGCACCGGCGCGCGCGGCGCCGCCTACCTCGCGTTCCGCAAGGCAATCCAGGAAGCGGTCCAGCGACAGCTCGCGGCGTGGGGCGATGCGCGCGAGCAGCCGGACGCCGGCCGCACCCGCGCCGTGCGCGCGCTCGAGCGCGACCTGGAGCGCGTGCTCATCGATCTCGCGGAAGGTTTTCCGCTGCTCGCGGCGCTCGTCGAGCAGCGGCGCGGCGGACAGAAGCGGCTCTCGCTCGCGCCGCAGGTGCAGACCGGCGACGGTCCCATGGATGCCGCCGCAGCGCCAACGGAATCAGTGCAGCCGCAGGACGTGGCCGGCGGTCCGCAGCCGTTCGAGCCGTCGCCCGCTCGGGAAACACCGCAAGCGCCCGAGCCGCCTCGAGCCGGCGAGCCGCCGCCGACAGAGCTGGAGCCGCCCGGCGGCGCCACGGCGCTGCCGAACCCGCGGGCCGCGAAGCGGCCGATCAAGCTCGGGCTGGCGGTGCAGTTCGAGGAACGTGCAGGAGACCCCGAGCTCGGCCGCCTCGTCGAGTCCACCGTCTTCGTGAACCGCGCGCATCCGGCGTACCAGCGCGCCGCGGCTTCGCGCTCCGAGGGCTATCACGTCGCGCTGTCGGTCGCGCTCGCGCTGGCGCCGCTCGCGGCCGAGCGGGCCGGCGAGCATGCCTTCGTCACGACGTTTCTTTCGCGCTGGGGAGAAGCGGTCACTCGCAGGGGAAGCTCTCGGCGGCGCTAAACATGCGCGGCGCCGGCTGTTCGTAGTCGACAGGCTCACCACGAACCGGTTGCCCTACGCCGCGCCTCTGCGATGCGAGAACGCCGTCTCCGCGCTCGTGATGAATTCCAGCAGCGCCGCGCGTCCGTCCTCGTTCGCCTTGCGCGCGCGCACGATCGCGTTCCCCACTTCTGCTGGATCGTCCACGCGCTCGCTCCAGCCGCCGAGATCCTTCGCGATGTTCGCGTAGCTCCCGCCGAGATCGCGCGTCTTGTATTTCTCGTGGGAGTAGGCCATCGCGTGCGTCTCGATCGCCATCGTGGAGTTGTTGAGCACGATCGTCGTGATCGGGATGCCGGAGCGGGCGGCGGTCTCGAAATCGAGCCCGGTCATGCCGAAGGCGGCGTCGCCCATGATGTTCACGCACATTCTGTCCGGCGCGGCGACCTTGGCGCCGATCGCGAGCCCGAGACCCGTGCCGAGCTGGTGCGACTTGCCCCAGCCCATGTAGCCGCGCGGCTTCTTCGCGACGTAGAACGGCAATAGCTGGTCGCGCGGACTGCCGGAGTCGTGCGTGACGATCGCATCCTCCGACGGGATCACGCGCATGAACTCCGACATCACGAAATACGGGCAGATCGGCTTTTCCGTCGAGCGCAGCTTGGCTTCCCAGCGTCCCAGCCACTCGTTCTTCAGTTTCCTGATCGCGTCCCGGACGTCGCTCTTACGCTTCTTCCCGCCGAGCCTGTCTTTGACCGCCTCCGCCAACTGCTGCAGCACGAGCTTCGCATCGCCCAATATCGGCAACGCGGTGTCGTTCGCCTTGTACAGATCGCGCGCGTCGTTCGTCGCATGAATGATGCGCTTGCCTTCCGGCAGCACCGGCGTCGTGATGTTGTGGCGCGTGAGCGACGTGCCGATCGCGAAGATCACGTCGGACTCGTGCAGGAAATGCCGTCCATGGCCCGTATAGACGATGCCGCCCGAGCCGAGCGCGAGCGCATGGTCCTCGGGAAAGCCGCTCTTGCCGTCGGTGGTGGTCATCACCGGGACATCGAGCAGCTCCGCGAGCGCGACGAGCTCGTCGCTCGCCTGCGCGTAGAGCACGCCCTGCCCCGCGACGATCATCGGCGTGCGCGCATCGATCAGGAGTTTCGCCGCTTCGTCGATGTCGCGCGCGTCGGCGGCGGAGCGCGTGCGGCGCACCGGAGTGTAATCGACGTCGCCACCGAATTCGGCCGTCATGAGATCCACCGGCGTCTCGATCATCACCGGCCCCGACCGGCCGTTCTTCAGCGCGTTGAACGCGCGACGCAGCGCAGGAACGATGTGCTCGGGCAGCGACACCGGCTCGACCTGCTTCGTCACGGAGGAGTACGTGCGCGTGGAATTGAAGAGCGGCCACATCTGCGCCGTGTCGCGCGGATGACCGAGCGGAAGCAGCAGCACCGGCGACGAATCGGAATAGGCGGAGGCGATCCCCGCAAACGCGTTCTCGGCGCCCGGCCCGTACTGCATCGCGAACACCGCAGGCGGGTCGCCGTTCGTCACGCGCGCGCAGCCGTCGGCCATGTGAACGCCGACCCGCTCCTGGCGGCAGATCACCGGGCGTATGCCGGCGGCCGCGGCCGATTCGATGATCGGCGTGGTGGGAAAGCAGAACATCGTGGAGATCCCTTCGCGCTTCAGGACCTCGGTGATTGCGTCCATGACTTTCATGGTGACCCTCCTCTCTCCTGCCGGGATGATAGCGCCTGCTCGCTTGACTGCGGTCGAGAACGAGGCAGATACTGCTACAAACGGCGAACCTGCCGTATCAAATTACAACTAGGAGGAGATTCAATCATGCGTCATGCTGCGCGTCGTTTCGCATCCCTGGCGGCCGTATTGCTGGTGGCACCGCTGTCCACGGCGTTAGCCGCCCAGAGTGGCTGGAAGCCCGACAAACCCGTCGAGTTCGTCGTCCAGGCCGCGGCCGGCGGCGGCAGCGACATCTTCGCCCGCACCATGGCGAAAATCATGGCCGACGAAAAGATCGTCACGGTGCCGATCAACGTCGTCAACAAGCCGGGTGGCAGCGGTGCGGTCGCATACTCGTACCTGCGCCAGAAGAAAGGCGATCCGCACGTGATCGCGACCGCGACCGGTTCGTACATCACCACGCCGGTGCACGGGCACTCGCCGGTCAGCTACAAGGATTTCACCAACGTGGCGGTGCTGTGCGTCGAGGACTATGTCGGCGTCGTACGTGCCGACTCGCCCTACAAATCGCTGAAGGACCTGATCGCGGCGGCGAAGCAGAAGCCGAACTCGATTCGCTTCGGCGGCAGCAATCCCGGCTCTTCCGACAACATCATCGAGACACGCCTGGAAAAAGCAGCGAACGTCCAGCTCAACTACATTCCCTTCCAGAGCGGGGGCGAGGTCAACGCAGCGCTGCTCGGGGGCAACATCGACGTCGCGAGCCCGAATCCCAGCGAGGCCACGCAGTTGATGAAGGCGGGCCGGCTGCGGGCGCTCGCCATGTTTTCGCCGGAGCGGCTCGAGAAGTGGAAGGACATTCCGACCGCGAAGGAACAGGGCTTCGACGTTACGCTCTCGCAGTTCCGGGCCGTGGTGGCAGCCGGCGGACTGACCAAGGAGCAGTCGCTGTTCTGGCAGGATGCGATGGAGAAGCTGTACAAGTCAGCCGGCTTCAAGAAATATCTGGACGACAATGGCTTGCGAGCGCTGCTCAAAACTGGCGGCGAGCTCGAAAAGTATTTCGCCGAGCAGACTGACTTCTACCGGGACATCTATACGGAGCTCGGCCTGCTGAAGAAGAAGAAATAGCCCTTAGCGCGGTCCGGAGCGAACCGTCATGACTCGCGCGGACTTCATCGGCGGGTTGGTGCTGTCGGCGTTCTTCGGTGCTGCGCTATGGGAAGGCTGGTCTTTCCAGTACGGCACCGAGTTCGCGCCGGGGCCGGGGTTCGCCCCCGTCTGGCTGAGCGCGATCGGCTTGTGCGTGTCGCTGCTGATCGCCGCGCACGGCCTGTTGGCGATGCGCAGCCCGGAGCGCAGCGCTGCGGCGCCTGAGCTGGAGAAGTGGGGGCTCGTGCGCGTGGTGCTGACCCTGCTCGGCCTGGGCGCGATGATCTTCCTGGTGGAGTCGCTCGGGCTGGCGCTCTCGATTCTGCTCTTCCTGCTGTATCTCACCCTGGTCGTGCAGCGACACGGCGCCGCCGTGGGCATCGCTTCCAGCGTGGGTACCGTCGTTTTCGTCTACGTCGTGTTCGTCTATTTCCTCGAGGTCCCGGTCCCGAAAGGCCCTCTGGGATTCTGAATCCAAAATGAACGTAGACCACCTGTTGCTGGGCTTCTCGCTCGCCACTACCCCGGTCAATCTGTTGTTCGCTTTCCTCGGAGTTTTGCTCGGCACCATCATCGGTGCGCTACCGGGGATCGGCCCATCCGCCGGCGTCGCGGTGCTGCTGCCGGTGACATTCGGCATGTCGCCGGTCACCGCCATGATCATGCTCGCCGGGATCTATTACGGCGCAATGTACGGCGGCACGATCACCTCGGTGCTGATCAACACGCCGGGCGAGTCGGCATCGGTCATGACCACGCTGGACGGTTACCAGATGGCGCTCAAGGGTCGTGCCGGGGCTGCGCTCGGTATGGCCGCGCTCGGCTCGTTCATCGCGGGCACCATCAGTGTCGTGCTGCTGATGATCGCCGCGCCGCCACTGGCCGAGTGGGCCGTCACTTTCGGACCGCCCGAATATTTCGCCCTGATGGTGCTAGGCCTTACGACCCTGGCGAGCCTCACGGGAGGCTCCATGCTGAAAGGCCTCGCAATGGCGGTGGCCGGGCTGCTGCTCGGAACCATCGGCATCGACCTCATGATGGGCGAGCCGCGCTACACCTTCGGCATGGTCGAGCTGTACGACCGGCTCGACTTCCTTCCCGTCGCCGTCGGCCTCTTCGCGATCGGAGAGATCGTGTACAACATCTACCGGCCGGTGCGGGTCGACCCGATCAAAGCCACGCTGAGCGGGCTGTTGCCCACGCGGCAGGATTGGCGCGACTCGGCCGGCGCCATCGGCCGCGGCACCGCGATCGGCTTTTTCGTCGGCGTTCTCCCGGGAGCGGGTGCGACCCTCTCGTCGTTCCTGGCCTATGCCACCGAGCGGCGCGTGTCCCGGCACCCCGAGAAGTTCGGCACGGGCGTCATCGAAGGCGTGGCGGCGCCGGAGTCGGCCAATAACGCGGCGTCCACGGGCGCGCTGGTGCCGCTGATGGCGCTCGGCATTCCCGGCTCGGGAACCACGGCGGTCATGCTCGGCGCATTGACGCTTTATGGGTTACAGCCGGGCCCGCTGCTCATGAGCACGAATCCGGAGGTGTTCTGGGGACTCGTCGCAAGCATGTACGTGGGCAACGTCATGCTGCTCGTCCTGAACCTGCCGCTCGCGCCGGTCTTCGCGAGCATCCTGCGTATCCCCTATAGCGTGCTCGTGCCGATCATCATCGGCATTGCGCTGTTCGGCGTGTACAGCGTCGAAAACAGCATTTTCAACGTCGCCGTTGCGATCCTGTTCGGGGGCATCGGCTTTTTCATGCGCGTCTACGGCTATCCGCCGGCCCCGCTCGTGCTGGCGCTGGTGCTCGGGCCGATGCTGGAGAAAGCACTGCGGCAGTCGATGCAGATGTCGCTCGGCAGTGTGGACATCTTCTTCAACCGGCCGGTGAGCGCCGGCATCCTGGCGTTCGCCCTGCTGGCGCTCGTCTATCCGCTGATCTCCGGAATGATCGCGCGGCGCCGCAGTCGGGCAGTCGCGGATTACGCGCAGACGCCGGCCAAATAAGCCATCAACGAGATGCGGCATCGCGCCGCACGAGAGCTCTGATCCACCGGGAGGGACACCACCGAAATGCGATGACACCGTGAACCCAGCGCCGTAAGGCGCACACCGGAGGAGATGAAGATGAAAGCTGGCTATGGGCAGTGGCTGGTAGGTCTCATCTGCGGTCTGGCATGGCTTGCGCCGGCGGAGGCGCAATATCCCACCCGTCCGATTCGCTTCATCATTCCATTTCCGCCCGGCGGCGGCACCGACACGATGGCGCGCGCGATGGCCGACCGCTTCAGCGAAGCGCTGGGTCAGCAGATCGTGGTCGACAACCGCGGCGGCGGCGGCGCCAACATCGGCGCGGAGCTCGCGGCGAAATCGCTGGCCGACGGCTACACGTGGTTCATGATGACCGTCACGCACACGGTCAACGCCACGCTCTATCGCAAGCTCGGCTATACCCTCGTGAAGGACTTCGCGCCGGTGTCGCACCTCGGCAGCACCGCGTACGTGGTCGTGGTGCATCCTTCGATACCGGCGAAATCGATCAAGGAGCTGATCGCACTGGCGAAGACGCAGCCGGGGGAGATCCGCCATTCGTCGTCCGGCACCGGCAGTGGTCCGCATCTCGCCGGCGAGCTCTTCAAGAGCATGACCGGCACCAGCATGCTGCACGTGCCCTACCGGGGCGGCGGACCGTCGGTCCTCGCGCTGGTCTCCGGCGAATCCAAGCTCGGCTTCACGACGACGCCGTCGTGCATCGGTCAGCTCAAGGCGGGGCGGCTTCGCGGGCTCGCGGTCAGCACCGCGCAGCGCTCGCCTTTCCTGCCGGACCTGCCGACGGTGGCGGAGTCCGGCGTTGCGGGCTACGACACCAGCGCGTGGTACGGGCTCATGGTGCCGACGGGCACGCCGAAGGACGTCATCACACGGCTCAATGCCGAAAGCGCCAAGGTCCTGGCGTTGCCGGACGTGAAGGCGCGGCTGGACGTGACCGGCATGGTGGTCCAGACCAGCACCCCTGAAGAGCTCGGACGGAAGATGCATGCCGAGGTCGCGAAGTGGGCAAAAGTCGTAAAAGCGCTCAACCTGAGTGCCGATTGAGCGAACCCGGTGGGCGGCCGCGCCGAGCGCGGCGCCCGTCATCACGCGGCGGCGGTTTCCTTGATCGAAACGCGCCAGTGGATGCGGTCTTCCTCCGGCGGATAGTCCCCGGCCGCCTTGTGATAGGCGCAGCGGTTGTCCCAGATCACGATGTCGCCTTTGCGCCACGTGTGCCGGTACTGGCACGGAGGATTCGTCATGTACGCGCACATGTCTTCGACGAGCGCGTCGCTCTCCTCGTCGTCGTAGCCCTCGATCGCGAGGATCTTGCCCGGATCGAAATAGAGCAACGTGCGGCCCGTCTCCGGGTGTGTGCGCACGAGCGGGTGACGAACCGGCGGCACGGCGCGATCTTCGGGCTCGAGCAGTGCGTTGCGCTGCTTGCGACCGCCGTACTTGAAAAGACCGTAGCGGCCGATGACACGGTCTTTGAGACGCTGCGGGAGCTCCTCCCACGCCGCATACCCGCTCGAGAAAAACGTGTCGCCGCCGCGGCTCGGAACGGCGAGCGCGTAAAGCTGCGTCGCCTTGTACGGCTCTTCTTCGTAGGAGCCGTCGGTGTGGAAACCCTCCGCCCCGCGCCGGTAGATGTTGTTGTCGAGCGTGCCGTCGGGCCGGAACTTGTTGACGCCGAGCATCGTGATCTCGGGATACTCGGCGTGGCGCGTGCTCTTGGTGGGATGCGGGAGAACGCGTCCGAAGCGGCGGCTGTACGCGAGGAACGCCGGAATGTCGAGCGCCTGGTCGCGCACGCAGACCACGTTGAAGTCGAGCCACGCGCGATAGATTTTGCTGAACATCGCGTCGTCGATGGCCTTCACGTCTACGTCGACCACCTCGGCGCCGATCGGACCTGCGGTTCGGACTTGCATGACGAGTCCTCCTCGAGCAGCGCCTATCATAGCCCGCCGACGCAGCGGCCCGGGTGCGGCGTACCAGTGCCGTAAGTCAGAAATTCGTCACCGTCCAGGGGCAAATACGCTGGATTCCGGCCTGGGCCGGAATGACGAATATTGTGCGAATCCACAAGCAGGACTTACGAAATGACCAGCAGGATCTCGCCGGTTTCGACCACTTCGAATTCGGTGTCGCTGATCCGACGCACCGGCGAACGGTTCGGCAGCTCGTAGCGCGGCGGCGCACTCTCCGACTCGCCGGCGCGAGGCGAAGCCGTGAGGATGACGTACAGCCGACCGCCGCTGTCCCGCGCCCTGATGATCCTGCCCGCACCCGCCATCAGTACGACGGCCTCATGTCACCAGGAATTGCGGAGCTCCCTCAGCTTCAGGAACACGGTGCGCTGATCCGGCTTTTCCGGCAGATCCGGAAAGGCCTCTCGCAATTTGGCGATCACGGTCGGGCTGCTCAATCGGAAAAATGTGTTGATCTCGCGCTCGACGGCGAGCGTCGAGACGTAGGCGTTGTTGGGATCCTGCCCATCCAGCCGCGCGAGCATCTCCCGTGCCCGTTGATTGTCGGGCTCGCGGTCGAGCGTGAAGCGCAGGTTGTTCTCGATGTAATCGTGTCCCGGATAGATGGACGTACTGTCGGGCAGTTTCGAAAGCTGCTCCGAAAACGTCTTGTAGAGCTCGGACGGATGCCCGCCGTTGTGACAATTCCCCGCGCCCGCGTTGAACAAGGTGTCGCCGCAGAAAAGCGACGGCTGATCGCTGTGCGACAGCAGGCACACGTGGCTCATCGTGTGGCCGGGCGTATCGAGCGCTTCGAGCTCGACCGTCTTGCCGACCCTGATCACGTCGCCCGCGCTTAACCCCCGCGCCATGTCCGCAATCTTGTCCTTCGCGTTCTTGTGCGCGAGGATCTTCGCACCCGTCTTCTGCTTGAGCGGCGCGTTGCCGCCGGTATGGTCGCGGTGCTCGTGCGTGTTGAGGATCTGCGTGATCGTCCAGCCCGCATCTTTCGCAGCGCGCAAACATTTCTCGTAATCCAGCGGATCGACGGCGAGCGCCTCACCGGTTTGCGGGCACGCGATCAGATAGTTGAAATTGCGATAGTTGTTGGCAGTCCAGATCTGTTTGACGATCACGGGAGTGTCCTCTGTCTGTGGGCCAATGATAGCCGCTCGCGCATGACGCGCTCACCTGCAAGGAGCGCGCTCAGCAGCCCGCCTTGACTCCGTCTAGCGCGATGACACGCTCGCGGATCAGCCGCTCCAGCTCGCCGGCCATGCCGATCTCCGCGAGCACGCTCGCCGCGTCCGATCCCGGCTTCGGCGCCGGCCGGCCGACCGTCACCGGCGTGCGCGAGAGCTTCACACCCGGCGCCGTCGTCGTGATCGGGCCGAAGCCTTCGTGATCGCGGGTTACGGCGAGGCCGCGCGCCACTGTGAGCGGATCGGTCATGAGCTCGGGCAGGCTCGGCACGACGCGATGCGCGCCAATGCCTGACTTCGTCAGCGTCTCGCTCCACTGCGCGACGCTGCGGCTGCGCATGCGCTCTTGCAATGCGCGCTCGAGGTCCGCTCCGCTGCGACCTTCGAGGTCCGCGAGCTCCGTGCACCGTGCAAGCTCTTCCTCGCGGGCCGCGAGGAAGAGCCAACCGTCGTTTGCTTCGTACAGCCTGTTGAGCGGCCCATGGCCGGTGGCTTCCTGCCCGTGCGGCTCGTCCCAGGCTTTGCCCGCATAGCTTTGTAACAGCGCCGATTGCAGCATCGTCGCCGTATAGGCGAGCGCGCTATCGACGAACTGTCCTTCTCCGGTTCGGCGACGGTGCAGCAGCGCGAGCGCGACGCCATAGCACGCCATGAGACCGGTGCCGTAATCGTTCGCCGCGAAAGGCGCCGTCGCGGGCTTCGCGGAGCCGAGGCGCACCTGCATGCCGCTGACCGCCTGGCCGATCTGCTCGTGTCCGGGACGCGCGGCGTAGGGACCGATGCTGCCGAAAGTATTCATGTAGCCGAAAACAATGTCCGGCCGGCGTGCGCGCACCTGCTCGTAGCCGATGCCGAGACGCTCGGCGACGCCGCCGCGGAAGTTCTGCAGCACCACGTCGGCCCAATCGACGAGCTTCCAGAAAATCTCCAAGCCCTCTTTCGTCTTCAGATCGAGCAGGATGCTGCGCTTGCCGCGGTTGATGTCGTTATGACGCAGCACCGTCTTCACGTGCGGGCTGTCGATTCGGATCACGTCCGCGCCGAACTCGGCCATCGTGCGCCCGCACGTCGGCCCGGCGAGCACGATGCACAGATCGAGAACTTTCACGCCCTGCAGCGCCGCTTTCAGCTCCCCTCCCCCTGCAACAAACTCCCCTCCCGCTCGATGGGCGAAGGATAGGGTGGGGGTGAAAGCATTCAACTCCTGAAGAATCTCTTCGCGATGCTCATCGACCCTCGCTTGCGGCCTCCGCACCGCGCCCGGCGTCTTCGACAACCGCACGTTGATGCCCGGGCCGCGAACGCGCCCCAGCTCCGAATCGACGTAGTCCGCGACGATCTTCGATTCCAGCGCCTGTGGATGCTCGAGCCACTCCGCGCTCGTATGGCAGATGACGCCCTCCGAGCCGATCTCCGCGATGAAATCCTCCCACTCCTTCGCCGTGCGCGCGCGCATCACCTCGTCGAACTTCTGCGCGAGCTCGCTCGGCGGCAGCTTCGCGTCGCGCCAGCGGTCCATGCCGATCGCCTTGATGAACGCCTCGAACTTCTTGTTGTTCGCGACATACATGAGCCAGCGTCCGTCCTTGCACGGCAGTTGGCGGCTCCAGTTGAATTCAGGCTCCGGCACGGGCTTGCCGTTGACGAGCAGGCCGCGCGCGCCGACCACGCTGAAGGTCGCATCGAAGAGCGGGATCTCCACGCGCTGCCCGAGGCCGGAACGCGCCCGCGCATTGAGCGCCATGCCCACGCTGACGGCGCACAGAAACGCGGCATACATCGAGCTGTATGGAACGACGGTATAGACGGGCCGGCCTTTCGTCGCGCTCGTCGCGCGATAGGCGCCAGTCGCCGCGCCGAGGACGCCTTCCCATGCTTTCACCTGCGCGCGCGGATCGTCGGAGGCGAAGCCGGGCAGCGAGCAATAAATCAAACGCGGGTTCGCGGCTGTCATGGCCGCGGCGCCGAGTCCGAGACGGTCCATCACGCCGGGACGGAAGTTCTCGATCACGACGTCGGCGCTCGCGATGAGCTGCCGCGCCGTCTCGCGGTCAGCGTCGTCCCGCAGATCGAGGACGATGCTGCGCTTGTTGCGGTTCCAGGTCGCATTGGCCGGCCTGTTCCAGCGCGGCCCGCCGGGCGGATCGACTCGGATCACGTCGGCGCCCTGGTCGCCCAGCAGCATCGCGGCCATGGGCCCTGCGATGTACTGGCCGAAATCGATGACGCGGATGTTGGAGAGGACGGACACGGGCGGCTCACTGCTCGACCGCATCTTATACCCGGCAGTCGTTGCATCACCGCTGTTATTGCGAGGGCGCCAACGCGGGCCGCGGCAATCGCATAGCCGTCATTGCGAGGCCGCCAATGCGGCCGTGGCAATCCCGTGGCGCACGTCTGTCATTGCACGTTCTTCTTGCCACCCGCCGCGTGACCATTCACGATGGGTGTTCGCGCCCTGAGGAGGATGCACCGATGCGTATAACTTCAACGATCGTTTGCTGCGCCGCACTCACCTTGCCGTTCGGCGCACAGGCACAGGAATATCCCGCCAAACCGATCCGCATCGTCGTGCCCGTCGCGGCCGGAGGCTCGCCCGACGTGCTCGCGCGGTTGATCGGCGAGAAGATGCGCGAACGCATGGGCCAGCCCGTCATCGTCGACAACCGTGTCGGCGCGGGCCAGATGATCGGCGCGGACCACGTTGCCAAGTCAGCACCCGATGGCTATACGATCCTCCTGCCGACTGCCACCTACTGCGGCAGCGCCGCGATTCAGCCGAAGCTTCCTTTCGATCCGCTGAACGACCTCACCGGCGTCGCGATGGTCGGCGTCGGTCCGCTGCTGGTCGCCGTACATCCTTCGGTGCCGGTGAAGAACATCAAGGAGCTCATCGCGCTCGCGAAATCGCGCGCCGGCCAGATCAACTACGGCTCCGCGGGCACGGGCAGCGTGATCCATTTCGCCGCCGAGGTATTCGCGTCGAACACCGGGATCGACATCGTGCACGTGCCGTACAAGAGCGGCGCGCCTGCGGTGGCCGGCGCGGTTGCGGGGGAAGTGCCGATGATCTTCATGAGCCTGCCTTCGGTGTGGGCGCAGGTGAAGGCGAACCGGCTGCGCGCAATCGCCGTGACGACTGCGAAGCGCTCCAACTTCGTTCCGGATCTGCCGACCATCGCCGAGGCCGGCGTACCGGGTTACGAAGCCGTTCAGTGGTGGGGCGTGCTTGCGCCTTCGAAAGTGCCCGCCGCGATCGTCGCGAAGCTCAATGCCGAGATCAACACGATTCTCTCGGCGGAGGACATGCGCTCGAAGCTCTCGAACGAAGGCGCCGACCCGGTGCTGATGACGCCGGAAGCGTTCACGGGCTTCGTGAGGAGCGAGATCGCGAAGTTCAGGAAAGTCGTGAAGGAGCGGAACATCAAGGCGCGCTGAGGCGGGCTGATTGGGTTCGTAGGGTGCGCCAATGGCGCACCGGCGTCGGCGCCGATCGCACCGACAATCAAAACAACGTCTGCCCGCCGTCCACGGCTATCGTCTGACCTGTAACCCACCCGGCGGCATCACTCGCGAGAAACAACGCGACCTTGGCAATCTCCTCCGGCGTGCCCAGCCGTCCGAAAGGCACGCTGCGCAAGGTCGCGTTGTAGAGCTCCGGATCCCTCGTCTTTCTGCGGTCCCAAACGCCGCCCGGAAACTCGATGGATCCCGGCGCGATGCAGTTCACACGAATCTTCTTCGCCGCGAGCTGCGCCGCCTGCGTCAGCGTGTACTGAACCAGCGCCGCCTTCGCCGCGCCGTACGGCGCGTGGCGCGCGCTCTGCTGGAGCCCCGCGATCGAGGAGATATGGATGATCGAGCCGGCGCGCGACTTCTCCAGATAGGGCAACGCGGCCCGCGACGCGCGCACCGGCGCGAGCAGATCGACGTTGATGCTCGCCGCCCAGCCGGCCTCGTCGTCGCTGCCCGCGAAAGCTGACGCGTTGTTCACCAGCACGTCGATGCCGCCGAGCGCCTCGGCCGCGGCCTGCACGTACCGCTTCACTGCGTCACCATCGCTCAGGTCGCACGTCAACGCGTGCACCTTATGACCGATGCGGCGGAGCTCACCTTCGGTTTCACGCAGGGCAGACTCGCCGCGGGCGCAGATGGACACGTTCGCGCCGGCCTTCGCGAACACGAGCGCGATTGAACGGCCGATCCCGCGCGATCCGCCCGCGACCAGCGCGCTGCGGCCGGTCAGGTCAAGGTGCATAACAGCCGTTCGCACCGGCAAACACGCCGTTCGCCCTGAGCCCGTCGAAGCGCGAACGCACCTACATCACCACATCAATGAGATACGGCCCGCGCTGCGACATCGCGTAGCTCAATTGCTTCGTGAGCGCCTCCAGGTCGTGCACCTGCGCGCCGGGCATGCCGAGGCTCTTCGCCATGCCCTGGAAATCGATCGTCGGCCGATCGAGCGACAGCATGTCGATCGCGCGCTGTCCCGGCTGGGCCGCGCCGACGTCGGCGAGCTGGCTGTAGAGGATTTTGTACGAGCGGTTCGAGAAGATCATCACGCAGACATCGAGGCTCTCGCGCGCCATCGTCCACAGCGACTGGAACGTGTACATCGCGCTGCCGTCGCCGATCATCGCGATGACTTTGCGATTCGGGCAGGCGACCGCCGCGCCGACGGCGACCGGTGTGCCGTAGCCGATCGAGCCGCCCATGTTGTTCAGCCAGTCGTGCGGCGGCGCGCCGGCCGTGAACGGAAAAAAGTTGCGGCCGGTGGTGATCGATTCGTCGACCACGATCGCACCTTCGGGAATCGTCGCGCCCAGCGCATAGCCGAGACCTTCCAGCGTGAACTTCCCGGTCGGGCGTTCAGGGCGCGAGGCTTGAGCCACACCCGCCGGCTTCTCGTTCAAAGCACCGAGCTCCGCGGCAAGCGCTTCCAGCGACGCGACGGCATCACCGTCGACCGCGCAGAGCACGGTGGTCTCACAGCCCGCCGGCGTCAACAGACTGGGCTTGTTCGGATACGCGAAGAACGCCACAGGCTCTTTCGCGCCGACCAGCACCATCTGCGTGACGCCCTTCAACTGCTCCTGCGCGGTCTCGACGACGAAGTTCAGACGCAACGTCGCGACACGCCCGGCACCGCGCTCGATGCGTGCCGTACCGCCGGCGGCCTGTATGCGGCAGCCGGTTTTCGCCGCGATCTTGCCGGCGAGCTCCAGCCCCCGTGTGCGGAGCGCGCGGCCGCCGAGAAAGAGCATCGACGCCTTGCCATGCGTGAGCGCCTTGGCTGCGGCGACCACGTCTTCGCTTCGAGGTCCTGCGGGCGCGGGCGTATCAGGCGTATCGGCGACGCCATCCGCTTCGCCCCACGCGGTGTCCGCGGGGAGTATGAGCGTGGCGATCTGGCCCGGCGCCACGCGCGCGGCCTGAACTGCGAGCGCGCCATCACCCGCAACGGACTTGGATGAGGTGGATGTCTTCACCCAATGCGAGAACGGCCGCGCGATACCTTCGATATCCGCGGTCAGCGGCGCGTCATACTGAATGTGATGGAGCGCATGCTCGCCAACGATGTTGACGATGCCCGACCCGGCCTTCTTGGCGTTGTGCAGATTCGCCGCGGAATTCGCGAGACCCGGACCCAGATGCAGCAGCGTGCTCGCCGGCGTATCCGTCATGCGGTAGTAGCCGTCGGCCGCGCCGCTGCACACCCCCTCGAACAGTCCCAGGATGCAGCGCATGCCCTCGACGCGATCGAGCGCGCCGACGAAATGCATTTCGGAAGTGCCCGGGTTAGCGAAGCACACGTCCACGCCGCCCTTCAGCAGCGTGCGAACCAGACTCTCGGCGCCGTTCATCAGCGCATGATAGCAGCCGACTCATGCGCCAAACCCGCCCTCGCCCCGAAAGCGGGGAGAGGGTTCGGGTGAGGGAAAGACGCCGTAGGGTGCGCCGATGGCGCACCGACCAATCAACGCCCGCTAATAACGATACGGATTGTTCGGCCGCCTGTCGTGACGATTCGGCACGCCGTCTCGATCCCGGTCACGGTCGCGATAGCTGTAGTCGCGGTGACCGCGGTCGTAGTGGCCGTCGTGATACGCCGGATAAGCCACGCACCCGGACAACAGGGTTGCGGCGGCAATCAGCGCTGCGGTGAGCTTGCTCATGTGCGACCTCCTGACGTGGTGTGGCGTCAGTTAGTCCGCACAGTGCACGCGGAAATCCGCAGGATTACAAACTCTTACAGCTGTTACACAGAAGGACAAACTCGAGGTGCGCCACGAAATTGCTTCTTCGCGCAGCGCTCCTCGCAATGCCGATCGTCATTTCACCCCCGCCACCCCCGACCTCAACAGCTTCCCTCCCAGCGCGCCCGTGTGCTCCCCATTCCTGAACGCCACCTTCCCGGCGATGATCGTCGCCGCGATGCCGCTCGATTTCTGCTTGAGCCTGCGCGCGCCTGTCGGAAGGTCGTTCTCGATCGTCGGCATCGCCGGTGCGATCGTCTCGGGGTTGAAGACGTTCAGGTCCGCGATCGCGCCCTGACGCACTAAGCCGCGGTCCGTGAAGCCCCACGCCACCGCCGGCGTGAGCGTGATCATCTTCACCGCTTCTTCGAGGCTGAACGCGCCCTTCTCGCGCATCCAGTACGCGAGCAGGTGCGTGTGGATGGAGGTGTCCATGATGAGGCTCACGTGCGCGCCGGAATCCGAGAACGTCATGACCGTGCGCGGATGCTTGAGCGTCTTCAGCGACTCCTCGTCGCTCTTCGGCACCGTCGTTTCATCGAACTGCATGAAGAGCTGGTTGAAGTCGCTCTCCACCGCGAGGTCCATCATGGCTTCGACCGGACTGACGCCGCGCTTTTTCGCCAGCTCTTCGACCGTCGGGTTGCCCGACACCGCGCTGTTCACGACGTACATATAGTTGTAGGTGGGCTTGCGCGGCTCGCCGCCGCCGGTCCGATAGCTGCCCTTCAGCGTCGCGTCGATCAGGCGCTTGCGCGTGGCCGGGTCCTTGAACGCCTTCTTCTGCTCCGGATACGGGAGCGAGCGCACCTGCTGCCACTCGGGGAAGTCGTCGAACTGGAGCCGCCCCTTGAACGAGAGCACGTGCGAGATGCCGCGCGTGTGCGTCTGGCCGAACATGCGTCCGCCGGCCTGCGCCGTATCATCGAGGAGCTTCAGCAGATCCTGAGAGCCGGGCGTTCCCGCCGGCATGCCGAACGTGATCGGCACGCCGCTCTGCACCGCGAGATCGCGGAGCCGGTCGTTGACGCGCTTGCGCACTTCCGGGTCCTTCGAGCGCGATTCGCGTTCGCGCGCATATTCGAAGATGCCGCGGCCGGTCGTGCCCATGGTGCACACGAGCTGCGAGAGCTCTTCCCAGGTGCCGTGGTTCGATGCGACCGGACGGCCATCCGGATCGGGCAGCTTGTGCCCGGTGGAAAGCGACGAAGTGAAGCCGACCGCGCCGGCATCCATCGCGTCCAGCAACTCGGCTTCCATCGCGCCAATGTCGTCCGCCGTCGCCTTCTGCTCGAACGCCCGCTCGCCCATGACGTAGGTGCGCAGCGCAGAGTGCCCGATGTTGCACGTGTAGTTGATCGCCTTGGGCAGCTTGTCGACCACGTCCATGTATTCGCGGAACGTCGTCCAGTCCCACTTGACCGCCGCCCCGATCGCTTCGGGCGAGATGTCTTCGGCCCGGATGATGTTCGAGAGGATCATGTCGGCCTGCTCGGGCGCGCCTGGCGCGAGCGTGAATCCGCAGTTGCCCATAACGACGGTGGTGACGCCGTGCCAGGAGGAGCAGCTTCCGATCGGGTCCCAGAAGACCTGCGCGTCCATGTGCGTGTGGCCGTCGATGAAACCGGGCGTGACGACGAGCCCGGTGGCGTCGATCTCTTCTCTGCCTTTTTCGCGGATGCGGCCGATGGCTGCGATGCGGTCGCCGGTGACTGCGACGTCGGCGCGGTAGCTGGGGAGACCGGTGCCGTCGACGACGGTGCCGTTGCGGATGACGAGGTCGTACATGGTGGACTCCTCCCGGGGTGGAACCACCATCATAGCCCAGGGCTCGCGGGATCCGAATCTCGTTACGATCGCCGCGGCCTTTCGGAGAGCGTCGGAAGTAGGCTGCGCGTTACTGGATTCCCGCCTTCGCGGGAATGACGGGAGTAGGCCCGCCTTCGCGAATGACGGAGTAGCCCGCCTTCGCGGGAATGACGGAGTAGCCTCCAGCCTTGCGCGGCGCTCGGCGACGGCGTTAGCCTCTTTCGACCGCAGCATTGTCAGTCAACCCTGAAGGAGGCGCCATGACACCCTGGGAAATCGAAGGCCGCGAGCTCATCAACTGCAACTGCGCCTACGGCTGCCCCTGCCAGTTCAATGCCCGTCCGACGCACGGCAACTGCGAGGCGATGGGCAGCATCGCCATAGACCGCGGCCGTCACGGCGAGGTGCGCCTGGACGGCCTGAAGATCGCGGTAGTCTTCCAGTGGCCCGGCGCGATACACGAGGGCAAGGGCAAGTGCCAGCCGATCGTGGACGTGAACGCGAACGCGCAGCAGCGCGAGGCGCTGCTCAGGATCATGTCGGGCCAGGACACGGAGCCGTTCGCCACCATGTTCGCAGTCTTCGCGACGACCCTGGAGAAGGTGTTCGATCCGATCTTCGCGCCCATCGAGTTCGAGGTGGACGTGGACGCGCGGCGCGGCAAGGTCCACGTCGATGGTGTCTTCGAGATCACCGGCGAGCCGATTCGCAATCCCGTGACCGGCAAGGAGCATCGCGCGCGCATCGACCTGCCGCATGGATTCGAGTACGAAATCGCGGAAATGGGGTCCGCCTCGAGCAAATCCAAAGGCAATATCGCGATCGAGTTGAAGGACAGCTACGCGCAGTTCGCGCGGCTGCACATGAACAACCAGGGAATCGTCCGGCATCGCACCGCCGCGTGAGCGCGACGGAAGCGTTCCTGCGGCGGGAGCGCGCCGTCGTCGGCAGCGGGCTCGCGGTACTCACGCTGCTCGCGTGGAGCTACGTCTGGATGGGCGCCGGCAGCGGCATGCCGGCGCTCCACATGACGCAGCTCACGTTGTTCCCGCATCTGCACGACGATGCCATGCCGGGCATGCAGCACGCCGGCTTCGGCTGGATTACGGCGGTCGCAATGTGGTGGGTGATGATGGTCGCGATGATGACGCCGAGTGCGGCACCCCTGGTCCTGCTCTACGCGCGCGTCCTGCGTCACTCCGGCGTCGAAGTGAGCGCGCGCGCCGCGTACGTGCCGGCGGCGTTTCTCTTTGCCGGATATCTCGCCATGTGGCTTGTGTTCTCGATGCTGGCCGCGGCGCTCCAGCACGCGCTGATGCCGACGCCGCTCATGTCGAGCACGATGCACTGGTCCACGAGCGCCGCACTATCGGCAACGCTGCTGGCGGTGGCCGGGCTCTACCAGCTGTCGCCGCTCAAATACGCGTGCCTCAACCGCTGTAGGGCGCCCGTCGAGTTTCTGACGCGGCAGTGGCGTCCGGGACGTTTCGGCGCTTTCGCGATGGGCGTGCGCCACGGCCTCTGGTGCGTCGGGTGCTGCTGGACGCTGATGGCGCTGCTCTTCGTCGGCGGCCTGATGAACCTCGCGTGGATCGCCCTGCTCACGCTGCTCGTCTTGATTGAAAAGCTCGCGCCTCACGGCGCGCTCGTCGGAAAGGTGACTGGCGTGGTGCTCCTTGCGTGGGCGGGGGCGACGCTGCTCGTGTAACGTGTCCGAAAGGAGCACACCGTGGCGACATCTGTGGCTTTATCGGGCACCGCGTCGGCCGAGCGCCGTTTCTTTACCGGGATCGCGCTCGCCATGCTGGCGACGGTCCTCCTGGGCTTCAGTCGCAGCTTCTTCTTGCGGCCGCTGTTCCCCGACTGGCCTTCGCCTGCCGAGCCGATCTTCTACGTGCATGGCGCCCTCTTCACCGCCTGGATCCTGCTGCTGGTTACGCAGACGTCGCTGGTCGCACGCGGCCGCACCCAGATACACCGCAAAATCGGGCCGTTCAGCGCGGTGCTGGCGATCGCGATGGTGGTGTCGGGCACGCTTGGCGCACTGATTGCCGCGGCGCGGCCCGCGGGCTTCATCGGCGTGCCGGTGCCGCCGCTTCAGTTCCTCGCCGTCCCGTTGTTCGACATGGCGTTGTTCGCCATCTTCGTGTCGCTCGCGATCGCGCAGCGGCGGGACCTGCAGCGGCACAAGCGCTGGATGGTGCTCGCAAGCGTGACTCTGCTCGCTGCCGCGATCGCGCGCTGGCCCGGTCTGCTTCAGTACGGACCGCCGGCGTTCTTCGGTCTGACGGACCTCTTCATCGTCGCGCTCGCCGTCTGGGATTTCCGCTCACGCGGCCGGCTGCATCCGGTGACGCTGTGGGGCGGCCTCGCGATCATCGTCTCGCAGCCGCTGCGACTCGTGGTCTCGGGTACTGAAGGCTGGATGGCGTTCGCGCGCTGGGCGACAGGCCTGCTCGGCTAGAGAACTTTGCTACGATTTCCGGCACAGACCTGCTGGAGATCACATCGTGCACAAGCTCTTCATTTCAGTCGCGCTGCTGGCGCTCGCCGGCTGTGCCACGTCACCCATCCCGGAGGGTTATTCGGGTCCGATCGCCACAATCCGGGACAGCGCGTCGTCCGAGACAGCCAATCGCGCGCAGTTCTTTTTCCTGAGCGAGATCGACGGCAATCCGGTGAAGAACGTGCTGGGTGCGACGCGGCAGGCGAACAGCGGCCGCGGATTTTCGCTGAATACCGTGCCGTTCTCCCGCAGCGTGCCGGCCAAACAGGCGACATTCACGATCGAAGGGAAGATCGACTACGGCGCGCCGATCCAGGCGATCATCAACATGGGAACCGTGTACTCGGTCCAGAAGAAGGTCACGTTCGCACCGCAGTCGAACCGGACCTACATCGTCAAGGGGACGCTCACCGCGAATCGCCGGGACGTCTGGATCGAAGACGACCAGGGCAAGCGCATTGAATAGGACGGCGATCGCTTTCGCGTGTGCCGTCACGCTGGCGGGGTGCGCAGGTCAACCGAGCGTCGGCGAATACGTGCCGCCGAAGACGGCGTGCTGCGCGAGCATGTCCGAGGTGACGTTCCGCCCGATCCCGTTAGGCCAGGATCTCGAGCTGGGCCTCTCGGCCGCGAGCCCGACGTACGAGATCGGCGGAAAGCGCCGGCACTTCGTCGCGTTGAAGATACCGGACGGGTTCGAGGCCACGGCGATCGAGATCAAGAGCTATCTGACCACGGCATTTCTGCCGAGGGCGAGCGCCGTCGTTCCGGAGCTCGTGTTCCTCGACGCGAACCATCGTGTGCTCGACACGCGTCCGGCTGAAGACTTCGAGGTTTTGCGCGAGTTCGGGCGGAGCGGCGTCACGGGCCGCGTCAACGTTCCCGTGACGGCGCGGTACTTCATGGTGATGGCGGGCGATGGAAGCCGCGGGGTCCCGGTCATTCACAGGGGCGGCGGCTCGAGCTATCGCGTCAATCCGGCCGCGCTGGGCGATTTTTCAGTCAGGGTGTTTGGAGAGCAGCGGAAGTAGGCTGGCGCTGCTGGATTCCCGCCTTCGCGGGATGACGGTTAGTCTTACGTGCGTCACGAGATTGCCACGGCGCCTGTGCCGGCGCCTCGCAATGACACTTCCCGGCGCCTCGCAATGACTACTTCAAGCCGAACTGCTGGCGGCAAACCTCGGCCAGCGCGGCGACACCCTGGTTGATCTCTTCGTGCGAAGGGCTCGCGAAACAGAGGCGCAGACGGCTGCGCGCGTGTTCCTTGTTCACCGACCATTGCGGGCCGGGGTTGATCGCGACGCCCTTCGCGAGCGCCGCGTCGTAGAGCTTCATCGTATCGACGCTGTCGGGTAGCTTCACCCACAGGAAGATGCCGCCCTTTGCGTCTTCGAATTGCGCGGCGTCGCCGAAGTGCTCGCGCAGCGCCTCCATCAGCGTCTCGAGCTTCGCGCGCAGCCCTTTGCGAAGCTCCGGAACGTGCTTCGCGAAATTCTTCGTGCAGTACTCGGCGAGCATCATCTGCTCGACGGCGGGTGTGCCGGCGTCGGTCTTGAGCGGGAGGATCCGCGACATGATCTCCCACGGCGCGACGATGAAGCCGACGCGCAGCGCGGGAGCGATCGATTTCGAGAACGATCCGATGTGGATGACGCCGCCGTGCTCGGCGATTGCGTAGATCGCGGGCGGGCGCTCGCCCGACCACACGAGATCGGCATAGCAGTCGTCTTCGAAGATAGGCACGCCGTGCGCCGCCGAGAGCCGCAGGAGCTCCCGCCGGCGCTCGACCGGCATGATCGTCGCGGTCGGGTTCTGCACGGTCGGAATCGTGTAGATGTATTTCGGCCGCGTGCCTTTGCGCGCGAGATCCTGAAGCACCTCCGCGACCACGTCGACGCGCATGCCGTCCCGGTCGAGCGGAACGCCGATCGGCGTGACGCCGAGTCTCAGCAGTCGATTGATGGAGCCCTGGTAGCAGTCCTCCTCGATGATCACCGTGTCGCCGCGCTCGAGCAGCGTCGCGTTGACGAGGTCGAGACCTTGCAGCGAGCCCGACGTGATCAGGATGTCGTCGGCAGCGCAGTCGATGCCGGCGGTCGCTTTCAGCTTGCCGACCAGAAACTCGCGCAGAGGCCGATAGCCCTGCGGCCCGCTGTCGAGACCGTAGGTGGAGAGCGTGCGACCCTCGCGCTTCAACACGGACTCTGCCGCTGCGATCAGCCCGTCGAGCGGCAATCGATCCGGGTCGTTGTTGCCGCCGGTGAAATCGAACTTCACGCGGCCGGTCCAGCGCGCGGCTGCGGGCGGCAGGTTCTTCGGGAGAAGCGGCGCGAAATCGAATGCCGTGGAGCTCATCGTGCGGGTCTCTCCTGTGTGGTCGCCGAATCATAGCGTCCCGAGCATCCGAGTGTGACCTGCATCACGCTTTCCGAGCATCGACGCACATCGGGCGGCATACGCGTTGCCTCGCTTTCAGACGTTACACGCGGATAGAGGCCGCTTCATGATTACATTTCGTTACATCACCATCGCCGTCGCGCTCGCCTCGCAGCGCCGGCCACCATGGCGCAGAACATGACCACGACCCATTCGACTTCGAGCCATCATTCGTCCACGCAATCGTCCAGCTCCACCACGATCACGAGCTCGACCAGCAGCAGCTCGACCAGCGGCTTTCGCAGCGAGAGCGATTACGTCACGCGCATGGCGCCGCGATTCGAGCGCCTTGCCGGCTCGAATGCGAACCTGCAATCGCTCGTTCACGGGATGCGCACGGGCGCTCAGATCACGCTGGCCGGCGCGACTGGCACGGACGCCGTCGTCTTCTCGCCGCCGATGCGGCGCATGTCTTATGGCGACATCACGCAGGCCCTCGAGCTCGCCAAACAGGAGCTCGCGACGATCGGTCTCCCCCAGCCGAGCCCGCACGAGCTCAGCGCCGCTCTGAACGGCGGCACGATCGTCACTGCGAATGGCGAGACGACGCTCTCCGGGATCCTGCAGAACCGCAGCCGCGGGATGAGCTGGGGCCGGATTGCGCACCTCGCCGGGGTGCGGTCGGCCAGCGAACGCGCTCCCGAACGTGCAACGGGACACGCGACGGCCAGCGGTTCAGGCGTCAGGGGGGGGAATGCCAGCGTCAGCAGGTCGGGCGTCAGTGCAGGCAATGCCGGCGTGACGTTCGGGCCCGGCGGGATGCGAGTTCAGGCGGGCGACGCCACGCGTTAGTATTCACGGCTTCAGCATTTTGCTCGAAGCCGTGATCATGACGCGTGTTCTGTTCGTACTTCTTTGTTTGACGATTAGCGCCGCCGCATCGGCGGCGACTGCGGACCCCTACCCCGTCCGGCCGGTGCGGCTCATCGTGCCGTTCGCGCCCGGCGGGCCGGTCGATGCGCTGGCGCGGATACTCGCGCCGCAGCTTCATGCGGCGTTCGGCCAATCGGTCGTGGTCGATAACCGACCGGGCGCGAGCGGCCTGATCGGCATCGAGTCGGGCATTCGGGCGACGCCGGACGGCTACACGATCACGATGGTGTCGAGCAGCTATGGCGCGAGCGCCGCCACGCTCAAGCTGCCGTACCACCCCGTGAACGACGTCGCGCCGATCGTCCTGCTCAACACCGCGCCGCAACTGGCCGTCGTGCATCCGTCCGTGCCGATCAAGACCGTGCCCGAGCTCATCGCGTACGCGAAAGCCAATCCCGGCAAGCTCAACTACGGCTCGTCCGGCACCGGCGGCAGCGTGCATCTCTCCACCGAGTTCCTGAGCCTGATGGCCGGCATCCGCATGACGCACGTGCCATACAAGGGTCAGGGTCCGGCGCTGAACGACATCATGGCGGGTCAGATCCACCTCATGCTCGGCAGCCCCACCGTGATCTACACACACGTCAAAGCCGGGCGGCTGCGCGGACTCGCGATGTCGGGCGGGAAGCGCTCGCCCGCGATGCCCGACATTCCGACGTTCCTCGAAACGGTGCCCGGCTACGAGACGTATAGCTGGCAGGCGCTCCTCGGACCGAAGGCGCTGCCGAAGCATCTCATCATGCGCTGGAACACGGAGATCAACCGGATCCTGCAGACGCCGGAGATGAAAGCGCGCGCGGCCGCGGACGGCGTGAACATCGAAGGCGGCGGCCCGGAGCGTTTCTTCAACATCCTGAAGAGCGACCTCGCGAAGTGGGCGAAAGTCGTCGCGAGCGGGAACGTCAAGACGGGCGGCTGACGCCGTTCGCGCTTCGACCGGCTCGGCACGAACGATTTTCAGTTGCGGAAGTTCTGCGTGACCATGAGCCCATACCGGCCGCCGTCGACGATGCCGATGCCGACGCGGCCGAACTGCGGGCGCAGGATGTTCGCACGGTGGCCCGGTGAATCCATCAAGCCCTGATGCGCCATCGGGAGCGTGCGCGCGAGCGCCAGATTCTCACCCGCGGTGACGAAGCGCAGGCCGCCTTCGCGCATGCGCTCGAACGGATCCTCGCCGTCGGGCGTCACGTGCGAGAAGTAGCCGCGCGCGAACATGTCCTTCGAGTGCGCGCGCGCCACTTCGGTCGCCTCGGGGTCGGCCTCCACGGGGCGCAAGCCCTGCGCGCGGCGCTCCTCGTTCACCAACTCGAGCATGCGCGCTTCCAGGTCCGGCCTCGCTTTGGTCGCCTCGACTGTAAACGGCAGCTTGACGAGCTCGCGCGAGCCCGGCTGGACCGTGAGGCGGTTGAGCGTGCGATGGACCGCCGGATTGAAGATCGGCCCGAGCTTCGCTTCGAGCCATTCGGCGGGTGCGGCGAAGCGGTTTGCCAGCTCGCTCTCGCGCACGGCGCCCGTGACGCCATCGCTCAGCGGCAGCGCAAGCAGCACCATCGAGAGGATCGTGGCGTTGATGAGCCCGTTCACTGCGCCGGGTATCGTGCCGAGCGCGCGATTCGCGCCGTGGGCGTGCGCCGCCTGCGGCACGGCGCTCACGAAACGCGTCAGCGCCACTCCGAGGAAGATGCGCACGAGCACGTAGACACCCAGGAATGCGATCGGGGCGGTCCAGACACCCCATTGCACGCCCTGACGTTCGACGAGATCGACGCCGTAGGGATAGACGAAAAGCGCGAAAACGAAGCTCAGCGTGAGAGCGAGCACGTCGGCGCCCGCGACGAGCAGGCCCCGCCGCCAGCCGATCGCGATGCTGCCGACGATGACGAGCGCAAGCAGAAGATCGATGAGGTTCATGCCTGACGCGGTAGGCAAACGCGGTTCCTGCGGTGCGGGCCCGCGGCTGAGTTGACGATATAGTTATTGGCGACCGAGTTTAACGGCACGGATGAATCATCCCAGTCAGGAAGACCCTTACGATGAAAAAAATGACTTTCGCATTTGCGGCGGCGATCGCGTGCGTCGCCGTCACCAGCGCGGCGCAGACCTATCCGGTCAGGCCGCTGCGCATGGTCGTGCCTTTCGCGCCGGGCGGCGGCACCGACGTGATCGCGCGCTACGTCGCGCAGGGCATCACCGAATCGCTGGGCCGGCAGGTCGTGGTGGACAACCGCGCGGGCGCCAACGGGGTGATCGGCACCGAGATCGTCGCACGCGCGCCGGCGGACGGCTACACGCTGCTCTTCGTATCGAGCCCGCATTCGGTCAATCCGAGTCTCTACAAGCTGCCGTACGACACGCTGCGCGATTTCGCGCCGATCTCGCTGGTGGCGCTCTCGCCGTACGTGCTGGTGGTGCATCCGTCACTGGCCGCGCGCAACGTGAAGGAGCTGATCGCGCTCGCGAAAGCGAAGCCGGACCAGATCAGCTACGGCTCCGGCGGCACCGGCAGCTCGGCGCATCTCGCGGCGGAACTGTTCAACCAGATGGCGGGCGTGAAGCTGCGCGAGATTCCGTACAAGGGCGCGGGCCCCGCCCTGCTCGCGACGCTCTCCGGCGAGAGCGCCGCGGTGTTCGGCAACGCGCTCACGGTGAAGCCGCACATCGAGAGCGGGCGACTGCGCGCGCTCGGGATCGCGAGCGCGAAGCGCTCACCTTCCGCGCCGCAGCTCCCGACGATCGCGGAAGCCGGCGTTCCGGGCTATCGCGCCGAGGCGGTGCTCGGCATGCTCGCGCCGGCGCGCACGCCGCGCGCGATCATCGATCGGCTCAACACCGAAGTGCACAAGCTGATGCGCACGCCGGCCGCGATCGAGGCGATGAACCGCGTCGGCGTCGACATCGAGCTCAGCACGCCGGGCGAGTTCGGGCGGCTGATCGAGTCCGAGATGCAGCGGTGGGGGAAGGTGATCCGGACGCTGGGGCTCAAGGTCCAATAACCATCCGGGTCATCGCGAGGAGCAAGGCGACGCGGCGATCCCGTGGCGCACGTCAGCTTCCGGACGTTCCGGGATTGCTTCGTCAGCAGATGCTGCTTCCTCGCAATGACAGCGCGCAGACCGCCTACCGCAGCGCTTCTCGCAACACACTATCGTCGATGAGGTTCGCGAGCGCCGCGCGCTCGCGCGGCGCGCGCTTCTGAATCCCGGCGATCCACGGCTCCTGGCGCTCGAACACGTCCAGCAGATCGGGCGCGAGCGTGCCTGGATAATTCAGATAAGGCCACGCGCTGCGAACGAGCTCGACGTCGAGCTTGGCCGCTTCGGCGACGAGCCGCTGACCGGCTTCAGGCTCCCGCCGGAGCCGCTGCGCCGCTTCGACCAGCGCTTTGACGAATCCGACGATCTTCTTCCGCAGCGCCGGATCGTCGAGGTTCGCCTGCTTCGTGCAGAGATTGAACTTCTCGGTATAGACCGCGGGATCGCGAAACTCGATCGCGTCGCCGCCGATCGCAAGCCTGGCGCGCTCGACCTGTGGCTCCCACAGCGCGACGGCGTCGATCTGTCCGCTCCGCAGCGCTTCCGGAAGCTCGCTGATCGGCTTGTCCGTGTGCGCCATGAAATGGACGCGAACCACCTCGTCGGCGCTCAGGCCGGCACTGCGCAGCATGCTGTCGAGAAAGAACTCGGCGGACGATTCGAGCTGCACGCCGACTTGCTTCCCGCGCACGTCGGCGAGCCTGCCGATGCCCGCGGAGCGCCGGGCGACGATCCGGTACGGGCATTCGGCCAGCGTGAAGATGAATCGCAGGTCGGGGTGTGCGACCGTGGCCCGTAACGACTGCGTCTCCGAGTTGCACGCGAGATCCGACTGCCCCGCGGAGCCCAGGCTCGCGAGGTCGCTCGACTGCCCCCACAGCGACATCACGCTGCCGTGCTCGAGTAACGTCTCGCCGGGATAGAGCTCCGCCGCGAGCAGGACCGGGGCCATTTCGAGCAAAGACAGGTTGCCGTAGATGCGTAGAGGATTCATGTTATTGACTGACCTGGATTCCGGCCTTCGCCGGAATGACGAGACATCGGATGATTAACGATACCTCAACCGACGCGCCGCTCGTGGACACCCACGCGCACGTCTGGACGACCGACATGCCGCTCGCCGCGACGGCGTGGCACAAACCGCCGCACGAAGCGACGATCGACCAGTACGTCGCGACACTCGACAAGCACGGCATCCAGTACGCCGTACTCTCGGCAGCGAGTCTCTTCGACGATTACAACGAATACTCGCTCGAAGCGACGCGCAGGCACAAGCGGCTGCGCACGACCGTCATCGTCAGGCCCACGGTCGATCCGTACGTGATGCGCATGATGAGGAACGACGGCGCGGTGGGCGTGCGCCTTCAGTGGCGCCACGTGGCCGGTCTGCCGGACATCACGACCGCCGAATACCAGAAGTTCTTCCGCCGCGTGCGCGATCTCGACTGGCACGTGCACATCAACCAGGAAGCCGATCTGCTGCCGGGGCCGATCGAGGTGCTTCAGAAAACCGGCGTGAAGCTCGTCATTGATCACTTCGGACACCCCACGCGCGGCCAGGGCGCCGCGAGCGCGGGCTTTCAGGCGCTGCTGCGGGCGATCGACAATGGGCGGACGTGGGTCAAGCTTTCCGCCGGTTACCGGCTGGAATCGCAGCAGGTCGCGCAGGACTGTGCGCGCGCCCTGCTCGCGCACGCCGGACCGGAGCGCCTGCTATGGGGCAGCGACTGGCCGTTCGCCGCGTTCGAGGACACGATGCGCTACGAAGACGCGATCGCGCACTTCAGGCAGTGGATACCGGATGCGCAGGCGCGCCGGATCATCGGCGGGGAAACGGCGTTCAGGTTGTACTTCGTCTGACGTCACCCCGGCGAAGGCCGGGGTCCGGTGCAGGCATTCTGGATTTTCGCCTGCGCCGGAATGACGCCTACTCCAGGTGTGACAGCACGAAATCCTTGACCGTCACGCGCGCGCTGGCGCTGATGGTTTCGAACACGAGTCCCGTCAGTATGCCCTCGTCACCGGGCCGCTCGTTCGTGTGACAGATCCGCGCCAGCGTCAGCAGATGCGGCGGGGTGTCGGAGTCGGTGGTGAAATCCAGGCGCACGAGATCGCCGAGCGCACCGAGCACCGACGCCGAGCGCACCAGCGCCCCTTCGGCGCTCAAGTCGAGTACCGTCACCCGCACCGGGTTCGCCGCGCCGTGGGGCGTCGCGCGGGCGGGTAAGGACGTCTTGATGCGTACCGCGTTGCGCACCTTCTTCGCCTCGACCAGTACCGGATAGGAGATCACCGCATATGCGTACGCGGGGACTTTGAAGGTGTAATCGAACGCGTTGATCACGGTCGAAGTGAAATGGAAATCGTACTGCCCGTCGAAGCCGCGCATGACGTACGTCTCTCCGGACTTCATGCCGAATACGCGATCGAACTGCCCGACCGGCACGATCATCACGCATTTACCCTCGATCGCGCCGAGGTAATGCGTCTCGTAGTGGCGCGCGTTCTCGCCGACGCCATGCGCCTGCAGGAACATGCCGGCCCGCAGCTTCAGGCCTCTCAGACTGGTCGGCGAAAGTTCCGACATGTGTCGACTCAGTAGCCGCGGGCGCGATCGACGACCGCCGTGAGCGCCTCTCCCGCGAGGAAGCGGCGCGCATTCTCGGCGAAGATGTCGGCGACGAATGACATGCGCTGCGGGTGGCCACCGCCGAGGTGCGGCAGCACGAGAATGCCTTCGGTCTTCCAGAATGGATGCGACGTGGGCAGCGGCTCTTCGCGGAAGACGTCGAGCACCGCGCCCGCAATTTGCTTCGACTTCACCGCCGCGATCAGGTCATCGTCCGCGATCAGCGCCCCGCGTGCAAAGTTGAGGAGGTAGGCCGTCGGTTTCATGGCACGCAGCCGGTCGGCGTTGATGAAATTCTCCGTCTCGGGCGTGGACGGGAGCAGCAGCAGCACGAAATCGGACTGGCCGAGCACTTCGTGCGTCTCACCCTGCGGATAGACGCGCTCGACGTGCGGCAGCGGCGTCGGCGTGCGCTTGGTGCCGATCACGCGCATCTCGAGCGCAGACGCCTTGCGCGCAAGCTCCTGACCGATGGCACCGAGTCCGAGGATGCCGAGCGTCTTGCCCGCGATCTGCTGCGACTGCCGCTTGGTCCATTTGCTCTCGCGCTGGTCGAGCGCGATTGCCATATACGGTTTGGTGAGATGGAAAATCGCGCCGAGGATGTTCTCCGGCATCGGGATGCGATGCGACCCGCGCGCGCACGTGAGCGTCACGTCCGGCCGCAGGTCCTTGTTCGCAAGCCACGGATCGACGCCCGCGGTCACCGCCTGGATGAAGCGCAGCCGCGGCATGCGTCTCAAGTACGCGCCGGGCCGGAACCCGACCAGGACCTCGGTGCGCTCCGCGAGATCCTCCGGAATGTTCTGCTCGAGCTTGAGCGTATGCACTTCGAACCGGTCCGCGAGCCCGGGCCGCGTGAGCGCCTGCTCGAAAGGCTTCGCTTCGTTCAGCCAGACTACACAGACCGGTTTGTTCATTGCTTCAACTGCCTCCCTGGGTTCCCGGCGCGGGAATGACGATTGACTATTCCGGCCGGCGCCGGAACCGACGATCGGCGATGTTACTCGACCTTCGCGCCGGAGACCGAGATCACCTTCTTCCATTTCGCCGTTTCGTTCTCGACGAATTTCCTGAACGCCTGCGGCGACACCGGCGCTGCGGCGACACCGGCATCGAAGAAGCGCTTCTTCAGATCCGGCGCTTCGAGCGCTTTCATCATGGCAGCGTGGATGGCCGCCACGTACTTCTGCGGCGTGCCTTTCGGCACTGCGTAGCCCTGCCAGACGGTCACTTCAAAATCCGGAATGCCGGATTCCATGATCGTCGGCAGGTCGGGCACCTGCTCGGCACGCTTCGACGACGTCACGGCAAGCGCCCGAAGCCGCCCCGCTTTCACGTGCGGCAACGGCCCCGGAAGATTGAAAAAGAACGCCTGGATGGTGCCCGAGATCGTGTCGCTGTAACCCTGCGACGAAACCTTGTACGGCACGTGGATGAGGTCGGTGCCGGTGGCGGACTTGAAGTACTCCATCGTGAGGTGCGGCGAGGCGCCGATGCCGGACGACGCGTATTTGTACTTGCCCGGATTCGCTTTCGCGAGCTTCACGAACTCGCTCACGTTTTTCGCGGGCAGCGAAGGCGTGACGCAGAGAATGTTCGGCATCGTCGCGTAGAGCGATATGAGCTGGAAATCGCGCAAGTGGTCGTATGGCAGCTTGTTATGCAGCCCCGCCGTGATCGCCTGGTTGATCCCGTACGTGAGGATTGTGTGACCGTCCGTGGGCGCCCTGGCCCCGAGGTCCGTGCCGATGATGCCGGCGGCGCCGGGGCGGTTGTCCACCACCACCGTCTGACCCCAGGCTTCGCTGAACTTCTGCGCGAAGATGCGCCCGACGATGTCGGTCGAGCCGCCCGCGCCGAACGGCAGGATGAGCCGCCCGGGCTTGCTCGGATAACTTTCGGCTGCGGTTGCGGCGCCTGCCGCCAACATGACAGACGCCACAATGCAGCCGACGGCACTCTCGAATCGCATGCTGCTTCCTCCTCGTGATTGAGTTTTGATTTAGTCCAGCTTCGCGCCGGAGATCTTGATGATCCTGCCGAACTTCTCGTAATCGGCCCTGAGCTGCTTCGCGAACTCGTCCGGCGTCAGGTGCATCGGGTCGAGCGTCTGCGAGGCAAGATTGGCGGCGACATCGGGATCGCTCACCGCGCGCTTGAGCTCGGCGTTGAGCTTGTCGATGATCGGCCGCGGCGTGCCCGCTGGCGCGAACGTGCCCATCCACGACGTCAGCTCATAACCTTTCACGGTCTCGCCGATCGGGGGCAACTCCGGAAGCTGCTTGATGCGCTCGGCCGACGAGACCGCGATCGGCCGCACGCGCTTCGCCTGGATGTGCGGCATCACCTCCGAACCGGGCGTGATCATCACCTGGACCTCGCCTGCGGAAAGCGCCATGGACGCGGGCGCGCCGCCCTTGTACGGCACGTGGATGAGCTTGATGCCCGCCATGTTCTCGAGCAGGCTCGCCGACAGGTGCTGGAGCGCGCCCACACCGGCCGTGCCGTAACTGATCTCGCCGGGACGCGCCTTGGCGAGCGCGATGAGATCTTTTACCGTGCGCACCGGCATCGACGGGTGCACCGCCAGCACGTTCACGAGGCGCGCGACCGGCGTAATGCCGGTGAAGTCCTTCAGCGCGTCGTACGGCAGCTTTTTGTAGAGGTGCGCGCTTGCGAGCAGCGTCGTCGAGTACACCATCAGCGTGTAGCCGTCGGGCGGGCTCTTGGCGACGATCGCGGCGCCGATCGTGCCGCCGGCGCCGGCCCGATTGTCGATCAGGAACTGCTGTCCCGTCTGCTCGGCAACCTTCTGGAACGCGATGCGGCCCACTACGTCAGTCGCGCCGCCGGGCGCAAATACGACAACGACGCGAACGGGCTTGGAAGGATATTGCTGGGCCCACACGGTGCCGCAGGCGAACACGATGAGACCGATCACTGCACTCAACACTCGAAGCGTTTTCATGCGATCCTCCTCGTTGGAACCTCCCCAGCGGAACACGATACCGGAAAATTCGACCATGACCACACGCCTCCCCCTGAACGGCTTCAAAGTCCTCGACCTCACCGCGCACCGCGCCGGACCGACGGCGGTGCGTCAGCTCGCCGACTGGGGCGCCGACGTCATCAAGATCGAACCGCCGGGCGGACCCGAGGTGGACGCGACCGGCGGCAGGCGCAGCGGGCCGGATTTCCAGAATCTGCACCGCAACAAGCGCAGCCTCACGCTCAATCTCAAAACGCCCGAAGGGCTGAAGATCTTCATGGACCTTGCGAAGAGTGCCGACGTGATCGTCGAGAACTTCCGATCCAACGTTAAGCACAAGCTCGGCGTCGACTACGAAGCGGTGAAGAAGGTGAACCCGCGCATCGTGTACGGCAGCATTTCCGGTTTCGGACAGGACGGCCCCTACAAGGACCGCGCCGGCGTCGATCAGATCGCGCAGGGCATGGGCGGGCTCATGTCGATTACGGGACATCCGGGCGGCGGGCCGGTGCGCGTCGGCATCGCCATCAATGACACGTCGGCCGGGCTCCTGCTCGCGAACGGCATCGTGCTCGCGCTGCTCGACCGCGAGCGCACCGGCGCAGGCCAGTGGGTCACGACTTCCCTCATCGAAGCGCAGATCTACATGCTCGATTTCCAGGCCGCGCGCTACCTCATCAAGGGCGAAGTACCGGGGCAGGAAGGCAACTTCCACCCCACGGGTGTCGGCACCGGCATGTTCCAGACGGCCGACGGTTACATCAACGTCGCCGCCGCCGGTGACGCGGTGTGGGCGCGGTTCTGCAAGGCGGCGAACGCGGAAGATCTCAACAGCGGTCCGGATTTCGGCACGCCCGCGGCGCGCATCAAGAACCGCCAGGCCGTGTTGAAGCGCATGGCCGAGATCGTTCGCGAAAAGCCGAGCGCGTACTGGGACAAGCTCCTGAACGAGGTCGGCGTGCCGTGCGGGCCGATCAACACCGTGGACAAGGTCTTCGCCGATCCGCAGGTGCAGCACCTCGGCATCGCGCGACCGATCGACCATCCGAAGTATGGCGCGCAGAAAGTCGTCGGCCAGCCGATTCACCTCTCCCGGTATCCGCAGCCGGAAAAGCTCAAGCACACGCCGGAGCCGGGCGAGCACACGAGCGAGGTGCTGAAGAGCCTCGGCTACGACGACAAGGCGATCGCGGCGCTGCGCGAGAAGCGGGTGGTGTAACCGTTCGGTCTGACGATCCCTCGGTTCGCGCGGACCCCTCCGTTCGCCCTGAGCCTGTCGAAGGGCGAACGGCCGCCGTTCATGCTTCGACAAGCTCAGCACGAACGGGACGCGTTATCCTCGCGTTATCGACAGCACCATGGGGGAGTCCGCATGCCGAACTCATTACACGCCTACCGCTTCCTGACCGAGCCCGAAGTCCGCTTCCTGGATGCCGCCGTTGCGCGGCTCATCCCCTCCGACGAGCTCGGGCCCGGCGCGAAAGAGGCCGGCGTCACCGTTTACATCGATGGCCAGCTCGCCAGCGTCTGGGGCGTGCACGGCCGCAACTATCGGCAGGGGCCGTGGCTCGACGGCACGCCGCAGCAGGGCTTCCAGTCGCGCATGACGCCGCAGGAGATCTATCGCGTCGGTATTCAGGAAATCAACGCGCACTGCCGCGCGAAGTACGAGCGGCCGTTCGATCAGTTGCAGCCGGAACGCCAGGACGAGCTCCTGAAGACGCTCGAAAAAGGTGAAGTCGAGCTCCCGTCGCTCTCCTCGAAGCTCTTCTTCGATCTCCTGTGGCGCAATACGGAGGAAGGCTTCTTCGCCGATCCGCTCTACGGCGGCAACCAGGACAAGGTCGGCTGGAGGCTGATCGGCTTTCCGGGCGTGCCGTCGGGGACATACAAGGACCATCTCGACAAGCCCGAGCTCTACCGCGCCGAGCCGGTGAGCATTCTCGACATCCAGACCGGAAAGGCTCAGGTCGATGCACAAGGCTTCGCGAAGCACGTGATGCTGAAGCCGGAAGGGGGGAAGTAACGTGACGACAACGAAAATGAAACCCGTCGACGCGGTCGTCGTCGGCAGCGGCGTCGTGGGCTCGATCATGTCGATGGAGCTCGCGAACGCGGGACTCAAAGTGCTGTGTCTCGAGCGCGGCCGCATGATCGATCCGCAGACCGATTTCGCGAAGCCGTACGTCCACGACGAGCTCAAGTACGACCGTCACAGCGACATCTTCCAGGACCTGTCCCGCGAGACGATCACGTTCCGCAACAAGACGAGCGAAACCGCGCTGCCGATGCGCGAGCTGGGCTCGTTCAAGCCCGGCGAGATGGTGGGCGGCACCGCGGCGCACTGGGGCGGCAACGCGCGGCGCTTCCTGCCGCATGACTTCGAGATTCGGTCGAAGGTGATCGAGCGCTACGGCGCAGGCTTCATTCCCGAGGACTGCACGATCCAGGACTGGGGTGTGAACTGGGACGACGTCGAGCCGTACTACGACATGTTCGAGCACATCTACGGCGTGCACGGCAAGGCGGGGAACCTCAACGGCGAGATCCAGCCGGGCGGCAATCCGCACGAAGGCCCGCGCTCGCGCGAGTATCCGAACCCGCCGACGAAGCGCACGCCGCAAGGCGAGGTCTTCGCGCAGGCGACGGCGGAGCTCGGCTACGCGCCGTTCCAGGGGCCCGGCGCCGGCATGACGCAGGACTACCAGAATCTCTACAAGTTGATGCTGCTCGAGTGTCATCGCGGCGGATTCTGCTCGAGCCACGTCTGCGCGCAGGGTGCGAAGGCGAATCCGCTTTCCGCCGTGCTGCCCGCGCTCTACAAGCAGCAGAATTTCGAGCTGCGCCCGCTCTGCAACGTGATCAAGGTGAACACCGACTCGACGGGCAAGCAGGCGACGGGCGTCACCTACATCGACGCGCGCGGACGCATGGTCGAACAGCCGGCCAACATCGTGGTGCTGGCGACCTACTGCTTCAACAATACGCGCCTGCTCCTGCTCTCCGGCATCGGCCGGCCATACGACCCGCAGACCGGCCGCGGCGTGGTCGGACGCAACTACTCCTATCAGACCGGCGGGCGCGTTTTCGCGTTTTTCGACGACCGCGAGTTCAACCCCTTCATCGGGGGCGGCATGGTCAACACGTCGATCGACGATCTGAACGGCGACGTGATCGACCGTTCCAAACTCGGCTTCGTCGGCGGCGCGTACATCAGCTCGCCCAACTCCGGCGCCTCACCTATCAAATCGAAGCCGCTGCCGCACGGCACGCCGCGCTGGGGCTCGGAGTGGAAAAAAGCGGTCGCGCACAACTACCGGCGCGTGGTCGGCATCCACATCCACGGCTCGTGCATGAGCTACAAGCAGCACTACCTCGATCTCGACCCGACCTACAAGGACGCGAACGGGCTGCCGCTCTTGCGCATGACGTTCGACTGGCACGAGAACGAGCGCAAGATGCTCGCGTGGATGTACGAGCGCTGCATCGACATCGCGAAGGCGATGAAGCCGTCGCGCTACCACGCGCACGCGATCCCCACGAAATACAGCATCGTGCCGTATCAGAGCACCCACAACTGCGGCGGCGCGGTGATGGGCACCGATCCCTCGACGAGCGTCGTGAACAAGTACCTTCAGTCGTGGGACGTGCCGAATCTCTTCGTCGTCGGCGGCAGCGCCTTCCCGCAGAACGCCGCGCAGGGCCCGACCGAGACGATCGGCATGCTCGCCTGCTGGGCCGCGGACAACATCAAGGAAACCTACGTCAAGCGCCCCGGCCCGATGATGTAACGTGCGCCACGCGATCGCCACGGCCGCCTTGCCGCGGCCTCGCGATGACCCGAGTCGCGGTCATTGCGAGGAGCGGCGCGACGAAGCAATCGCGGAACGTCCGCAAAGTCAGCCCGGCATCGTCTCCAGCAGTCGCCCGTAACCCGCGATCCGCTCGCCCCCGAGCTGCTTCGCCATCGCCCACACCGCCGCCTGCGTCGAGCTGACCACCGGCTTTCCGAGCTCGCGCTCCCACGCCGGGATGGACTTCATCGTCGGGAAGTTCGCTCCGGGGATCGCGACCGCTTCGACGCCGCTCAAATCGATCTTCTCGAACGCATTGCGCGCGTGCTGCGGGTCGAGCTGACCGATCGCGTACGCGTCCTTCGCGGCAAAGCCGAGCAGCGTCGTGATCTCCAGCCCGTGCTGCGTCGAGAAGTAGTCGCGCGCAAGCGCGTTCACCTCCTCCGAATACGGTGAGACGAGCGCGATACGCCGCGCGCCGAGCGCCCGCAGCGCCTGTCCCATCGCCCGCGCCGACGTGATCGCCGGCACCTTCGCAGCGGCGCTGATGCGCGCGATCACGTTGTCATCATAGTTCTCGTCGAAGAGGCTCGCCGAGGTCTGGACCAGGATCACCATCTCGACCTTGGCCGTCGCGAGGAGCTTCGACTGGTAATCGACTTCCTCGTCGCGGCTGGGCGCGAACGGCGAGCCCGGCGTGCTCGTCATGCAGCGCGCGTAGTGAGCCTGGTAGCTTTCAGGCAGGCGCGAAAGCTCGGTCTCGACCGTGGTATTCGTCGATGGAATCAGAACGCCGAAATGACGCGTCATAATCTCGTGTCCGTTCAAGGGGAGCGCCGATCATGACACAGCTCAGAATCATCAAGGCCGACGAGGTGAAGCCGCAGAACGTCCGTGGCCACAGCAAGGAAGCGGGACAGATCAAGCGCATCGTCGCGACGGAGAAGCTCTTCTTCAACATCGACGAGATCAGCCCCGGCTTCAGCCCGCATACGTGGCACAGGCACACGAAATACAGATCAGAGGGTATCGAAGTCGAGTATCCCGCCGACTTCGAAGAGATCTATTTCGTGATCAGCGGGCGCGGGGTGATTCAGTGGAAGACCGACAGCGGCGAGGTCCGCGAGCAGGCGGTCGGCCCCGGCGACACGATCCACATGCCGCCGGGCGTGGTGGAGCATCAACTGCTCAACAACGGCAACGAGACGATCCGCATCGCGGTCGTCGGCGTGCCGCCGCCGAAGCGCACGCGGATCTAGACGCTATTCGTCCTTCCCATACAGCACCCGCCGCATCGGCAGATTGATCACCGCCTTCGAGATGCGCGCATCGATGATCATCGGCCCGGGCTTAGCCACCCACTCCTGCACGCCCTTGCGCACGTCTTCGACCGTGCGCGCGAGGCAGCCGCGCGCGCCGTAGGCCCGCGCGATCGCGCCGAGATCCGGCGATGGAATCGCGGACGTCTCGGGATCCATGTCGTGCGCGCGAAGCTTCTGGTATTCGGAGCCGAGCGCTTCGTCGTTCAGCACGACGATCAGGAGCGGCATCTTGCAGCGCACGACGGTGTCGAAATCCGAAAGATGCATGATCGTGCTCGCATCGCCGTCGATGAGCATCGCGGGTTTGTTGCCGTTCGCGATCGTCGCGCCCATGGCGGTCGGCAGCATCTGTCCGATGCAACCGAAGAAGCCCGACGTGTGCACGTAAGGGCGTGTCTTCCAGGTGTTCATCGTCGTGATCGAGGAGCTCGCGCCGTTGCCGATGAAAAGTCCGACGTCGCCGGGGACCAGCTCGTCGACCGCGCGCACGACCTGGCGCGGATCGATGGTGCCGGGCTCGATGTCGAACTCGGTCGGGTCGTCGTAGAGGTTCGACAGGCGCTCGAGCGTCTCGCCCGTGCGAAAGCCGGGCTGCTTGAAGCCCCGCTTCTCCAGCAGCGCGTCCAGCGCTTCGAGCCCTTCTTTCGCGTCGCTCTGGACGTAAACGTCCGCGCCGTTGCCGTTGCCCAGCACGACGTGCGGCTTGGGATCGAGCTGGATGTACTTCGCGTTGGGATAGAGGTAGCCGTGCTCGGTCGTGTGGCGGTTCAGGCTCGCGCCCACGCCGATCACGAGGTCGGCTTCGTGGAAGAGCTGCATGGCGGGCTTCTGCGCATAGAGCCCGGACACGCCCGCGTGATATTCGGTCCGGTCCGCAAGCCACGTCTTGGCGCGCAGGCTGCTCGCGATGAGCCCGCCGATGCGCTCGCCGAGCTTCAACACCGCGTCGCCGGCGCCCGACCAGATTGCGCCGCGGCCGACGACGATCACGGGTTTCTTGCTCTTCGCGATCAGGTCGGCGGCTTTCCTGAGCGCGGCTTCGTCCATCGCCCCGGCGCGCCTCGGCATCATGCCGGCCGAGGGCCGATACGGCTCGTCGTCGTCCCACTTCTCCTGCTGAACGTCCATCGGCGCGCTCAGCATGACCGGACGCCGCTCGAGCTTCGCCATATAGAAAGCGCGGCGCACCGCTTCGTCCGCGAACTCGCCGGTATCGAGGCGGATGAACGCGGTCTCGACGCCGTCCGCGAAGCGCGACTGGTTGAGGCGCTGATGGTAGTCGGGGTCTTTCGCCGGACGCTCGCCGACGAACGCCACGACCGGCGATTCCGCGCGCGCGGCGACGACGCAGGCCGTCGCGAGCTGGGTGACGCCGGGGCCGCACGTGGCGGTCGCCACGCCCGGCGTCTGATTGTGGCGCGCCCAACCGTCCGCCATGCCCATGCCGACGCCTTCGTGACGCACCTCGACGCAGCTCACGCCACGCTTGATCAGCGCGTTCATCCAATACATGTTGCCGTCGCCCATCATGCCGAAGACGTGCGTCGTGCCTTCGGCCTGAAAGGCCTCCGCCATGCGTTCGTAGACTTTCATGTGATCCCCCCCTTTGGTTGCAACCGATAGTATTCTGGATTCCCGCCTGCGCGGGAATGACGAAACCCAGGGAGAGCGATGTTCGACATCCGTTTGTCCGACGAGCAGCGCGAGTTCCGCGACCTCGCGCGCAAGTTCGCGCAGGAAGAGATCAAGCCGAAGGCGATGGCGCTCGACCGCGAGCCCGACTGGGAGAAGCGCATCCCGTGGGAGCTGCTGAAGCAAGGCTCCCGGCTCGGCTTCCGCACCTTCGTGCTCTCGGAGGAAAACGGCGGCGCGGGCGTATCCGACCACCTGACCTCGTGCCTCGTCGCGGAGGAGCTCGCCGCGGGCGAGCTCGGCACGGCCTACTACTTCATGCTGACGGCCCGCCGCGCGCGCGACTGGTTCGAGCTGCGCATGACGCCGGAGCAGAAGGCGTACTTCCTGCCTAAGTTTCTGGACGACGATCTCTTCTTCACGACGGTCGCGATTCACGAGCCGGACACCGACGTCGGCTTCGATTACTTCACCGAGACGCCGGACAACGTGAAGCTCAAGACGCGCGCGACCCAGCAGCCGGACGGCTCGTGGATCATCAACGGCGCGAAGAATTTTCAGACGGTCGGCTATCTCGCGAAGCTGCTCGTCGTGATGGCGCAGACGCCGGACGGCGCGAAGCCGTTCCTGGTCGAGGGCAGCTCACCGGGCCTCGTGCGGCGCCCGCTCTCGAAGCTCGGCCGTCGCGTCGGCGACAACGCCGAGATCTTTTTCGACGACGTGCGCGTACCGAAGGGATTCATCCTGCCGCCGGCGCCGAAAGGCCGCACCGACATGGGCACGCATCCCACGATCGCGGCGCTGACACTCGGGCTCGGCCGCGCGGCGCTCGAAGAGACGCTCAAGTACACACAGGAGCGCGTCTCCGGGGGCAAGCACATCATCAAGCATCAGGCGGTGGGACTGACGATCGCGGAGATGGCGATGAATCTCGAAGCGGGCCGGCGGCTCCTGTGGACCGCGGCGTGGGTGAAGGACCACCCCGAAGCGATCGAAAGCGGCGAAGTGGAAAGCCTGCCGTACGAGCACATGGCGACGGCGTTCATCGGCACGATGGTCCAGCGGCTCACGGAGCAGGCCGTCGAGCTCTTCGGCGGCATGGGCATCGTGCAGGGCATGCCGATCGAGAAGTACGTGCGCGATGCGCACGTGCAGAAACACATCTCGTTCCCGTTCCCTTCGCGCTTCAAGGTGACTGAGCAGCTCGTCGGGTTCAAGCGCAAGATCCCGCCGTTCGTCGGCGTGAACTGATCGACGTGCGCCACGCCATTGCTTCGTCGGCCTTCGCGCCTCCTCGCAATGACACCATCCGTCATCGCGAGGAGTGCCAATGCACGACGTGGCGATCGCGGAGCGTCCGAAAACCGTGCGCCACGGGATTGCTTCGTCAGCGCATTGGCGCCTCCTCGCAATGACAGCGCCGTGAATTAACCGACTCTGCGCTGCGCCGCCGCTACGATCGCCACCCGCAGCGCCCTGAAGCTCTCGCTCTGATCGACCGTCTTGCGCGCGAGCAGCGTCACGCGCCGGTGCACGTTCTTGAGAAGATGCATCGCCGCGGGCCGCACCTGCATCTCACGCGCGAGGCCGAGCGGCACCAGGCCGTCGCCGAAGCCGGCTTTGACCATCTGGATGGCGGCGCTGAAGCTCTCGACGGTGAGGCGTCTGCGCGCGAGCACGTCGGGCTGGTGTGACTGGAGGAGCGGCTCGATCACGCGCCACGTGATCGAGATCGGCTCGATGGTGATGAGCGGCGCCGCCGACGCGCTCCAGCGGCGCGGCCGGCCGCTGATCAGGACCATCGGCTCGGCAACCACCGGATAGTGGATCAGATCCTTGTGAGGCGGCACGTCGGTCGCAAGCCCGATCTGGTAGCGGCCGAGGCGGACGTTCTCGATGAGCAGCACGCTGCGGTGGACGTGGAGATCGAGCTGTACATCGGGCACCGTCTTCAACGCCTCCGCCAGCACCGCCGGTCCCCACGATGCGGCAATCGAATCGGCCATCGCCAGCGAGAAGCTCGTGGCGCTGGGCGACGCGCCCGTGCCGGTGAGCCCGCGCAAGTCCGCGAGCAGCGGTCGCGCGCGATCGAGGAGCGCGTATGCCTCCGCCGTGAGCACGACCCGCCGGCCGGCGCGCTCGAGGAGCTGGAGCTCGACGGAGCGCTGCAGCGCCTGCAGGCGCTTGGTCACCGCGGACTGCGTCAGTCTGAGTCGCGTCGCGGCTTCGCTCACCGTGCCGAACTGCGCCAGCGCCGCCAGCGCTTCGATCCCCTCCAATGTATTCCTGAGCATACTCGATTGTATTCCGCCTATTCTCGATGCTCTTACCTACCATTCCGCGGTTAAACGACCGAAAGGGCTGAATATGGACCGAGTCGCAGCGACGCCGCAGATGGCGCAGGGCATTTACGAACGCATGGCAAAGCGGCTGGCGGTGGTACGGCGCCGCCGCGCGAAGCCCCTCACCCTTTCGGAGAAATTCCTGCTCGGCCACCTCGCCGATCCGGAGACGCAGGGGCTGGAGCCGGGGCGCAGCTACCTCAAGCTTTTCGCCGACCGCGTGGTGCTGCAGGACGTGCTCGGCCAGACCGCTTTCCTTCAGTTCATGCAGACCGGCCGCGATGAAGTCGCGGTGCCCACCACCGTCCACTGCGATCACCTGATCCGCGCGGAGCGCGGCGCCGCGGCGGACCTCAAGACCTCGCACGACGAGAACACCGAGATCTACGAGTTTCTCAAGTCCGCTGCCGCGCGCTACGGTGCGGGCTTCTGGGAGCCGGGCGCCGGCATCATTCACCAGGTGGTGCTGGAACAGTATGCGTTTCCCGGCCAGGTCATTCTCGGCACGGACTCGCACACGCCGAACGGCGGAGGTTTAGGCGCCTGCGCGATCGGCGTCGGCGGCGCGGACGCCGTCGAAGCGATGGCGGGCATGGCGATTGAGCTTCTCTATCCCAAGCGCATCGCGATCCATCTCACCGGTCAGCTCAACGGCTGGACCGCGCCCAAGGACGTCGTGCTGTGGGCGCTGAGCCAGCTCACCGTTTCCGGCGGCACCAACGCCGTCATCGAGTACATCGGCGCGGGCGCGCGCACCATCAGCGCCACCGGCAAGGCGACGATCTGCAACATGGGCGCGGAGATGGGCGCGACGACCTCGCTCTTCCCCGCCGACGATCGCATGGCGACCTACCTCGAAGCGACCGACCGCGCCGCGCTCGTGCCGCTCATCAGGAAGTACGCCGATCTGCTCGCCCCCGATGCGGAGGTCGAAGCGAATCCGGAAGCGCATTACGACCAGGTGCTGCGCCTGGATCTGTCGACGCTGGAGCCGCATGTCTCGGGCCCGCACTCGCCCGATCGCTCGCGTCCGCTCTCGGTGTTCATCCGTGAGGTCCGCGAGAACCCCGCGGAAATGCCGGAGGCGGTCTCCAGCGTGCTCACCGGAAGCTGCACGAACTCTTCCTACGAAGACGTGTGCCGCGCCACCGACGTCGCCGCGCAGGCTGCCGCACACGGGCTCAAGTCAGCCGTGCCGCTCCTCGTAACGCCGGGCTCGGAGCGCATTCGTGCGACGATCTCCGGCAACGGCCAGCTCGAAGCGCTCACGAGCGCCGGCGCGCAGGTGCTCGCGAACGCGTGCGGGCCGTGCATCGGGCAGTGGACGCGCGCCGACGCGACGAACGGCAAGCCCAACTTCATCGTCACCACCTTCAACCGCAACTTCCGCGCGCGCAACGACGGCCGCGGCGAGACGATGAACCTCATCACCAGCCCGGAGCTCGCGATGGCCTTCGCGTTCGCAGGGCGCGTGACGTTCAACCCGCTCACCGATTCGCTCACCGGCGCGGACGGCCGCGAATTCAAGCTCAACCCGCCGGCGCCCGCGCCGGAGGTGCCGAAGCAGGGCTTCGCCAAGCCCGGCGGTTACCACGCACCCGCCGAGAAAGCCTCGGTCGTCGAAGTGAAGGTCGATCCGGCAAGCAAGCGGCTGCAACGTTTGTCGCCGTGGCCGAAGTGGGATGGCGTGGACATCGTCGATATTCCGGTGCTCGTGAAGGTGGTGGGCAAGACGACGACCGATCACATCTCTCCCGCGGGTCCATGGCTTTCGCTGCGCGGGCACCTCGACCGTTTCAGCGACAACCTGCTGATGGGCGCGACGAACGCGTGGACCGGCGAGCGCGGAACGACGCGTGACATCGGCAACGGCGGCGCTGCTCAGTCGATCGCTGCCGTCGCGCGTGCTTACAAGGCGCGCGGCTTGCGCTGGGCGATCGTGGCCGACTCGAACTACGGCGAAGGCAGCAGCCGCGAGCACGCGGCGCTCTCTCCGCGCCTCCTGAACGGCGCGGCCGTGATCGCGCGCAGCTTCGCGCGCATCCACGAGTCGAACCTCAAGAAGCAGGGCCTGCTCGCGCTCACGTTCACGGATCCCGCGGATTATGAGCGGATCCGCGACGGCGACCGCATCAGCCTGCTCGGCCTGAAGGACATGAAGGCCGGCAAGCCGGTGATCTGTCAGGTCTCGCACGCCGATGGCACGCAGGACGCCCTCGAGCTGCGCCACACCTACAGCGAAGAGCAGCTCGAGTGGTTCCGCTCGGGCTCGGCGCTCAACTGCATCCCGCGCGAGCGCGCTGCATAGCATCAATCCGCCGTTCGTGCTTCGACCTGCTCAGCCCGAACGGCGCTGTCACCGTTCGTGGTGAGCGTGTCGAACCACGGACGGCCTTGATTCCGTTCGGGCTTCGATAGGCTCAGCCCGAACGGAGCCTCCCCCTTCGCCTGCTTCAGTCCGAAGGGAATCAGGCAGTTATTCGGAGACGCATCACCAGCCCGTCCCGCCTGTAAGGTTAGAGCGTCCTCCCCGGTCTTTATCGGACCGGCCCCGCACAAACGAGGGCCGCCGGGGAGGACCGTATGCAGCGCTTCATCGCTGTTCGCGCGTTCCAGAGTCTCCTGGCCATCCTGGTCATGAGCCTGATCGTCTTTGGATTGGCGCGCCTCTCCGGCAACCCCCTCGACGTGATGCTGCCGATCGAGGCGATGCCCGAGGACTACGAGCGGCTGGAAAAGCACTGGGGCCTCGATAAGCCCGTCACCACGCAGTACCTCATCTTCATCAAGAAGGCGCTCCAGGGCGATTTCGGCCAATCCCTGAAGTATCAGGGCAAGTCCGCGATGGACCTCGTCACGGAGCGCCTGCCGGCCACACTGGAGCTCGCCGGTTTCGCCCTTTTGGTCAGCATCATTCTCGCCCTGCCCATCGGTGTGCTGGCGGCGGTGGGGAAAGGCAGCAACTGGGACACTGCGGCCAAGATCGTGGCGCTGCTCGGCCAGTCTCTGCCCGCGTTCTGGCTGGGGATCGTGCTGATGTGGATCTTTGCCGTGATGCTGGACTGGCTGCCGTCTTCCGGCCGCGGCGGGCTCAAGCACCTCATCCTCCCCGCCATCACGTTGGGCTGGTTTCAGGTCGCCGTCATCATGCGGCTGGTCCGCTCCTCCATGCTCGAGGTGCTCGACAGCGAGTTCGTGAAGCTCGCGCGCGTCAAGGGGATACCGGAGTGGAAAGTGGTCTGGAAGCATTGCCTGCGCAATGCCTCGATCGCGCCGCTGACCGTCTTCGCGATCATCGCAGGCTCGCTCCTCACCGGCTCGGTGGTGACCGAAACCGTGTTCACCTGGCCGGGCGTGGGACTGCTGGTCGTCGATGCCGTGAGGTCGAGGGACTTCCAGGTCGTGCAGGCGGTGGTGATCCTGTTCGCCGGCATCTTCATCCTGTGCAACCTGCTGGTCGACATCATGTACGCGTATCTCGATCCGCGCATTCGGTATCAGTGAAGACGTCCAAGGAGGCTGGCTCATGCCGCAATTGACGACGACACGAACGCTGCCCTGGTACGCGGTGCCGTGGGCGATCGACGGCTGGCACAAGCTCAGGCGCTATCCGGTGTTTGCGCTGGCGGTCCTCCTGTTCCTCCTGGTGATTCCGGCCGTATTCGCGCCGTGGGTAGCCCCGCACGACCCGTTCATGGGCTCGCTGTCGCAGCGGCTGACCCCGCCAGTGTGGCAGGAAGGCGGAACCAGCGAGTACCTGCTCGGCACCGACAAGCTCGGCCGCGACATGCTCTCCCGCATCATCTACGGCGCGCGCGTCTCGCTCACCGTCTCGCTGATCGCCATCTTCGTCGGCGGCATCATCGGCACCGTACTGGGGCTGATCTCGGGCTACTTCGGCCGGCGCACGGACGCCGTGATCATGCGGCTCGTCGACATATCGCTCTCGCTGCCGACGATCCTGCTCGCGCTCGTGCTCGTCGCCGCCGTGGGCCCCAGCTTCGGAACCGTCATCACCGTGCTGATCGTGCTGCTGTGGGCGCGCTACGCGCGGCTCGTGCGCGGCGAGACCCTCGCCATCAAGGAGCTCGACTTCATCGCGCGCGCGCGGGTGGCCGGGGCCTCGCACATGCGCATCATGTTCCGCTACATCTTTCCCAACGTGGTGAATTCGCTGATCGTGCTGGCGACGCTGCAGGTCGGCTACGTCATCCTGCTCGAGTCCTCGCTCAGCTTCCTGGGCGCGGGGCTGCCGCGCGCCGAACCAGCCTGGGGCGTCATGGTCTCGGACGGCCGGGAGCTGATCGTCACGGCGTGGTGGGTCTCCATGTTTCCGGGGATCGCAATCATGCTGACGGTGCTTGCGCTGAACCTGCTGGGTGACTGGCTGCGAGATCACCTGGATCCCAAGCTTCGCAACATATAACAAACAACTGTAGGAGGAGTTCGCCATGAAATCGAAACTCGTTTCGTTGTTTGTCGCGCTGTTGGCCGTTGCTGTTCTCTTGTTCAGTGCAGGGTTCGTTCCCCGGGGCGCGGAGGCGGCCACCGTCAAGCGCCTGATCTTCGCCTCGGCCGGGTTCCACGAGAGCAACCGGTTCTGGACCATCTCGCGTCCTGACCATCTCCAGTTCGAACCGTTCTGGGAGACGCTGCTCGGAATCGATCCGAAAACGGGCGATTACATCCCGGCGCTCGCCACCAAGTGGGAAATCAGCCCTGACTTCAAGGCGTGGACCTTCCACCTGCGCAAGGGTGTGCAGTTCCACCACGGCTACGGCGAGATGACGTCGCAGGACGTGGCGCACGCTCACTCGCTGCTGGTGCGCAAGGATTCGACGGCGACCCTCGCGCCTTTCTGGCGCACGGTCGAGAAAGTCGAGACCCCTGACAAATACACCGTCGTCTTCCGCTTCAAGGACCCCGCGATGCCGACCAATCGGTACGCGTTCGCGCGCTCCGGCGATTTGCGCATCACGAGCAAAGCGCAGTGGGACAAGGAGGGCATCGAAGGCCTCGACAAGCGTCCCGTCGGCACCGGGCCCTTCGAGTACGTCGGACGGCAGACGGGTCTCAACATCGTCTACAAGGTCAATCCGAAGCACTGGTCCGGCAACAAGATCGATTTCGACGAGCTCGAGTTCCGCATCGCGCGCGAAGAGGCCACGCGCCTTGCTCTGCTGCTCTCCGGCGACGTTCACATCGCCGACCTGCCGCGCGAGCTGCACAAGGACGCGCTCGCCAAGGGCTTGAAGCGCTTCTCGTCCTCGCTGCCGGTCGACTGGATCTCGATGTACATGGGCGGCCTGTACTTCATCACGGGCGACAAGGATTTCAAGAAGGACGCCCCGTTCGTCAAGAAGGAGGTGCGCCAGGCCCTGAACCTCGCCATCAATCGCAAAGAGTTGATGAACACGGTGTTCGCCGGCCGCGCGTCTATCGCCCACATTTCCCTCTGGGTGCCCGAATCGGAGGGCTGGAACCCGAAGTGGGAGTCCCGCTTCAACGAGCTCTACGGCTACAACCCCGAGAAGGCCAAGCAGTTGCTGAAACAAGCGGGCTATGGTCCCGGACAGCTCAAGTTCGAGATCTGGGCGTTCACGGAGCCGGGCGAATCGGAAGGACCGGCGATCGCCGATGCGCTCGCGATCTACTTCCGCAATGTCGGCGTCAACGCCCAGGTGCAGATGCAGGACTGGTCCAAGATCCGCACGACCTACCGCAAGAAGATCGCTCATAACATCATGTGGCCGAACATCATCGGCTGGCGGCCGGCCGACCAGGGCGTGCGCAACTTCTACTTCAGCAAAGGCAGCAACCATCATTACGAGGACGACTTCATCGAGAAGACCTTCGGTCAGGTACTGAAATCGACGGACGCCAAGGAACGCAGCAGACTGATGCAGGCGGTGGGCGATCACATCCTCGAGCAATACGCGGACATCCCGCTCTTCTGGTTCCGCAACGAGGTTTTCGCCAATCCGAAGGTCGTCGCGAGCTGGGTCTACCCGGGCCCGGCCGCCGGACGCTCCTCGCATTTCGAGCTCGTGAAGCTCGTCAAGTAAGCGGAACGGCATGCCCCGGAAAATCGGCGACGTCATACTGGAAGTGGAGGATCTCCACACCTACTGCTTCACCCGCTTCGGCACGGTGAAGGCGGTCGACGGGGTGAGCTTCAACCTGCGGCAGGGCGAGGCGCTCGCCATCGTCGGCGAATCGGGCTCAGGCAAGACGATGACGGCGCTGTCGCTGCTGCAACTGCAGCCGCGCCCCGCGGCGCGCATCGTCAAGGGCTCGATCCGCCTCGAAGGCGAGGACCTGCTCAAGAAGACCGAGCAGGAGATGCGTCAGATTCGCGGCCGCCGCATTTCCATGATCCTCCAGGACCCGCAGACCTCGCTCAATCCGGTGTTCACGGTCGGTAACCAGTTGATCGAGGCGATCCGCAATCAGCACACGGGCGAAGGCCGGCGCTCGCTCGTGCGGCGGGCGATCGAAAGCCTGAAGCACGTGCGCGTCGCGGCGCCGGAGCGGCGGGTCGCCGATTACCCGCACCAGATCAGCGGCGGCATGAAGCAGCGCGTGGTCGGCGCCATCGCCATCTCCTGCGAGCCGAAAGTCATCATCGCCGACGAGCCCACCACCTCGCTCGATGTCACCATTCAGGCGCAGTACCTGCGCCTGCTCCGCGAGATCCAGGAGGAAACGAACCTCGCGCTGATCTTCATCACGCACGACTTCGGCATCGTCGCGAAGATGTGCGACCGCGTCGTCGTGATGTATGCCGGCCGTCACGTCGAAAGCGGTCCGGTGCGGGAGATCTTCAACCATCCGTCGCATCCCTACACCAAGGCGCTGCTGCGCTCGGTCCCCAGCATGGATGAGGACGTCGAGCGTCTCTACTCGATCGAAGGCCAGCCGCCCGCGCTCTGGGATCTTCCCGAGGGCTGCCGGTTCGCGCCCCGGTGCGAGCACGCGCAGGATCAGTGCCGCAGCGAATATCCGCCGTCGTTCACGGTGAGCGACAACGGCGCCACGCACACCGCCAGTTGCTGGCGGCTACGGAAAGCCACATGAGCGCCGCACCCGTACTGCAGGTCCATGGGCTGAAGAAACACTTTCCCGTCACCCAGGGCTTTATATGGAAGAAGGTCGTCGGACACGTGCAGGCGGTCGACGGCATCGATTTCTCGATCAACCAGGGCGAGACGCTCGCGATCGTCGGCGAATCGGGTTGCGGCAAGACGACGACGGCCAAGCTCGTCCTGCGTCTGGAAGAACCGACCGCCGGAGAGGTGCTTGCCGGCGGCAAGGACGTCCATGCGCTCGAAGGCGATGCGCTCAAGGATTACCGCACGACGGTGCAGGCGGTGTTCCAGGACCCCTGGTCGTCGCTGAACCCGCGCATGCGCGTGCGCGACATCGTGGCCGAGCCCCTGGTGTGCAACCAGCGGGTTTCGGACGCCGAGATCAAGGAGCGCGTCGCCGAGGTGCTGGCCTCGGTGGGACTGCGCCCGCAGCAGGCGAACCTCTACCCGCACGAGTTCAGCGGCGGCCAACGCCAGCGTATCGCGGTGGCGAGCGCGCTCGTGTCGAAGCCGAAGCTGATCATCCTCGACGAGCCGGTCTCGGCGCTGGACGTGTCGATCCGCGCGCAGATCATGAATCTGCTGGTCGATCTTCAGAAGCAGTACGACGTGAGCTACCTCCTGATCGCCCACCACCTCGCGACGACCCGCTACATGGCCAACGAGGTCGCGGTCATGTACCTCGGCAAGATCGTCGAGAAGGCCCCGACGAAAGAGCTCTTCAGCAACCCCCTGCACCCGTATACCAAGGCGCTCTTTTCCGCCGCCTTGCCGTCGCATCCCGATACGACGCAAGATGAGATCATCCTCACGGGAGAAGTCCCCTCGCCGATCAATCCGCCGTCAGGATGCCGCTTCCATCCGCGGTGCCCGGCGGCCATGCCCCAGTGCGCGCAAACCGTGCCGGTAGAGAAGGAAATCGCGGGCGGCCATACGGTCGCGTGCCACCTCTATTAGCGCAGATCCGAGCGAGTTCGCGGAAGGCGATTCGATCGGCCTGCCGCAGCCTTCCGGTTTGTCTGCTTTCGAGCATGCTCCTGCCCGCGGCTGCCGCGGCGGAGATCCTGATCGAGTCCAGGGTCGGTTTCCACGGCGTGTTTCAGTTGGGCCGTCCTTTTCCGCTCGAAGTCAGCCTCGAGAATATCGGCCGGCCTGCCGACGGCACGCTGGAGATTCAGGTCTGGAAAGGCGGCGCAATCCAGGGCGGCGTTCCCTATGCCGTGTTTCATCGCCGCGAAGTTTTTCTGCCGGCGCGCTCACGCCGGACCGTGCAACTGACCGTGCATCCGGATGTGCTCAGCCGGCCGCTGAAAATCCGGTTCACCAGTGCAACGGCGACGGCGTCACGGGAGCTCGATTTGCGTCGCCACTTCTCGAGCGCACCGGTGGTGTTGTCCGTCAGCGACGGCAGCCCAGTTCCCCTCACCGCCCTCGGCGCATCGCTCACGAACCGCGTCGTGACGCTCACGCTGACCGAATTGCCCGCGGAAGCGCGTGCCATGCTCGGCGTTTCCCACCTCGTCATTTACGATCAGTCTCTGCGCGATCTTTCCCGGGCGCAGGTGCGCGCGCTCGACGACTGGCTGGCGACAGGCGGCAGGATGGTGATCATCGGCAGCCTGAACTTCACGCTGTATCAGGAGCCGCAGCTCGCGCGTTATCTGCCCGTGCGCGTGACCGGCGTCAAACGAACCGCGTTCGCGACGCATGGCGAAGCAGGCGAAAGTAAGATCGTCGCGGGCGTGTGGGCGCAGACGGCCGTCGTCTCGCGAGGCAGAGTCCTGACCGAGGCCGAAGGCCTGCCCGTGCTGGTCGAACACGATTGGGGCCGCGGCAAGATCACCTATCTCGCGCTGGACGCCGGCCGGCCGCCGCTGTCGATGTGGAACGGCCTGCCGAGGTTTCTGCAAAGCCTGCTCACGCCGGGCGCGGATGAAAGCCGGTCTTCGCCGCCGCAGTGGAGCCCGTCGATTTTTTCGCAGGTCCTGCTCAGTCCGTCGTTCATCTCGACTTACATTCCGAACCGCTCGCTGTTTTTCGCGATCCTCGGCTACACCGCCGGTCTCGTCGTGCTGGCGCGGCTCTGGCAACGCGGGCGCGTTGCGCGGCGCACGCTCGTGCTCTCGTGCTGCGGCTGGATCCTGTGCGCTGCCGCCGCCGGCTATCTCTTCTTCGGCCGCGGCGGCCGGGCGCCGGATGGCGTTCTGCTGGCGGCGACGGTGATGGAAAGCGCCGGCGACGGTTATGTCGAAGCACGCAGCAACGTCGCGTTGTTTTCGACACAGCTCCGCGAGTACGGTCTCGCGTTCGGGCGTGGCTGGGTCGATGCGATGCCGCTCGCGGCCGCGGCTTCCGCGCAACCGGCGCCATCCCTGGTCTATCAACATGGCGCGGGCACGACGCGCGTGCAACTGGCGCTCGAGGCATGGAGCTTCAAGCTTTTGCGAGCGCGTCACGTGGAAGCGTTGCGGCTGAGCGCCGTCGTCGAGCGGCAGGCCGACCGATTAGTGCTCGAGGTGGAGAACCGCAGCGGCAAGGAGTTGACCGACTGCTGGCTGCTCGCGCCGGGCACGCGTGTCGCACTCGGCAATCTACCCGCCGGCGAGCGCTGGAAAAAAGCGTTCGAGCTGAGCGCCGCGCCCGGCGATCGCGGCGGAAATTCCCGCGCGTGGGCCATCGAAGAGGAGAGCCTCCGCAAGATCACGTTCAACGACAAGTCGCGCGATGTCCTGTTTCACGCGTCGTTTTTCCCACCGGACGGCACGCAAGCTCTGCGGCGCAACGCGGCGCTCTTTTTCTGCTGGGTGAGAGACCCCGATCTCCCGTTCGAGATCGGGGATCCGCGTGTCCGCGTGCACAACTACGCGCTCTACCGCGTGATCGTTACTCTGGCAGGCGCGGACGAAGAATGAATCCGGTCCTGCGCGAAAACCTCGAGGTGTTCTTTGGCGAGGGACACGTTCTGACGGTCTATTACTACCTGCTGATCGTGCTCGCGCCGGTGCAGCTCATCGCGCTCTACACACAGTCGCTCGGCGAGCAGATGTGGCGAGGCTCGGGCAATCTCTTCAAAGTGTGCTCGGTGGCCGCGTTGCTGCTGATCGTTTACTTCGCAGCACGGGTCGCGAATCGGGAATACGCGCCGGAACGTTTCAAGCCGCTCGCGCACTGGCTGCGCGAGAGCGGAGAGAGCGCCCGCGTTGTCGCTCGAGGCCGGGTGGCGTTTCTCGCCCTGAACATCGTTTGTCTGCTGCTCTTGAGTGCGCCCCTGCTCGTATGGGCAGCCGCGATCTCGCGAGCGCCGCCGCTGCACCTCGCCGCGACGCTCGCGCTGATCCCCTTCTACGCTTTTTGCTACGGCGTGTGGGGACTGGTCGCGTCCGTGGTGTGGGAGCGGGATACTCAGGGCCGGGAGTTCATCGTTCGCGGCTTCGTTTTCGTCGTCGTCGCGGCTGCACTGGCCATTTATCTGCCGCTCAATCCCGTGCTCTATCTGCTCGCGGTGCTCGATGGGCAGGCGCTGGCGCCGCTGACCGTCGCGGGTGTGAAGTGGCCGGCCGGCAGCATCCATTTTGGTTTTCACTTAGTGCTCGGCGGCGCCGGGCTGGCGCTACACCGCTGGACGTTGAAACAGGATCTGCACCTTGGACAGCGCTAGAGAGACGCTGCAAAGCCGAATCGCGCTGCTGCTCGGCTGGGAGCAGCGCAAACGGCGCGAAGCAACGCTGATCGTGGCGCTGTTCTATGCATTCCTGGCGGCGCTCGCCGTGCCGCTGTTCGTTTCGCTGTCACCCGCGTGGGCCTGGATTCCTCCGGCGGCGATATTCGTCGTGTTGACGCCGTATCTGCTCTTCACGCGACGCTGGCGCGATTCCGACACCACGCGGGTGCTCGCCGCGCTCGACAGGACGCTGCGTCTCGATGAGCGCGCGACCACCGCGTGGGAGCTCTTACGGCGCAATGAAACGAAAGCCGCGGCGCTTCTGGTGCTGCGCCAGGCGAGCGAGATGCTCGCGAGCTTCGATGCCCGCGCGCTTTTTCCGCGCTCGTGGGACTGGCACGGCTATCTGCTGGCGCCGTTGATCGCGGTGTGGCTCGCGATGCTTTTTTTCGACCTGCGATTTCAGCCTCACGTCGTCGCGCCGGCCCCTGCGCCTTTGCTTGCACAAGAGCTGCGGGCGTACGCGCGCGAGCTCCAGGAAAAAGCGCGAAGGGCCGGCCTGCCGAAGACGCTCGAAGCCGCGCGCGCGCTGGAGGAGAGCGCCAAACGGGCCATCGACGAGAGGACCGCGGACCGGCAGTTCAGAAGCGAGCTGGCCGGGCTGGGTGAAAAAATCGCGGCGGACAGGAGCGCTGCGCGGCAGACCGTTGCCGGCATGGCTCAAAGCCGCCGCGAGCTCGACGATCTCAAGGCAGAGCTGCAGGCCGCGCGCGAGTCGTTCGATCCGGTTGCGGGCGACGCCCAGCGCTGGCAGGAGCGCCTCGCCGGTTTGAGTCAATTGAAAAGAGAGCTGGACCGGCAGAAGGGTGGCGCTCAGGGGATGAGCGGCGCCGAAATGGAAGCTTTCCTCGAGAAGCTGGAGCGCGACGTCGCCGGCGAGCTCGACCGGCGCGCGCTTCTCGAAGCGGAGGAATATCTGAAGGACCTGGCGCAGCGCGGCGACGGCGAGCGCGGCGACGCGCGTGGCCGGCTCGCACCGAATGACAAGGGGACTCCGGGTGAGCGCCAGCCTGAAAACACGCTCGGCACAGCGCCGGGCACGGCACCCGGAGAGAAGGCCGGAGCGGGGTCGCTGCCGCCGTTTCAAAGCGGGAAGCGCGATCAAGTGAAAGGCACGATCGGCGAAGGCGAGCGGCGCTCGACTTTCTTCAAAGGGAAGCCCGCGCCGGGAAAAAGCGCGCTTCCCCAGGATGAATTGATCGCCGACTACCGGCGCCAGGCCGAAGCGGAGCTCGCCACGGAAAAAATTCCGGGGGAGCTCAAAGACACGATCAGGAATTACTTTCTGTCGCTGGAAAAGGCGAAATGACTACATCCCCTTCCGCTCGCCCGAACCTGGAATCGATCGAGCACATCGAGCAACGAATCGCGCGCGCGCGAGCGTCGTTCGCGGAGCTCAAAGCGGAGATCGCGCGCGTGATCGTCGGCCACGAAGCGCTGATCGAGCAGGTGTTCATCGCGCTCGTGTGCGGCGGCCACTGCCTGATCGAAGGCGTGCCCGGTTTGGGCAAGACGCTGATGGTGCGCAGTCTTGGCGAGATCCTGAGCCTCAGCTTCTCGCGCATTCAGTTCACGCCGGACCTCATGCCGGCGGACATCACGGGCACCAATCTGCTCGCCGACGACGCTTCGGGGCACAAGGTCTTCGCGTTCCAGAGCGGGCCGATCTTCGCCAATATCGTTCTCGCCGACGAGATCAACCGCGCCACGCCGAAGACGCAGTCAGCGCTGCTGGAAGCGATGCAGGAGAGCAGCGTGACCGTGGGCGGGAAGGGGCACCGTCTTGAAAGCCCGTTCATGGTGCTCGCGACCCAGAATCCGCTGGAGATGGAAGGCACTTACCCGCTGCCGGAAGCGCAGGTCGACCGTTTCTTCTTCAAGCTGCTGCTGGAGTATCCGAGTCGCGAAGAGCTGGGCCGGATCGCCGACCTCACCACGGCAGCGCCGCCGGCAGCGCTCAGCAAGGTGCTGGACGGCGCGGCGGTCCTCGAGATGCGCGAGTGGGTGCGCGACGTGCCGCTCGCCGAGACGGTCAAGGATTACGCCGTTCGTCTGGTCCTTGCGACACACCCGGGACACGTGAGCGACGGCAGCGGCGTCGAGCTCGCACGCCGCTGCGTGCTCTACGGCGCGAGCCCGCGCGGGCTGCAAAGCCTGATTCTCGCGGCGAAGGCGCGGGCGCTCCTGTCCGGCCGGCCGAATGTTTCGTTCGAGGACATTCGCTCGATGATCGTGCCTGCCCTGCGCCATCGCCTGATCCTCAACCTCGAGGCCGACGCGGAGGGCATCGCGTCCGAGAAAATCCTTGCTGAAGTCGTGCGGCAGGTGCCGGAAGTTCCATGATCTTCGACGCCGATTTTCTGAGAAAGCTGGAACGGCTGCGCCTGATCGCGAAACGCCTCGATTGGATGGGCGCGAAGGGCGAGCATGCGGCTGCGCGCAAGGGCCACAGCCTGGAATTCTCGGATTACCGCCGCTACCAGCGCGGCGACGACCTGCGCTATGTCGACTGGAACATCTACCGGCGGCTCGACCGTCTCGTGCTCAAGGTGTTCACCGCGGAGGAAGAGATGAACATCTACCTCCTGATCGACACGAGCGCGTCCATGGCGTATCCAGCGTCCGGGGTCAGTGCGGAGTCGGCCAAGATCGGTTATGCCAAGAAGGTGGCCGCGGCGCTGGGCTACATCGGGCTCAAGAATCTCGACCGAGTCGGCGGCGCGGCGTTTTCCTCCGGCTTGCAGGCACCGCTGGAGCTCGGCCGCGGACGAACGCAAGTATTGCGGCTCTTCGACTTTCTCGATCGGCTGTCCTGCGCGGGCCCCACCGACCTCAAGGCCGCCATACGCCGCTTCACCACGTTGTTTCCGCATCCGGGTCTCGCGGTGATCGTCAGCGATCTGCTCGATCCGGCGGGCTGGCGTGCCGCGGTGGAAGAGCTGGCGCGAAAGAAATACCAGGTCCTGCTCATCCATGTCCTCAGCGACGACGAGCTGCAGCCCGGTTTCTCGGGTGACGTGGCGCTGGTGGACGCCGAAGGCAGCCGCGAGCGCCGGCTGTTCGTGGACGCGGCGCTCGCGCGGCGCTTCCAGGAGGAGCTCGCGAGCTATTTTCGCGAGATCGAAGCGGCTTGCGCGCGCTTGCGCGTCGATTATCTGCGCACCACGACGGCCGTTCCTTTCGACGAGTTCGTTCTGAAATCACTGCGGCAGGCCAGCAGCGTGAGCTGAGGAGAGCTGAACAAGCAGCGATGTCATTGCGAGGAGCGACGTGACGAAGCAATCGCGAGGCGCTCGAAAACGAAGTACGTCAGGTGCTCACGTGCGCCACGGGATCGCCACGTCGCCCTTGCGGCTCCTCGCGATGACACTTGTTCAGAACGACCCTGAGGAATCCTGATGTCGTGGGGCGTGCCAATCGCGCTGTTGCTGGTTTTAGGGGCCGTGCCCCTGATCCTGTTTCTCCACAGTCTCAGGCCCCGCGGATCGAAGTTCAGCACGACGGCGCTCTTCATCTGGGAGCGGGTGTTGAAGGAGCGCCCGCTCGCGTCTCGAATGGGATGGCTCCTCCGCAAGAATCTCCTTCTGATTCTGCAACTGCTCGCCGCGACTGCACTCATCGCGGCGCTGGCCGATCCGATGCTCCTGCATTTCGGCGACCCGGCGGGGGACACCGTCGTAGTCATGGATCTGACGGCCAGCATGAAGGCGAAAGCCGCGCAAGGCACGCGCTTCGACGCCGCACGCCGGCAGTTTCTGTCGCTCGTCGACGGCTTGCCGTCCGACGCCAGGATGATGCTCATCGGAGCGGGTGCCCAAACGCGCGTGATCGTGCCGTTCACTGCCGACAAGACGCGCCTCAGGGAAGCCGGACGCAAGCTCGCGCCCACCGACGCTGCCGGGGATGTCAGAAGCGCGGTGCTCTTCGCCCATGCCTTTCTGAAAAAGGGCAGCCATGACCGCGTGGTCGTCGTGAGCGACGGCGCCTTTACCGGCGCCGAGGAGTTCAGCCGCGAGTCAGCGAGTCTTCGCCTGATCGAGACCGCCGGCGGCACGCAGAACATCGGCATCGTCGGGCTCGATCTCAGGCGCCATGCGGACGGCTCGCAGCGTTACGAAGTCATGGCGCAAGTGGTCAACTTTGGCGCCCAGCCTGCTCGCGCGGTGGTCACGCTGGCGCTGGGGCAAACGGTCCTCGCGCGCGAGGACCTCGCGTTCGAAGCCGGCGGCCGGCGTGTTCTCGTCTATCCGTATGAAGGTGCTCCCGCCGGCACGCTCACAGCGCAGCTCGACGTCGACGATGATTTCGTAACGGACAATCGCGCGACGCTCACGATCAGCGCCGCGGCGCCGCTCGAGCTGCTCTATGTCGGCCCGGGCAATCCCGCGTTGAGCAACCTGCTGAGATTTTTTCCCAACGTGCAGCTCACCGCTGTGACGAGCTGGGAAGCTGAAGCGGCGCGCCGCGAGACTGACCCCGGAAAAACCTATGACGCGATGATCTTCGACCGCGTCGCACCGCCCGCGCTCTCCGAAGGCAACGTGATTTTCATCAATACGGTGCCGCCCAACCTGCCCATCGCCGTTCAGGGTGAAGTACGCGCTCCGCGTATCAGCGCGCCGCTGGCGAAGCACGCGGTCACGGCGGGCCTGAGCCTCGGCGATCTGCACGTGCAGGAGTCTCTGCGTGTGGCGGCCGGCGGCGACAGCCTCGTGCTGGCGCGAGCCGCGGAGACTCCGCTGCTGGTCGCCATCGAGCGCGCGAAGTTGAAGTCGCTTTACATCGGCTTCGATGTGATGGCGTCCGACCTGCCTTTCCGCGTGGCGTTTCCCGTTCTTTTCCACAATGTCTTCGAGTGGTTTCAGCCGGGGCGTCGTGAGTTTCCCGCCGACAGCGTGCGCGCCGGCGCGCCGCTCGCGATCGGCGTTGCGCCGGGAGATCGTGAGCTCGTGGTGAGCGCGCCGTCCGGACGCATCGAGCGATTGGCAGTCACCGCCAATCCGGTGATCTTCGGGGATACGCTGGAAACCGGCATCTACAGCTACCGGAGCGCCGGCCGCGAAGGACGCTTCGCGGTCAATCTCTTCGACGAAGAGGAATCCAATATCGCCGCGCGCACGCGCGCTGCGGCAGCGCCTGCACCTGCGGCAACAGCCGACGCGGGGGTTACGGAAGCGGGCCTCTCGCTGTGGCCTTACCTGCTCGGCTTCGTGCTGCTGCTGCTCGCGGTGGAATTGATCATCGCGGCCCGCGGCCGGCTTCCGCTCTCGCCGCTCATGCTGCGCACCGGCGCACTGGCCGCCCTGGCTATCGCCTGCGTGAACCCGAAGATTTTCCCGGCCGCCGCGGCGCTCGACGTGATCCTGAGCGTCGACGTTTCGCGCAGCGTGGGGCAGGAAGGTCGGGAGAAAGCCGCGGAGGTCCTGGCGGCGGCAGCGCGCCTGACGACTGCCGACACGCGCACGGGGTTGCTTGCGTTCGGACGCGTGCCGGAATGGGAATTTCCGCCGCGGCGCGAGCTTCCCGCGGCGGATTTCGGCGCACGGCTGGACGGCGAATCGACCGATATCGAAGCGGCGCTTCAGGCAGGCCTCGCCCAGGTCGGCGAAGGCCGTCAGGGGAAGCTCCTCCTGGTGTCCGACGGCAACGAGACTCGCGGCAACAGCGCGCGCTTGATACCGCTCCTGCGCTCGCAGGGCACGCAGGTCTGGACGCTCCCGGTCAGTCTCGCCCGCGCGCGCAACGAAGTTTTCGTGAGCGATCTCGTCCTGCCGCGTCAGGTCGACAGCGCCGAGACTTTCCAGATCGCCGCCAGAATCGAGAGCCTGCGCAACGCGCCGGCGCACATCAAGCTGTTGCGCAATGGAACGCTCATCGGCGAGCGCGAGCTGCAACTGGTGGACGGTGTCAGCGAGATCGCCTTCCGCGACAGTCTCACCGCACGCGGCAGCCATAGCTACGAGCTGCTCGTCGAAGCGAAGGACGACACTCTGGCGGAGAACAACCTGCTGCAAGGCGTGGTTGAAGTGAGGGGACCGCCGCGAGTGCTGTTGCTCTCGTCGGAACGCGAGGGCCAGCGTTTCCTCGCGCGCGTGCTGCGCGTGCAGGGCTTCGACGTGACGCAATCCGCTCCGGAGGCAGCCGGCCTTGCGCTCCCGCAGCTGTCGTCGTACGACCTCCTCGTTCTCGACAACGTCCCCGCCTTTCAGCTCACCCACGCCAAGATGGAGAACATCGAGACCTACGTCCGCGATCTGGGCGGCGGTCTCCTGGTCGTCGGCGGCTCTCAGAGCTATGGCGCCGGAGGTTATTTCCGGACGCCGCTCGAACGCGTGCTGCCGGTGGAAATGCGCCCGCCGGCGCGCCTCGACATGCCTCACGTGGCGCTGCTGTTCGTGCTCGACAAGTCCGGCAGCATGGGCGTCGGCGCCGAAGGCGGCACGAAGCTCGATCTCGCGAAAGCAGCGACTCTCGCCGCGGCGGACATCATGAATCCCACCGACCAGATCGGCATCCTCGCGTTCGACGCGGCCTGGGATTGGGCGCTGCCGTTCCGCGCGGTGGGCAACGGCGAGTGGATCAACGACAAGCTCGCATCACTGCGCTCCGACGGCGGCACGGACCTGTACAAGGCCATGATCGAAGCGCGGCGGGCGATGATCGGCAAGGAGGCCGCGATCAAGCACGTCATCGTGCTCTCCGACGGGCTCACCGACAAAGCCGACTTCCGGCCCCTGATCGAGGAGTTGGCGCAGGCCGGCATCACCGTGTCGACCGTGTCGGTGGGCGACGACTCCGACGCGAAGCTGATGGCGCAGATCGCGCGCGTCGGCAAAGGCCGCAGCTACGTCACGCTCGACCCGCAGACGATCCCGCAGATTTTCACGACCGAGACGCTGCTCATCTCGCGCGATCTGCTGATCGAAAAAACCTTTGCGCCGCGGCTGGCGGCGCGCACGGGCGCGCTGCGCGGAATCGCGCAGGACACGCTGCCGCCGCTGCGCGGCTATGTCCTCACCTATCCCAAAGAGCGCTCCGAGCTGCTCATGAAAGCAGGCGAAGATCCGTTGCTGGTTGCGTGGCGGCACGGACTGGGGCGGGTCATGGCGTTTACGTCGGACTTGAGCGGGCGCTGGGGCCGGGACTGGGTGACGTGGCGAGGCTTGCCTCAATGGGCCGGACAGGCGGCGCGCGACACGATGCGCAGAATCGGGCAGGCGCGCGTGCGCGCGGAGCTCCGTCCCGAGGGCGACGCCGTACGCATCGTCGCGGATCTCATCGCCCAAGACGGCCGCTTCGTGAATCATCTGAAGCTTCGCGGCAACGTCACGGCGCCGAACCGCAGCACGCAACATCACACCTTGCCGCAGAGCGCGCCGGGTCGCTACGAAGGAACGTTCAGGCCCGCAGGGCGCGGCATTCATTTCGTGACGCTGTTTGCCGACGGCGGCGCGAACGAAACGCCTTCACCCGTGACGACGATCCCTTATATCGCACCGTATTCGAGGGAATACCGCGAGTTGCGGCCCAATCTCGCGGTACTCGGCCGTCTCGCCGAGGAGACCGGCGGCGAGATGCTCGATCCGCAGAATTTTTCCGCGGGGCTCGCGCGGCTTTACACGCCGTCGCCCGGCGTAGCGTCGCGCGGCCACGAGACCTGGTGGCCGCTCGCCATCGCCGCGCTGATTCTGTTTCTGGGCGATCTGGTTGTGAGAAGCTGGCCGCGGGCAGACTCGACACTGAAGGCGTAGCGGCGGCGCCCCTCCACCGCCGCAGGAGAGGAGGATCCATGGCAGAGATTCTGGGCATCGGCGCAACGCACTACCCGCCGGGACTCGTTCCGGAGGAGCTCAAACCGTGGCCGCTCGCGCGGATGCTCAAAAGCGACCCGCGCATACCGGAACATCTCAGGAATCCGGCGAACTGGCCGGAGCCGATGCGCGCCGAATGGGGCGACGATGAAGGCATCACGTCGCACAAGGCGCACAAGGCGCGGGTCTTCGACGCTTTTCGCAAGATCCGCGAGGAGATCGACGCCTTCAAGCCCGACTTCATCCTGATGTGGGGCGACGACCAGTACGAGAATTTCAAGGAAGACGTAATCCCGCCGTTCTGCGTGCTGGCATACGAGCGGCTCGACTTCTCGCCTTACACGCGCCTGCGCGGCCGCCCGAACATCTGGGGCGAGCCCGGCGACAAGGTCTTCTCCCAGCCCGGGCACCACAAGGCCGCGCGCTGGCTCGCAACGCGTCTGCTCGAAGATGGCGTCGACATGGCTTACGCGTACAAGCCGCTGCACGAGGACGGGCTCGGACACGCGTTCGCCAACACGCTGCTCTACCTCGATCTCGACCGGAAGGGATTCACGACGCCTGTGGTTCCGATGACGGTTAACTGCTACGGCAGCTCGGTCATTCGTTACCAGGGCGGCTTCAAGGAATACTCGAAGGAGCC
>DASPNJ010000110.1:0-62082 GCA_035626595.1 Burkholderiales bacterium
CACCGATCCCGACGTCGACATCTTCGATCGGGAGCGCGTGTTCATCGAACGCGTGCTGGCGCCGCTCAGCGTGCGATTTCCGGCGTTGAAAATCGTGGTCGAGCACATCACGACGCGCGAGGCGGCGCAGTTCGTGCGCGAGGCACCGGCGACGATCGCCGCGACGGTCACCGCGCACCACCTGCTCGTCAATCGCAACGCGCTCTTTGCGGGCGGAATGCGACCCCATCTCTATTGTCTCCCGGTCATCAAGCGGGAGACGCATCGGCAGGCGCTCGTTGCGGCGGCGACGAGCGGGAGCCCCAAGTTTTTCCTCGGCACGGACAGCGCGCCGCACGCACGTCATACTAAGGAAGCGAGCTGCGGCTGCGCGGGCGTCTACACGGCGAATGCGGCGATCGAGCTGTACGCCGAAGCGTTCGACGCAGCGCGTGCGCTGGACAAGCTCGAAGGTTTCGCGAGCCGTCATGGCCCGGCGTTCTACGGGCTCCCGGTGAATACCTCGATGCTGACGCTCGAGCGATTCGATACGGCGGTCCCGGAGGAGATCGCCTTCGGCGACGATGCACTGGTGCCGATGCGCGCCGGCGAGACCGTACGCTGGCGCGTGGCGTGAAAAAACGGGGACGCACCCGTTTTCGTCAGATCAAAAGGTGCGCGTCCATTCTTGCCATCAGATATGACGCGCCGTGCGCGCGCAATCTGGTGCGTCTGCGGATAACGAACGGAGAGAGACCTGGGTTTCTCCCCGTAACCTCTCTCCCGTCGGCGATCGAGCCGATCGCGTTACGGGAACGCAGGAATCGTCGGTTCGAAGCCGCGATTCGCGGCTTCGGGATGACGGCGCGTAACGAGATCGCAGATCTCCTGCACCCGTCGCATCGGCACGTCGACCATCATGAGCACCCGGCCCGCCTCCATCTCGCGCTCGAAGCGCTTAAGACGGGAGTTCGGCACCGAGCTCGCCACCATGCTGGAGGCCCACATGCCGAACAGCGCGCCGCCGAGCGCGACGGCGAGCACCGCCATCAGCTTGAGCGTCATGCCTTCCGGCGGAAACATCACGAGCAGGAAACCGGCGGCCGCGCCGACGATCGCCCCGATCGCGAGACCGGTCTGCGCGCCGTGCACGATGTCGGTTTTCTGCATCACCGTCGCCTCCGGAAGATCGTCGGGAAGCGAGCCGCGCCTCGAAAGAAAATGGATGTGGCGCACTTCGATACGCGCGAGCAGCATGTCGTTCAGCATCGTGCGCGCGCTTTCGACGTCGGGAAGAACGAAGTAGAGCCTACGCCGCATGAGCATGGAACCCTCCTTCCAGTCGGGCCGGCCACCATGCCGGCAACTGCTTAGAGCATCCGCCGGGCCCGCCGGCCTGTAAATAGGGTCAGACTCGATTTAGAGGCCGTAAAAAGGTGTCTGGCTCACGATTTTCCATTAAAATACAAGGACGAAGCTGGCCAGGCAGCCGCTGTGGGCGCAAGCTCACAGAGGAAAGTCCGGGCTCCGCAGGGTACGGTGGCGGGTAACACCCGCCCGTCGAGGAGCACGGTCTTTGCCGCCGCAAGGCGGCAAAGTCTCGCATCGGAGAAGGGCGTGGCAACACACCCGATCCAGCGGGATACCGTGCTTCGAAGGCGAGGAACAGGGCCACAGAGACGAGTCTTGACGTACCGGCTCGGGACGCCGCCGCAAGGCGGCACTTCCGAGACGGTGCGACAAGGGTGAAACGCGGCAACCTCCACCGGGAGCAACACCAAATAGGCGAGCGATGACGCGACCCGCCGAGCTCGCGGGTAGGTGGCTAGAGGCCTGGAGCGATTCAGGTCCCAGAGGAATGGCTGTCCACGACAGAACCCGGCTTATCGGCCAGCTTCGCCCCATTAACAGGGCAGACGCGTTGGCGCTGCGACGCCAGCGAAACGCGGTGTGCCTTCAGTTTGCAGTAAGTACTTACTTTCAAGCTTCCACTTCGCACGGTGGGCCTGAAGCCCACCGTCGGTGATTGTCGGGCTAGAGCCGGGAGCTACGCCCCCGTCCGCGTTTTTCTCCCACCTCACGCGGTACTTAAGGTGAAACTTTAAGTACGGCCCTTACCCTGCTGCTTCTCTGTTGCAATTCTGTGCACAACATCTCGGGCTCCAAACGGCGTGAGGTGCGTGCCATAAGTCTTTGTCGCCACAAAAAAAATTCCTCGCAGGCCGCTTGACCCTCCGAAACCTTTTCAATATAGTGGGACAAAGTGGTGGAAAGTGGGAGAAAGCGCCGTTTCTGACGGGAGGAGGCGCCGCCGGGCCCCACGGTGAGGGAGCGCGTGTTCCGGGGTATTTCTCAATTAAATCTGGACGTTAAGGGCCGCCTCGCGATTCCTGCCCGGCACCGTGACGCGCTGCTCGAACGCTGCGCGGGCCATCTCGTCATCACGGCTGACGCCGACCGCTGTCTCCTCGTCTACCCGCTTCCCGATTGGGAGCTCATCCAGCAGAAGCTCGAAGGTCTCTCCAATCTCGATCCTCGCGTCCGCGAATTGCAGCGGCGGTTGATCGGCTTCGCCGTCGACGTCGACATGGACGGCGCCGGCCGCATGCTGATTTCTCCGGCGCTGCGCGATTACGCGCAGCTCGACAAGGCGGTCGTGCTCGTGGGACAGGGGAAGAAATTCGAGCTCTGGAACAAGGACAACTGGGATCGTATGCTCGCCGGCGCGGGCGGCTTTGCCGCCGGCGGGCTGCCGCCGGAGCTCGAAGGGTTCTCGCTGTGACCGCCCACGCGCCGGTGCTGCTGCACGAGGCCGTCGATAGCCTCGCCGTGCAGCCCGCGGGCATTTACGTGGACTGCACGTTCGGGCGCGGCGGGCACAGCCGTCTCATCCTCGCGCGACTCGGTCCCGACGGCCGCCTGGTCGCGCTGGACCGCGACCCCGAGGCCGTGCGCGCCGCGTCGGACATTCGCGATCCGCGCTTCATCATCGTGCACGGCGCCTTTGGCGAGCTCGCCAAGCGACTCGCCGCGATCGGCATCGCGCGCGTGCACGGCATCCTGCTCGATCTGGGCGTGTCTTCTCCGCAGCTCGACGAAGCCGCGCGCGGCTTCAGCTTCGTGCGCGAGGGGCCGCTCGACATGCGCATGGACACTACGCGCGGACAGACTGCCGCCGAGTGGCTCGCAGCCGCGACTGAATCGGAGATCCGGGAGGTCATAAAAACATATGGCGAAGAGCGGTTTGCTAAATCGATTGCAGCAGCGATTGTTGCGGCTCGAGCGCGAGGGGCTCTCGCCACCACGGGACAACTTGCCGCGCTCGTGGCAGAAGCCGTCCCCACGCGGGAGCCACGCCAGGATCCGGCGACGCGCACGTTTCAGGCTTTACGGATTCGGGTCAATCAGGAGCTCGAGGAGCTGACGCTCGCGCTGCCGCAGTGCGTGGAGCTGCTCGCGCCCGGCGGCCGGGTCGTCGTGATCAGCTTTCATTCGCTCGAGGACCGCATCGTCAAGCGCTTCTTCCGCGAGCATTCGCGCGCGGACACGCTGCCGCCGAAGCTCGCGGTGCGCGCGCGCGATCTGCCGCGGCCCAGGCTGCGGCTGGTAGGCAAGCCGGTGCGCGCGGCCGCAGCCGAGGTCGCGCAGAATCCCCGCGCGCGCAGCGCAATCATGCGGGTCGCAGAGCGCACTGCATGACACGAACCAACTTCGTGCTCCTCGGCATCCTGATCGCGTGCGCGCTCGCCGTCGTCACCGCGCAGCACCAGGCGCGCAAGCTCTACGTGCAGCTGCAGAAGGAGCAGGAGCTCGCGCAGCAGCTCGAAGTCGAGTACGGCCAGCTTCAGCTCGAGCAAAGCACGTGGTCGACGCACGCGCGCATCGAGCGGCTCGCCACGCGCGATCTCGGCATGCGCGTGCCGGTCCCTGCGCGCATACAGATTGTCGCGCCGGTGCACGCAGGCGGCACGCGGTGAACCTCGCTGCTTCGCCCGCACTGCAACTGAAGTTCCAGGCGTGGCGCTCGCGCCTGCTGCTGGTCGGCCTGCTCGCGTGGTTCGTCGTGCTCGGCGGGCGCGCGCTGTATCTGCAGGGTCTCAATCACGATTTCCTCCAGGCGAAAGGCGAATCGCGTTACTCGCGCCAGATCTCGTTGTCGGCGACGCGCGGCACGATCGTGGACCGCAACAACGAGCTGCTGGCGATCTCGACGCCGGTCGAATCGGTCGCGGCCAGCCCGGAGAACGTGCAGATCACCTCCGAGCAGACGGCGAAGCTCGCGCGGCTCCTCGATCTGCCGGCCGACGAGGTCAGGCGCCGGCTCGAATCGAAGTCCGGGTTCGTCTATCTCAAACGCCAGCTCCCGCCCGAGCAGAGCGCGAAGGTCGTCGAGTTGAACGTGCCGGGCGTCTTTCTCCAGCGCGAATACCGCCGCTATTACCCGACCGGCGAGGTCATGGCGCACGTGATCGGCTTCACCGACATCGACGACAAAGGCCAGGAAGCGCTCGAGCTCGCATTCGAATCGGTGCTCGTCGGCAAGCCCGGAAGCCGGCGCGTGATCCGCGACCGCCGCGGTCACATCATCGAGGACGTCGAGAGCATCCAGCAGCCGCAGAACGGGCAGAAGCTCACGCTCTCGATCGATACGCGTATCCAGCACATCGCGTTTCGCGAGCTCAAGGTCGCCGTCGCCGAGCATCGCGCGAAAGCGGGCGGCATCGTCGTGCTCGATGCGCAGACCGGTGAAGTGCTCGCGATGGCGAACCTGCCGACGTACAACCCGAACAATCGCGCGAAGATCGATCCGAAGCGCACGCGCAACCGGACCATCACGGATCTGTTCGAGCCCGGCTCCACGCTGAAGCCGTTCACGGCGGCGGTCGCGCTCGAAGCGGGCAAGGTGAAGCCCGAGACCGTCATTCAGACTGCGCCCGGCCACATGACGATCGGCAATCGCACGATCCATGACGCGCACCCGCACGGCGCGCTGACCGTCTCGCAGATCATCCAGAAATCATCGAACATCGGCGCGGCCAAGATGGCGCTCGCGCTGCCGGCCGAGACGATGTGGAACCTCTTCAAGCAGGTCGGCTTCGGCACCCAGCCGCGTTCCGGCTTCCCGGGTGAGGTTTCCGGCGTGCTGCGGGCGTATGCGAGCTGGAAGCCGATCGAGCAGGCGACGATGTCGTACGGGCACGGCATCTCGGTCTCGCTCCTGCAGCTCGCGCGCGCCTACAGCATCTTCGCCACCGACGGCCGCCTCGTTCCGCTCACGCTGGTGAAGCGCGAGTCGCCGCCGGAGCTGCAGCGCGTGCTCAAACCCCAGACCGCGCTCGCAGTGCGCTCGATGCTCGAGCTTGCGGTGCAGCCCGGCGGCACCGCGCCCCGCGCGCAGATCGCCGGCTACCGCGTCGGCGGCAAAACCGGCACCGCGCACAAGCTCGAAGGCCGCGGCTATACCAACAAATACATCTCGTCATTCGTCGGGTTCGCGCCGGCTTCGAATCCGCGCCTGATCGTCGCGGTCATGATCGACGAGCCGTCCGCCGGCCATCACTACGGCGGCACGGTCGCGGCGCCGGTGTTCAATCAAGTGATGTCCGGCGCGCTGCGTCTGCTCGCGGTGCCGCCGGATGCACCGGTCAACAACGTGGTGCTGCCGCCCGCGAGCGCACCGGAAATCCGCGAAGAGGTGTGATGCTCGGCGTTCACGACGAGGGCTCGAGGATCAGGTCCACCGCCGGTCGGGCGCGCGCGGGTGACGTGGACTGGGCCGCGGTGCGTGCGCTCGGCATACGCCATCTGACGAGCGACAGCCGCAGCGTCGTCGCCGGCGACACGTTCGTCGCGTATCCGGGCGAGACGCACGACGGCCGGGACTTCATCCCCGATGCGATCTCGCGCGGCGCGAGCTCGATCGTGTGGGAGCGCCAGGGCTACCGCTGGAACGCTTCCTGGAACGTCGCGAACGCCGGCGTGAAGCGCCTGCGCCGGCACGCCGGCGAGATCGCGAGCGATGCGTACGGCAAACCGAGCGCGGCGCTGTGGACGGTGGGCGTGACCGGCACCAACGGGAAGACCTCCTGCAGTCACTGGATCGCGCAGGCGCTCTCGCAGCTCGACACGCGCTGCGGCGTGATCGGGACACTCGGGAGCGGCTGGCCCGGGAAGCTCGCGCCCCTGACGAACACCACGCCGGATGCGGTCTGGCTGCACGGGCGGTTGCGCGAATTCGTCAAGCAGCGCGCGAAGGCCGTCAGCATGGAAGTCTCGTCGCACGGCCTGGCGCAGGACCGTGTGTCCGGTGTCGAGTTCGACGTCGCGCTGTTCACCAATCTCACGCGCGATCACCTCGATTACCACCGCACCATGCGTCATTATCGAAACGCGAAGGCGCGGCTGTTCGATACGCCGGGGCTCAAGCACGCGGTCGTCAACTTCGACGATCCGTTCGGCGCCGAGCTCGCGGCGCGGGCGGCGGCGCGCGGCGTTCACGTTCTCGGTTACGGTTTCAGTCGCGCAGTGCCCGACCGCCTGCGGGGCAAACGGGTGAGGCGTGTGCTCGCGCGCGATCTCGTCCTCGGCGGCGACGGCCTGCGTTTCAAGATCGCGACGCCGTGGGGCGCGGGTGAGATCGAGAGTCCGCTGCTCGGACGCTTCAATGCGGCGAATCTTCTCGCGACGCTCGCCGTGCTGCTCGTGAGCGATCACGGACTCGACGCCGCGATCACCGCGCTGCGCGAGGTGAAAGCGGTGCCGGGGCGCATGGAACGCTTCGGCGGGGGGCGCAAGCCGATCGTCGTCGTCGATTACGCGCACACTCCCGACGCGCTCGAGAACGTGCTGCGCGCGCTGCGCGACACGGTGGCTCCGAAGTCCGAGCGCCGTGCGGGCAAGCTCGTGTGCGTGTTCGGCTGCGGCGGAGACCGGGATCGCGGCAAACGGCCGCTCATGGGCCGGATCGCGACGCGGCTCGCCGACGAAGTCGTCATCACGACCGACAACCCGCGCACCGAAGACCCGCACGCGATCATCACGGACATCCTGCAGGGCATCACGCGGCAGTGCGCCATCGCGCCCGACCGCACCCAGGCGATACGCGCGGCGATCGCCGGCGCGCGCTCCGGCGACGTGGTGCTCATCGCGGGCAAGGGCCACGAGCGCTACCAGGAGATCGACGGCGTGCGACACCCGTACAGCGACGCGGCTGCCGTGCGGGCGGCGCTGGCGGAGCGGACTGGATGATGAGCCTGACGCAAGCCGCACAGGTCCTGAACGCGCGGCTTCAAGGAAGCGACGTGTCTTTCAGCGGGGTGAGCACCGATACGCGCACGCTCGAGAGCGGCGATCTTTTCGTGGCGCTGCGCGGCGAGCGCTTCGACGGCCACGCGTTCCTCGGCACGGCACGCGACAAAGGTGCCGCGGCAGCGCTCGTCGATACGCGTGCGCAAGCCGCTGCCGCGCCGCTGCCGATGCTCGTCGTGGACGACACGCGGCTCGCGCTCGGACGCCTGGCTGCAAGCTGGCGCGCGCGCTTCGCGATGCCGCTCGTCGCGCTTACGGGCAGCAGCGGGAAGACGACGGTGAAGGAGATGCTCGCCTCGATCCTACGTGCCGCGGCGGACGAGAACGCCGGCGCGGTGCTCGCGACGCGCGGCAATCTCAACAACGATATCGGGGTGCCGCTCATGCTGCTCGAGCTGCGCGAGCACCATCGCTATGCGGTCATCGAGATGGGTATGAACCACGCGGGAGAGATCCGCTATCTCACCGAGCTCGCCGAGCCCGACGTGGCGCTCGTGACGAACGCCGGCCGCGCGCATATCGAGTTCCTCGGTTCCGAAGAGGCGATCGCACGCGCCAAGGGCGAGATCTTCGAAACACTGCCCGCAGGTGGGACCGCCGTCATCAACGCCGACGACGCCTACGCGCCGTTGTGGCGGGGTATGGCGCGCAAGCGAAGGTGCATCGACTTCGGACTCGAACGGCCGGCCAATGTCACGGCGACGTTTCGCCGCGCGGCGCGGCATAGCGAGGTGGAGATAAGCACGCCGTCCGGCACCGCACACGTGAAGCTCGAGGCGCCGGGTGCGCACAACGTGCGCAACGCTCTCGCCGCGGCCGCAGCCGCGGTGGCGCTCGAGATCCCGCTCACGGCGCTCGCCGCCGGTCTCGAGCGTTACGGCGGTGTGAAAGGTCGCCTGCAGATGAAGAGCGCAGCCGGCGGCGCCGCGCTCATCGACGACACGTACAACGCGAACCCGGAATCGATGCGGGCGGCGATCGACGTGCTGGCCGAAAGCGCCGGCGAGAAGGTGCTCGTCATCGGCGACATGGGCGAGCTCGGCACGCGCGGCCCGGCGCTGCACGCGGAGCTCGGCGTCTACGCGCGCCGCGCGGGCATCGACCGCATGCTCGCAGTCGGCGAGCTCACGCAGGAAACGGTGAAAGCGTTCGGCGCCGGCGCGCGCCACTTCCCGAATATCGACGGGCTCCTCGCAGCGCTGCGCGGCTCGCTCGCACCCGAGGCGACCGTGCTCGTCAAAGGATCCAGGTTCATGAAGATGGAGCGTGTCGTCGCGGCGCTCGAATCCGGAGCGCCCGCATGCTCCTAGAGCTCGCACAGTGGCTGGCGAAAGACATCCGCGCCTTCAACGTGTTCGGTTACATCACGCTGCGCGCGGTGCTCGCGTGCCTCACCGCGCTCGTGCTCTCGTTCATCGTCGGACCCGCGATGATCCGCAGGCTGACCGCCTACAAGATCGGACAGGCGGTTCGCAGCGACGGCCCGCAAAGCCATCTCACGAAAGCCGGCACGCCCACGATGGGCGGCGCGCTGATCGTCGTATCGGTGGCGGTTACGACGCTGCTCTGGGCCGATCTCACGAACCGTCTCGTGTGGGTGGTGCTGTGGGTGACGATCGCGTTCGCCGCGATCGGCTGGATCGACGATTACCGCAAGGTCGTGCAGCGCGACCCGAAGGGGCTTTCCGCCAGAGCGAAGTTCTTCTGGCAGTCGGTCTTCGGCTTGGCCGCCGCGTGCTACATCGCTCTGTACACGAACCTGCCGGCCCAGACGGAATTCATCGTGCCGTTCTTCAAGCAGATCGCGTATCCGCTGGGCACGGTCGGTTTCGTCGTGATGACGTACTTCGTCATCGTCGGCACCAGCAACGCCGTGAACCTGACCGACGGCCTCGATGGGCTCGCGATCATGCCCACGGTGATGATCGGCAGCGCGCTCGGCGTCTTCGCCTACGTCGCCGGCCATGCCGTGTTCGCGAAATATCTCGGCTTTCCCTATATCCCCGGCGCGGGCGAGCTCGCGGTGATCTGCGGTGCGCTCGCGGGGGCCGGTCTCGCGTTCCTCTGGTTCAACGCGTATCCGGCGGAAGTGTTCATGGGCGACGTCGGCGCGCTCGCGCTCGGCGCCGCGCTCGGCACGATCGCGGTCATCGTGCGCCAGGAGATCGTGCTCTTCATCATGGGCGGCGTGTTCGTCGTCGAGACGCTGTCGGTGATGCTGCAGGTCGCGTCGTTCAAGCTGACCGGCAAGCGCATCTTCCGGATGGCGCCGCTGCACCATCACTACGAGCTCAAGGGCTGGAAGGAGAACCAGGTGGTGGTCCGGTTCTGGATCATCTCGATGATGCTCGTGCTGGTCGGGCTGTCGACGCTGAAGCTGCGGTGACGGGTGACGAAGTGACGCGGTGACGGGGTGACGAAAAGGATGGCGAACGGCGGTGGAGTGGAGCGGACGAAAGGTGCTGGTGCTGGGTCTCGGTAACACCGGGCTGTCGATGGTGCGGTGGCTCGCGCGCCACGGGGCGCGTGTCACTGTCGCCGACAGCCGCGCCGAACCGCCGCATGCGCGCGGGCTCGCCGACGAGCATCCGGAGGTGCCGGTGATCGCGGGCCCGTTCGAGGCGGAAGCATTCAGTGCGGCGGACGCAATCGCGATCAGCCCCGGGATCGACCGCCGCGAGTCGCTCGTCGCGAATGCGGTGAAGCGCGGCGTGCCGGTGATCGGCGACATCGAGATCTTCGCGCAGGCGCTGCGCGCGCATGGCGATCAGCATCACGAGCTGCGGCCGAAAGTGATCGCCATCACCGGATCGAACGGCAAGAGCACTGTCACTGCAATGGCCGGCGAGGCGTGTGCCGCCGCGGGCCGGCGCACGCTGGTCGCCGGCAACATCGGCGTTCCGGTGCTCGACGCGCTCGGCGCCATCGAAGCGGGCGCCGCGATGCCCGAGGTGATCGCGCTCGAGCTCTCGAGCTTCCAGCTCGAGAGCACGGCCACGCTGGACGCAGATGCCGCGACGGTGCTCAACGTGACCGAGGACCATCTCGACCGCTACGACGGCATGGCGGACTATGCGGCGGCCAAGGCGCGCGTATTTCAGGGCCGCGGCGTGCAGGTGCTCAACCGGCAGGACGCGTGGAGCAGAGGCATGGCGCGCGCGGGACGCGAGACGATGACTTTCGGTCTCGACCGACCGGCCGGTGCGCACGAGTGGGGCGTACGCCGCGAATCGATGCTGGCGCACGGTGAGCGTGAGCTGATGCCGCTGGCCGAGCTGCCGATCACGGGACTCCACAACGCCGCCAACGCGCTGGCGGCGCTCGCGCTGGGGTCGGCAGTCGGTCTCGACGACGCCGCAATGCTCGACGGATTGCGGCGATTTCGCGGACTCCCGCACCGGCTGCAGAAAGTGGCCGAGATCCGCGGCATCGCGTTCTACGACGACTCGAAAGGCACCAACGTCGGCGCCACGGTGGCGGCGCTCTCGGGCATGCCCGTGCCGGTCGTGCTGATCGCCGGCGGCGACGGAAAGAACCAGGACTTCGCGCCGCTCGCGGAGCCCGTGCGCGCCCATGCGCGCGCGGTCGTGCTCATCGGGCGCGATGCGCCGGCGATCGAGCGCGTGGTGCGCGGCACCTCGGTGCCGGTCCTCCACGCCGCCACGATGGAGGAAGCAGTCGATTCGGCATACCGCGCCGCGCGCGCGGCGGACGCCGTGCTGCTGTCGCCCGCGTGCGCGAGCTACGACATGTTCAGGAGCTACGTGCACCGCGCGGAAGTCTTCGTCGAAGCGGTCCGCGCGCTCGCCGCGCGCGAAGGAGCACCGCGTGGCGAGTGAAGCGCTCTACTACCGAGAAACACGCAAGCGCGCAGTGGTGCCCGAGTACGACCGCGTGCTCGTGTGGATCGTCGTCCTCCTGCTTGCGCTCGGTGTGGTGATGGTCTACTCGTCTTCGATCGCGATCGCCGAAGGCGGCCGCAGCACGGCCTATCAGCCCACGTACTATCTCGTGCGCCAGGCGGCGTACGTGGCGACCGCGGTGGTGCTCGCCGTAATCGCGTTCCAGGTCCCGATCCGGCTGTGGCAGGAGGCGGCGCCGTATCTCTTCATCGTCGGGCTCGTGCTCCTCGTGCTCGTGCTGTTGCCCGGCATCGGCCGGGAGGTGAACGGGAGCCGCCGCTGGATCTCGCTGTACTTCATGAACCTCCAGCCCTCGGAGCTCATGAAAGTCTTCGCGGTGCTGTATGCGGCGGATTACACGGTGCGCAAGGCGGCCTTCATGCACAGCCTGCGGCGCGGCTTCATGCCGATGTTCTTCGTGATGCTCGCGACCGGCACGCTGCTCTTGCTGGAGCCCGATTTCGGGGCGTTCGGCGTGATCACCGTGATCGCCATGGGCATTCTGTTTCTCGGCGGCATGAACTGGAAGCTCTTCGCGGGCCTGCTCGTGATGCTGATCGTCGGGTTCGTCACGCTCATCGTGACTTCGCCCTATCGCATGCACCGCATCGCCTCCTTTCTGGACCCGTGGTCCGATCCGTACGGCCGCGGCTACCAGCTTTCGCATGCCCTCATTGCGTTCGGCCGCGGCGAATGGCTCGGCGTCGGCCTGGGCGCCAGCGTGGAAAAGCTCTTCTACCTGCCCGAAGCCCACACCGACTTCCTGCTCGCGGTGATCGCCGAAGAGCTCGGCTTCGTCGCGGTCGTCGCGATCGTGCTCATGTTCGCCTGGATCGTCGCGCGCGCGTTCGCGATCGGCCGGCGCGCAGCGATGCTCGAGCGCTACTACGCCGCACTGGTCGCGCAGGGTGTAGGCCTGTGGGTCGGCGTGCAGGCGATCATCAACATGGGCGTCAACATGGGCCTGCTCCCCACCAAAGGGCTCACGCTGCCGCTGCTCTCGTTCGGCGGCAGCGCGCTCGCGACGACCTGCGTCGCCCTGGCGATACTGCTTCGCGTCGACTGGGAGAATAGACAACTGGCGAAGGGGCTCACGGTATGAGCGCCGCGGCCCGCACGCTGATGATCATGGCCGGCGGCACCGGCGGCCACATCTTCCCGGCGCTCTCGGTCGCGGAGTACGTGCGCGCGCGGGGTTGGAACGTCGTGTGGCTCGGCTCCCGCGCCGGCATGGAGGAGCGCATCGTGCCGCCGCAGGGCTACACGATGGCGTACATCCGCTTCTCCGGTGTGCGCGGCCGGGGCCCGCTGCCCTACGCGTTCCTCCCGCTCAGGCTGCTGAGCGCGTTCTGGCAGAGCGCGCGCGCGATCTTCGCGCATCGTCCCGACGTCGTGCTGGGCATGGGCGGCTACGTCGCGTTCCCCGGCGGCATGATGGCGAGCTTCCTCAACCGGCCGCTCGTGCTGCACGAGCAGAATTCGGTCGCCGGGCTCACCAACAAGGTGCTCTCGCATGTCGCCGACAAGGTGCTCGTCGCTTTCCCGGGCGCATTCGGCGAGCGCTCGAAAGCGGAGTGGACGGGTAACCCCGTACGCAGCGATATCGCGTCGATTCCGGAGCCGCAGACGCGCTATGCCGGCCGTGAGGGGCCGCTGCGGCTGCTGGTGCTCGGCGGCAGCCAGGGCGCGGCCGCGCTGAACGACGTCGTGCCGGCGGCGCTCGCGCTGATCGACGCCGGCCGGCGTCCGATCGTTACGCATCAGACGGGCGCCGCGCACATGGACACCGTGCGAGCGAATTACGACGCCGCCGGCGTGCGCGCCGAGCTCGTCGCGTTCATCGACGACATGGCCGCACGGTATGCCGAGGCCGACGTGCTGATCTGCCGCGCGGGCGCATCGACGATCGCGGAGCTCGCGGCCGCGGGCGTGCCGGCGGTGCTGATCCCGTTTCCGCACGCGGTGGACGACCACCAGACGACCAATGCGCGTTTTCTCTCGCAGCGCGGCGGCGCCGTGCTGATCCCGCAGTCGGGGCTCACGCCCGGGAAGCTCGCCGCGCTGCTCGGTGAATTCGACCGCGCGAAGCTGCTGGAGATGGCCTGCGCGGCGCGCGGCGCAGGCAAGCCCGACGCGACGAGGGCCGTGGCCGAAGCGTGCATGGGGCTGGCGGCATGAAGCACAAGATCAAACGCGTGCACTTCGTGGGTGTCGGAGGTGTGGGCATGAGCGGCATCGCGGAAGTGCTGCTCAACCTTGGCTACCAGATCAGCGGATCGGACCTTCACGAGAGCGCCGCCACGCGCCGGCTGCAGGCGCTCGGCGCGCGGATCTGCAAGGGACACGCGGAATCGAACATCGCCGGCGCGGACGCGGTCGTCACCTCGAGCGCCGTCGCGGAGGACAACCCGGAGGTCCGCGCCGCACGCGCGAAGTCGATCCCGATCGTGCCGCGGGCGCTGATGCTCGCCGAGCTGATGCGCCTCAAGCAGGGTGTCGCCGTGGCAGGGACACACGGCAAGACGACCACGACGAGCCTGACCGCGAGCGTGCTGGCCGAAGGCGGGCTCGACCCGACCTTCGTGATCGGCGGCCGCGTCGAGGCCGTCGGCTCGAACGCGCGCCTGGGCACGGGCGACTTCATCGTCGTCGAAGCCGACGAATCCGACGCATCGTTCCTGTACCTGCAGCCGTGTCTCGCCGTCGTCACGAACATCGACGCCGATCACATGCTCACCTACGAGCACTCGGTCGAGAAGCTGAGGCAGGCGTTCGTCTATTTCCTTCAGCATCTGCCGTTCTATGGCGTGGCCGTGCTGTGCATCGACGATCCCGGCGTGCGCGAGATCGTCCCGCGCGTCCCGAAGACGATCGTGAGCTACGGCCTCGCCGAAGAGGCGAAGATCCGCGCGCTCGATATCCGGGCGGACGGCCGGCGCATGCATTTCCGCGTGAAATGCGCGCCGAATGGCGGACCGCCGCTCGATTTCCCGGTCACGCTCAACCTGCCCGGGATGCACAACGTGCGCAACGCACTCGCGGCGATTGCAGTCGGCCTCGAGGTCGGCATCGCGCCGGAGAGAATCAGCGCGGCGCTCGCGAAGTTCGAAGGCGTGGGCCGCCGGTTCCAGCAATACGGCGACGTGGCGCTGTCCGGCGGCGGGAAGTTCACGCTGATCGACGACTACGGTCATCACCCGGTGGAGATGGCGGCGACGCTCGAAGCGGCGCGCGGCGCATTTCCCGGGCGCCGGATCGTGCTCGCGTTCCAGCCGCACCGCTACACGCGCACGCGCGACTGCTTCGAGGATTTCGTGAAAGTCCTCTCGACCGCGGACGCGCTGGTGCTGGGCGACGTCTACCCCGCGGGCGAAGCTCCGATCGTGGCGGCGGATGGCCGCGCGCTCGCGCGCGCGGTCCGCGTGTACGGAAAAGTCGAGCCGATTTTCGTCGAGAGCGTCGCCGAGTTTCCCGGAGCGATACGCGCCGCGGCGCGAGACGGCGACGTGGTCTTGACGATGGGCGCGGGCTCGATCGGAACCGTGCCGGCGGCATTGGTCAGCGGAGCGACGTAGGGTGGGCGGGAGCCGATCGACAGCGAAGAAGGGGTGACGGGAAAGAAGTGATGGGGAACAGGTGACGGGAAGAGGTGACGACAAGCCGTGGTGACAGCAATGGCTGAACGCGCGACAGCGCCATCCGTACTGCGCGGCGAGCTACGCATGAACGAACCGATGTCGCGGCACGTGAGCTGGCGCGCGGGCGGCGCCGTCGACCGCGCTTACATCCCGGTCGATCTGGACGACATCCGCGCTTTCCTGCGCACGCTGCCGAGCGGCGAGCCGGTGTACTTCGTCGGGCTGGGCAGCAATCTGCTCGTGCGCGACGGCGGGCTGCGCGCCACAGTGGTGTTTACGCACTGGGCGCTGCGCGAGCTTACGCTCACGGACGACGGCGCGATCCGCGCTGACGCGGGCGTAGCGAGCCCGAAGGTCGCGCGCTTCGCCGCGATGCACGATCTCGTCGGCGGCGAATTCCTTGCGGGGATACCGGGTACCGTCGGCGGCGCGCTCGCGATGAACGCCGGCTGTTACGGCGGCGAGACCTGGGACATCGTGCGCAGCGTCGTCACCGTGGACCGCGCCGGCGCACTGCACGAACGCACACCCGACGAATACGGCGTCGGCTATCGCGCGGTCGAGGCCGCGGGCCGCGAGGAATGGTTCGTCTCCGCCGCATTCGCGCTGTCCCCCGGCAACGGCGCGCAGTCGCGCGACACCGTGAAAGCGTTGCTCGCGAAGCGGATCGCCGCCCAGCCGCTCGGCGAGCCGAACGCGGGGTCGGTATTCAGGAACCCGCCGGGCACCTTCGCGGCGAAGCTGATCGAGGATTGCGGGCTCAAGGGCCACGCGATCGGCGGCGCGATCGTGTCGGAGAAGCATGCGAACTTCATCATCAACACCGGCGCGGCCAGCGCAGCGGACATCGAAGCGCTGATCGAGCTGGCGCAGGCGTCGGTGAGAGAAAAGTTCGGGATCAGTCTAGAGCGCGAGGTGCGGATCATCGGTGACGAAGTGACGCGGTGACGAAGTGACGAGAAGAGGTGACGTAAAGACGTGACGGGCGATCCTCAACGATTCGGGAAAGTCGCCGTGCTGCTCGGCGGCCGCAGCGCCGAGCGCGAGATCTCGCTGCGGAGCGGGAACATGGTGCTGACCGCGCTGAAGAGCAGGGGCGTGGACGCGCACGCGCTCGACCCGCAGGACCAGGGCCTGGAGCAATTGATCGCGCAGCGTTTCGATCGCGTGTTCATCGCGCTGCACGGCCGGTTCGGTGAAGACGGCACGATGCAGGGCGCGCTGGAATACCTCGGCCTGCCGTACACGGGCAGCGGCGTCATGGCGAGCGCGCTCGCGATGGACAAATGGCGCACCAAGCTCCTGTGGCAGGCCGCGGGTATCCCGACGCCGCCATACGAGCTGCTGACGGCGGAAAGTGATTTCATCGGCGTCGGCGAGCGCCTGGGACTGCCGCTCATGGTGAAACCCGCGCGCGAAGGCTCAAGCATCGGCATGAGCAAGGTCACGACGATCGAGAAGATCGGCGCCGCGTACGAAACCGCCGCGGAGTACGACGAGGTGGTGATCGCGGAGCGCTTCATCGAGGGCGTCGAGGTCACCGCTGCAATCCTCGCTGACGAGGCGCTGCCGCTCATCCGCCTGGAGACCCCGCGCGTCTTCTACGACTATCAGGCGAAGTACTTCGCAGACGATACGCGCTACATCTGCCCTTCGGGTCTGCCGGAAGCGCGCGAGCAGGCGATACAGCGCGAGGTGGTGCGCGCGTTTCGCTTGATCGGCTGCAGCGGGTGGGGCCGCGTGGACGTGATGCTCGACCGCGCGGGCAATCCGTATCTCCTCGAAGTGAACACGATTCCCGGCATGACGGACCACAGCCTCGTGCCGATGGCCGCCCGTGCGCGCGGTATCGAGTTCGACGAGCTCTGCATGCGCATCCTGGAGACGGCGCATGTGGGATAGGCCGGACCTCCTGAACCGCATCTCGACCGCGCTCTTCACGGTCGCTTTCCTGCTCTTCGTTTACGCGCTCACGTGGATCGTCGTGCGGCAGCCGGTCTTCGCGCTGCGCCACGTCGAGATCACCGGCGACGCGCAGCACGTCACGTCCTCGCAGGTCGAGACGATCGTGCAGAAGGAGCTCAAGGGCACGTTCTTCACGCTGAACCTGCCGCGGCTGCGCGCCGCGTTCGAGAAGCTCCCGTGGGTGCGCGAAGTGCGGCTTCGCCGCCACTGGCCCGATCGGCTGGAAGTGAGCGTGGTCGAGCACGTGCCGCTCGCGCGCTGGGGCGGCACCGCGCTCGTGAATACGGAAGGCGAGGTTTTCCATGCGGCGCACGACGGCAAGCTACCGGTCTTCGTCGGGCCCGAGGGCACGTCGAAAGAGATGGCCATCCAGTACGAGCACTTCAAGAGGAGCCTCGCTTCGATCGGCGCGAAACCCGTGCTGGTGCAGGTGAGCGCCCGCCGCGCGTGGCAGGTGCGGCTCGAGAACGGGCCGATGCTCCAGCTCGGGCGCGAGGATGTCGAGGCGCGTCTCGCCCGTTACATCGAGTACCACGAGCGCACCGTCGGCGCGCTCAAGCGGCGCGTCGATTACATCGATCTCCGTTATGCGAACGGCTTCGCGGTGCGCATACCGGAGCTCAAAGGGGAACCGCGGGAGCGCGAGCGCGCGCGCGCGAAGAAGGCGAAGCGTGTATAGCGCCGCGAGGCGCATAAGGGGTGCTTTTGCGCCCGGAGCGAAGCGAAGGAGCGGCGTAAGGTTTTCATGACCAAGGCAAGGGACAACAAGAAGCTCGTCGTGGGCCTCGACATCGGCACGTCGAAGATCGCCGCGATCGTGGCCGAGATCACCTCCGAAGGGGGCTTCGAGATCATCGGCATGGGGAACTGCCCGGCGCGGGGGCTGAAGAAAGGGGTCGTCGTCAACATCGAGACGACGGTGAACGCGATCCAGCGCGCGCTGGAAGAAGCGGAGCTCATGGCCGACTGCAAGATCCGCGAGGTCTACACCGGGATCGCCGGCAGCCACATCAAGAGCTTCAACTCGCAGGGCATGGTCGCGATCAAGGACAAGGAGGTCGGCCAGCAGGACATCGACCGCGTGATCGAGACGGCCAAGGCGGTGCAGATCCCGAACGACCAGCAGATCCTGCACATCCTCAACCAGGAATTCATCATCGACGGTCAGGAGGACGTGCGCGAGCCGCTCGGCATGTCCGGCGTGCGTCTTGAAGTGAAGGTGCACATCGTGACCGGCGCGGTGTCGGCTGCGCAGAACATCATCAAGTGCGTACGTCGCTGCGGCCTCGAAGTGCGCGATCTCATCCTGCAGCCGCTCGCGTCGGCCATGGCCGTCGTTTCCGAGGACGAGAAGGACCTCGGGGTTGCGCTCGTCGACATCGGCGGCGGCACGACCGACCTCGCGATCTTCACGCACGGCGCGATCCGGCACACCGCCGTGATCCCGATCGCCGGCGACCAGATCACGAACGACATCGCGATGGCGCTGCGCACACCGACGAAGGACGCCGAGGACCTGAAGCAGCGCTACGGCTGCGCGCTGTCGCAGCTCGCCGATCCGCAGCAGATGATCGAGGTGCCGGGCATCGGCGAGCGCGGGCCGCGCGAGCTGTCGCGCAAGACGCTCGCCGAAGTGATCGAGCCGCGTGTCGAGGAGCTGTATTCGCTGGTGCAGGCGGAGCTGCGCAGAAGCGGCTACGAGGAGTTGCTCTCGTCCGGCATCGTCATCACGGGCGGCTCGAGCATGATGCAGGGGATGGTCGAGCTCGGCGAAGAGATCTTTCACATGCCCGTTCGCGTCGGTGTCCCGCACTACACCGGCGCGCTGGCCGAAGTGGTGAGGCATCCGCGCTATTCGACGGCGGTGGGCCTGCTCGTGGCGGGCATGCAGCAGCACCGCCAGCGCGAGCTCGCGCACATGCACATCAGCACGTTTCAGCAGCTCGTCGATCGCATGAAGAGCTGGTTCACGGGAAATTTTTAGGAGACGAATTCGTAGGGTGCGCCGGTGGCGCACCGGGATCGTACGGTGGGCGCGAGCCCGCCAACGCATAAGCGGTGAAGAAGCAGCAGGAAAAAGCGGCAGTCGACAACTCGCAAGAAAGGAGCAGCACAAATGATAGAACTGATCGATGCACAGTCCCAGGAAGCGGTGATCAAGGTCGTGGGCGTCGGCGGCTGCGGCGGCAACGCGGTCGACCACATGATCGCGCAGGGCGTCCAGGGCGTGGAGTTCGTGGTCGCGAACACCGACGCACAGGCGCTCAAGCGCAATCAGGCGAAGATCCAGATCCAGCTCGGCGCCAACGTCACGAAAGGTCTCGGCGCCGGCGCAAATCCCGAGGTCGGCCGTCAGGCGGCGATCGAGGATCGCGAGCGCATCGCGGAGCTGATCACCGGCGCCGACATGCTGTTCCTCACGGCGGGCATGGGTGGCGGAACGGGCACGGGCGCGGCGCCCGTGGTGGCCGAAGTCGCGAAGGAGCTCGGCATCCTCACCGTCGCCGTGGTGACGAAGCCGTTTGCGTTCGAAGGCAAGCGCCAGCGCATCGCTCAGGAAGGGCTCGACGCGCTCTCACAGCATGTCGATTCACTCATCATCATCCCGAACGACAAGCTCATGTCCGTCCTCGGCACGCAGGTCACGCTGGATGAGGCCTTCAAGGCGGCGAACGACGTGCTGCACGGGGCGGTCGCGGGGATCGCCGAGATCATCAGCTGCCCCGGCATGATCAACGTGGACTTCGCCGACGTGCGCACGGTGATGGCCGAGATGGGTATGGCGATGATGGGTTCCGCGAAGGCCGCGGGCCCGGATCGCGCGCGCGTCGCGGCGGAGCAGGCGGTCGCGTGTCCGCTGCTGGAGGACATCAACATTTCCGATGCGCGCGGCGTGCTGGTGAACATCTCCGCGAGCCGCGGGAGCTTCCAGCTCCAGGAGATGTACGACGTGATGGAGACGATCAAGGCGTTCGCGGCGGAGTCGGCGACCGTCATCGTCGGCACCGTGTACGACGATGCGCTGGAGGATCAGCTTCGCGTGACGATCGTCGCGACCGGCCTCGGCAAGCCGACGGTGCGCACGCAGTTGAAGACGCAGCCGTTCACGGTCGTCGCGCAAAAGACCGGCACCGACAACCAGGCGCTGGAAGTCAATTACGAGGAGCTCGAGCAGCCGGCGGTGATCCGACGGCGCAACCGTGACGCGACGGTCGAAGCGATGCGGCAGTCGGGCGTGGACATGCTCGACATCCCTGCATTTCTTCGCAAGCAGGCCGATTGAGTAACCTAAGTGACATACCGTCACCCCCGCGAAGGCGGGGGTCCAGGAAACATCGCGCTGGATCCCGCCTGCGCGGGAATGACGTGGTTGGGTATGACCCTCGCATGAGTTGTCGATGACTGAGATGCGCTTGTCGCGTGTGGGCGACAAGCGCCGCTTTTCAATCTAGGAAAACACAGGCGTTTTCGGGAACGCATCACCGCCGCATGCTAGAATTCGCCGCTTATTTTTTGTGCAAAGCACGTAAGTGATCCGTCAGCGCACACTCAAGAACATGATCCGCGCCACCGGCGTTGGTCTGCACACGGGAGACAAGGTCTATCTCACGCTGCGGCCCGCCGCGCCGAATACCGGCATCGTGTTCCGGCGCATCGATCTGCCCGAGCCGGTGGAGATCAAGGCCGATCCTTATGCCGTCGGCGACACGCGCCTCGCGTCGTGTCTCGAAAGAGACGGTGTTCGCGTATCCACGGTCGAGCACCTGATGTCCGCGCTCGCGGGACTCGGCATCGACAACGTGTACGTCGATCTCACCGCGCCCGAGCTTCCGATCATGGACGGCAGTGCGGGTCCGTTCGTGTTCCTGCTGCAGTCGGCCGGTCTCGAGGAGCAGAAGGTCGCGAAGCAGTTCATTCGTGTGCTCGACACGGTCGAAGTCGCGGACGGCGACAAGTGGGTTCGTCTCGAGCCGCACAACGGGTTCAAGCTCGATCTCTCTATCGAGTTCGATCACCCCGTGCTCGAGCGCTCGCGCCAGTCCGTTAGCGTGGACTTCTCCACGACGTCGTACGTCAAGGAAGTGAGCCGCGCGCGCACCTTCGGCTTCATGCAGGAAGTCGAAGCCATGCGCGAACGAGGCCTCGCGCTCGGCGGCAGCCTCGACAACGCCATCGTGCTCGACCAGTACCGCGTGCTCAACAATGACGGCCTGCGCTACGACGACGAGTTCGTGAAGCACAAGGTGCTCGACGCGATCGGCGACCTGTACCTGCTTGGCCATCCACTGATCGGCGCGTTCAGCGGCTACAAGTCCGGGCATGCGCTCAATAACCGGCTGCTGCGCAAGCTCCTGGAAGAACGCACCGCGTGGGAGCACGTGAGCTTCGAGCGGCCCGAGGACGCGCCGCCGTTCCTCGCCTGGCAACCTCAAGCCGCTGGATAGCGCGCCGCTCGCCTGAAGGCTCGGGCTGCCATTCGGCAGCCCGGCCCGGCCGGTAAACGATTCAGAGGAAAAGCCAGCAAGGCGCTTACCGCGCCGTGTTTCCTCCGAAACCTCCTTTCCTTGGCTGTTCCCGGATTCGGTAGCATCGCGGAATGATCTTCGTGCGCATCACCGCGGTGCTCGTGCTGGTGGCCCTCGTGCTCGCGGTGCTTTATTTCGTCACGAAGCGGCAGGGGTATCTCACGTGGGCGTGGCGCGTTTTCATCGCCGCGCTCGTGGCCATGGTCGGGCTGCTCGGCTTCTATTTCGTCGAGCGGCTGGTCACCCTGTAAAAACGGGCACGCACACCGTTTTCGGCCGATGAAATGGTGTGCGTCCGCGTTTATTTGTGGTGCCGCACGAGCCTCGCCACCGCGTCCTTGAGCCCGCCGTCGGGCATTTTGCGGGCGAGCTCGTCGAAACGCGCGATGGCGGTTTCACCGAGCGGCTTCTTGGCGGAGCGCGGCGCGCGTTGGTAGCCCGTCACGAGCACCTCGACCCTGAGCGTTCCCACGTCGGGCTCGAACTTGCGCATCGCACCGGCGAGCGTCGGCGCGAGCTGTCGCAGCTTCGCGGCGGTCGCGGCATTGGCGGCCATGACCACGAGCGTGCCGTTCTTCAGGTTTTTCACGCGGCTGGATGCCGCGAGCTCCGGCGGCGCGCACCGCGCGTACACGGCCTGGAGCGCCTGCTGCCGGCGCGCACGCGCAGTGAGTCCCCTGAGCTCGTCGGATGCGCCGAGCAGATTTCCAATCGGCTTCAGGGCCATGTGCGCGGCGCGCTTTGCGGGGCTAAGTCCATCAACGATATGGTAATATTCGGCGACTCAAGGGTGGGGGCGTTTCCCCGCCCTTTTCTTTAGGCCGCGTTGAACTCGTCCCCGGGTCCGGCGGGTCCAAGACGCGAGTCCTGATCGGTTCCCCCTCATGATCCAAGGTGTGCTCAAGAAAATCTTCGGCAGCCGCAACGAGCGCCTGCTGAAGCAGTACGGCCGTATCGTGCGGCAGATCAACGCGCTCGAGCCCGAGATCTCGAAGCTCACGGACGAGCAGCTCCGCGGGAAAACCGACGAGCTGCGCCGGCGCGTTCAGGAGAGCATCGCGGCCGCTGTCCCGGCCAAGGGCAATGCAGCGGCAGCCGAAGCCGAGGCCGCCGAAAACGACGCCGACCAGCCGGAAGCAGGCGCCGCCGCGAAGCCGGACACGTCGCTCGACCGCGCGCGCAAGGAAGCGCTGAACGAGGTTCTTCCCGAAGCTTTTGCGGTCGTGCGCGAAGCGGGAAAACGCGTGCTGAACATGCGCCACTTCGACGTGCAGTTGATCGGCGGCATAGCGCTGCACAACGGCAAGATCGCCGAGATGCGCACCGGCGAGGGCAAGACGCTCGTCGCGACACTGCCGGCGTACCTCAACGCGCTTGCCGGGGTCGGCGTCCATATCGTCACGGTCAACGATTATCTCGCGCAGCGCGACGCGGACTGGATGGGGCAGATCTACCGCTTCCTCGGCATGAGCGTCGGCGTGAACCTCTCGCAGATGGAGCACGATCTCAAGCAGCAGGCGTACGCGGCGGACATCACGTACGGCACCAACAACGAGTTCGGCTTCGATTACCTGCGCGACAACATGGTGTACCACACCTCGGAGAAGGTGCAGCGCCAGCTCTTCTTCGCGATCGTCGACGAGGTCGACTCGATCCTGATCGACGAAGCGCGCACACCGCTCATCATCTCGGGGCAGGCGGAAGACACGACCGATCTGTACGTCAAGATCAACGCCATCGCGCCGAAGCTCATCCGGCAGAAGGAAGAGAAGTCGGCCGGCGATTACTGGGTCGACGAAAAGCTGCATCAGGTCATCCTCTCCGAGGAAGGCCACGAACATGCCGAGCAGTTGATGGAGCAGGCGGGCCTGCTCGCGGAGGGGAGCTCGCTCTACGACTCCGCGAACATCATGCTCATGCACCATCTCAACGCGGCGCTGCGCGCGCACAGCCTCTTCCACCGTGACCAGCAGTACGTCGTGCAGAACGGCGAGATCATCATCGTCGACGAGTTCACCGGTCGCCTCATGCCGGGCCGCCGCTGGTCGGAAGGGCTGCACCAGGCAGTCGAGGCGAAAGAAGGCGTCGAGATCCAGAAGGAAAACCAGACGCTCGCGACGATCACCTTCCAGAACTACTTCCGCATGTACGGGAAGCTCTCCGGCATGACGGGCACGGCCGACACGGAGGCCTACGAGTTCCAGTCGATCTACGGGCTGGAGACGGTGATCATCCCGACGCACAAGAAGATGATCCGCGAAGACCGCATGGACCAGGTCTTCCGCACCGGGAAGGAGAAGTACCAGGCGATCATCAACGACATCCGCGACTGCTACGAGCGCGGCCAGCCGGCGCTCGTGGGCACGACCTCGATCGAGAACTCGGAGCTCATCTCCGCGATGCTCAAGAAGGAGGGCCTGCCGCACAACGTGCTGAATGCGAAGCAGCACGCGCGCGAGGCGGAGATCGTGGTGCAGGCGGGACGTCCGAAGCAGATCACGATCGCGACGAACATGGCCGGCCGCGGCACGGACATCGTGCTCGGCGGCAACCCCGAGCCCGACATCAATCGCATGAAGGCGGACGAGGCGCTGTCCGACGCGGACAAGGCTCGGCGCGAGGAAGAGATGCGCCACGAGTGGCAGAAGCTCCACAACCAGGTCCTCTCGGCCGGGGGCTTGCACATCGTCGGCACCGAGCGTCACGAATCGCGGCGCATCGACAATCAGCTCCGCGGCCGTTCGGGCCGGCAGGGCGACCCCGGTTCGAGCCGCTTCTATCTGTCGCTGGAAGATCCGCTGCTGCGCATCTTCGCCTCGGATCGCGTCGCCGCGATCATGACGCGGCTCAAGATGCCGGAGGGCGAGGCGATCGAGCACCCGTGGGTCACGCGCTCGATCGAGAATGCGCAACGCAAGGTGGAAGCGCGCAACTTCGACATGCGCAAACACCTGCTCGAGTACGACGACGTCGCGAACGACCAGCGCAAGGTGATCTACGGGCAGCGCAACGAGCTGCTGGAGACGACCGACATCTCGGCGACGATCACCGCCATGCGCGCCGACGTGATCGAAGGCATCGTCAACGAGCACATTGCGCCCGGCAGCCTGGAGGAGCAGTGGAACCTCGAAGCGCTGGAGCGCGCGCTGGAGACCGAGCTCACGCTGAAAGTGCCGGTGCGCGACTGGGTCACGGCCGACGCTCAGTTGGAAGAGTCGGAGATCCGCACGCGCATCATCGAAACCGCGAGCGAGGACTATCGCACGAAGACCGCGGCGATCGATGCGCAATGGATCCGCGGATACGAGCGCGCGATCATGCTGCAGAGCCTGGACACGCACTGGCGCGAGCATCTGGCTGCGCTCGATTACCTTCGGCAGGGCATACACCTGCGCGGCTATGCGCAGAAAAATCCAACGCAGGAGTACAAGCGCGAAGCCTTCGAGCTCTTTCAGCTCCTGCTCGATACGATCAAGACCGACGTCACCAAGCACCTCATGATGGTGCAGTTCCGCACCGCCGAGGAGCTCCAGCCGATCGAAGAGCCGGAAGCACCCTCGAATCTGCAGTACCAGCATCCGGATTACGCGAGCACCGCCGCGGCGCCCGGAGACGCGACCGAGATGGTCGTGGACGATGGCGAGCTCGCGGTGCTGGAAAAGCCGCAGCCGTTCGTGCGCGGCGGACAGAAGGTCGGACGCAACGACCCGTGCCCCTGCGGATCGGGCAAGAAGTACAAACACTGTCACGGTAAGCTCACGTGATGCGTGACCTCGTGATCCGTGAACCGTGACTCGTAGGGTGCGCGGACCGCGCACCGCGTAGACATGCCCGTAGATCTCACCGCACCTGATCCGAAATCACTGCACCCCGTAACGGGTGTGACGCTCGGCGTCGCCCAGGCGGGTATCCGTAAAGCGAACCGCAGGGATCTTCTGGTCGTGCGGCTCGATGACGGCGCGCGCGTTGCCGCTGTCTTCACGCGCAATCGCTTCTGCGCCGCGCCGGTGATCGTCGCGCGCGAGCACCTGGCCAAAGGCGCAGTGCGCGCGATCGTCGTGAACACCGGAAACGCGAACGCCGGTACCGGCGAGCCGGGGCTCGCGGCGGCGCGCGAGACCTGCGCTGCGCTGGCGCGGCTCATCTCGGCCGACGCTTCTCAAGTTCTCCCGTTTTCCACCGGTGTCATCATGGAGCCGCTGGCCGTCGATCGCATCGTCGCCGGGCTGCCGCACTGCCTGTCGCATCTGCGCACCGACAACTGGGCGGACGCGGCCGAGGCGATCATGACGACCGACACGCTGCCGAAGGCGGCTTCCGGCAAGTACCGGATCGGCGGGCGTGAAATCACCGTGACGGGCATCGCCAAGGGGGCGGGCATGATCCGTCCGAACATGGCCACCATGCTCGGGTTCGTGGCGACAGACGCCTCAGTCAGCGCCGCGCTCGTGCGCGACGCCGTCGCTTACGCCGCGGACCGTTCCTTCAACTGCATCACGGTCGACGGCGACACCTCGACCAATGATTCTTTCGTGCTGATCGCCACCGGCGGCGCCGGCGCGCCGGAGATCACCGACGCAGCGAGCGATGAATACCGGCAGCTTCGCGACGCGGTAACCGACGTCGCGGTCCGGCTTGCACAGGCGATCGTCCGCGACGGCGAAGGCGCGACCAAGTTCATCACCGTCAAGGTCGAAGGCGGGCGCGACGAGGCCGAGTGCCGGCAGGTCGCTTATTCGATCGCGCATTCGCCGCTCGTGAAGACCGCGTTCTTTGCGTCCGATCCGAATCTCGGCCGCATCCTCGCGGCTGTCGGCAACGCCGGCATCGGGGATCTGGATGTCGGCCGCGTCGATCTTTATCTCGACGACGTGCTGGTGGCGAAAAACGGCGGACGCTACGCGCGCTACGAGGAGGCCCAGGGCCAGCGCGTCATGAAGCAGAACGAGATCACGGTGCGGGTCGTGCTCGCCCGCGGCAGCGCGAGCGCGAGCGTGTGGACGTGCGACCTCTCGCACGACTACGTCAGCATCAACGCCGATTACCGCAGTTGAGCGCGAGAGCCATCAAAAACGGCGCCGCGGGCGATCTCGTGGACCGGGCTGAAGCCCTCATCGAGCGCCTGGAGCAGGCGTTCCGGCCGCAGCCGCCGGATACCGACTGGAAGGCGTCGATCGCCTTTCGCTGGCGCAAGCGCGACGGCGCCGCGCACATCGAGCCGGTGGCGCACGTTCACCGCATCGCGTTGCGCGATCTGCAGGGCATCGACGACCAGAAACGCATCGTCGAGGAAAACACCCGCCAGTTCGTCGAAGGGCTGCCCGCGAACAACGTGCTGCTCACGGGCGCGCGCGGCACCGGCAAGTCCTCGCTCATCAAGGCGCTGCTGAACAAGTACGCGCCGAAGGGCCTGCGTGTAATCGAGGTCGAGAAGCAGGATCTCATCGATCTCCCTGACATCGTCGATCGCATCGCCGAGCGGCGCGAGCGTTTCATCCTCTATTGCGACGATCTGTCGTTCGAGGCGGACGAACCGGGCTACAAGGCGCTCAAGGTCGTGCTGGACGGCTCGGTGGCGGCGGCGTCCGAGAACTGCCTCGTATACGCGACCTCCAACCGCCGGCATCTCATGCCGGAGTACATGCACGAGAACCTCGAGTACCGGCACGTCGGCGAGGAGATCCATCCCGGCGAGACCTCGGAAGAGAAGATCTCGCTCTCCGAGCGCTTCGGCGTATGGGTGTCGTTCTACCCGTTCGATCAGGACGAGTATCTGAAAATCGTCGACGTGTGGATCGAGCATTTCGGCGTTCCGGGCGCCGGCACCGAGGGCGCGCACAAGGCGGCGCTGCAATGGTCGCTCATGCGCGGATCGCGTAGCGGACGCGTCGCCTGGCAGTTCGCGCGCGACTGGGCCGGCAAGCAGCAGACCAAGAAGAAGTGACGCTGTGACGCGGTGACGAATGACGCGGTAACCGGTCGTGAGGTTCACAGGGTGCGTCGATGACGCCCCGACCGCGCATCGAGGTAGTCGCCGCCGTCATCGAGCGCGCCGACAGCAGCTTTCTGCTGGCTCAGCGGCCCGCCGGCAAGGTCTACGCCGGCTACTGGGAATTTCCCGGCGGGAAGGTCGAAGCCGGCGAATCGGCGGCGGCCGCGCTCGCCCGCGAGCTCCACGAAGAGCTCGCAATCGACGTCGAGCAGTCGTATCCCTGGATCACGCGCGACTACGACTACGAGCATGCGAACGTGCGCCTGCGCTTCCGGCGCGTCACGCGCTGGTCGGGCGAGATGCACGGACGCGAGGAGCAGGCGTTCGCGTGGCAGCGCATCGAGCGCCTCACCGCCTCGCCGATCCTGCCCGCGAACGGGCCGATATTGCGCGCGCTGTCGCTGCCCCACGTGTACGGCATCAGCAACGCCAGCGTCGGTGGGCTCGACGGCTTCGAAAGCGCGCTGAACGCGGCGCTGGATCGCGGGCTGCGCCTGATCCAGATCCGCGAGAAGCAGCTCGACGAGGACGCGCTCGTCGCGTTCGCCACGCGCGTTCGCGTCCGTGCGCACGAGCGCGGCGCGCGGGTGCTCGTGAATGCTTCGCCGCAGATCGCCGCGCGCACGGGCGCGGACGGCGTGCATCTCGACGCCGCGCGGCTCATGCGGACGAGCTCGCGCCCGGAGCTCGAGCTCGTCGGCGCGTCCTGCCACGATGCGCCGGAGCTGGAGCACGCCGCGCGTCTCGGTCTCGACTTTGTCGTGCTGGGGCCCGTGAAGGAGACCGCGAGCCATCGGGGCGCACGCACGCTCGGCTGGGAGCGTGTTCGCGAGCTGATCGACGGTTATCCGCTGCCGGTGTATGGGGTCGGGGGACTTGGCACAGACGACCTGCACGACGCATGGACGGCGGGCGCGCATGGCGTCGCCGCTATTCGCGCGGCCTGGAAGGTCCCTGGATTCCCGCCTGCGCGGGAATGACGCTACCGCCCTGCTTCCCCGGAATGACGAGCTCGCCTCCCGCCTTCGCGGGAATGACGATGATGTGCTGCCGGTACGCCGTCATTCCCGCGTAGGCCGGGATCCGGATCCTTGATCGTCGTCCGGGGATTCGTCGTCTTCGGCGACGGGGATCCGGTACGACTCCGTCGCCCACGCGCCGAGATCGATCATCTTGCAGCGCTCGCAGCAGAACGGCCGGTAGGGGTTCGCTGCGTCCCACACGACGCTCGTGCCGCAGTGCGGGCAGCTCACGACCTTCTTCTTCGGTGCACCCTTAGAGTCAGTGACACGATGCTTCATCGTGTCACTGAGTATTAGAGGTTGCAGAACGTGAGCTCGAACTCGACATCGGTCTCGGCGGTTTTCGGCCGCTGCATGCCTTCCTGCGTGGTGAAGCGGATGTTGAGCGCGTACTTGTTCGCGCTGATCTCCGGCACGCACTGATAGCCGCGCGCGAGCTCCACGGACACCATCTGGGCCACGCGTCCGGTCATCATGAGCTGATACATGCCCTGATGCGCGACTTCCTGTGAGCTCTTGCCGCTCGCGCGAAGCAGCCTGAGCACGATGTCGACCGCATCGCGGATCGTCAGGAACGGCGCCACCCACGTCTCGATGTCGCGCCGCTGCTGCTCCACCGGCTGGTGCAGCCAGTAGTGGTACGAAGGCAGGTCGAACTCGCACAGGCCGCCGGGGATCGTCGTGCGCTGCTTGATGCTCATCAGCCACTCGTTGTCGCGCAGCTCCTGCCCGATCTTGCCGGATGCCTGGTACAGCCGCGAGGAGGCCTGGTCGACCTGGCGCAGCACGTTCTCGAGCGCCTGCTCGGAGACGTCCGGATTGCCGCGCAGCGCCTCGAGCGAGTGCTTCTGGCGCTCCAGCTCCTGCAGGAGGTCCGACTTCAGATCGGCGCGCGCGGCGGCCTCGTGAATCTCGAACACGAGGAGCAGCGCTACGTGGTTCTGGAGGGGTTCGTTCTTGTCGAGGAAGTAGTCGAGCCGCTGGTACAGGTCCTCGAGTCGCAGCAGGGTGCGGATGCGCTCGCTCAGCGGGTACTCATAAACGATCACGCTCACCCCGGCACCTGGACGTTTCCGAAGTATTCACCAAAAAGGGGCAAAAATAAAGGTTTGGCAGGTGCTCAGCGCTTCGCTGTCGCCGCTTCGAGGTAACGGCGATGAAGCACTTCCACGTTCGAGCGCAGCGTCTCTATGTCGGCGTCATTGGACAGCACGTCGTCCGCGCGCGCGAGACGTTCGGCGCGCGGCAGCTGCGTCGTCATGATGCGGCGCACTTCATCCTCCGCGAGTTGGCTTCGGGCGCGCACGCGCGCGATCTGCGTCGACTCGCTGCAATCGACGACGAGGATGCGATCGATCATGTCGCGGTACGCGCCGGTCTCGAGGAGGAGCGGCACGACGACGAGCAGATACGGCGCCGTCGATGCCTCGATCCTGCGGCGCGATTCGGCGCGAATCAACGGATGGAGGATACCCTCGAGGGCGCGCTTGGCCGCCGGGTCGCTGAACACGAGGTTGCGCATGCGCGGGCGGTCGAGCGCGCCGTCCTCCCGCACGTACTCGTCGCCGAACGCGTCGCGGATGAGCGGCATCGCAGCGCCGCCGGGCGCGGTCAGCTCGTGCGAGATCGCATCGGTGTCGACGACGTCCGCGCCGAGCGCGGCGAACAGGTCCGCGGCCTTGGACTTTCCGGAACCGATGCCGCCGGTCAAGCCGATGCGGAACATGGTTTCGCTAGAACAGATCGAGGTACTGGCGATTGAGCGCTTCGCCGTGGAACAGCGCGATGAGGCCCGCCACGGCGAGATACGGCCCGAACGGGATCGGCACGTTGCGCCCGCGCCGCGCGAGCACGATCAGGAGGATTCCCACGATCGCGCCCACGAACGAGGACAGCAGGATCACGAGCGGCAGCATTTTCCAGCCCAGCCAGCCGCCGATCGCGGCGAGCAGCTTGAAGTCGCCGTAACCCATGCCTTCCTTGCCGGTGGCGAACTTGAACGCCCAGAACACGAGCCACAGCGAAACATAGCCGGCGACCGCACCGATCACGGCCGAAGGCAGATCGGTAAAGCCGCCCCACAGGCTGAAGAGGAGCCCGATCCAGAGGAGCGGCAGCGTGAGATCGTCCGGGAGATAGAAGGTGTCGAGGTCGATGAACGCGAGCGCGATCATCATCCACGTGAATACCAGCGCCGCGCCGGCGGCGAGCGTGAATCCGAAGTGCCATGCGATGTAGCCGGACATCGCGCCGGTGAGCGCCTCTATGATCGGATAGCGGATCGAGATCCGCGCACCACAGGCCGCGCATTTGCCGCCGAGAGCGACGTAACTCAGGATCGGCACGTTCTCGAGCGCCCCGATCTTGTGGCCGCAGGCGGGGCAGCGCGAGCGCGGCACCACCAGGTTGTAGCGTTCGGTCTTCGGCGGCTCCTCGTTATTGAGCTCGGCGCACTCCGCCCGCCACCGCGTCTCCATGATCTTCGGCATGCGGTGGATGACGACGTTCAAAAAGCTGCCGACGCACAGGCCCAGCAGTACCGCCGCGGTGATGTAGAGCCAGGGTGTCGTCGCCAGCACGGTCAGGATGTCCATTCTGACTGTGCTATTCGGTCGGTCTTAAGGAAAGGAGGTTACGCAGAGGTCTTTGGGCGATGCTGAAAGGAAAGGTAGTTTCGGAGGAAAACCTTTGATTTTCCTCTGAAGCGTTCACCGGCCGAGGCGGCTGCCGAATGGCAGCCGCTCAGACCACAGCGCCGAGCTTGAAGATCGGGAGATACATGGCGATCACCAGGCCGCCGATCAGCGTCCCCAGCACCACCATGATCATCGGCTCCATGAGGCTCGAGAGCGCCTCGACCGCCTCGTCGACTTCCTGTTCGAAGTAGTCGGCGACCTTGCCCAGCATGGTGTCGAGGGAGCCGGCTTCCTCGCCGATCGCCACCATCTGGATGACCATGTTCGGAAAGACGTCGGTGCCCTGCATCGCGGAATTGAGGCTCGAGCCCGTCGCGACCTCCCCCTGGATGCGCTTCGTCGCCACGAAGTACACGTAGTTGCCGGCGGCGCCCGCGACCGAGTCCAGCGCTTCCACGAGCGGCACGCCCGCGGCGAAGGTCGTCGACAGCGTGCGCGTCCAGCGGGCGATGGCCGACTTCCTGATCAGATCGCCGAAGACGGGCACGCGCAGGAGCAGCCGGTCCATGACGATCTGCATCTTGGTCGAGCGCTTCCATGCGTAGAAGAACCCGTAAACCCCGCCGAACACCGCACCGAAGATGATGTACCAGTACTCGACGAACATGTCCGAGATCGCGATCACCGCCAGCGTGAGCGCCGGCAGGTCCGCGCCGAAGTTCGAGAACACCTGCTTGAACGCGGGAATCACGAAGATCATGATGACCGCGGTGATCACGAAGGCGACTACGATGATCGCGATCGGGTAGAAGAGCGCCGACTTGATCTTGCCCTTGATCGCGAGGATCTTTTCCTTGTACGACGCGAGCCGCTCGAGCACCGTGTCGAGAATACCGGCCGCTTCGCCGGCGCCGATGAGGTTGCAGTACAGCGCCTCGAAGTGCAGCGGATGCTTTTCGAATGCCTGCTTGAGACTCGCGCCGGTCTCCACTTCCTGCCGGATGTCGTACACGAGCTTCGCCATCGCCGGATTCGAATGGCCTTTGGCGACAATGTCGAAGGACTGCAGCAGCGGTACGCCGGATTTGAGCATCGTCGCGAGCTGGCGCGTGAAGAGCGTGATGTCCTTCTCGGTGATCTTGCCGCCCCTGGCGCGCTTCTGCTTCTTGATCTCGACGACCTTGATGCCCTGCCGGCGCAGCAGCGCGTTGACCTGCGCTTCACCGGTGGCGCGCATCTCGCCGCGCACGGTCTTGCCGCCGCGGTCCTGTCCCACCCACGTGAAGTTGAAGTCCCGGATCTCGGGCTTTTTGGCCGCAATTGCCGCAGTCGCCATGGAATCCCCTGAATGACTCGAATGCTTTGATGAACCAAAGGGTTAGCTGAGATAACCCCGCGCGATGATGCCTATAGCTCAGGGCATTGTAAAGCTGCGCGGACGCACTTTTACCTCACTGTGTGCGGCATTACGCGTTTTGGTCTTCGATTGCCGCAGGAGCCGGGTAGATGCGCACGGCTTTCACCACGCGGTCCTGCGTCTGCACGATCTCGATCGCGTGTCCCGCGATTTTCACGCTCGTGCTGGGCTCGGGGATTTCCTGCAGGTGCTCGATGATGAGGCCGTTGACCGTTTTCGGACCTTCGAGCGGGAACTTGAATCCCAGCTTGCGGTTCAACTCGCGCAAGAGGGTGCCGCCTTCGACGATGTAGCTCCCGTCGGCTTGCGGATAGTAGCCGCCGGTGCGCAGCGGCGAGCTCGTCGTGAACTCGCCGATGATCTCTTCCAGTATGTCCTCGAGCGTGATGAGCCCCTTCACCTCGCCGTACTCGTCGACCACGAGCGCGATGCGGTCCTGGTGCTCCTGGAAATTCTGAAGCTGGGAAAAGAGCGGCGTGCCGGAGGGCACGAAATACGGCTCGCGCACCAGCGCGCGCAGCCGCTCGTGCGTGAGATTCCCCTGCTGCACCAGGTTGAGCACGTGGCGCGCTCTTAGCATGCCGGCGATCTCGTCGCGTCCGCCGGAATAGGCGACGAGGCGCCGGTGATATGCGGTCGCGACCTGCTGCGCGATCTCGTCGACCGGGGCCTCGAGGTCGATCGTCTCGATGTGGTTGCGCGGCACCATCACGTCGTCGACCGTCACCGCCTGCAGATCGAAGAGATTCACGAGGATGCTCTGGTGCTTCTTGGGCAGATAGCCCGTCTCGAGCACGAGCGTGCGCAGCTCGTCCACCGACAGCGTGTGCTCGACCGTGTCCGCCGAACCGCGCAAACGCATGAGCTTGAGCATGCCGCGCACGAACAGGTTCACGAACCAGACGAACGGCTCGGTCAGCCTGAGCAGCGGCGTCAGCACGTAACTCGCGGGCAGCGCGATGCGCTCCGGGTATGCCGCGCCGATCACCTTCGGCGTGATCTCGCTGAAGACGAGAATCGCGAAGGCCGCCGCCGCGGTCGCGATCACCAGCGCGAGCTGGCTGTCGCCCATGTATCTGCGCGCGATCTCGCCCACGAGCAGCGCCGAAGCGGCGTTGATCACGTTGTTGCCCAGGAGCACGACGCCGAAGAACTTGTCGGTATTCGCGAGCAGGGCGGAAGCGCGCCGCGCGCCCGGATGGTCGTGCTGCGCGAGATGGCGCAGCCGAAAACGATTGAGCGCCATCATGCTCGTCTCGGAGATCGAGAAGAACGCCGAGGCGACGAGCAGCACGAGCAGCAGGACGACCAGCGTCGCCAACGGGATGTCGTCCATGCCCTAGCGGCCGAGGATCACTTCGAGGACGAACTTGCTGCCGATGTACGCGAGCACGAGCGCGAGAAAACCGGACAGCGTCCAGCGCACCGCGACGCGGCCGCGCCAGCCGTAGACGTGGCGCCCGACGAGCAGCGCCGCGAAAATTGCCCAGGATATGACGCCGAAAACCGTTTTGTGATTGAAGGTCGCTGGCTTGCCGAAGAGCTCCTCGGTGAACACCACACCCGACACGAGCGTCAGCGTGAGCAGCACGAACCCCGCCCAGATGATGCGAAAGAGCAGCGCTTCCATCGTGAGCAGCGGCGGCAGCGCCTGCAGCCCGTGCGACACCGCGCCATCGTGGAGCCGTCGCTCGAGCAGCGCCATCAACGCGACGTGGAGCGAGGCGATCGTGAACAGGCTGTAGGCGAGCATCGAGATGAGGAGATGCGCCTTGAACGCCGCGTGGTCCGTATTCGGCAGCGCGCTCGCGGAAGGCATCGCCCCCGCGAGGAGCACCGCCGCGGCCGCGAGTGGCAGCACGAGCGCCTGCAGGCCGTCGAGACGGTAGAAGAAGCTGCCGAGCCAGTAAATGAGCACGGTCAGCAGGAGAATCGCCGAGATGGCGTTGCCGAGGCCGAGATGCAGCCCGTCGCGCGCAAAGAGAGACTCACCGAGCAGGTACGCGTGCATCGCGAGCGGCACGAGCACTGCAGAGTGCTCGAGCGCGGCTGGCATGTGTGCCGCCGAGGCGGCGCGTGCGGCCGACCACCGGGTGCGCCAGAAGTAGATCGCGAGCGCGCCGTACAGAAGCGCGTTCACGACATACGCTAGAATTTCCATCCTTCCCCAAAGTGTACCACCCGTCATGTTCGATACCCTGACGACGCGGCTTTCGCGCGTGCTCAAGACGCTGCGCGGCGAAGCGCGGATCACCGAGGACAACATCAAGGACGCGCTGCGCGAAGTGCGCATGGCGCTGCTGGAAGCCGACGTGGCGCTGCCGGTGGTGCGCGACTTCGTCGCGTCGGTGCGCGAGAAGGCGCTCGGCCAGGAAGTCATGGCGAGCCTCACGCCGGGTCAGGCGGTGGTCGCTGTCGTGCACCGCGAGCTGACCGCGCTCATGGGAGAGCACAACGATGCGCTGAACCTCGTAACGCAGCCTCCGGCAGTCGTGCTGATGGCGGGGCTGCAGGGCAGCGGCAAGACGACGACGAGCGGCAAGCTCGCGAAGCTCCTGCAGGAAGAACACAAGAAGAAGGTGCTGCTCGCGAGCTGCGACGTCTATCGCCCCGCCGCGATCGAGCAGTTGAAGACGCTCGCGGGACAGGTCAATGCCGATTTCTTTCCATCCGCGGTCGGCGAGCAGCCGGTCGACATCGCGAAACGTGCGCTCGATCACGCGCGGCGCCACTACCAGGACGTGCTGATCGTCGACACCGCCGGGCGCACGGCGATCGACGAAGCGATGATGCGCGAGATTCGCGAGCTGCACGACGCGGTGAAGCCGATCGAGACTCTGTTCGTGGTGGACGCGATGCAGGGTCAGGACGCCGTGAACGTCGCGAAGGCGTTTTCGGAAGCGCTGCCGCTCACCGGCGTGGTGCTGACCAAGCTCGACGGCGATGCACGCGGCGGCGCAGCGCTGTCGGTGCGCCACGTCACCGGCAAACCGATCAAGTTTGCGGGCGTGGGCGAGAAGCTGAACGGGCTGGAGCCTTTCCATCCCGAGCGCATGGCTTCGCGCATCCTCGGCATGGGCGACGTGCTTTCGCTCATCGAGGACGTCCAGAAGACGGTCGATCGCAAGGAAGCCGAAAAGCTCGCCGCGAAGGTCAAGAAAGGCAAGGGCTTCGATCTCGAGGACTTCAAGCAGCAGATCGTGCAGATGAAGAAGATGGGCGGGCTCTCCGCGCTCGTCGATAAGCTGCCGGGTCAGCTCGCGCAGATGGCGCAGCAGGCGCCGGACATGGACGACAAGGTGATCCGCCGCATCGAGGGCATCATCAATGCGATGACGCTGAAAGAGCGCGCCAAGCCCGAGATCATCAAGGCGTCACGCAAGCGCCGCATCGCGGCCGGCGCCGGTGTCACTGTTCAGGAGGTCAATCGGCTGCTCAACCAGTTCGAGCAGACGCAGAAGATGATGAAGATGATGGCCAAAGGCGGCATGGCCAAGATGATGCGCAGCATGCGCGGGATGTTTCCAGGGATGCGGTGACTTGCGTCACGGCATCCCCGGTCCCGCGCGCGCTGCGCTTGTGCGCCGGTGAACGCTTCAGAGGGAACCCAGGTTCCCTCCGAAACCTCCCTCCTCACACCGATCGAACCGTCGACGTACGTGGCGGCATCGCATGCACCGCAGGGTGCGCTGGTAGCGCACCGCTCGGCACCGCTCAATCCAACTTGAACTTCTTCTCGCGGATGAAGGCGCCGAAATCGGTGCGCTCCGGCACCCCGTACTGGCGTGCCTTGTCTTCCGACCAGCCGTAGAACTCCGCTTCGCCGAAAAGTCTGGTGTTGCGCTGCTTGCGATACGGCATGAGCGCGTGCCGGCGCCGATCGTACGTGTCGACGTGCTCGCGCATGCGGGACTCGTCGAAGCGATCGACGTGCACGGTCGCGTCGAGCGGAAGTCGGGGGGTGATGCGGCCTTCGCCTGCCGGCCAGCCGACGGTGAGCCCCGCGACCGGAAAGACCCAGTCCGGCAGCTCGAGCAACGCGCTCACCTCACGCGGCTTGTTGCGCACCGCGCTGATCGGACAAGCGCCCAGGCCCACGGCTTCCGCGGCGCGTATGAACGTCGTCATCACGATGCCGGCATCCACTGCCGCGTTCATGAAATGGTCCAAGTGGTCGTTCGCGAACGGCTTGCCGCGCCAATCGCCAATCTGACGAATCCGGCGGTTGTCGCCGCAAAAGACGAGAAACACCGGCGCTTCGGCAATCCACGGCATGTCCGGGATGAGTGCCGTGATCGCGTGCACCTTCTCGCGGTCGGCGACGTAAACGATGTCGGCCTGCTGGAGGTCCGACTTGGAGGGGGCCGACAGCGCACAGGCGAGCAGCAGCCTCAGCAGCTCGGGCGTGACACTCTCGGACTTGTAGCGCCGGTGGGAGCTGTGGGCTGCAATCCGCCGCAGCTCCTCGAGGCCGTCGATACCGGCGGATGCGGGGATCTTGACGCCAAAGCGTTCTTCGAGCGCGGCTTCGATGCCGGAGGCCGGCAGCGACGGGGTTTTCATGGGCTGTTTTTCCTGAGGTGAGCGTTTGCGCCGGCAGCGAAAAGTGACGTAAAATCACGCCCTTTCGATTTCCGAACGGTATATAGACATGGTTGTGATTCGCTTAGCCCGAGGCGGCGCCAAGAAGCGGCCGTTCTACAACGTCGTGGTGGCCGATTCCCACCGCGCACGGGACGGACGTTTCATCGAGCGGCTGGGATTCTACGATCCCAAGGCGCCCGCTGGCCGCGAGTCGCTCCGTATCGATCGCCAGCGTCTCGCGCACTGGCAGGCACAGGGCGCGACGCTGTCCCCGACCGCGAAGCGCCTGGTGAAGCAGATGGGCGCGCAGCAGGCGGCGCCGCAGCAGGAAACCGCGCCGCAGACCGCCTGACGCGACCCCGCTCGCAGCCACCAGACGATCTGGTGGCGGATGTAACGAAACGACCAGACAAGCTGGTCGTTATGGGGCGCATAACCGGCGCCTTCGGTATCAAAGGCTGGGTCAAAGTGCAGCCGTTCACCGCCACGCCGAAAGACCTCCTCGCCTACCGCGACTGGTGGGTCGAAACCGAAGGCGGGTGGCAGTCGACGCAGATCGAGGAATCGCAGGTGCAGGGTGCGGCGGTCGCGGTCCGGTTCGCCGGCTGCACCGATCGCGATGAAGCCGCCCGCTATCGTGGGCGTGAAGTCGCGGTGCCGCGGGAGGTGTTTCCCGAGGCAGAGACGAACGAGTATTACTGGGCCGATCTGATCGGGCTCAGCGTAGTAAATACGCAGGGCGAAGCGCTCGGGACGGTGTCCCGGCTCTTCGAAACCGGTGCCAACGACGTGCTGGTGGTGGAAGGTCCGAACGCAACCGAGCGTTTGATCCCTTTCATCGAGGAAGTGGTGCTCGAGGTGGATCTCGCCGGACGCACGATCCGCGTGGACTGGGGCGCCGACTTCTGATGTTTCAGTTCGACGTCGTGACGCTGTTTCCGCAGATGTTCGAAGCGGTGACGGCGAGCGGCGTCACCGGCAGGGCGCGCGAGCGCAGGCTGTACGAGCTGGTGCTGTGGAACCCGCGCGATTTCGCGACGAACGCGTATCGCAGCGTGGACGACCGGCCCTACGGCGGCGGTCCCGGCATGGTGATGATGCCGGAGCCACTGGAGAAGGCGCTGGATGCGGCGAAGCAGCGGCAAAGGAGCAGCGGCGTCGCAAAACCGCGCACGCTGCATCTCACGCCGCAGGGTAGATTGCTGGACCACCGGCTCGTGCAGGAGCTGGCGGGGGAACAGGGGATCGTGATGCTCGCCGGGCGCTACGAAGGCGTCGACGAGCGGGTTGTGGAACGGGCGGTAGACGACGAAGTTTCCATCGGCGACTACGTGCTTTCGGGCGGCGAGCTCGCGGCGATGGTGGTGATCGATTGCATCGTGCGGCAGTTGCCCGGCGCGTTGAACGACGCGGAATCGGCGAGCCAGGATTCGTTCGTGAACGGGCTCCTCGATCATCCGCACTACACGCGGCCTGAAGTGCACGAAGGCTTGGCGGTGCCGCCGGTGCTCACGTCGGGCAATCATGCCGACATCGCACGGTGGAGACTGAAGCAGGCGCTGGGGCGTACGTGGTTGCGGCGCCCCGACCTGCTGGAGAAGCGCACGCTCTCCGCGGAGGAGAGCCGGTTGCTGGAAGAATTCAGGAGAGAATCGTGAAGGAACGGACATGGACTTGATCAAACAGCTCGAGCAGGAAGAAATCCAGCGCCTCGGTAAGAACATCCCCGATTTCGCGCCCGGCGACACCGTCGTCGTGAACGTGAACGTCGTCGAGGGCGAGCGCAAGCGCGTGCAGGCCTACGAAGGCGTCGTGATCGCCAAGCGCAACCGGGGGCTCAACTCCTCGTTCATCGTGCGCAAGATCTCGTCGGGCGAAGGCGTGGAGCGCACGTTCCAGACGTATTCGCCGCTCATCGCGAGCGTCGAAGTGAAGCGCCGCGGCGACGTCGGCCGCGCGAAGCTCTACTACCTGCGCCAGCTCTCCGGCAAGAAGGCGCGGATCAAGGAAAAGCTCACGGTGGTGCAGGCGGAGATCACGGTGCCGCAGACGGACACCTCGCCCGAGGTTGCGCAGCAGTAAGGCGATGCACCAAAGAAAAGGGGCGGCTTACGAGCCGCCTTTTTTTTCGTGCATAGTCGGTGGCGGTGACGAGAAGAGGTGACGCCAGGAAGTGACGCGAAGAGGTGACGTACTGCAGCTCGCGCTCGCGGGCTGTTTTGCGGCGGCAGGCGCGGCGTTCGCGGCGACGCCGGCGAACGATCCGACGGCCGTGCGCACGATGCTAGCAGCGGGCGCCCGTGAGCTCGCGCTCGCCGAGATCGAAGCGCTGCAGCCGCGCGACCGCAGCGCGCCGCGATGGGCCGAATGGGAGGCGCTGCGCTGCGACGCGCTTGCGCGGCTCGACCGCCGTGAAGCGTTGCTCGCGCGCGTTGCGGCGCTTGCCGACCGCGCTGCGGCGCCGCCGCTCGACGTCTGTTTTATCGAGGGCGCGCGCGCCGCGGTCGCGCAGAACGAACCGGAGCTCGCCCGCGCCTACGCCGCCCGGCTCCTGTGGCAGGGCAATGCCTCCGCCGACGACATGCGTGCGGCCCGCCGCGCCGTCATCGAAAGTTACGTGACCGAAAAGCGCGCTGCCGACGCGTTCGCGAGCATGCTGCGATTCCGTCAGGATTACCAACCGCTCGATCGCGAGACGCGGGAACGCTTCGCCGAAGCGCTGCTCGACCTGGGACGCGACACGGATGCGCTCGAGTGGACCGGCACCGAGCCGACGCCGGCGCGGCTGAGGCTTCAGCTCCGGAGCGGCGCGCTCGCACCGGACGCCGTCGTGGCGCAGGCGCGTGCCGCGCTCGCCAAAACCGCCGACCTCGCCTATTGGCGCGCGATTCACGAAGCGGCGGTGCGGGCGAAAAGCGCGGCGCTGCAGGTCGAAGCGCTGGAGCGCCTGCTCCAGGGCGCCGCACGCCGCGACGACGGTGCCCAGGCCGAGGCGGCGCAGCGGCTCTGGCAGGCCTACGGCGCGACGGCGACCGAAGCAGCCAACCGCGAGCAGCTTCTGATCGGCGATGACGCCGCGTGGGCCGATTACGCGGCGCGCCAGCTCGGCTCGCAGCCGTTCCTCTCGCGCTCGTTCTTCGGCTATCTCGCGCAGCGCGCACAGGATGCCGACATCCGGCGCAACGCTCAGCTCGAGCTGGTGCGCTCGCTCGCCGCATCCGGACTGGAGAACACCGCTTTGCGCGTGATGCAGCGAAGCGGTATTCACGTCGACGCGCTCGACGGGCAAACGCGCTACCTCCTCGGCACGATCGCGGCGAAAGCCGACGAGCCGGCGCGCGCGCTCAAGCTGTGGGCGGGGCTCACGCCGCCGGCGAACGTGAACGCGATCGACTGGCAGTTGATCGTGGCGCAGACCGCGCTCGATGCCGGCGACGCGCCGGCGAGCGTCGAAATCCTGAAGCGTCTGCTCGACGGACGCACGGAGGTCTCGCCTCAGCTCGCGCAGCGCCTGCTCGAGCTCGCACAGCAGATGCTCGACCTGCGCCAGAACACGGCCGCGCAGGCGATCTACACGATGCTCGTTCCGCTCGCGAACGCGCGCGAAGCCCGGGAGGCGCTGTTCGGCCTCGGCCGTGCGCACGAGCTCTCGGGCGATGCCGTCGACGCGGCCGGCGCCTATTTACGCTCGGCGCTGCTCGTCCAGGCCGCGGCGCCGGACGCGCGCGCGTTCCAGGCGCGGCTGCTGGCAGGCTTGAATCTCATGCGCGCGGGCATGAAAGCGGACGCACGCGCGCAGTTCGAGTGGCTGCTGAAGAACTCGAAGGACGCTGCGCTCACGGAAGCGGCGAAGCGGGCGCTGGAGCGGCTTTGACCGTAGTGACGAAGTGACGCGGTGATGACGTGACGAGTGTCTCCTGACCCGTCACCGCGTCACTGCGTCACCGCATGCTCACGACCGGCCCTCGGTCCTCCACAAGTCGCTGAAGTATTCGTGCCGCTCGGTGTCGACCCAGCTCACGCGATACTCCACGGGCGTGTCGTCGTAGGTGTAGGCGACGCGCTTGATGACGAGCGCCGGCGCATCATCCGCGATTTCGAGTACCGACGCCGCCCGCGCCGAAGGCCGGCTCGCCGAGATCCGCTCGCTGATGCGCGTCACGGTGATGCCGTAGCGCGCCTGGTACAGGCCGTAGATCGTGCCTTCGCGGCGGCCGAAGATGTTCTCGTCGAGGTCGGCGAAGAGCTCCGCCGGAATCGCGATGTCGTCGAAGATGACGGGTTTGCCACCCAGCCTGAGGAGGTTCTGAATGCGAAAAAGCGGTGCGCCGCGCGGCACATCCAGTCGCTCTTCCTCCACGGCGCCCGCGCGCGCTTTCCGGAACGAGAGCAGCTCGCTCACCGGCAGCTCGCGACTGCCGTCCTTGCCGACGATGTGGAAGAAGTAGAAGAGGGTGCGGCCTTCGCCATGCGTGGCGACGAAAGTGCCGCGACCCTGCTGGCGCAGGAGAATCCGCTCGGCGACGAGCTCGTCGATTGCCTTGCGGATCGTGCCGATGGAGACGCTGAAGCGCTCGGCGAGACGCGCTTCGCTCGGAATCGCCTCCCCCGCCTTCCAATCGCCCGCCGCGAGCCCGCGCGTGAGCCGCGCCTTGACCTCCTTGTAAAGCGGGATCGGGTTGATGCCGCCGACGCTTATCGCGTCGGCCAGGCGGCGGTTCTCGTGCTGTTCCATCGTCCGGCGGATTCTAGCCCGCCGCAGCCCAAATTCATATAGGTCATATAGTTGACTTGAGCCGCTGCGGCCGCTACGATTCAGCCACAAGAGCAGAAATTCCCACCCTTGGCCCTGCCACGCGCAAGCGGCCGCTCCCCCGTAGGAGAAACGATGATTCACATACTCGTGCACGACAAGAAGGACACCGTCGGTGTCGCCGTCATCGAAGGCATCAAGGCCGGCCAGGAGCTCACCGGTTGGGTCATGGAAGACGATTCCACGATCAAGGTGAAGGCGCTGAACGACGTGCCCATCGGTCACAAGGTCGCGACCAAGGAGATCCGCAAGGGCGACACCATCATCAAGTACGGCTTCGACATCGGCAAAGCCGTCGCGGATATCAAGCTGGGCGAACACGCCCACGTGCACAACATCAAAACGAAGCGCTGGTAAGCAAAGGAATCGAGCCATGGTCAACGCAAACACCACTTTCTTGGGCTACCGGCGCGAAAACGGCCGCGTCGGCGTCCGCAACCACGTACTCATCCTGCCGGTCGACGATCTTTCGAACGCGGCGGCTGAAGCCGTCGCGAACAACGTCAAGGGCACGCTCGCGATCCCGCATCCCTATGGCCGCCTTCAGTTCGGCGCGGACCTCGATCTCCACTTCCGCACGCTGATCGGCGCGGGCGCGAACCCCAACGTCGCGGCGGTCGTCGTGATCTGTATCGAGGACGGTTGGGCGAAGCGCGTCGTGGACGGCATCGCGAAAACCGGCAAGCCGGTCACCGGCTTCGGCATCGAAGGCCACGGCGATCACGACACCATCATGCGCGCCTCGAAGGTCGCGAAGGAATACGTGCAATGGGCTTCCGAGCTCCAGCGCGTCGAATGCCCGATCAGCGACCTATGGGTCTCGACCAAGTGCGGTGAATCCGACACGACGTCCGGCTGCGGCTCCAATCCGACGGTCGGCAGCGCGTTCGACAAGCTCGAGCCGCTCGGCGTGACGATGGTGTTCGGCGAAACGACCGAGATCACCGGCGGCGAGAACATCGTCGCGGATCGCTGCGCCACGCCGGAGGTGCGTGAGAAGTTCATGAAGATGTTCAACCGCTACCAGGAAGTCGTCGAGCGCAACAAGGTGGACGACCTCTCCGAGTCGCAGCCGACCAAGGGCAACATCGCCGGCGGCCTCACGACCATCGAGGAGAAAGCGCTCGGCAACATCCAGAAGATCGGCAAGAAGTGCAAGGTGATCGGCGTGCTCGACAAGGCCGAAGAGCCGACGCGCCCCGGTTTGTGGTTCATGGATTCGTCGTCCGCCGCTGCCGAGATGGTCACGCTGTGCGCCGCCTCGGGTTACGTCGTCCACTTCTTCCCGACGGGCCAGGGCAACGTCATCGGCAACCCGATCGTGCCGGTGATCAAGCTCACGGCCAATCCGCGCACCGCGCGTACGATGTCGGAGCACATCGACTACGACTGCTCGGGTCTGCTCCAGCGCGAGAAGAACCTCGACCAGACCGGCGACGAGCTGATCCAGGTGATGCTGCGCACGTGCAACGGCCGGTTGACCGCCGCCGAAGCGCTCGGCCATCGCGAGTTCGTGCTCACGCGGCTCTACGAATCGGCGTAATGGCCACGGAAGGAAACCAAGGTTTCCCTCCGTGACCCTCCTTTCCTTTCGGGCTCGCTGCGCTCGCGCAGCGGCATCGTTGCAGCCGGGGCGCGTGTGAGCACATTACAGGTCCGCGTCTGGCGCGGTCAGGAGTCGGGGCACTACCAGGAGTTCGAGGTGCCCCGGCTCGAAAGCCAGACGGTTTTAGACGTCGTGACGCACATCCAGCGCAGGCTCGATCCGACGCTGTCGTACCGGTTCGCGTGCCGCGTCGGCATGTGCGGCTCGTGCGCGATGACCGTCAACGGCAAGGCGCGCTGGACGTGCCGCACGCACGTGTCCGTCGTTGCCGGGGACGGCAAGCTCGAGATCGCGCCGCTCCACAACCTTCCGGTCGTGAAGGACCTCGTGACCGACATGGCGCCCTTCTTCGACAAATGGGCGAAGGCGAAGGGCCAGTTCACCGGTCCCGACACCCGCAAGGACGAGTTCGCGCCGGTTAAGCCCGAATCGCGGCAGCGCAAGCTCGTCGACGAAGCGATCGAGTGCATCGGCTGCGGCGTGTGCTATGCGTCATGCGACGTCGTCACGTGGCGTCCGGATTACCTGGGTCCCGCCGCGCTCAATCGCGCATGGACGCTCGTGAACGACGTCCGCGATATCGAGCAGCGCGATCGACTCGCGGCGGTCGCCGGTGACGCCGGCTGCCATGCCTGCCATACGCAGATGAGCTGCACGCAGCGCTGTCCGAAATTCCTGGATCCGGCGAAGAGCATCGCGGGATTGAAGCGCCTCACGATGAGCGCCGCGCTGAAAGGCGAGCTGTGACGACGTCTGCGTCACCGCGTCACGCCGTCACTGCGTCACCGAACCTGCGGTTGCAGGTCCTGCTGTGGGCCGCGCACCGCATCTCCGCGGTCGTCCTGGCGATCTGCGTCTTCGTGCACCTCGCCGTGATCATCTACGCGGTGCGCGGCGGGCTCACCGCGGCCGAGATCCTCGGGCGCACCAGCGGCAGCATCGCGTGGGCTGTGTTCTACGGGCTGTTCGTCGCGGCGGCCGCGATTCACGCCCCGCTCGGCATGCGCACCGTGCTGTCCGAGCATTTCAACTGGCGTGGACGCAGCCTCGGGATCGTGACGGTGCTGATCGGCATCGGGCTCGCGTTTTTCGGCTGGCGTGCCGTCTACGCCGTCGTTGGAGCGGGCCCCGCGTGAGAAACGATTTCCGCGCGCGGGGTCATTCGTCCTATCTCGCATTCATGGTGCAGCGTGTGTCCGGCGTCGCGCTGACGCTGTTTCTGCCGCTCCATTTCTGGGCGCTCGCGCAGGCGCTCGAAGGCGAAGCGAGGCTCGATCAGTTCCTGCGCTGGACCGAACAGCCGCTCGTCAAGATCGGTGAGGTCATCCTCGTGCTGCTGCTCGCGGCGCACATGGCCGCGGGTCTGAGGCTGCTCGCGCTCGAGCTGCTGCCGCTGCAGGATTGGCACAAGGGTATGCTCGCAGCGGCTACGGCGTTCAGCTTCGCCGCGGGTCTCGCGTTCCTCCTGAATCTCATCTAGGCGCTTCGATGGCAAATCCCTTCGCATTCGTCGATCTGCCGGCAGCGCGAAGTGCGAAGAAGCCGCGCATGAGCGGGCTCACGATGATGGTCGACTTCGGGCTTCCGTACGGCCAGGTGAGCGACGTGCTGGAGATGGCCGGCGCCTACATCGATCTCGGGAAGATCGCGGTCGGCACCGCGCGCCTCTACGAGCTTTCGTATCTCCGCCGCAAGCTCGCGCTCTATCGTCTGCACAAGGTGCGGGCCTTCATCGGCGGCCAGTTCATGGAATACGTCTTCGCCGTCCATGGCGAGGCGATGCTGCCGAAGTATCTCGCGGAGGCGAAGCGCGTCGGCTTCAACGTGATCGAGATCTCCGACAATTGCGTGCCGCTCACGCGCACGCAGCGGATGTCGCAGATCCGGCTCGCGCGCGAGGCCGGGCTCGCCGTCTTTGGCGAGGTCGGCTCCAAGGATATGAAGAACGATGCGCGCCTGCTCGTCGGTCAGGCTGAAGACTGCTTCGAAGCCGGCGCCGAGATCGTGCTGGTCGAAGCCGCCGAGCTGATCGAGAACGGCAAGCCGAAGATGAAGCTGATCGACGGCATCCGCAAAGGCCTCGACATGTCGAAGGTGCTGATCGAGCTGCCGGGGCCGTGGATCAGCGGCGTCACGCTCTCCGCGGTCGAGGACATGAAGAAGTTTCTGGTGGAAGCGTTCGGGCCTGACGTGAACCTCGCGAACGTCGCGCCGCAGGACATCATGGAGACCGAAGCGCTGCGCGTCGGTCTTGGCGTGGTCGGTCCGAAAGTCGGCGCAATTGCCAGCGCGTCGAAAGGGGCCCCCAAGACGTCAAGTGCGACCGTCAGGGCGCGAAAACGCCGAAACAACAAAACGGAGCGCAAACGTGCCGCGTAAGCCGAACCTGCTGGTGATCCTGATCGACGACCTGCGCTTCGACGAGTTCGGCGCGGGCGGGCACCCGTACATGAAGTCGCCGCACATCGACCGCATCGCGCACGAAGGGGCACTGTTCGAGCGCGCATTCCATACGACCTCGATCTGCTCGCCGAACCGCGCCTCGATCGTTACGGGCCAGTACGCCGCGCGCCACGGCATCATCGACAACGTCGCACGCGACGCGTCGAGCTTTCGGCTGCCGAACTACCACCTCGAGCTGCAGCGGCTGGGCTACGAGACCGCACACATCGGCAAGTGGCACATGGGCAACAGCGGGCGGCCGCGGCCCGGATACGACTACTGGGTCGCTTATGACGGGCACGGGCGGCTCACGAACCCCAATCTCAACATCAACGGCAAATACGTCCAGCACACCGGGTACGTGACCGACATCATGAACGGGATGGCGGTCGATTTCCTGAAGCGCAAGCACGTGAAGCCGTGGTCGCTGTTCTTCGCGCACAAGGCGGTGCACCCCGATGCCGAGCAGGCCGCCGACGGCACGGTGCGGATGGACGGCTACGTCGTCGCCGAGCGCCACAAGAACCTCTACAAAGGCTGCGTGTTTCCGAAGAAGCCGAACATGCTGCCGCCGGAAGAAGTCATCAAGAGCAAGCCCGCCTGGGCCGAAGCGCTCGAGCTCCGGAAATCGAAGGCGTCGCGCGCGGTTCTCGATCCGCTCTTCGCCGGCGAGCAGGAGGAGATCCGGCTGCGCGCCGCGATGATGGCCGCTGTGGACGAAGGCATCGGCATGCTGTTCGACACGCTGGAGAAGAAAGGCGAGCTCGACAACACGTTCATCCTCTTCCTCGGCGACAACGGCTACTTCTTCGGCGAGCACGGTCTTGGACCGGAGCGGCGCTTTCCATACGAGGAAGGCGTGCGCGCGCCGTTCATCGCGCGCTTCCCGAAGCGCATCAAAGCCGGTACCCGGCTCAAGGATCTCGTCATCTGCCAGGACATCGCGCCGACGCTGATCGAGCTCGCCGGCGGCAAGCCCGGCGCGCACATTCAGGGCCGCTCGCTCCTGCCGCTCATCGCCGGCAAACGCACGGGCTGGCGCAAATCGGTGCTCCACGAGTACTGGGCCGAGAACGCCTATCCCTGGCTCGTGAACATGACCTACAAAGCGGTGCGCACCGAGCGCTACAAGTACATCCGCTGGGTGAACCGCAGCCGTAACGGTGAGCTCGACGAGCTCTACGATCTTTCGACAGACCCGTACGAGATCAGGAATCTCAACAAGAGCGCCGCGCATCAGCCGCTCAAGGCAAAATTGCAGAAGGAGCTGAAGCGACTGAGCGTGGAAGCGCTCGGATTAATTTAACGAGGAGGATGGAGATGAGAACCGCAAAATGGCTGGTCGTCGCGGCGGCAGCGCTCACGGCGATGCCCGCATGGTCGCAGGCCTATCCGACGAAGCCGGTGCGCATCGTCGTGCCGTTCGCGCCCGGCGGCGCGACGGACATCGTGACCCGCGTGGTCGCGCAGAAGCTGACGGAGGTGTGGGGGCAGACCGTCGTCGCCGATAATCGCGCCGGTGCGAGCGGCAACATCGGCGCCGAGATCGTGGCGCGTGCGCCGGCCGACGGCTACACGATTCTGATGGCGTCGGGCTCGGTGGTGACCGCGAATCAGCACATGTTCCGCAAGCTTGCGTACAACGCGGAGAAGGACTTCGCGGCGATCACGAACGTCGCGAGCGGGCCGCAGATCATCGCGGTGCACCCCACGCTTCCGACGAAGACCCTCAAGGACTTCATCGCGCTCGCGCGCAAGCAGGGCAAGCAGATGACGTTCGGCTCGGCCGGCGTCGCGACCCAGACTCACCTCGCTGCCGAGAACTTTCTGTACACGGCCAAGCTCGAGCTCGTCCACGTGCCGTACAAAGGCGAAGGCCCCGCGCTCACGGACCTCGTTGCCGGACAGATCCACATGGTTACGCCGAACCTCTCGGCCGCAATCGGCTTCGTGCAGCAGGGGAAGCTGCGTGCGCTCGCGGTTACGAGCAAAGAGCGGGTGAAGCAGCTCCCGAACGTCGCCGCCGCGGCCGAGACGCTGCCGGGCTTCGAGAATCTCGGCTGGTTCGGCCTGGTGGCGCCGGCGAACACGCCGAAAGCGGTGATCGACAAGATCTACCAGGACACGCTGAAGGTGCTTCAGGCGCCCGATATTCGCAATCGCTTCGAAACGCTCGGCATGTTCCCGGTCGGCAACGACCCGGTGGCGTTCGCAGCCGCGATGCGTGAGGAATCGGCGCGCTGGGCGCGCATTATCAAGGAGCGCAAGCTCCAGATCGACTAGTGACGTAGGGTGGATGGTAGCCCGCCGCAAGGAAACACATGAAAGTTGACCTGAAACAAGTCGAAGAAGCTTCCAAGGAGCTGTACATCCGCGCGCTCAAGCTCCTGCCGGACGACATCAAGGAAGGCTTCAAGCGCCTCGACGCGAATGAAACCGACGCCACCGGCAAGGCGATCCTCGGCACGATGATCAAAAACATCGCGGTCGCCGAGGCGAACCAGAATCTGCTGTGCCAGGACACGGGACTCCCGATCTACAACGTCTCGATCGGCAGCGGCGTCGAAGTCGATGGCTACAAGCTGAAGCAGGCCATCGTCAAGGGCTGCGAGCGCGCCACGAAAGAGCATCCGTTCCGCTCCTCGGTCGTGCATCCGGTGACGCGTGCGAACAACCACACGTCGAGCGGCAGGCTGATGCCGGTCATCAACATCGATTTCGTGCCGGAGCCGGAGAAGCTTTCGATCGAGATGATTCCGAAGGGCTCGGGCTCCGAGAACAACTCCTGGCTCAAGATGGCGGTGCCGGCGGATGGCATCGACGCGGTGAAGACTTTCGTCATCGACTGCGTGCTCGATGCCGGTGGCAAGACGTGCCCGCCGACCATCGTGGGCGTCGGCGTCGGCGGCACCGCGGATCTCTGCGTGCACCTTTCGAAGGTCGCTGCGACGCGGCCGCTCGGCTCGAAGTGCGAAGACCCGGAAGGCGCGAAGCTCGAGGCGGAGCTTTCGGGCGTGGTGAACGACCTGGGCGTGGGCCCCCAGGGGCTCGGCGGCGATTCGACGTCGTTTGCCGTGCACGTCGAGACGGCCGCCACGCACATCACGATGAATCCCGTCGCGGTGAACATGCAGTGCCACTCCGCCCGCCGCGCGCGCGCGACGTTCACGCCTCAGGGCCTCACCTACGGCTTCTGATCCTTGGCGCGAAATTTGACTCGTCATTCCCGCGAAGGCGGCAATCCAGAGAGACCTGACCATGGCCCACTACGACTTCCAGATGCCCATCACCGAGGCCCAGGCCCGAGCGCTGAAAGCTGGCGACACGGTGACGCTCAACGGCACGCTCTACGGCATCCGCGACGCGACCCTCATCCACATGTTCGACAAGGGGCGCACCACGCGCTTCGACATGCAGGGCCATGCCGTGATTCACACCGCGCCCAACGTGCGATGGGTGGGCGAGTCGGAAGAACATCCGTCCGGTTACGAGAAGGTCTGCATCGGCACCACCACCAGCGCGCGCATGGAGCGCTTCACGCGGCCCCTGATGCAGCAATACGGCGTGCGCATGGTCATCGGTAAGGGCGGTCTCGCACAGGGCTCGCTGGATGCATTCCGTGATCTCGGCGGCGTCTACGTGGCCATCATCGGCGGTGCGGCGGCGCTCGAGACGACGTGGGTGGAAAGCATCGAGGAAGTCGATCTCGACGATCTCAATCCCGAGTCGCTGTGGAAGTTCCGCGTGAAGGACTTCGGCCCGCTGCTCGTCTCGATGGACAGCCACGGCAACAGTCTGTACACGCAGGTCAACGCGGCCGCGCGTGACAAGCGCGCCGCGGCGCTCGCGGCGCTCGGCGTCAAGGCCTGACGGCCTTCACGCGCGGTTTCGTGCTCGCAAGACTGCTCGCCGACAGGCGCTACCCGCTCGCGTTCAACATGCTCGAGCTCGGGGCGCTGCCGCTCGGCGGCGCCGCCGAGCCGTTCCACGCGCTGCTCGACCTCTTCCCGGGCTCGCGGATCTCGGCGTTCGAGCTCGATCCGGCGCTCTGCGCCGAGTTGAACGCGAAGGCGCGGCCCGGGCTGCGCTATTACGCCACCGCCGTCGGCCGCGCGGAGGAGCCGCGAACCCTTTACCAGACGCGCCATCCGATGTGCGCCTCGCTCTATGAGCCGGACGAGCGCTATGCCGACGTGTTCCATCACCTCGACGTGATGCGGCTCAAAGCGAAGAGCGCCGTCTCCACCGTGAGCCTCGACCGGTTCGTGCGCGATAACGCGCTCGGCAGCATCGACTTCATCAAGATGGACATCCAGGGCGCCGAGCTCGACGTGCTGCAGGGCGGTACCGCGACGCTCTCCTCGGTGCTTGCGCTCGTGACCGAAGTCGAGTTCGTGCCGCTGTACAAGGGTCAGCCGCTCTATGGCGACATCGACGCGTGGCTCCGCGATCGTGATTTCACGCTGCACCGCTTTCTCACCATTTCGGGTCGCGCGATGAAGCCGCTTGCGCGGGACGGCAACCCGAACACGCCGATGCAGACGATGTGGGCCGACGCACTGTTTACCTGCGACTTGCTCGACGTGAGGGGGCTCTCGCCGGAGCAGCTCGTAAAGCTCGCGGTCCTGCTCGATCTGTACGAAAGCGGCGACGTGGCACTGTATCTCCTGCGCCATCACGATCAGCTCGCCGGCACCGCCCTCGCTCCGGCTTATCTCGAAACGCTCATCGCCTCCGGGCACTGGAACTCAATGCAATGAAGACGCTGCGCACCGACGTGCTCATCCTCGGCTCCGGCGGGGCCGGCCTGTTCGCCGCGCTGCACGCGCACCAGCAGGATCCGTCGCTCTCGATCACGGTGGCGGTGAAGGGTCTGCTCGGCAAATGCGGCTGCACGCGCATGGTCCAGGGCGGCTACAACGTCGCGCTCGCCGCGGAAGATTCGGTCGAGCGTCACTTCATGGACACGATCGAAGGCGGTAAGTGGCTGCCCGACCAGGAGCTCGCGTGGACGCTGGTCTCGGTCGCGGTCGAACGCATCCACGAGCTCGAGAACGAGCTCGGCTGTTTTTTCGATCGTAATCCCGACGGCACGATCCACCAGAAGGCGTTCGCCGGTCAGACCTTCGACCGCACGGTGCACAAGGGCGATTTGACCGGCATCGAGATCATCAACCGGCTCGCGGAGCAGGTCTGGGCGCGCGGGATCAACCGGCTGGAGGAGCATCGCGCGGTCGAGCTCGTGAAGACGAAATCCGGCGACGCGATTGCCGGCGTATTGATGATCGACATGCGCACCGGCGAGTTCGTCTTCGTGCAGGCGCGCGCGGTCCTGCTGGCCACCGGCGGCGGACCGACGATGTACAAGTACCACACACCGTCGGGCAACAAGACCTGCGACGGCATGGCGATGGCGCTGCGGGCCGGGCTCACGCTGCGCGATATGGAGATGGTGCAGTTTCATCCGACGGGGCTCATCGCCGGCCCGCACACGCGCATCACCGGCACGATCATCGAGGAGGGTCTGCGCGGCGCCGGCGGCCAGTTGCTCAACGGCAAGGGCGAGCGCTTCATGCATCTCTACGATCCGCGCAACGAGCGTGCGACGCGCGACATCGTGAGCCGCGGGATGTACGACCAGATGAAAAAGGGCAACGTGAGCGAGCGCGGCGGCCTGTACATCACCATGGGCCATCTCGACCCTGCGATGGTCCGCAAGATGTTCAAGGGCATGGTCGAGCGCTGCGCCGACTGCGGTTTCGACCTCGTGTCGGGGCTCGTCGACGTCGTGCCCACCGCGCACTACATGATGGGCGGCGTCGTGTTCAACACCGACTGCGCCACCGAGCTGCCGGGGTTGTTCGCCGCAGGCGAGGATTCCGGCGGCGTGCACGGCGCGAACCGGCTCGGCGGCAACGGCGTTGCCAACTCGACGGTCTTCGGCGGCATCGCAGGCGATTCGATCCCGCGCTGGCTGAAAGCGAACCCCGGCGGTTATCCCGACCCCGACGGCTACGCGATCCAGGATGCGATCGACCGCTGCCGCGCGCCATTCGGCAAACGCACGGGCGATCTCGCGGGCCTGCGCGAACGGCTCTACGACCTCATGTGGGACGACGTCGGCATCGTGCGCGACGCGGCCAGCCTCGCACGCGCCGAAACGGCGCTGGCGCACCTCGAAGCCGAGCTCGACGAGACCGGTATCCCGGACTCAAACCTTGCGTTCAACCTCACCTGGCACGACTGGCTTAACATGAAGAGCCTGCTGCTCGTGTCGAACGCGATCCGCTTCGCTGCCACGGCGCGCGAGGATTCGCGCGGAGCGCACTACCGCTCCGATTTTCCGGAGGTGCGCGATCTCGAGAATTCGCGCTACACCTGTGTGACGTGGCAGGAAGGGCAGTTCCGGTGCGATACGCGGCCGGTCGCGTTCACGCGCGTGAAGCCCGGCGAAACGCTCCTGGAGAAGGCTGCCTGATGCCAAAGCTGACGATCGAAGAGCTGACGGACCTCACCGCCCGCGCGCTGCGCCGCGCCGGCGCCAGCAAGTCGGCCGCGCTCGCCGCCGCGCGCGCTCTCGTTGCCGCTGAATCCGAGGGCTTGAGTGGACACGGCGTGTCGCGCACGGCGCTCTACGCGCAGCATGTACGCGAAGGCCGCGTCGATGGCCGCGCGAAACCGAAAATCGTCACGCGCAAAGGCGCGACGTGCCTCGTCGACGCGCGCGGCGGTCTCGCGTACGAAGCGGGCGCTGTCGCGGTGAAAGAGGCGATTGCGCGCGCGCGGCGCTATGGCGTCGCGTTTTGTGGCGTGACGAACAGCCATCATTTCGGTGCAGCCGCCTATCACCTCGCGCCGGTCGCCGAAGCCGGTCTGGTCGGTTTGGCGTTCACGAATTCGCCGGCGGCGATCAACGCGTGGGGCGGCAAGCGCGCGCTCTATGGCACCAACCCGATCGCCGCGGTGTTTCCGCGCGGGGGCGGCGAACCGCTCGTCGTCGATCTGTCGCTGACCGAGGTCGTGCGCGGCAAGATCATGCTGTACGCGAAGGAAGACAAACCGATACCGCTCGGCTGGGCGCTCGACCGCGACGGTCAGCCGACCACCAGCGCGCAGGCCGCGCTCACCGGCAGCCTCGCCGCGATCGGCGGCATGAAGGGCACGATGCTGGCGCTGATCGTCGAGCTCCTGTGCTGCGCGCTCATGGGCGCGGCACTCTCGTTCGAGAACGATTCGTACTTCGAGCCCGGCGGCAAGCCGCGCATCGGCCATGCGGTGCTCGCGATCGATCCCGACGCGCTCGCCGGCCACGATGTCTACTTCGAGCGCGTGGAGGCGCTCATTGCACGCATGCTGGAAGAGGAGGGCGTGCGGCTCCCGGGCGCGCGGCGGCAGGCTGCTGCGGCGGCGGCGCGCGAGGCGATCGAGGTATCGGACGCGCAGCTCGCCGAGCTCGAGCGGCTGGCGAGCGGACGGGCCGGACCAGCCTGAGCTCGGGTCGGCGGAGCGTGCGTCGCGCGACTTCCGCCGGTCGCGCCTTCTAAGGGCGAAAATTTGCTTCCCTGGTTGCGGGTCACTCGAACTGCGTTACCCAACCGCGGGTCATTTTTCGAACAGGACGGTCCATGGCGACGCTGATCCTCGGCGACGACGCCGGCAACACTCTGATCGGCGCGTCCGGCGACGATGTCATATACGGTTTCAACCCGGACGGCGCGCAGAGTCAGGTCAGCACGATCCGTGCGGAGCGGGTGGCAAGCGGCTTCGTGCAACCCCTTTTCGCGGGCGCCCCGCCGGGCGATTTGCAGCGTCTCTTCATCGTAGAGAAGACCGGCAAGATCAAGATCGTCGATACGGCGTCCGGCCAGGTGGCGGCGACGCCGTTTCTCGACGTAACGACCGAGATTTCCACCGCGGGCGAAGGCGGGTTGCTCGGTCTCGCCTTTCAGCCCGATTTCGCCGCGAGCGGTGTTTTCTTCGTCAATCTCACCAACGCGAGCGGCGATACGGAGATCCGGCGCTACCGCGTATCGGGCAGCAACCCGAACATCGCCGACGCCTCCAGCGCATCGCTCGTGATCGGCGTGAACCAGCCGGACGGCCTGACGAACCACAAGGCAGGCTGGCTCGGCTTCGGACCCGACGGCTACCTCTACGCCGCGCTCGGTGACGGCGGAAGCCCGGGCGATGCGCTGAACAGCGGTCAGGACGTGAACAGTCTGCTCGGCAAGATGCTGCGCCTCGACGTCGCCTCCGATGCGTTTCCCTCCGATCCCACCCGTAACTATGCGATTCCGTCGAGCAACCCGTTCGTGGCCACGGCCGGCGCCGACGAGATCTGGGCGCTCGGCCTGCGCAATCCGTGGCGCGACTCGTTCGATCGCGCGACGGGCACGCTGTACATCGCCGACGTCGGTCAGAGCGCGTGGGAGGAAATCAACATCGGCGCGGCCGGCGCGAATTACGGCTGGAAGATCTATGAAGGTCCGGCCCCGTTCTCCGCAGGATCGCCTTCGGCAGGAACGCTGACGTTTCCGATCCACGCTTACGAGCGCACCGTCGGCCGCTCCATCACCGGCGGCTATGTCTATCGCGGCGAAAGCGAGGGATTGCACGGCCATTACTTCTTCGCCGACTTCGTGCTGTCAAAGCTGTTCACACTGCACTTCGACGGCGCGGCCTGGAACGCGACGGATCGGACGGCCCAGATCGTAACGACGGCGGGGGCGCTCGGGCTCCCGTCATCGTTCGGTGAGGATGGCCGCGGAGATCTCTACGTTGTCGATTGGGACGGAGAGATCTTCAGGCTGAGCCCGCTCGTCGCATCCGCCGATCAGGCCGATCATCTGGACGGGGGTCCGGGGAACGATCTGCTATTCGGCGGTTCCGGCGACGACGTCCTGATCGGCGCAGGCGATAACGACGGGCTCCACGGTCAGAACGGTGCCGACACGCTGGACGGCGGTGCAGGCAACGACATCGTGATCGGAGGCGACGGGGGAGATACGTTGAAAGGCGGCGAGGGTAGCGACGTCCTTGCAGGCGATGCCGGTGACGATGCGCTGGAGGGTGGAGCGGGCGCCGACCGGCTCGACGGCGGCGCGAGCTCGGACGATGCGAGCTATGCCAGCGCAACGGCAGGCGTGGTCGCGAATCTGGCGGGGCCCGTTCAGAACAGCGGAGACGCGCTTGGCGACAGCTACGTTGCGATCGAAGGGCTCATCGGCTCGCCGTTCAACGACGCGCTGGTCGGCGACGACAATGCGAATGCGCTACAGGGCGGGAGCGGGAACGACTATCTCCAGGCGCGCGGCGGAGTGGACACGCTGCTAGGCGGAGCGGGCGTGGACCGGCTCGAAGGCGGACCCGGCGGCGACGTCATCGATGGCGGCGAGGGCTTCGACTACGCCGGTTACTACTACGCGATTGGACCCGTGACGGTGGATCTCGGAATGCCGGCCAACAGCCTGGGTGAAGCGCTGGGCGACAGCTTCGTCGACATCGAAGGGCTCTTTGGCTCACGCCACGCCGATGTGCTGTATGGCGACGACAAGGCCAATGACCTCGCGGGGGCGGAGGCGAATGACCAGATCTTCGGCCGCGGCGGCATCGACCACCTGCTCGGCATGGACGGCGATGACACGCTCGAAGGCGGCACCGGTCACGACACGCTGACCGGCGGCGCCGGCTTCGACTTCGCGAGCTACGGCGCGAGCGCCGGCGGCGTGCTGGCGAATCTGGCGGGGGCGGTGCAGAACAGCGGTGAAGCGTTCGGCGACAGCTACCGCACGATCGAAGGCCTGATCGGCTCTGCGTTCGACGACACGCTGGTGGGCGACGACAACATCAACGAGCTCCGCGGCGGCGGCGGCAACGACTACCTCCAGGCGCGCGCGGGGGCGGACACGCTCGGCGGCGGCAACGGCGACGACCGTCTTGAGGGCGGCGCGCAAGCCGACGCGCTCGATGGCGGCGACGGCACCGACTACGCGGCGTTCCATTACGCAGCAGGCCCGGTCACGGTGGACCTCGGCAACGCGTCGGCGAACTTCGGCGATGCGGCCGGGGACAGCTATCTCTCGATCGAAGGGCTGATCGGCTCCGCGCACGGCGACACGCTCGCGGGCGACGGCGACGCGAATTACATCCTCGGCCTTGGCGGCAACGACGGCATAGCCGGCGGCGCGGGCGCGGACTCTCTCGTCGGCATGGACGGCGACGATGCGCTCGACGGCGGCGCCGGTGCGGACCGGCTCAGCGGCGGCGCCGGCAACGACACCTTCACCTTCACCGCGGGTGCGGCGAACGGCGATGCGCTGGTGGACTTCGCGGGGAACGCCGCGCTGGCCGGAGACCGGCTCGTCTTCGCTGGTTACGGCAGCGCCGCGCAGGGCGCGAGCTTCATTCGGCTCAGCGCGACGCGCTGGAGCATCAACTCCGCGGACGGCGCGGTGAGCGACGTCGTCACGCTCGTCAACGCGGCGCCCGTCGATGCCACGGACTACGCGTTCGTTTGAAAGCGCGCTCGGCGGCTGACGCCCCGGCCCGACGCTTCAATACAATAGCGCTCCATGCCTCGCGTCAAAGCCGCGTCGGGCCCGACGCTCCACTACGTCGTCGACGACTACACCGATCCCTGGAAGAACGCGCCGTACCTCGTGCTCCAGCACGGTAACGGCCGCTCCGGCGCGTTCTGGTACAGCTGGGTGCCCTACCTCTCCCGCTTCTACCGCGTGGTGCGGCCCGACATGCGCGGCCTCGGACAGTCATCGGCCGATTTCGATCTTGCGAGCGGTTTCACGCTTGAACACTGCGTGTCCGATCTCGTCGCGATCATCGACGACCTCGGGGCCGAGTCGGTCCACATTTGCGGCGAATCTGCGGGCGGGATGGTGTCGATGGCGCTGACAGCGATGCATCCGCGGCGCGTGCGCACACTGACGCTCGTTTCCACGCCGGTCCGGATTCCGGCGGAACGCCGGGTGACCTACGGCATGACGGGCGAAGCGCGCGCCGCCGACCGCGACGCGTACATCGAGGCGACCAACAAGAGCATGCGCTTTCCGGCCGACGCCGATCCCGGTTTGCTCGACTGGTACAAGAGCGAATTTCAGAAGAACCGCGCCGACGTGCAGGCGGCGATGGCATCCGGCATGGTGAACTCGGCGGATATGTTTTCGTTCCTGAAACGTCTTCAGGTCCCCGTGCTCGGTCTCTATCCCAGCGAAGGACCGCTCACGACGCCTGACCAGAAGCAGGCGCTGCGGGACCACATCCGGGACTTCCGGCTCGTGGAGATGCCCGGCACGTTTCACAAGATCCAGCTCATGTATCCGGCCGCGTGCGCGACACACCTGCTGCACTTCTGTGCGCAGCACGATGGTATGGCGTGTCACGAGGCGTGAAGCCGGCCAGACAACCCTGATTCGAGGACGCGCGACATGGAAGTCAAATCGACATTGCGGGTGATCAGCGAGAAGGATTGTCCGGGGCGCCGCGGCGTGACCGACGGGCAGACTTACCAGCGGCTCGTGGGCTGGCCGGAGATCCAGCAGACCGACCGCGTGCGCATCGGCCGCGCGACGTACAAGCCCGGCACGTACGAGCAGCTCCACTGGCACCCGATCGAGGCGTGCTACTACGTCATCTCCGGTCATGCGACCGTGCGCGACGTCGAGGGGTGCGAATACGAAGTCAGCGCCGGCTCGATCATCTACGCGCCGCCCGGCATTGCCGGCGCGCACGAGTGGGAAGTCAAGGAGTCGCTGGAGCTCCTCGACATTCGCGCGACGAACGAGACCAACCGCAAGATCCAGTACACCGTCGACAAGAAAACCATGCGCTCGTACATCGACGTCGAAGACCTTGCCTACCGCGAAGCGATCAGCTTCAAGTCCCATTACTAAAACCGCCATCGCCATCCACGGCGGGGCGGGCACCATCCCACGCGCCCGCATGACGCCGGCGCGCGAGGCGCGCTACCGCGCGGCGCTCGAGCGCGCGTTGCGCAAGGGGCACGACATCCTCTCGCGCGGCGGATCGAGTTTCGACGCCGCGATCGCCGCGGTGGTCGTGCTCGAAAATTCGCCGCTCTTCAATGCGGGCCGTGGCGCCGTCTTCAACGCGGCGGGACAACACGAGCTCGACGCCGCAGTGATGGAGGGCGCAGAGCGCAGGGCGGGTGCGGTCGCAGCGGTGCGTCGCACGAAGAATCCCGTGCTGCTTGCGCGCGCGGTCATGGAAAAGACGCGCCACGTCCTGCTGGCGGGCCGTGAAGCCGACGCGTTCGCGCGCAAAGCCGGACTGGACATGGTCGAGCCGGATTACTTCTCGACGCCCGCGCGTCTGGCGGCGCTCGAGATCGCGCGGACACAGAGCCGCGCGGCGAACGCTGCGGACCGCCACGGCACGGTGGGTGCCGTTGCGCTCGATAGGCACGGCAACGTCGCCGCGGCGACGTCCACCGGCGGCTTCACGAACAAGCTGCCGGGACGCGTCGGCGATTCGCCGGTGATCGGCGCCGGCACCTATGCCGATAACCGTGCATGCGCGGTATCCGGCACCGGCGACGGCGAATACTTCATCCGCGCCCATCTCGCTTCCAACGTTGCGGCGCGCATGCGCTATCTGCGGGAACCGCTCGAAAAGGCCGCGCGCGCGGCGCTCGACGAAGTTGCGGCGATCGGCGGCACGGGCGGGCTCGTGGCCGTGGACGTACGCGGCAACATCGCGATGCCCTTCAACACCGAAGGCATGTACCGCGGAGCGATCCGTCCCGACGGCAGCATGGACGTGGCGATCTACGCCTGACGTTGTCGATTCGGCTCCGCCGCAAACGACTACAGGTCGTCACCGGCCGCCGCAGGCCGGTTCACCCGAATGGAGAAGACACATGGCGAAAATCCAGAAGATCGTGCCCTGCCTCTGGTTCGACGATCAGGCGGAAGCGGCGGTCGCGTTCTACACCGGGATCTTTACGAACTCCCGCACCGTCACCGTCGCGCGCTACGGCGAGGCGGGCACGGAGATCCACGGCCGCCCTGCGGGCTCGGTCATGACGGTCGCGTTCGATCTCGACGGGCAGTCGTTCACCGCGCTCAACGGCGGTCCGCACTTCAAGTTCAACGAGGCGATCTCGATGCAGGTGATGTGCGACACGCAGGAGGAGGTCGATCGCTACTGGAGCGCGCTGTCTGCGGGCGGTCCGCCCGAAGCGCAGCAATGCGGGTGGCTCAAAGACAAGTTCGGGCTGTCGTGGCAGATCGTTCCGAAGGCGCTGCTCGACATGATCGTGGATCCGGATACGCAGAAATCGCAGCGCGCGTTCAGCGCCATGCTTCAGATGAAGAAGCTCGACATCGCGGCGCTGAAGCGCGCATTCGACGGGCGGCAGTAGTTCCTCTCGTGCCGTAGGGTAAATCCCTACGGCCACGCGGTAATTTGCGTGCAGTGTGAGATTTCGCACGGTCGCGCTTCCGATACCATCGGAGCACGCGATCCGTAAGCGTTCCCGGCAGGTCATCGGACACCATATCCGTCGTCGCTCGTTCGCGGCCATCACATACATCCAGGGGGAAGCACTTCCGTGAACGACGCACCGACCTTCATGACCGGCGGCGGCCGGTTGACCACCGGCTTCGGAACGACTTTCGCCGAAGGCCGAACGATCCTCATCCATCCCGACGGCAGGATCGTCATCGCGGGAACCGCGTTCGGCGGGCCCGCCGATTTCGTGCTCGCGCGCTACCAGCCTGACGGCAGCCTCGACGCCACGTTCAGCGTGGACGGCAAGGTAACCACGAACGTCTTTGCGCACGACGTCGTGTCGGACATGGCGCTGCAGGCGGACGGCAAGATTCTCGTTGCCGGTTGGGTTCTCGGCGCAGGCGTGGCATCTGATTTCGCGCTCGTGCGCTACAACGTCGACGGCAGTCTCGATACCACGTTCGGCGTGAACGGCATCGTGATCACCGACGTTCTCGGCGGCGATGACGTCGCGGCGAGTGTTTCGGTCCAGACCGACGGCCGCATCGTAGTCACCGGCGATGCGAGCCGCGACGTCGCTCTCGTGCGCTACAACGCCGACGGCTCGCTCGATACGAGCTTCGCCGGCGACGGCACGGTCACAACGACGTTCAACGTTCTCGGCGGAGACTCGGCGGCGAGCAGCCTGATTCAGCCCGACGGCAGGATCGTCGTAGCGGGATGGGTGATGAACGACGCGCTCGAAATGGAGATCGCGCTCGCCCGCTATAACGTCGACGGCAGCCTCGATGCGAGCTTCGGCACTGGCGGCAAGCTGACGACGCCGATCCAAGCCGGCGCCGAGGCATTCGGAGTAGTCCGGCAGCCGGATGGCAAGATCGTCGTTTCCGGTTACAGCGACGATGCGAGCGGCAACCGCGACTTCGCGCTCGCCCGGTACAACGCCGACGGCACGCTCGATAGCACGTTCAGCGGCGACGGCATCGTGACGACGAGCTTCGGCACATCGGCGATCGCGTACGGCATAGTCATCCAGCCCGACGGACGCATCGTCGTCGCGGGATTTGCCGGAGACGATTTCGCGCTGGCGCGCTACGAGAGCGACGGCGATCTCGATACCACGTTCGATGCCGACGGCAAGGTCGTCACCGATTTCCTGTTGCGACACGAGCAGGGCTGGGACCTCGCGCTGCAGCCCGACGGCAGAATCGTCGTGAGCGGGTTCACTCGCGGCACTGGCACCGACTACGAGGCCGCGGTGCTGCGCTACAACGCGGACGGCAGCCTCGACAGCACGTTCGGCGGCGTGAACACCGTGAGCGGCACCGTGGCTTACACCGAGGATGGTCCGCCCGTGGTTCTGGATTCGTCGCTGACGCTTTTCGACACCGAGCTCGTGGCGCAGGGCCACTTCGACGGCGCCTCGCTCGTCCTCGTGCGAAACGGTGGCGCCAACCCGCAGGATGCGTTCTCCGCGTCCGGGCCGCTCGGGTCGCTCGTGGAAAGTACGAATCTGCGTTACGGCGGCGTCACCGTAGGCACCGTCGCGGACAACTCGGGTGGACGCCTCGAGCTCACGTTCAACGCGGATGCGACGCTGACGCGCGTCACCGGCGTGCTGCAATCGATCGCGTACCGGAACACGAGCGAGGCTCCGCCGCCATCGGTGCAGATCGACTGGCTGTTCTCGGACGGCAACACGGGCTCACAGGGACCGGGCGGAGCCCTCGCGGCGCACGGCAGCTCCACCGTCACCATTGCCGGGATAAACGACGCGCCGACTTTCAAGATCGAGCGCGGCCGAGTATTCGTCGACAACTTCGCGTCCGATGCGCACGGCGTCGCCGTGCGGCCCGATGGCAAGCTGGTAATCGGCGGCATTTTCGGCAACGACTTTATGGTCATGCAGTTCAATGCCGACGGCAGCCCGGATACGGCCTTCGGCAGCAACGGCAGAGTCACGACGAACGTCGTGGCGTCGGATGAGGCCACCGATATGCAGTTGCAGCCCGATGGAAAGATTCTGCTCGTCGGCTCGGCTGCGGACTTCGCCGGGAGCAATCGCGATTTCGTGCTTGCACGCTACCTATCCGATGGAACGCTCGATGCGACCTTCGGTGGGGACGGGATCATCGTCAGCGACTTTAACGGTGCCGTCACAACTCCGGACCTAGACGCAATCCACAACGTCGTGGTCCTGTCCGACGGCGCCATCGTCGTGGCTGGTATCGCCGACGTGCAGGCGGTGCTCGCGCGTTACAACGGGGACGGCACACTGGATGTGACGTTCGACGGGGACGGAAAACTCATCACCAATCTCGGCTGGTCGTTCGAGATCAGCCTCGCCGTGCAACCCGACGGAAAGATCCTGGCGGCCGGCCAGTTCGAGGATCCGAGTCCGCTGAGCGGGCGCTTCTCTGTCGTGCGTTACAACACCGACGGTAGTGCTGACACGACATTCGGGGTCGGCGGCAAGGTCATCACGCCAATCGGTGCGACCGATGTACCGTATACGATGGCTTTGCAGTCGGACGGCAAGATCATCGTAGCCGGGGCGACGGCATTCACCTCGTTCGGGCCGGCGGAGTTCGCGCTCGTCCGCTATCACGCGGACGGCAGCCTCGACACGAGCTTCGACGACGACGGCAAAGTCACGACCGATTTTGGATTCGACGACATCGTGTTGGCCCTCGCCGTGCAGAGCGACGGCAAGATCGTCGCCGCCGGATCGAGCTTTAATCGATTGGCCATGGCGCGCTATAACGCC
>DASPNJ010000111.1:0-54816 GCA_035626595.1 Burkholderiales bacterium
CGTTCGGCGCGATCCTGCCGACGCTCGTCGCGTGGTTCGTCGTGGCGCCGTTGAAAGGTCAACCGATGGCTGGCGGTTGGCAGATGAGCCGGATGCTCGTCGGGCCGATCATCAACGGCGCGTGGGGGTTCGGCACCGCGCTGCTGCTCGCGCTCGTGATGCGGAGACGTTAAAAGGCCGCGGGACTGTTGGTCGGTGCGCTATCAGCGCACCCTACGACTGAGGCGACGGTAAGGGGCCGGTCGGTGCGCTGCTAGCGCACCCTACGAAAAGCTGCGGTCAGGAGGTCTCCGAGCCGCGCTTCAGCGCCTTCGCGACTTCGAGCACCTGCTCGCGCCTGCGCTCGTCTTCCGCTTTCCACGCGACGTATCCGCGGCTGCTCGCGTCCGCGGCGCATTCCTTGAGCGTAGGCCAGCGCCGCGCCGAGCGTTCCGTCGTGCCATCCGCATGAACGACGGACCATGCCCAGCCGTCGTCGGCGAGCTCGAAATTCCATTGGCTGCGCTTTTCCACGGGCTCTTCAGTCGCCTTCACGGAAGGACGGTGGGAGAGTGCCGAGTATACGTGGACGGCGGCGGCGTTCATTGTCGACGTTGGCCTCGGCGGCGCTGGCGGCCGGATCGGCGGCGTGATGCCGCCTGACGGGCATGGCGTCGCTGACGTAGCCGGCGCGCTCGGCGTCGGCGAGGCACACGTTGTACGACTGGAACGAGAAGGCGGAAGCGGCGATCGTGTCTCCTGCCGGCGAGCTCCGGCGCCACGTCCAGGTGCGTTCTGCGTCGTTATAGATGAAATGCCAAACGTCGGGATCAAGCGCCATCGGCGTTGCGAGGCAACATTCGCGCCCGAACAGCGCATCTTTACAACGCATCGCGAGGCGGCCTAGAGTAGACGCGGGGGCATACAGGACCCCCGAATTCTCATCCTCCAAGACGCGTCGCGTCCAAATCCTGAACACCGGAGCGCCGCAGCGGCGCTTTCGCATTGGAGGATCCATGGACGCGTCACACCGCCAGCAACGCGCAGCACTTCTGCTCTCCCGCAGCACAGTAGAGCGTCTGCTCACGCCCGACGAATGCATCGACGCGGTCGAGACCGCTTTTCGGCAGCACGCGCTCGGCACCGTAGCGTCACCGGGCGTTCTCGGCATGCACGTGCCCGGAGGCGGTTTCCACGTCAAAGCGGCATCGCTCACGCTGGACCGGCCGTACTTCGCGGCGAAGCTCAACGCCAACTTCCCGCAAAACAGCGCGCGCGCAAACCTGCCGACGATCCAGGGTGTGGTCGCGCTCTGCGACGCCGAAAATGGCACGCCGCTCGCGGTCATGGATTCGATGGCATTGACCGCGCTGCGTACAGCCGCGGCAACGGCCGTAGCGGCAAAGTATCTCGCACGGGAAGGCAGCCGCACGCTGCTGATCTGCGGGTGCGGCGCGCAGGCGGCCGCGCAACTACGTGCACTGCTGCGCGTTCGGCCCTTTGCGCGCGTACTCGTCTATGACCTCGATGCGAAAAAAGCGCAGGACTTCGCCGCCGCGGCGCGCGAAGAAGCGCTCGAGGCCTCACCTGTTCAGGACCTCGCGCCCGCGGTAGCAGCGAGCGACGTCGTCATCACCTGCACGACTGCACAACGCTATTTCATCGAACGAAAAATGGTGAAGCCCGGCACGTTCGTGGCCGGCGTCGGCGCCGACAACGAGCACAAGCAGGAGCTCGATCCGTTATTGCTCGCCGCGAGCATTGTTGTCGCGGACTCGCTCGATCAGGCCGCGACGATCGGGGATCTGCATCACGCGATCGACGCGAAGATCATGTCGCGCGATGATGTGCACGCCGAGCTGGGACAGGTGATCGCCGGTTTGCGGCGCGGCCGAAGCAGCGACGACCAGACGATCGTCTTCGACTCGACCGGCACCGCGCTGCAGGACGTCGCGGCGGCGGCAGTGGTTTATCGGCGTGCGGTCGAAGACGCCGATGCCGTGCGTTTCGCGTTCCACGCGTGAAGCGGGCCCGCCGGCGCTGCCGGGCCCGTGCGCGCTATTCCGGCCGCACGCCCGCTTCCGCGACGACTTTGCGCCACTTGTCGTAATCGGCCCTGAGAAACGCGGCGAATTCGGCGGGCGAGCCGCCGGCGGGGTCGGCGCCTTCCGCCGCGAAGCGCTTGCGCACTTCAGCGTCGCGCACGATCTTCTCGACTTCGGCATTGAGGCGCGCCGTGATGTCCGCGGAGAAGCCCGCCGGCGCGAAAAAGCCCCACCACTGGCTCGACTCGAAACCGGGGATCGTCTCCGCGAGGGCCGGCACGTCCGGCAGCGCGTCGGCACGCTTCCCGCCGGTCACGGCGAGCGCGCGCAGTCTGCCCGCGCGCATGTGCGGAGAAGCGGTCGGCACCGCGGTGAAGAGCGCCGCGACCTGGCCCGCTACGAGGTCGATCAGCGCCGGCGGGCCACCTTTGTACGGCACGTGCAGGAGGTTCGTTCCGGCGCGCAGCTTGAAAAGCTCTCCGGTCAGATGGCTGAGCGTGCCCGTTCCGTTGGAGGCATAGGCGAGCTGGCCCGGTCGCGCTTTGGCGAGCGCGATGAGCTCCTTCACCGTGCGCGCGGGCAAAGACGGATGCACCACCAGCAGATTCGGCGCGGAGGCGATGAGCGCGATCGGCGTGAAGTCGCGCAGCGGATCGTAGAGCGGCTTTTTCGCAAGGTGCGGATTGATCGAGTGCGTGCTCGATGAGGTGATCAGCAGGATATAGCCGTCGGGCTGCGCCTTCGCGACGGCGTCGCTGCCGATCATGCCGCCGGCGCCGGAGCGGTTGTCCACGATGAACTGCTGGCCGAGCGTTGCCGAGAGCTTCTGCGCGGTGGCGCGCGCGAAGAGGTCGGTGCCGCCGCCCGGCGGAAAGGGCACGACGATGCGCACGGACTTCGCCGGGTAGGTCTGCGCCAGCGCGGCAGACGCGGCGAGAAGAAGCACGAGCAGCGCTGCGCGCATCACGATCTCCTGTTTACTAACGGCGCCTGGCAAGCTCGCGCACGAGCTTTTCGTCGACCGTGAGGCCGAGCCCCGGCGTGTCGGGCATGACGATGTGGCCTTTCCCGTTCCAGGTGACGCCGCCTTCTTTCACCGGCTTGTCCTTGATGCGAAGCTGGTAATCCATGCCGGGGTCGCAGCCGACGATTCTCACCGCCGCATGAAGATGGCCGGTGGCGGTGTCGAGGAGATGGCTGCCTTGCGTCCAGTCGATACGCACCGGCAGCCCGGCCGCTTCCGCGATCCGCATCATCTGGAGCGTCTTGTAGAAGCCGCCGCACTTGCCGAGCTTGAGGCTCACCATGTCGGCGACAGCGTGGCCCGCAATCTCGATCATCGTCGCGAGATTCTGTATCGCTTCGTCCGCGACGACTTTCTGCGGAATGGCGCGCGTGATCGATTCGAGCCCCTTCAGATCGAAATACATGACCGGCTGCTCGATGGCGACGTTCGGCACGCCCGGGAAGCGTCGCAGAAAGAGGTCGATCGTGTCCTTTGCCGTGCGCCACGTCTGGTTCGGATCACCGATCACGAGGCACGACGCGGGCACCGCCTTCACGATCGCCTCCAGCCGATCGGCGTCGGCGTCGAGTGATTCCAGGTGCCCGGTCATCTTCGGCTCGAAGCACGTGTAGCCGCGCTCGAGCAGCATCCGTGCGTGCTCGGCCATGCGCTGCGGCTCGGCCCGCGGCATCGTGGCGAGCTGCCCGAACGTCTTCTGGAAGGCGCCGCCGAGCAGGTTGTAGATCGGCTGCCCCGCGGCCTGGCCCATGATGTCGTAGAGCGCGATGTCGATCGCCGAGCGTGCGCCGTTATTGCCCTGGAGAAAGAGATTGTCGAGCGCGGCATGTATCGCGCCGATGTCGAACGGATCGCGGCCGATCACGAAGCGGCTGAAGAGCTGCACGGTGGCGACGATTCCCGCCTGCGTCTCACTCGTCACCGGATGCGCCGTCGCCTCGCCCCAGCCGACGATCCCCTCGTCGGTGGTCACTTTGACGAAGACGTTTTCCTTGTACTCGATGTTCGCGAACCAGCCTTCGCGCGCGTGCACCGAGCTGCCGGCCTTCTTGTTCGAGCCGAAGAGCGCGTGGTATTCGTCGGTGGGCTCGTACCAGACGGCGATCGGTTCGACCGAAGCGATTTTCATGTCAGTAACTCGTGGGCCAGTTGGCGAGCCGGTGCTGGCCCACGCCGTTGGTGAGCCGCAGCATGTGCGTGTCCAGCATCTCCTTGAGGTACTCGCGCGTCTCGCGCGGGTCGAGCACCTCCTTCACGCCGAATACCGACGCGAGGTCGTACGCCGAGCCGTGCCGCGCCATCTCCGCGAGAAGCTTCTCGAAGCGCTCCGGGTCGTCTTCCTCTTTGACGCCGTGCACCACCATCACCGCGGTGCGCGGGTCCATGAAGCTCACTTCCGCCGTCCACCAGGCCGCGATCTCGTCCGCGATGCCGGCGCCGCCCATGTTGATGAAGCCGCGCCCGTAGCTCTTGCGCAGGATGATGCTGATCTTCGGCACCGTGACCTGAAGCAGCGCGTTCATCCAGTTGATCACCTTGCCGATCACGCCGCGCTTCTCCGCCTCCGGGCCGACGAGGAATCCGGGCTGGTCCTGAAGGAACACGAGGGGGATGTTGAACGAATCGCAGAGCACGATGAAATCGGTCGCCTTGGTGCAGGCGTCGGCGTCCATCGCGCCGCCCTTGTAGAGGGGATTGTTCGCGATGACGCCGATGGTGCGGCCGTCGAGCCGCGCCAGCGCCGTCGTGATGCTGCGCCCGTAGCGCTCCTTCATCTCGAAGAAGCTGTCGCGATCGCACATCGCGCGAATCACCTTGCGCACGTCGTAGACCGCGGAGCGCGATTCCGGGATCACCGAGAGGATGTCCCTGATGGCGTCGTCCGAGCCTTCCGGCACCGGCGCGACCGGCGGCGCCATGCGGTTGTTGGTCGGCAGGTAAGACAGAAAGCGCTTGATCGCGTCGATCGCGGCACGATCGTTCTCGACGATCACGTCGGCGAATCCGGAATGTTCCGCGAGCACCTGCCAGCCGCCGAGCTCCTCGCCGCTCACTGCCTTGCCGAGCGACATCGACACGACGCGCGGGCTGGCGACCGCCATCACCGCGCCTTTGCGCATGACGCAGAAATCCGAGCAGCACGCGTGCCACGCCGCGGAGCCGAATGCGTTGCCGAGCACGGCCGCGGCCCACGGCGCCTCGCGCGTGCGGAGGAACCGCGGGCCTTCGAAGTTCATGCCCATGCCTTCGCCCATGATGTCGGGCATGCGCACGCCGGTCGACTCGCCGAGGAAGACGACGGGGAAGCCGCGGCGGCTGCTCGTCTCCTTCACGTGACTCATCTTCTTGTTGTTCGTGTAGCTCGACGACGAGCCTTTGACCGTGAAGTCGTAGCCGACCACGCCGACGCGGCGGCCCTCGATCTTGCCGAACCCCGTGACCTTGCCGTCCGCAGGGGTCGAATCGCGCATCTCGGGGATATACGAGACGCCGAACAGACCCGACTCACGGAAGGTGCCTGCGTCGAGCAGGTAATCGATGCGCTCGCGCGCGCTCAGCAGCCCCTGCTTCGCCCGCTTCGCAAGCTTCTCCGGGCCGCCCATCGCGCGCGCCCGCTTGGCGCGCTCGGCATGCTCACGCACCTTGTCCGCATATTTTTTCTCCGGTGCGTTCATGCGCGATACCTTCCTCTTCGCGGCTACTTCGGCCGATCGCCCTTGATCTGCACCCGCGTGAGCTTGCGGCGGGTCGTCGGGTCGAACGCATCGCGCCTGTGAATGAGGCAGCGGTTGTCCCAGATGAGCACGTCGCCCAGCCGCCATTCGTGTCCCCACACGAATTCGGGGCGCGAGGCGTGCGCCCACAGCTCGTCCAGCAGCCGTTCGCTCTCCTCGAGCGGCAGGCCGATGATGCAGCCGTTCAGGCGCCGCCCGAGGTAGATCGCCTTGCGACCTGTCACCGGATGCGTGCGGAAAACGGGATGGTGTGCGCCGGGCGCCTGACGCGGATCGGTGACTTCCTTGAAGCCTTTGCGGAGCTGCCCCGCGCTGTTGTAGGTCTCGTCGTGGATGAGCATGCGCCCGTCGAGCTTTTTCTTGAGCTCGTCCGAAAGGGCTTCGTACGCAAGATACTGGTTCGAGAAGTAGGTATTGCCGCCGGACGGCGGCAGCTCCACCGCGCTCAGGATGGCGAACGAGATCGGGTTGTCGCGGTACGACATGTCCGTGTGCCACGCCGCCTCGCCCGCGCCGAGATTGCCCTGCGGCTGGCCGTTCTCGACGATGTTGGAGATCACGAGGATGTCCGGGTACTCGTCGATGTAGGGCTTGCCGATGATGCTCATGCCCGGCGCTTCGAGCTCGCCGAAGCGCTTGCCGAACGCGACCAGCCCGGCATGGCCGAGCTGCTGTCCGCGCAGCACGACGACGAGATGATCGTAGAGCGCCTGCTCGACGGCCGCGAAGTCGCTGTCGGTCATGGTGTTGATATCGATACCTCGAATCTCCGCGCCGCAGGCTTTTCCCGACGGCACGACTTCCACACGGGACGACGCCGTCAGCGGGCGCGATGCGGTTGCGGGTGCGGTTTGCATGATTCTTCCTCCAGTAGAACGTTGATCAGGCGGCGGCAGTGGCGCGCGCGTAGCGTTCGGTGCGCACGGTGTGGGCTTCGAGCACGCCGCGGTCGATGTCGGGCCAGAAGCCGGCTTTCAGCACGAGCGCACCGCCGTCGAATTCGAGCGGCTCGCGGAAGAGCCGCACCTTCGGCTTGAGAAAGCCATTCATGTCGCCGGCACGTTCGAGAAACGGCCGGCCGATGCAGGCCTCCGCCCAGCACAGGAGCTCCGTGGCGACACCGTCGCCGAGACACACGCCGAGTCCCGCTTGCTGCGCCCGCTGCATCGCCGCGATCGTGCGATCGATGCCGCCGAGGCGCTTCATCTTGAGCTTGACGAGCTCGACGCCGTCGATCGTGGCGGCGCGCGCGATGTCCGCGGTGTTGCGGATCGACTCGTCCAGCATGAGCGGCACGGTCGAGACTTTCGCGACCGCGCTGTTCGCGTCCCAATCGTCGGCGCCGCACGGCTGCTCGAAGAGCGCGATTCCAACGGGATTCAGCGACGAGGCGAACGCGCAGCCTTGTGCCCGGTCGTAGCCGCGATTTGCGTCCATGGTGATCTCGCCGCGGCCTGCGAGCGCCGACTGCACCGCGCGCACCCGGCGCAGGTCATCGTCCACGTCCCAGCCGACCTTCACCTTGAGCGTGCGATAACCGGCATCGAGCAGGGTCTCGACTTCGGCGGCGATGTCGGCATCTTCCTGCGCGGAGACGGGAACCAGAAGCGGCACGCGGTGCGTCTCGGCCACGGCGAGGGCCGGGTGCCGCTCGAGCATGGCGAGCGCCATCGACAGGGCTGTCGCAGCGAACGGGGCCGAGTCCGTGCGCTGCTCCACCGCCTCCGCGATCGATGCGCTATCCAATCCGACCGCCTGCGCCGCCTGCTCCGTGCAGAAGGCCCAGCCGCTCTCGGGCGTCTCGAACGTGGAGCCCGGCGGAATGTAGGCCTCGCCCCAGCCGGTCTCGCCGTCGGCCCCGCGCATCTCGACGATGATCGGCTCGAGCGCGGTGTAGGTGCGAAACGATACGCGGTAGGGCTTGCGCAATGGCAGCGCGAGCTGGTGCACGCGGATTTCGTGGATTTTCACGGTCGGGGAATTCCTGCGGCGGATTGATCTGTATCATACGTATGACTTGTGGCAGTTACAACCAGCCGGTCTTCGAGGAGGAAGAAACTCATGCTGCTGTCGCGTTACGCGGGTGCGTCGCTCGTCGTCCTGTCGCTGTTTTTTCCTGGCGTGGCGGCTGCCGCCGCCGCCGAGAAGTATCCGATCCGGCCGGTGCGCATCGTCATCCCGTTCGCCGCCGGAGGCACTTTCGATCCGATCGGGCGGGTCCTTGCACAGAAGCTGACCGAAGCCTGGGGGCAACAAGTGGTCGCGGATAACCGCCCCGGCGGCGCGACGATTCTCGCGACGGATATCGTCGCGAGGGCGGCGCCCGACGGGCACACGCTCTATCTGTCGCCGAACAGCCTCGCGGCCAATCCGGCGCTCCACAAGAAGCTGCCGTATGACTCCCGCCGCGACCTGCAACCCGTCGTGCTCGTCGCCGCGCAGCCGATGGCGCTCGGCGCGAACCCTTCGTTCCCCGCTTCGACCATCAAGGACTTGATCGCTCTCGCCAAGGCCAAGCCGGGCCAGCTCTCGTACGGCAGCGCGGGCATCGGCAGCGGCGGCCATCTCGCCGCCGAGATCTTCAAGGCCGCGGCCGGCCTGACGATCACTCACGTGAGCTACAAGGGCGGCAATGTCGCGATGCTCGAAGTGATCTCGAACCAGATCCCGCTGGTCATGACGGGGCTGCCGAATCTGCTGCCGCAGCAGGAGGCGGGAAAGATCAAGATCCTCGCGATCAGCTCGGCGAGGCGCTCGCCCGCCGCGCCGGACATTCCGTCGATCGGTGAGACGGTGCCCGGCTACGACTTCAAGAACTGGTTCGGCCTCATCGCACCGGCGGGCACGCCGAAATCGATCGTCGCGCGCATCAACGGCGACGTGAATGCGGTGCTGAAGAACGCGGAGGTGCGGCAGCGGCTGCTCAGCCAGGGCTTCGAAGTGATCGGCGGCTCGTCCGCGGAGTTCACGCAGCTCATCGAGACCGATACCGCGAAGTTCGCACGCGCGCTTCGCGCGGCCGGGATCACTGCGAACTGATGCGACGCAGCCTCGCGCTCGCAACGCGCGCGCCGCTCTACAAGGAGGTCGAGCGCGAGATCATGCAGCGGCTCGCGGCCGGCGAGTGGAAGCCGGGCGAGCAGTTGCCGACGGAGCCCGAGCTCGCGGAGCTTTTCGGCGTGGCCGTATTCACGATACGCGCCGGAATTCAGAAGCTCGTCGAATCCGGCGTGCTCCTGCGGCGGCAGGGCAAAGGCACGTTCGTGGCGCTGCACAGCGCGCGGCCGTTCCGCAATCAGTTTCTGCGGGTCTTCAGCAACGACGGCGAACAGGCGAACTGGGACCGCGAGTTCATATCGCTCGAAAAGAAGCGCGCGAGCGATGACGTGGCGGCGATACTGCGGCTCGGCGACAGCGCCGCCGAGCGCGCGATCTACGAGATGCTGTTCCTGCTCAAGAACGACGGCAAGACGATGGCTTTCGTCGAATCGAGCATGGCGGCGCGCTTTTTTCGCAACATGACCAGCGCGGCGCTGCGCGGCACCGCCGATAACTTCTACGCCGTGTTCCAGGAGCGCTTCGGCGTCAACGTGATCCGCATCGAAGAGCGCGTGCGGGCGGTGAAGGCCGGCCGCGCCGGCGCGAAATGGCTGCGCGTGGAGCCGCGCGAGCCGATGCTGCGGATCGAGCGCGTCGCTTACACCTACAACGACCAGCCGGTCGAGCTGCGCCACTACAACGTGCAGGCCGAGAGCTACTGCTACTTCGCGCCTTCCGGTACCTGACACGAGCTCTCGCCGGGCACCCGGCGCGTCGAGGCCGCGGTGTCTGCACTACACTCGGGCACGGAACCAACAGTGCCGAGCAAAGCGTTGCGCAGCCTTCCCAGCTCCGAAGCCGAGTACCGGAGCCTCATCGTCCTGCTGGTCGTGTCGGCGTTCCTCGTCGCGCCCGGCATTCACTACCAGACGCCGATGCTCGCGCAGATCTCGGCGGAGTTTCAGACCGACGCGGCGACGACCGGCTGGATCCCGACGGCGTCGTTCGGCGGACTGCTGCTCGGCATCGTGCTCTTCGTGCCGCTCGGCGATCGGGTCGACAAACGCACGCTGGTGCTGGTGAAAGTCGTCCTGATGCTGATCGCCCAGGCCGTGATGGCGGTGGCGCCGACGATCTGGATCCTCGTGCTCGGGAGCCTCGTCACCGGCATCACGTCGTCGCTGATGCAGCACTTCATCGCGCTCACCGCGGAGATCGCGCATCCGGAGCATCGCGGGCGCGCGCTCGGCACGCAGATGACGGCGATGTTCAGCGGGATCCTGTTCGGCCGCATCGTCGGCGGGCTCGTCGCCACGCACGTCGGCTGGCGGTATAGCTACGCGCTGTCCGCGGCGATGCTGCTGCCGCTGACGCTGGTGCTGTGGGCGCGGCTTCCGAACACGAAGCCCACTACCCAGGCATCCTATGCCGAGCTCTTGTGGTCGCTGTGGGGGCTGTGGCGCGGCCACGTCGCGGTGCGCCGCGCGACGACGGTGCAGTTTCTCTTCGGCATCTGTTACGGTGGGTTCTGGGCGGTCGCGGCGCCGATGCTGGCGGTGCTGCATCGCGTCGGTCCGACCGCGGCAGGCCTCATGGGCATTCCGGGCGCGGCGGGCATCACGGTCGCGCGGGCCGCGGGGCGCTGGACCGACCGCGCCGACACCGGACCGGTGGTGCTCGCGGGCATCTGCTCGATGCTCGCGGCGTGGGTTGCGATGGCCTTCGGGGTGTGGTGGATTGCAGCCATTGTGATCGGCACGGCACTCCTCGATATCGGGCTGCGGGCCGTGATGGTGTCGAACCAGACGCTGATCAATTCCGCCGCGCCGGAGTCGCGCTCGCGCGCGAACACGCTATTCGGCCTCCACATCTGGAGCGGGAACGCCGTGGGCGCGTATCTCACGAGCTGGTCGTTCGCGCACTACGGCTGGCTGGCCGTCTGCGCGCTCGCCATGACCGCGACGGTCCTCGCGCTGCTCGTGCACGTTAAGGCACGCTGATTGCCTCGCTGACCGTTTCTACAAAATGCCTCAGCCTGCAAAAAACGAACACGGCGGCACGGAGCCATTCCGGCTGCTCGTCGAGAGCGTCAAGGATTACGCGATCTTCATGCTCGATCCGCAAGGTTACGTGCGCACGTGGAATGCCGGCGCCGAGCGGATCAAGGGCTACGCGCCGGACGAGATCATCGGCCAGCACTTCTCGAAGTTCTATCCCGCCGCCGCGGTGCACGTCGGACATCCTCAGCACGAGCTCGAGGTCGCCGCCCGCGAAGGCCGCTTCGAGGAGGAAGGCTGGCGCGTGCGCAAGGACGGATCGCTCTTCTGGGCCAACGTCGTCATCACGGCGCTGCGCGACCCCTCCGGTACGCTCGTCGGATTCGGCAAGGTCACGCGCGATCTCACCCAGCGCCGAGAATACGAGGAATCGCTGCGCCACGGCGAAGAACGCTTTCGCCTGCTGGTGGAGGGCGTGCGCGATTACGCGATCTTCATGCTCGATCCAAACGGTTACATCATGACCTGGAACGCCGGCGCCCAGCGCATCAAGGGCTACTCGGCCGAAGAGATCATTGGCCAGCACTTTTCGAAGTTCTATCCGCAGGATGCGGTCGAAAGCGGCTGGCCGCAGCACGAGCTCCAGATCGCGACCGAGACCGGGCGCTACGAGGAGGAGGGCTGGCGTATCCGCAAGGACGGCTCGCGCTTCTGGGCGAACGTGGCGATTACCGCGCTGCGTGACGAGACCGGTCGCCTGCGCGGGTTCGCCAAGCTCACGCGCGATCTGACGGAGCGCCGCCGGGCGGAAGCGCTCGAAGCGCACGGCGCCCAGCGCGAGGAAATGCTGGAAGCCGAGCGCTCGGCGCGCATCGAGGCCCAGCGCACCGCGCGCATGAAGGACGAGTTCCTGGCGACGCTCTCGCACGAGCTGCGCACGCCGCTCAACGCGATTCTGGGGTGGACTCAGTTGATGCGCTCTCAGAAGGGTCAGGTGGACGTCGCGCACGGGCTCGAGGTGATCGAGCGCAACGCGCGCGCGCAGGTGCAGCTCGTCGACGACCTGCTCGATCTGAGCCGCATCCTTGCGGGGCAGGTTCGTCTGGACCTCCAACGCATCACGCTGCTCGACGTGATCGCGGGCGCGGTGGAATCCGCGGAGCCGGCCGCGCACGCGAAGGGCGTGCGCCTGGAGAAGGTTCTCGATCCGCGCGGCAGCATGGTCTCCGGCGATCCGGCGCGCCTGCAGCAGGTCGTGTGGAATCTCCTGAGCAACGCGATCAAGTTCACGCCGAAGGGCGGCCGGGTCCAGGTGCTGCTCGAGCGGGTGAATTCGCACGTCGAAATCAGCGTGAGCGATACGGGCGTCGGCATCCCGCTGTCGTTTCTCCCGCACGTGTTCGAGCGCTTTTCGCAGCGCGACGGCACGGCCAGCCGTCGCTACAGCGGGCTGGGGCTGGGGCTCGCGATCTCCAAGCAGCTCGTGGAGCTCCACGGCGGCACCATACACGCGAAGAGCGGCGGCGAAGGACAGGGTGCGACGTTCGTCGTCAGGCTGCCGGTGCTCGTGCTGAAGGAGGACGACGCCGGGGCGCGCCGCGTGCATCCCACGGCGCCCACGGATGCCGAGCAGCTCACGCTCCCGAGCCTGAAGAGCGTGCGGGTGCTGGTCGTCGACGATGAAGCCGATGCGCGCGAGCTCCTCGCCCGTATTCTGGAGAACCAGGGTGCGGCGGTCGCGGCGGTGGGCACGGCGGAGGAGGCGCTTCGTGAGTTCGACCTGCGGCAGCCCGACGTGATCGTGAGCGACATCGGCATGCCGGAGACCGATGGCTATCAGTTGATGCGCGCGATCCGGGCGAGCGAGCGCAAAGGCAGCCGCGTTCCCGCACTCGCGCTGACGGCGTTCGCGCGTGCCGAGGACCGCAAGCGTGCGATGCTGGCGGGCTATCAATCCCATCTCGCGAAGCCCTTCGATACCGCGGAGCTCGTGCTGCTCGTGGCCGGACTGGCGAATCGCACCTGACGCGCGTCAAGCGCGGCGCACGCGGTCTGGTGCGGGATCTCCACGCGGACCCCGCATTCCGTCGATAATCCTGCACCATCCGGTCCTGATTCCGGGCCCACCGCAGGAGACCGCCATGCCGTTCTACAACCTCGAAGAGCTGGAGAAGAAGGCGTCCGCCACCAACGCGAAAGTGGAGACCGGGAGCGTGCCCGGCGAATTCATGAAGTTTGGCGTCGTGACCAAGCCCGAGGGCGAGGGGCCGCCGCTGCACGAGCATCCGAACGAAGAGCAGTTCAGCCTCGTGATCTCCGGACACATGCATTTCGTGCTGGGCGACGAGGACCGCGTCGTCGGTCCCGGAACGCTGGTGCACATCCCGCGCAACACCCGCCATCGCTCGCGGCCGGTGAACGGGCCGGCGACGTTCGTCACGATCAAGAGCCCGTGCGGCAACGGCGAGCTCGCGCAGGACTACCGGATGCGCCCTGAAGCCGCGGACATCGAGAAGCTCTATCCGGGGAAGAAGTGACCGAGCTCAAGGAGAAGTTTTCGATTCCCGCACCGCCGGACGAGGTGTGGCCGCTCATGTCCGATCCGGCGGTCGTCGCGGCGTGCATTCCCGGCGCGGAGCTGAACGAGGTGACACCGGAGGGCGCCCATCGCGGGAAGGTCACGTTCAAGTTCGGGCCGACGGTGGCCGTGTTCCGCGGCGAGACGAAGCTCACGTACGATCATGCGGCGAAGAAGTGTGTGATCGAGTCGCGCGGCATCGACCAGAAGGGTGCGTCGCGCGCGCGGGCGAAGTTCGAGGTGTGCGCGAGCGGGGCCGACACGACCGAAGTCACGATGCAAGGCGGCTTCGAGGTGATGGGGCCGCTGGAGACGTTCGCGTCGGCGGGCGGCGTGCACGTTGCGCGGGCGCTTTTGTCCGAGTTCGCGAAGAACATCGCCAAAGTGATCGAGACGCGGCGCGAGCAAGGGGCCGACGCGGTGCTCGAGCAGGCGCCGGCGGCCTCGGGAACGAAGATCATCGGGCGGGCGCTGGTCGACGGCGCGCGCGAGCTGGTCAGAAGAAGCGACGACAAGAAGTGACGTAGGGTGCGCTGGTAGCGCACCGCAAATAACGAAGGCGATGAACAGATGAGCGAGATGAAAGGATACGAAGCGCTGTCGCAGGCGTTCGTTGCGGAGGGCTGCGACACGCTGTTCGCGCTGCTCGGCGACGCGAACATGTACTGGGGCGCGATCATGGCGCAGAAGTACAACGTGCGCGTGGTGCACGCGCGGCACGAGCACTGCGCGGTCGCGATGGCGGACGGCTACGCGCGTCACACCGGTAAGGTGGGTGTGGCGAGCGTCACCTGCGGGCCCGGCTTCACGCAGATCATGACGGCGCTCTCCACCGCGTCGCGCGGCAGCATCCCGCTGGTGGTATTCGCGGGCGATTCGCCGACGACCGCGGCGTGGTACGTGCAGCAGCTCGAGCTCGGTCCGCTCGCGGTAGCGACCGGCGCCCGCTATCTCGCGATCAAGAGCGTGGACCGCATGCTCGGCACGGTGCAGGAGGCTTTCTACACGGCGCGTCAGGAACGCGTGCCGGTCGTGCTCGGCGTGCCGATGGATCTGCAGAAGGCCGATTTTCCCTGGGGCGCGGAGTACACGCCGTCGACCGAGATCATGCCGACGACGCAGCGTCCGGCGCCCGATCCGGTGCTGGTAGAGCAGCTCGCGGATCTGATCGCGGAATCGAAGCATCCGATCATTCTGGGCGGGCGCGGCTGCATCCGCTCCGGTGCGGCGCCTGCGCTCGAAGCGCTGGCGGAGCGCTGCGGCGCGCTGCTCGCGACGTCCCTCTTCGCGAAGGGACTCTTCGATCACAACCGCTTCGGCATCGGCGTCGCGGGTGCGTACGCGAGCCCGCTCGCGCGCGAGCAGTTCGCCGAGTGCGATCTGCTGATCGGCGTGGGTGCGGGACTCGGGCACTACACCACCGAGGCGGGTTACCTGTATCCCAACGCGAAGACGGTGCAGATCGATCTCAACCCACGCGGCTTGTATCAGGGCCTGCGCATCGCCGATCTGCATATCAGGGCGGATGCGAAGGCGGCTGCGGACGCCGTGCTGGCGAAGCTCACCGAGCGCGGCATCTCATCGTCCGGCGCCCGCTCGCCGATGCTCGCGAAGCAGATTCAGGCGCAGGCGGCACGGCCGGATCCGAAAGAGTTTCTGGTGCAGTCCGGCGTCGTCGATCCGCGCCCGGCGATGATGGAGCTCGATGCGTCGGTTCCGAAGGACTGGACGGTCGTCAGCGGCGGGGCGCATTTCGCCGGTGTCGTCGCCACCCACTTCTACGGCCGGCGCGCGGAGAACGTGCACGTCATCAACGATTTCGGCGCGATCGGCTCGGCGTTTCCAACGGCGATCGGCATCGCGGCCACGCGCGGCGACGGCAAGGTGCTCCTGATAGAAGGCGACGGCAGCCTCATGATGCACGTCCAGGAGCTGGAAACGATCCGCCGCCATGGCATCAGGATGCTGATCTGCGCGGTAAACGATGGGGGATACGGCGCGGAGGTTCACAAATTTCGCGCGCAGGGTTACGACCCGCAGGAATCGATCCACGGCCGCGGCGACATCGCGGCGATCGCGCGCGGCTTCGGTCTGCGCGGCGAGAAGGTGAACACGCTCGGCCGCTTCGAGGACCTTTTTGCGGCGCATCAGAAAGCGGGCGAGGCCGAGCTGTGGGATCTGCACGTGGACGACAAGATCCCGTCGCTGCCATACCGCCGTATACACTTCGGGGAAGTCTGACCCAAGGGAGGGTACAACAATGACCAAAGCAATCATCGCAACAGCGATCGCCGCCGCATTCGCTATCGCGCCGCTCACGGCAGGCGCGCAGGCTCAGAAGCCGCCTTCGCTGCCTGAAGGCAAAGGCAAGCCGCTCGTCGAGGGGATGTGCGCGGGCTGCCACGCACTGCAACTCATCAGCAACAGCTCGGGCTATACGCGCGAGCATTGGACCGAGCTCGTCAATGCGATGGTCGATCTCTCGGGCAGTCGGGCGCAGCGCGACGAGGTCATCGACTATCTCGCGACGAATTTCCCGCCAACCTACAACAAGCGTCCGGCGAAACCGGTGCCCGGCAAGTTCCAGGTGACCTTCAAGGAATACGTCACGCCGCAGCGCGGTGTCCGTACGCGGGACCCGATCCTCGCATCCGACGGGTCGATCTGGTACGTGGGTCAGTACGGCAATGTCATCGGCCGGCTCGACCCGCGCACCGGCCAGGCGAAAGAGTTTCCGCTGCCGGAGAACGCGATGCCGCACACCGTGCAGCTCGATCCGAAAGGCCGGCCGTGGTTCTCGGGCAACAAGAACGCCACGATGGGCTGGGTCGATCCGGCGACAGGCAAGGCCACTGTGTTCAAGATGACCGATCCGGAAGCCAAGGACCCGCACACGATCGCGTTCGACAAGCGCGGCATCGCGTACTTCACGTTCCAGGCGTCGAACATGGTCGGTCGGCTGGACCCGGACACGGGCGACATCAAAGTCGTCAAAGTCGCCTCGGAACGCTCGCAGCCCTACGACATCAAATTCGACCGCGACGGCATGCTGTGGGTCTCGTGCAATGCGCGGCCATGCCTGCTGAAAGTGCATCCGGACACGCTCGCGGTGACCGAAGTGAAGCTGCCCACTCCGAAAACCACCGTACGCCGGTTCGACTTCGCTCCCGACGGCACGATCTGGTTCGTGAACTCGGGCGCCGGGCGGCTGGGGCGGCTCAATCCCAAAACCGGCGAGATCAAGGAATGGGATTCACCGTCCGGTCCGCGCTCGCATCCCTACGCGATCTCGGTGCTCGACAATGCCGTCTGGTACAACGAGTCCGGCGTGCGGCCCGACATGCTCGTGCGCTTCGACATCGCGACGGAGACGTTCCAGAGCTGGCCGATCAAGTCGGGCAATATCTACGCGGGCATCGTGCGCAAATCGACGGTCACGCCGCAGGGCACGCTGCTCATCCACCAGACCGCGACGAACCGCATCATCGAGGTGACGCCGCAGCGACGCTAGAGAAAGTTGCGCACGGCTTCGACGAAGCCGTGCGGATTGTCGAGCGTGATGTGATGATCGGACGCCGGCACCTCGGCGAGCTGTACCTGCGGCGCGCGGGCGCGCACTTCGGCGAACTGCGCCGGGGTAAAGCGCCTGCTGCGCTCGCCGCGGATCACCAGCGCGGGCACCTTCACCTTCTCCCATAGCGGAACGCCCGCGATCTGCCGGAAGTAGGCGGACACGCTGCGATCGGCCTTGTGCCGCCAGCGTCCGTCGGGCCCCTGCCGGCCGCTGTGCATCGCCATGCGGCGGATGACTTCGGGCGCGGCCATCTGCGATTCGGCGGGCTCGAGGCGATAGCGCGCGATGAGCTCTTCCTGCGTCGCGTACGCGCGCGCGGGCTTCCTGCCGAACTCGTTCATCCTCGTCACGCGCTCCATCGGCATCAGCATGATCGTGTCGACGATCACGAGGCGGGCGAGGCGTCCGGGGTGCATCGCGGCATAGACGAGCGAGATCATGCCGCCCATCGAATGGCCGATCAGCACGAAGTCGCGCAGATCGAGCTGTTCGACGAAGGCGTTCACGTCGTCCGCGAAGGTGTGCCACGAGTAGCTGCTCGGTTGCGCCCATGCGCTGTCGCCGTGGCCGCGCAGATCCAGCGACCGGACGTGGTGGTCGGCGGTGAAGCCCGGCGCGACGTAATCGAACCAGTGCGCGTGTGCCGCGCCGCCGTGAATGCACAGCATCGGCCGCTCGCCGGCGGTGCCGTAATCCAGATAGTGAAGTCGTACGCCGTTCGCTTCGACGAAATGGCTCGCGCCGTTTGCTGCCTGAAGTTTGCTCATGTCTCACCGGATTCTACGTAACAATGCCGGGAAGTCTGATAACTAGAGACCTGTCATTGCGGGGAGCGAGGTGACGAAGCAATCTCGAGGCGCTCGAAAAGCGGCCTGTCACGCGCGCCGCGAGATCGCCACGTCGCCTTTGCGGCTCGTCGCGATGACACTTATGCAGCACACTTCTTCCGCATAGCATGTTCCGGAAGCTGCCTTACATCGCGCTGCTGCTCCACGCTTACGTCGCGTGGCGGCTGCTGCCGGATCTTTCGCTCGTGCCGTACGCCTTCGGCGTCATGGCCTCGTGGCTGGTGGTCTCGGTGATCGCGACGCCGCTGTGGCCGATCGCGCGCGGCATCACGCGCCAGCCGCTGAAGGACCGGCTGACGATGGCGAGCATGGTCGCGCTGGGTGCGTTCTCGTCGCTTTTCGTGCTCACGCTGCTGCGGGACGTCGCGCTGCTCGCGAGCGCGCTCGCGGGCACGGTCATGGTGGAAGCCGCTGCCCGCACGCAGGGTGCGGTCGCAGTGCCGGCGCTCGCAGCGCTCGTGACGCTCGTCGGCTTCGTCAACGCACGTACGCGGGCGAGGATCCGCCGCGTGGACGTGCCGATCGAGGGTCTGCCCGCGGCGCTGCACGGCTTCACCATCGTGCAGATCAGCGACCTGCACGTCGGCGCGACCATCAAGCGCGATTACATCGAGCGCGTGGTCGACGCGGTGAACGAGCTGGGCGCAGACATGATCGCCGTCACCGGCGATCTCGTGGACGGCAGCGTGCGCGACCTCGCCCCGCACACCGCGCCGCTCGCGCGGCTCACGGCGCGCTACGGTGCATTCTTCGTGACCGGCAATCACGAGTACTACTCGGGCGCCGGCGCGTGGGTGCGCGAGCTTCGCCGCCTTGGGCTCGCCGTGCTCATCAACGAGCACGTCGTGCTGCGCCACGGCGGCGCGGCGGTAGTGGTCGCAGGCGTGACGGACCTCCATGGCGGCTATTTCGATCCCGCGCATCGCAGCGATCCCGTGGCGGCGATCACCGGCGCCCCGCAAGATGCCGGCGTGAGACTGCTGCTCGCGCACCAGCCGAAGTCCGCGTTCGCGGCGGCGCAGGCGGGTTTCGACGTCCAGCTCTCGGGCCACACGCACGGCGGCCAATTCTTCCCGTGGACGTACGTCGTGCGCTACTTCCACCCGTTCACGACGGGCCTCCATCGCGTGGGCCGACTCTGGGTCTACATCAGCCGCGGCACCGGGTACTGGGGACCGCCGAAGCGCCTCGGCGCGCCGTCCGAAATCACGTACCTGCGGCTTATCGCATCGTAAATTCCGGGTTTCCGCTTCAGCGCGCGCGCGACCTGGCCGGTCCTCCGTAGAATGCGCGCTTTACCGCGTTGAACCTGTTCGAGACCGTCTGAAAGGGACCGAAAAAATGACTGAACCGGGGATGCACAAGGGCGACGAGTTCGCCGGCAAAGTGGCGCTCGTCACGGGCGCCGCGCGCAACATCGGACGCGCGATCGCGCTTTCGCTCGCCGCCGGCGGGGCGAACGTGGCGGTGAACACGCGCTCGAACATCGGTGAAGCCCGCGGCGTCGTCGCCGAGATCAAAGCACTCGGCGCCGACGCCGACGCTTTTCTTGCGGATGTCGCCGAGCCCGCGCAGGTGCAGAAGATGGTCGACGAGGTGCTGAAGCGCTTCGGCCGTCTCGACATCCTCGTGCTCAATGCCGCGGTGCGCGAGCACGTGCACGTGGACGAGATCAGCTTCGAGGACTGGCGGCGCGTGCTGTCGACCAACCTCGACAGTGCGTTCGTATTCACCAAGGCATGCCTGCCGGCGCTCAAGAAAGCGGGCGACGGACGCATCGTGCTGTTCGCCGGCGTCACGGCGCTGCTGGGCCTCAAGGATCGCGTGCACGTCGCCGCGTCGAAGCACGGGATCGTGGGTATGACCAAGGCGCTGGCGGCGGACCTCGCGGAATTCGGCATTCGCGTGAACTGCATCTCGCCCGGCCAGATCGACACCTCGCGCGCACCGGGCCACGCGGTGAGCGATCGCTCGAAGCAGATCCCGCTCGGCCGCAAAGGCACGCCGTTCGAGATCGCCGGCATGGTGCGCAGCCTCGCCGGTCCGGCCGGCGCCTACATGACCGGCCAAACGCTGCACATCAACGGCGGCCTGTCCAACTCCGGCGTGTAGATCGGGGCGCTCGCGCTTCGCGCTCGGGCTGCCATTCGGCAGCCCGCCTCGGCCGGCAAACTATTCAGAGGAAAACCGACGTTTTCCTCCGAAACCTCCTTTCCTTAACGTTCTCGCATGCAAAAGCTCGCCGCGCTCCGCCACCGCGGCTTCCGGCTGCTGTGGATCGCCACGCTGCTGTCCTCCACCGGCCGCTGGGCCGACCTCGTCGTCCTCGGCTGGATCACGCTCGAGCTCACCGATTCGGCGCTGATGGTCGGCATCGTGTCGGGCGCGAAGATGGCCGGCTACATCGTCGCGCCGTTCACGGGCGTATTCGCCGATCGCATCGACCGGCGCCTGCTGCTGATCCTCGCCGCGGTCATCAATCTCGCGGTGTCGGTCGCGCTGCTCCTGCTGTTCGTCACGGGCCTGCTCGCGCTGTGGCATCTCATCACGCTCGCGCTCATCGGCAGCGTGACGTGGGCCATCGACAATCCGGCGCGCAACGCGTTCGTGCCCGACCTCGTGGACAAGGAGGACCTCACCAACGCGATCGCGCTCAACTCGCTCGCGCTCGAGATCACGGTCGTCGTGGGCCCGGCGCTCGGCGGACTGCTCCTGCCGGTGCTCGGCACCGCGGGCGCGTACGGCCTGATCGCGGCGATCTTCATCGCCGACGTCGTCGTGCTGCTGCGCGTGCCGCGCGGGCGCCAGACGTTCGCGCACGTCCACGAGTCGCCCGTGCGCAGCCTCATCGGCGGCATCGAATACGTCTGGCGCGACCGCACACTGCTCGTGCTGATGGTGACCGCGTTTCTGCTGAACATGCTGGCAGCGCCGTATCGATACACGTTCATGCCGCTGTTTGCCCGCAATATTCTCGACGCGGGTCCTGCCGGTTACGGGATGCTCACCGCGATGGCCGGTGTCGGGGCGCTGGTCGCGGGATTGTGGGTCGTCGCGCTCGGCAATCTGCAGCGCAAGGGGCATTGGCTGGTGTGGAGCGCGTTCGCCTGGCCCGCGGCGCTCGTGCTGTTCGCCGCGTCGACGTGGTACTACGTTTCGCTCGCGCTCGTGTTCCTCGCGGGGTTCGCGCAGGCGATCGCATGGACGATGATCGCGACGCTCATCCTGAGCATGACCGCACAGGGCATGCGCGGCCGCGTCATGGGTTTGCGCACCGGCGTGGTGGTCGGCCTGCCCTTCGGGAATTTCCTCGCGGGCGCGGTAGCGGAGAGCCTCGGCGCGCCGCTCGCGCAGGCCGTTTATGCGGTGGCTGCGATGTCGATCATGCTGTTGATCGTATTGAGAGCGCCCAACCTGCGGAGATTGGACTGAGCTCCACGGTGCGCCACCGGCGCACCCTACGATGCTGGACGCGGTGCGCCACCGGCGCACTCTACGATTCCCGCCGCAGCCGGCCGCCCGGCCCTACGTATACTCGCTACATGTCCTTCCCATCGAGAACGCCATGAGCATTCGATACATCACTGCCGTCATGTTCGCGCTGCTTGCCGCCTGCGCCGCGTCGGCGCAGGACTATCCCGTGAAACCGGTGCGCCTGGTCGTGCCGTATCCGGCGGGATCCAGCAGCAACGACATCATCGCGCGGCTGCTCGCGGAGCGGCTGAGCGGTCCGCTCGGGCAGCGCGTGATCGTAGAGAACCGGCCCGGCGCGGGCGGTAACGTGGGATCGGAATACGTCGCAAAGGCGGCGCCGGACGGCTACACGCTGCTCGTGGCCACGAACGGTCCGCAGGCGATCGCGCCGAACGTGTTCAAGCTGAACTACGACAACCAGAAGGACCTCACGCCCGTGGCGATGGTGGCGAACGTGCCATACATGCTGATGGTGCACCCCTCGGTGCCGGCGAAGAACGTGAAAGAGTTCATCACGCTTGCCAGGAAACGGCCGGGTCAGTTGCTGTTCGCGTCGTCCGGCAACGCCGGCACGCCGCACCTGTGCTGGGAGCTCTTCAAGTCGATGACCGGCATCGACATCGTGCACGTGCCGTACAAGGGCGGCGCGCCGGCGATGGTCGACACGATCGGCGGACAGACGCAGATGTACTGCTCGGGCCTGGTCGCAGGTGCGCCGCAGCTCAAGGCGGGCAAGCTCCGCGCGCTCGGCATGGGAACGCTGGAGCGCTCGCCGGCAATGCCGGACGTGCCGACGATTCACGAGCAGGGGCTCAAGGGCTTCAACGTGAGCTCGTGGTTCGGGATCATGGCCCCCGCCAACACACCCGGTCCCATCATCCAGAAGCTCCATGGCGAAATCGCGAAGGTCGTCGAATCCGCGGAGATGAAAAAGTTCCTGCTCTCGCAGGGTGCCGAGCCGATGCTCATGGATGCGCCGAAGTTCGGCGAGTTTCTCCGTGCCGAGACTGAGAAATGGGGCAAGGTGGTGAAAGCGGCCAAGCTCAAGCTCGACTAGCGGGCCGGCGCTCCAGCAGGCATGCCCGATGCACGGCTTCAGGCATGAGATACCGATACCTCACCATTGCAGGCGCGCTGGCCCTTTCCACGTATGTCTGGGGCCAGAGCGTCACGTTCGACCGGGACGGGGGCATGACCGTGGACGCCGGAGGCGGTGCACGCGTTCAGACCCGCCCCGACATGATCAACGCGCCGGGCGTCAGCGCCGGCCATGGCGTGAGCATCGCGCCGGGCGTGAGCGCCCGGCCGGGCCGAGCCACTGCGCCGGGTGTGCAAGCCGGACGCGGCTCGAGCACCGCACCTGAATTGCGCGGCTCGCCCGACGCGCTTACTTCCGGCATCGACTCGTCGACCTCGAGCAGCATGAGCAGCTCGGTCGATTCATCGAGCTCGACGAACATCACGAGCTCGACGAACATCACCAGCTCCGGAAGCACGACGACGCGCAGCACCAATGCGATCACGTCGTGCGTGACGAGCTACAACGGCACGCGCTGCGAGGTCAGCTGCCAGCCGCCGCAAGCGGCGCAGTGCACCCGCGGCTTCGAATCCTCCGAGCCGACCTGCTTCTGTCGGTAAGGCGCGCGCCACTCGACTCGATCCGCGCGACACGCGCGGTTATGCGAGCGCCTGTCGGGAATCCACCTACAACAAATATGTGACGAAGCATCTTGCGATTCCGCGCAGCGCAGGCAGAATGGCGGCAGTATTCGACGCGCGGAGACGCTCGATGGCGGAAACAGAAGACGCGTGGGATCCACTGGCGGATCCGGCCGGCGAGAACGCGCTCAAACCGGGGGAGCAGCTCACCGCGAACGAGCGCCGGAGCCTGCTGCAGTTGAGCAACGGCGGCAGGCTGCGAGACATCGAAATCGACCGGCTCGTCACGCTCGGGCTCGCGGAGCGCGACCGACACAACGGCGAGCCGACGCTCACGCAGCTGGGTCAGCAGGTCCTGAAGTCGGCTGCGTAAACAAACCGTCACCCCCGCGAAGGCGGGGGGCCAGTAGAACCACCCCCATCCTGCCTTCCCCCGAGGGGAACGGGATACCCGCCTACGCTCGGACGATAAACCGCTCGATCAGGCGATCTTCGGCAGGTTCAGGAACCCCGCATCCTCTTCGCTGATATCGGCGATGAAGACGTGATTCGGTTCGTTCGTGAGCACGTAATCGAGCTTCGCGTTCTCGATCGCGAGCGTCGCGGTGACGCCGCAGGACCAGAACACCGGCACTTCATCGGGCTTGATCGTCACGCGCTTTCCGAAATCCGGCTTGTCGAGGTCCGCGACGCCGATCGCCTGCGGGTCACCGATCCAGAGCGGGCTGCCGTGCGCGTTCGGAATTCGCGCGGTCATCTCGATCGCGCGCGGCAGCATCGCGCGCGGAATCGGGCGCATCGTGACCGCGATCGGTCCGTGGAAGGGTCCCGCCGGATTCGTCATGACGTTCGTGGCGAATATCGGACACGGCACGTTCTCTTCGTTGTGCCGCATCGGAATGCCGGCCTTAACGAGCGCGCGCTCGAAGGTGAAGCTGCCGCCCAGGAAAAACGTGACGATATCGTCGCGCCAGTACTCGACGATGTCTGTGGGATTCGCCGCGACCTTGCCGTTCTTCCACACGCGGTAGCGCGGGCAGTCGGTGCGGATGTCCGCGCCGGTGGCGAGCACTTTCGGTGCGTAGACGCCGGGCTCGAGCACTTCCAGCGCCGGCAGCGGCGCGGGATTGCGCTGGCAGTAGAGCAGGAAGTCGAACGCGTAACGCTGCGGAATCATCTTCACGCTCACCTGGAGATGGCCGTAGCTCATGCCCGAGGTCTGACGCACGAGCCCCTCGCGTATGAGCTGCCTCGCCTCCCGCGGAGAAAGCTGGCTGTAGTCCACGCTCGCTGCACCGTCCATCACGCCCGCTCCCGACCTATTGACCCTTGAGGTTTGCCGCCTTGATCACCTTCGCCCACTTCTGCACTTCGTTCTGCATGAACGCGGTGTAGTGCTCGGGCGTGCTGCCCACCGGGTCGACGCCCTGTGAGACCAGGCGCTGGCGGATGTCCGGCGCCTTGAGCGCGCGCACGATCTCGGAGTTGAGCCGCTCCACGATCGCAGGCGGCGTTTTCGCCGGCGCGGACACGCCGTACCACGCGGTCACGTTGTAGCCGGGAACGCCGCTCTCCGCGACGGTCGGCAGCTCCGGCAGGCTCGGAATGCGCTTGTCGCCGGTGACCGCGATCGCATGGAGCTTGCCTGCGCGCGCGTGCTCGATCACTGTCAGCATGCTGCCGAACATGAGCGAGGTCTGGCCCGCGAGCATCTCGGTCATGGCCGGCGCGCCGCCCTTGTACGGGATGTGCACCCACTTCACGCCCGTCATGAGCTGAAAGAGCTCCGCGGAGAGATGCACCGTGGTGCCGGTGCCCGACGACGCGTAATTGATCTGTCCGGGCCGCTGCTTCGAGAACGCGATCAGTTCGCGCACCGTCTTCGGCGGAAACGACGGATGCGTGACGATCAGGTTCTGCGTCTCGGCAACGAGCGAGATGAAGGAGAAGTCCCGCAGCGGATCGAACGCGAGCTTCATGAGCGTCGCGTTCGTGGCGTGCCCCTGCGCGTTGAGCAGGATCGTGTGTCCGTCGGGTGCGGCGCGCGCGACGAGCTCCGTGGCGATGGACGTGTTCGCGCCCGGCCGGTTCTCGACGATCACCGACTGGCCGATGCTCTCGTTCATCTTCTGCGCGAGCGTGCGCGCGAGGATGTCGGTGGTGCCGCCGGGCGCGAAGCCGACGACGAAGCGGATCGGCTTGGATGGATAACCCGCCTGTGCACTCGCCGTGAGCGGAGCCCCAAGGCAGAGCGCTGCGGCCGCGGCAGCGGCGGCGGCACGCGTATACGACGTGACGATCACTGAGCTTCTCCTCCAGAACGTTATTTATATTAAAAAGCCGAGGTCGAGCTTGCCATCCTTCACCGGCGGACACCAGTAGAAGCCGCCCGTGACCGGCCGGGAAAACGAGAACAGACCGTCGACGATCCCGTCCTCGCAGCCGGTCATGCGCCGCATCACGCGCGTGAATGTATCGACCGAAGCGACGAACGACACGAACTCGAGCCCTTCCTTGTCGACACCGGCCCAGGGCATCGAGCGTCTTAGCATGAACGCCGCGGGCTCGTAGCTTTCCTGCGCCGTGCGTTTCACGTGGGCGGAATCGGGCGCGTCGTCGAGCTCGTCGTTGGTTTCGGCGGAGCGCCCGATGATGTGGTCGCGCTCCTTCGGCGTGTGCGCTTCGAAGCGGCCGAGATCGTGCACCCACGTCTGAACCGCGACGAAGCTCGAGCCGGCGAGCGCACCGCTTCGAACGATCGCCGCATCGATCGCGGCCTCGTCTTTCGGATTCTCGGTGCCGTCTTCGAAGCGCGTGAGATCGCGGCCGCCGTGATAGACGAAGGTATCCAGCGTGTCCGAGACGCGGAACGCGTCCGACAGCAGCGCACGCACGCTGCGCGCGGCGTCGAACACGACGCCGCGGTCGGGTCCGCAGAGGCGTACCCACAACGCGTCCTGTGTGGAGGGCACCGCAAGGCCGGCGCCGGACATCGCGGGGAAAGTCGCGAGGCCGGGCACGCTCCTCTCCAACGCGAGCGCGCACGGCTCGCCGATGCCCACGATCGCGCAGTCGGACGCGTGCTCCGATGCCAGTCGCGCGAGCGATTCGCGCACCTTCTTCGGCTGATCGATGCAAAACGTCAGGGAGCGGGCGACGGTGGGAACGGGCTTGAGAATTCCGGGCTGGATGCGTTCGACGATCGACATTGTTCGCTGCTGAGTCGTAGAGCGCCGATTATTACATTGCGCCGACGGTAGGAGCCGCGGTTGTTTCCCGGACGTGCTTCCATTAGATTCGAACGGCTACCACAACGATTATCCAGGGAGAGCCATGACTTCAGGACAGCGGCTGGGCGCCGCATTCGCAACCCTGCTCGCGTTCTTCGGGGGATTTGGCGCGGCCGGTGCATACGCCCAGGCGTATCCCGCGAAACCCATCCGGCTCATCGTCGGTTTCCCGCCCGGCGGCGGATCGGATGCGCTTGCCCGGCTGCTCGGCGGCGGACTCACCGAGAAGCTCGGCCAGCAGGTCCTCGTCGACAACAAGGCCGGCGCGAATACGATCGTCGCGACGCAATGGGTCCAGAGCCAGCCGGCCGACGGCTACACGCTGCTCTTCGTCTCCGCGTCGTTCGCGATCAATCCGAGCCTGTACAAGCTTACGTACGACATCGAGAAGGACTTCACCCCCGCGGCGATCGTCGCGATCGTGCCGCTGCTGCTCGTGGTGCCGAACGAGGTGCCGGTGAAGTCGGTGAAGGACTTGATCGCGCTGGCGAAGTCTCAGCCGGGCAAGCTCACGTACGCGTCCTTCGGCACCGGCAGCGCCGCGCATCTCGCCGGCGAGATGCTGCTCCACATGACGGGCTCGAACATGATCCATGTGCCGTACAAGGGCAGCGCTCCGGCGATCGCGGACGTGATGGGCAATCGCGTGACGATGATGCTTCCGGGCATCGGCTCCGCGATCAATCTCGCGAAGGACGGAAAGCTTCGCGCGCTGGCGGTCTCCACCGCCAAGCGCGCATCGGGCGCGCCGGACATTCCCACGATTGCGGAGTCGGGCGTTCCCGGGTTCGACATCGGGACGTGGGAGTCGGTGCAGGCGCCCGCGGGGACGCCCGCTGACGTGATCGCACGACTCAACACCGCGATCCGCGAAGTGGTCGCCGACAAGGCGCTGCGCGCCAAGATGATCAATCTCGGCTTCGAGCCCGACGCGATGAAATCGCCGGCGGAGGCCGCGCAATTCGTGCGCAGCGAGCGCAAGAAGATGGGCGGCATCGTGCGCGAACGCAACATCAAGGTCGAGTAGCGGGATGACGAGCCCTCACGTCACCGTGATCGGCGCGGGCATCGTCGGCGTCTGCTCGGCCGCGTGGCTGCAGCGGCGCGGATTCGGGATCACGCTCGTCGATCCCGAGCCGGTCGGCCACGGCGCGTCCTTCGGCAACGCGGGCAACGTGAGCCCCGGCGCCGTGGTGCCCTACACGCTGCCCGGCGTGCTGAAATCGCTGCCGGGTTGGCTGCTCGATCCGGAAGGGCCGCTGGCGGTGCGGCCTTCGGCGCTGTTCAAGGTGCTGCCGTGGCTCCTCGCGGCGGCGAAGCAGAGCACGACCGAGAACGCGCTCGCGACCTCACGCGCGATGAAGGCGCTGCACGGCGGCACGTTCGAAGCGTACGAGGCGCTCACGCGCGGCACGGACGCGGCGACTCTGATCGAGCGCTGCGGACAGCTTTACGTTTCCGAAAAGCTCGACGCGGCGCAGGGCTCGCAGCTCGCGCGCGCCATGCGCGAAGAAGCGGGTGTGAAGGTAACGCCGCTCACCGAGTCGCAGATACGCGACATCGAGCCCGCGCTCGCGCCGATTTTCAGAAGCGGCATGCTGCTGCCGGACAACGGCCGCTGCAAGAATCCGCATCAGCTCGTGGAGTCGATCGCGGGCGAATGCCGGCGCAACGGCGCGGCCATCGTGCGCGGCGCCGTCAGCGGCTTCGATACGAACGGCTCGCGGATCAAGGGGATCATCCTCGACGGCACGGTGCGGCCGGTCGAGCGCGTCGTGATCGCCGCGGGCGCGGCCTCAGGCGAGCTCGCGCAGCAGCTCGGAACGCGCGTTCCCGTGACGCCGGAGCGCGGCTATCACGTCACGATCGCGGACCCCGGCATCGCGCCGCGCATTCCGGTTTCGCACGTCGACGCGAAGTTCGTGTGCGCGCCCATGAACATGGGCCTGCGTCTCGCAGGCACCGCCGAGTTCGCCGGGTTCGGTGCACCGCCGAACTGGAAGCGCGCGGAGCTGCTGAAGAAGCAGGCGCGGCGGATGTTTCCGGGCGTGAAGCTCGAGCAGGTCACGCAATGGGCGGGGAACCGGCCGAGCCTGCCCGACGGGCTGCCCGTGCTCGGCCGCGCGCCGAAGTACGAGAACGCATTCTTCGCGTTCGGCAACGGTCACTTCGGCATCACCGGCGGTCCCGTGATGGGGAAGTATCTCGCCGAGATTGTCGCGGAGCGCAAGCCGGAGATCGATCTCGCGCCGTTCAGCCCGACACGGTTCACGGCGCGCTGAACGCGCACGTCGGCGCCGCAGCGTCGTGAGTCAGAATTCGTCACCCCCGCGAAGGCGGGGGTCCAGTGCTCCTGGAGTCGCGCCTTCGCGCGAATGACGATCGAGGAGTTGATGTGGACATCGTTTCGCAAAATCGCGTGCGGCTGAGCGCCGCCGAAGGCCAGAAGCTCGCCGAAGAGACGCTGATGCGCGCGGGTTACGACGCCGACGAAGCGCGCATCATCGGCGAGCACTGCATGGACGCGGCGCTGTGCGGCTACGAGTACTCGGGACTGCCGAAAATCCTGAACGTCGTCGAGCATCGGCAGCTCAGGAAGCCGCGGCACGCGATGCGGCCGTTACGCGAGACGGCGATATCCGTGCTCTACGACGGCGGCAACAACAACGGGATGGTCACGATGTACCGCGCGACGCAGGTGGCGATCGCGAAAGCGCGCGAGCACGGCTTCGGCGTCGTCGGGGTCAATAACTCGTGGGTGAGCGGACGCAGCGCGCACTATGTCGAGAGGGTCGCCCGCGCGGGCCTGATCGGTATGCACACGGTCAGCAGCCGCATCCACGTCGCGGCGCCGGGCTCGAAAGATCCGGCGACCGGCACCAATCCGATCGCGTTCGGCTTTCCGACGGAGGGTGATCCGCTGATCGTCGATCTGGGCACCTCCGCGTTCATGGGCACCGATCTCATCTTTCAGGAGCGTCGCGAAGCCCTGCTGCCGGAAGGCGTCGCGATCGACAAGGACGGTAACCCGACGCGGCGACCGGCCGAGGTGCACGCGATCCTGCCGTTCGGCGGCTACAAGGGCTTCGCGCTTGCCCTGTCGATGCAGGCGTTCGGCGTCCTCGCGGGCTCCGGTTTCGGCAACGACAAGACTTACGGGTACCTCGTGACGGCGATCAAGCCGGACCTGCTCGTGCCGCTCGCCGATTTCCGGCGGCACATGAGCGAAATGCTGGCGAAGGTGAAGGCCACCGCGCGCCAGCCGGGCGTGGACGAAATCCGTCTGCCGGGCGAGCGCTCGATACGTGAGCGCGAGCGCCTGAAGCGCGAGGGCATCGAGATCGACCGCAGGATTTACGACGCGCTGAAGGCGGTGCCCGAAGGCAAGCTCGCGCCGCTCTCATAGGGTGGGCGCTGCCCACCGGCCGATCGGTGGGTTACGCTTCACTTCACCCACGTTACGATGACGTCACACATCATGAGTCGATACGTACTGCTCATCACCTGCCTATTGTTGTCTTCCGCTGCGCACGCGCAGGAGTTCCCCGCCAAGCCGATCCGCCTCGTGCACGGCTTCACCGCCGGCGGCATCTCCGACGTGCTCGCACGCTCGATCGGCGCCAAGCTCACGCAGGCGATGGGTCAGCAGGTGGTGGTCGATCCGCGCTCAGGCGCGGGCACCACGATCGCATCCGATCACATCGCGAAGTCCGCGGGCGACGGCTACACGCTGTTCCTGCAGGACATGACGACGCACGCGATCAATGCGAGCCTCTATCGGCGCCTGCCCTACGACTCGGTGCGCGATTTCACGCCCATCACGCTGATCGCCGCGAGCCCGCTGATTCTGGTCGTGCATCCGTCCTTGCCCGCGAAATCGGTCAAGGAGTTGATTGGGCTTGCGACGCGGCGTCCCGGCGAGATCGCCTATGGCTCGTCGGGCAACGGCACCATCGTTCATCTCGCCGCAGAGATGCTGAGCGCGATGGCGAACGTCAAGCTCGTGCACGTGCCCTACAAGGGCAGTCCGCAGGCGGTCACCGGCCTCCTCGGGGGAGAGATCGCGCTCATCTTCGCGACGCTCCCGCCGGCTTTGCCGCAAGCCGCAGCCGGCAAGCTGCGCGCGCTCGCCGTCACGACGGCGGAGCGCACGGATGCCGCGCGGAACGTGCCGACGATGCGTGAGGCGGGACTGAAGGACTTCGAGCTCGTGCTCTACACCGGGATCCTCGCCCCGCGCGGCGTCCCGCGCGCGATCGTGGATCGGCTGAATGCGGAGTTCGCGAAAGCGGTGCGGTCGCCCGACGTGCAGGAGATCTATCGCAAAGTCGGTGCGGTGCCGATATCCAGCACGCCGGACGAGTTCGCGGCGCACATCACGGGCGAGATGCGCAAGCTCGGCAAGCTGGTGCAGCTCTCCGGCGCCCGCATCGAGTAAGGCTCAATATTCCGTGAATATTCGGCGGATCTCGGCGAAATCCGTCGTGCGCGCGAGCGCGAGCATCAGCAGGATGCGCGCTTTCTGCGGATTGAGGTTGTCCGCCGGAATGATGCCGAGAGCGTCGTATTCCGTTCGCGGCAGCACGCGGCCGTTGCCGAGCCGGCTCGAGCGGACGAATACCGTGCCGAGGGCCCGTTCGCGCGAACGTGTCACGGCGTCTTTCTCCGCGTCGGAAAGCATGCCCGCTCCCGTCGCGGTGAAGACGATGCCGCGCGTGCCGGCGGCCTGCAGGGCGTCGATCACGGGCGCTGCGCTCGACTCCACGTAGCCGTAGACGATGTCCACCTTGGGAAATTCGCGGAGCGTCCCGAGATCGAATTCGGAATTCACCGTGTGGCGCTTCTCCGGCTTGCGGTAGTACGCGACCTTGTCGTGATCGACGTAGCCGAGGAAACCGAGATCGCCTGATTTGAACGTCTCGACGCGATAGGTGTTGGTCTTCGTGACATCGCGTGCCGCATTGATCTCTTCATTCAGCATCACGAGCACGCCGCGCCCGCGCGAATCGGGGCTGGCAGCGGCGCGTACGGCGTTCACGAGGTTGAGCGGACCATCGGCACTGAGCGCGGTCGCCGGCCGCTGCGAGCCGACGACCACCACCGGCCGATCGTGCTTCACGACGAGGTTCAGGAAAAACGCCGTTTCTTCGAGCGTGTTGGTGCCGTGCGTCACGACGACACCGGCAAGGTCGGGCTCATTCGTGAAGAGCGCGTCGATGCGTTGCGCGAGCGCGCGCCACACAGCGAACGTCATGTTCGAGCTGCCGATGTTGCACACCTGCTCGACGCGCACCTGCGCAATCCGCGCGAGCTCCGGCACGGCGGCGACGAGCTCGTCGCCGGTCGCGGAACCCGCTTTGTATTCGTGCGACAGGCTCGAGCCCGCGCGGCCGGCGATGGTGCCGCCGGTGGCCAGCACGACGACCGATGGCAACGCCGCATTCGCAGGGTGCGCCAATGGCGCACCGGTCGACGTATCGGTCATCGCGTGCCGCCCGGGAGTGTGAGTGCGACCACTTCGTCCACGCTCGCGGCACTATCGAGCTTCGAGATTGCGCCGACGAGCCCGTCGTATTGCGGCTCGCCGATCGGAAGACCGGGAATGAAGCGCCGCAGCTCCTTCGCGTTCTTCGCGAAATCCCACATGAGCTCGCGGCCGTTGTATTCGCCGACCACGCGGCGGCCGTCGCGCACGAGACACGTGATGCGCGGCGAGAAGATGTCGCGGTTCACTTCCCCAATGATCTCGATCTTCTCCGCGAGCGCGGTGATCCGGCGCTCCAGTGCCGCGTCTTCCGTGGACGTGGCGTGAGGGTCGTAGTGCTCCAGCACCGGGTAATCGCCGCGCACCAGCGTCGCGGCGAGCATGTAGGCCGTGCGCCCGAACGGGTAGCCGTCCTTACCGACACCGCGTGGAAAGCGCGGCGACGGGTACAGCGTCTCGAGGTGGTTCATCTCGAGCGTGACGTGCTCGATGTCTTCGGCCGTGAGCCTATGTTTTGCGACAAGATCGTGACCGAGCCAGATCACCGGCTGGTTGAACCCGGGCGTGGGATAGATCTTGAACTTGACGTCGAGCGTCTCCCAGCGCTTGCCGAGATCCGCCACGATGTCGTTCAGGTCGGCCTTGAGGGGGCCGTGGAAGGCGTAGGCGAGATCGCCCTTGTTGTTTCCGGTGAACGCGTTGTAAAAGCCGCCGTCGCCCTCCAGCGCGGTGGCGGCGCCGGCGAAAGAGTTCGCTGCGAGGGTCGCCGCCCAGATCCCGTTGCGCGCGGCCTGCGCTTCGGCGAAATCCGCGTCCATCGCGCCGACGCGCTGGCCCTCGATGAGGCTGCCGGCGAAGCTCGCGGCGAGCGCGATGGCGTTGATCGTCTGCTGCGTGTCGAGACCCGTCAGCTTCGCGACCGTCGCGGCACAGCCGAGGATTCCGTACGTCGGGCTCGAGCGAAAGCCGCGCGCGTTGGTCGTCGGCAGGAAATCGCGCGCGCACCGGCACTGCACTTCGTAGCCCGCGACGATTGCCGTGAGCAGCTCCCTGCCGTTGCGGCCCTCGCCTTCGGCCGTCGCCAGTGCCGCGGGCGGGATGAGCACACCCGGATGCGTGAGCATGTGATACGAGTCGCACTGGTTGTTCACCGCGACTGCGACGCCGTTTGCGAACGCGGCGCCGGTGCGCGTCACGCGTGTGCCCGTCACCCACAGTGTCGCGCCCTGGCCTTTGCCGACTCTGCTCTCGCCGAGGCGCTCCTGAGTGATGACGGCCTCGCGTGCCGAGCTCGGGCGCTTCGCGCCATGACACGCCATCGCGACGGTGACGGCGTGATTCACGAGCGCCTTGGACTTATCGACGACTTCGGGCGGCAACGCTTCGAAGCGCAGATTCGAAACGAATTCGCCGAGCTGAACGGCGAGCGGCTTCACCGGCATGGGGTTCCTCGAATGGTTTTCGTGGACAAACGCGAAGGGATGCGGCGATCATAGCATCGCGATTTTTCATTCCTCCGAGGAGATTCCCCCGTGCCGCGATATGGACTGCTGGTCGCCGGATTCCATTATCCGAACATCGCCGAAGACGAGTTCAACGACTGGTACGACACGGAGCACATTCCCGAGCGCATGAGCGTGAAGGGCTTCATCAACGCGCAGCGCTGGGTCGCGGCCGATGGCGCCAGAACCGCGCTCGCGACCTACGATCTCGAAAGCCTCGCCGTCCTGAAGCAGCCGTCGTATACGAGCAAAAAGGGCGACGGCCGCACGCCGTGGTCGAAGCGCATCGCACGCACGACCGAGCTCTTCTGCCGCCTCACCGCCGAGCAGATCGTGCCCGGCGACGAAGCCGCGCCGTCGAATGCTGGCGGGCTGCTCATGTTCGCGACGAACGTCGCGCGCGAGGCCGAGAACGACTTCAACAACTGGTACAACGAGGAGCACGTGCCCGCCTTGCGCAAGGTCGCCGGTGTGCTGAGCGCACGCCGCTTCAAGACCGACGAGGGCGCGCCGCAGTATGTCGCGCTCTACCACCTTTCAGGCCCCGAGGTCGCAAGCTCCGAGGCCTGGAAAAAAGCCGTGGAGACGCCGTGGACGGCGCGGATACGGCCGCACATGAAAGACGTCCTGCGTCTGGCATTCAAAAAATACGAGGAGAAACGTGCGTAAGTTCTTATTGTTCGTCTCAGCGTTTGCATCGCTTCAGGCCGGCCCTTCGTTCGCCGCCGAAAGCTATCCCAATCGGCCCGTGCGGGTGATCGTGCCGTTCGCCCCCGGCGGCACGTCCGACATCATGGCGCGCGTCGTGTCCCAGCAGCTCTCGGAGCAGCTCGGCCAAACGTTCGTGGTGGACAACCGCGCGGGTGCGAGCGGGCTCATCGGCCACGGCATGACGGCGAAGGCCACGCCGGACGGCTACACGATCGCGACAGTCGACGGCGGCTTCGCGATCGTGCCGTCGGTGAAGAAGGAGCTGCCGTACGACCCGCTGCGCGACTTCACGTTCATCACCGAAGTGATGGCGGTGCCGCGCGCGATGGTGATACGGCCCGCGCTCAAGACCGCCTCGCTCAAGGAATTCATCGACTACGCGCGCGCCAATCCCGGCAAGGTGAGCTACGCCTCCGGTGGCCCGGGCGGCATCAATCACCTTGCGGGCGAGCTCTTCAACATGGCCGCGAAGGTGAAGCTCGTTCAGGTGCCGTATAAGGGCGCCGGCGCGGCGACCAACGGCGTGCTCACCAACGAGACCGACATGGTGATCGCGGCGGCGCCGACCGTGGTGCCGCACGTGAAAAGCGGGAGGCTGCGCGCGCTCGGCGTCACGACGGACGCCGGCAAGCGGTTCGCCGGGTTGCCGGAGGTGCCGTCGTTCGCCGACGCCGGTCTTTCCGGCATGGTGATCTATACGTGGTTCGGTTTCCTCGGCCCGGCGAAGATGCCGAAAGCGATAGTGGATAAGCTCACCGCGGAGGTGAGGAAGGCGATCGCGTCACCGGCGGTGAAGGATCGTCTGCAGGGCGCGGAGATGATCGGCGCCGGCTCGGCGGAGTTCACGAAGCTGATGGCGTCCGACATGAAGCGCTGGGCGGGCGTCGTGAAAGCGGCCGGCATACAACCGGAGTAGACCTCATGCGACACGCAGCGACTGTCCTGGCCGTCGTGAGCGCGATCTCGATGCACGCGCACGCGCAGCAGTTTCCCTCGAAGCCGATCCGCATCGTCGCCGGCGCAGCGCCGGGCGGCGGCGTGGACACCACTTCGCGCATCATTGCGCAGAACCTCCAGGAGCACCTCGGGCAGCCCGGCGTCGTGGAGAATCGCGCCGGGGCCGGCGGCTCGCTCGCGGGTGAGGTCGCCGCGCGCGCCGCGGCCGACGGCCACACGCTCGCGACGATCTCGATCAGCTATGCGCTCCTGCCGACCACGCACAAGAACCTGTCGTGGAGCCCGCAGAACGATCTCACGACAGTGACCGTGATGGTGAACGCGCCGAACGTGCTCGTCTCGCATCCGTCGCTGCCGGTGAAATCGATCAAGGAGCTGATCGCGTATGCGCGCACCCGCCCCGGCCAGATCGATTACGCGTCGTCCGGCACGTCGAGCCCTTCGCACCTCGCGACCGAATACCTGGGGCTGCTCGCGAAGGTGAAGTTCACGCACGTTCCGTACAAGGGCACCGGGCCGGGCATCACCGATCTCATGGCGGGCCGCGTCTCCCTCATGTTCGCGAGCATCATCTCGACGCGGCAGCACGTGGAAGCGGGCAAGCTGCGCGTGCTCGCCACGGCAGGCGCGAAGCGCGCCGCGGCTGCGCCCGAGGTGCCGACGATCGCCGAAGCCGGCGTTCCGGGTTACGCGGTGGACGTGTGGTACGCGATGTTCGCGCCGTCCGCGACGCCGCGCCCCGTGCTCGAGCGGCTCAACGGAGCGGTGTCGAAAATCCTGCACTCGCCGGACGTCGCGAAGAAGCTCGGCACGATCGGGCTGGAGCCGGTGGGGCGCGGCCTCGCGGAGAGCGACGCGTACATCAAATCCGAGATCAAGAAATGGGCGGCCGTCGCGAAAGCGGCCAATATCACGCCGAACTGAGGGAGGTCCATTGAAAGCGAGCCCGCACGTCCTCGAATTCGCCAGCGCCCGCGCGCGGTTCAGCGCGGGCAAGGACAACCCGCGCGATTATCTCGAACGCTGCATCGAAGCCATCGGCAAACGCAACGGCGAAGTGCATGCGTTCGTGACGCTGGGGCTGGAGAACGCGCGCCGTGCGGCGGACGCGTCGGCGCAGCGCTATCGCGACGGCAAGCCGCTGTCCGCGGTCGACGGTATGCCGGTCGGTGTGAAAGACATCATGGACACGGCGGACCTGCCGACGCAGATGGGCAGTCCGGTCTACAAGGGCTGGCAGCCGCGGTGGGATGCCGCGTGCGTGCACGCGCTGCGTTCCGGCGGCGCGATCGTGGTCGGGAAGACGACGACCACCGCGTTCGCGGGCGGGGCGACGAACGCAGCGCGCAACCCGCTGGATCTGCGGCGCACACCCGGCGGATCCTCCAGCGGCTCCGGCGCCGCGGTCAGCGCGGGCATGGTGCCGGTCGGGCTCGGCACGCAGACGCAGGGCTCCACGCTGCGGCCGGCGGCGTATTGCGGCGTCGTGGGGGTGAAGCCTACGCACGGCGCGCTCACGACGCAGGGTGTGCATCCGATCTCGCTGACCTATGACCATCTCGGCGTCATCGGCGGCACGCTGGAAGACACCTGGTGTGTCGCGTCACGCATTTCGAGCGCGGCGGGCAGTCCCGGCGGTCCCGGCCTGAATGGCGCAAGCGACACGCTCCCGCCCGCGCGCAAGCCGCAGAAGCTGATCGTCCAGTACACGCCGGCATGGCAGAGCGAAGTCGAGGCGTCTTCGCGTGCCGCGTTCGAAGGTCTGCTCGGAGGTCTGCGGGAGGCCGGCGTGACGCTCGTTGCTGCCGGCGAGGTGAGCGCCTTCGCCGCGCTCGAGGAATCTTTCTTCGGCAATTACATGAAGCGCCACGGCGACATCTCGGCGTTCGAGATGAAGTGGCCGTACAGCCAGTACATGGAGCGTCACGCGGGCGAGCTCGAGCAGCGCGTGCACGACCGCCTCGCACGTGCCGCGGAAATGACGTCGGCCGATTACGCCGCGATACTCGGCGAGCGCGCGCGTCTGCAGGCGCAGGCGCGAGACGCGATGGGCGGCATCGACGGCATCGTGACGCTCACGGCCGCGGCGCCGGCGCCGATCGCGACTGCGCACACCGGCAATCGCAGCTACCAGGCGTTCGCGACGCTTCTCGGCCTGCCGGCTTTCACGCTGCCGCTGATGGAAGCCGACGGCATGCCGCTCGGCGCGCAGTTGATCGGCCACGCCGGCCGCGACGGCGAGCTGTGCGCGCTCGCACGCTGGGCGGTGGAAACGCTGTAGGGTTTCCGGACGCTCCGGGATTGCTTCGTCGCGGCGCTCCTCGCAATGACAGGGTGTGTGTCATCGCGAGCCGGCGGCAAAGCCGGCGTGGCGATCGCGTGGCGCACGGAAACCTAAATCTCGTCAGATAGATCGCGCCAGCCGGGATTCATGCGCTCGATCAGCGCGATCTTCTTCTCGCGCGAACCCGCTTTGACCTGTTTCTCACGCGCTATGGCGCCGAGCGGCTCGAAGCCCGCTTCGTAATACACGAGCTTCGTGGCGCCGTATCGCGAGGCGAAGCCGGGGACAAGCTTCTCCCTGTGCTGCCAGATACGCTTCCTGAGATCGCCCGTGACGCCGGTATACAGCACCGTATGGCGTTCGTTGGTCGTGATGTAGACGCAATAGATTCGCTCGTCCATGCACGGTCTAACGCACGGCTGGCGGTGCTGTTATACGAGCGCCTCGGGATTGCTTCGTCGCGGCGCTCCTCGCAATGACAGCGTCGTGGTGTCATCGCGAGCCGGCGCGCAATGAGCCCGTGGCGCCGCGAGGCTACTTCGCGGCGGCAGCCTGCAGTGCGGTGATCGCTGCGGCGATGTCGCGGCTGATCGCGGCGAGGGCGCGGCCGTGTGCTTCGACCAAAGCGGCATGGCCCGCGGCCGACGTTTCAGTGGCAACCGAGCGGCCGGAGCGTGACACGCCGCCCGCCCCGCGCACGGTCCATGCGGCCTCGATGGCGGCGCTTTCGTTCGGTGCTGAATCGAAGCGCTGGATGTCGATCACCACGCGGTAGTCCGGCGCGTTCATGGCGCGCTCGGCGGACGTCGCCGTCGCGGCGCCGGGCAGCAGCCGCGCCAGATGCTGTGCGACTACGCGCGGGATCTCGTGCTTGAGCGGCGCGGCCCAACGCGCGAGCTCGACGACCTCGACCCGCGTCGCCGAGGTCCGCAGCACGAGTTGCGGACGATCGACGGCGTCGGGCACGGTGACAGGCCCGACCGCGACGCTGTATTCGCGCGGTGATGTCGCTGATTGCGGCGCGGGGTCCGAAGGCAGCGTGTAGTAGCTGACCGGCGGCGTGGTGCCGCAGCCGGCGAGGAGCAGCACGAGAAGCATGGCGGGCGCCGCGGCGTGACGGCGTGGCACGTTGGATCGCCGTTCATCCTTACACGCCGCTATCGCTGCGCTCAGTACGAACGGTTTACCCGCCCGTTCGCCCTGAGCTTGTCGAAGGGTCGAACGGTCTGCGCACGAAAAGAACAACGGCCTCACTTCGCGTCTCCCGTCTTGCCGCGGATCAGCGCCTCGGGGTGCCGCTCGAGATAGTCGGCGAGCACGCGGAACGCGGCGGCGGCGCGGCCGATCTCGCGCAGGGCGTCGCCCGCTTCGGCCGGCAGCGGCTCGGCCGCGGTCATCGTGCGCTCGACCGATGCGAGCGACTTGCGTGCTTCCTCGATCGCCCTGCGTGCTTCTTCCATCGCCTTGCGCGCCTCGGTCATCGTCTCCCGCGCCTGTGGCGTGATCTCCCGGTTGATGCGCTCCAGCGTCTCCGACGAAAGCTGGAGCGTGCGCCGCAGATCCATGCCGATCTCCTTGTACGGCACGCTGTCGAGCTTCTTCGCGATCGAGGCGACCGTCGTCTGAAGCTCCTGTGTCGTGCCCGGCACCGTCGGGATCTCCGGCGGCTGCCGCGCGACGTCCATGGACACCTTGCGTGCGCCCGGAACGAAATCGAGCGCGACGTAGACCTGCCCCGTGAGCAGGTTCGCACTGCGAAGCTGCGCACGCAGGCCATGTCCGACGAGGCGTGCGAGCGTGGGTCCTTTCTCCGTGGTCAGCTCGCCCGCGCGGGCGCGCTCGGTAAACAGGTTCTCGGGATAGAAATCGATCTCGACGACGAGCCCGAGCTGGCGCTTCACGCGGTCGAAATGTGGTGCGATCGATCTCACTTCGCCCACCGTGATGCCGCGGAAGTCGACGGGCGCGCCGATCCCCAAGCCGCGCACCGACTCGTCGAATACGAGCGCGTAGCGTTCCCTGATCGTGATCGGCCGGCGCATCGCCTGCGCGCGGTCGTTGAACAGGGCGAAAAGTATGTTCTCGTCGGCGGGCGGGTGTGGCGCCGCGTCGTCCGGGGCCTGGAACGCCAGCCCCCCGACGACGACGGAGGCGACCGACTGCGTGTTGATGCGCAGGCCGTTCGCGTCGAGCGCGACGTCCACGCCGCTCGCATGCCAGAAGCGCGTGTCGGTGGTGACGTACTGATCGTACGGTGCATTCACGAAGATGCGAACGAAGACGGCCGTGCCCGCTTTGTCGAGCTCCCACGCGACCACGCGGCCCGCCTCCAGCCGCCGGTAGTACACAGGGGACCCCACGTCCAGCGAGCCGATGTCCTCCGCGCGCAGCACGAACTGCTTGCCGGTGAGGCCGGTGGTGATGACCGGCGGCGTCTCCAGCCCCACGAACTCGCGCTGGTCGTCGGTGGATTTGCCGGGATCCATTCCGATGTACGACCCGGAGAGCAGCGTCGTCAATCCCGTGACCGCTCCCGCCGAGATGCGCGCCCGGACGATCCAGAACCGCGTGTCCGTCACCAGCAGATCTTCCGCCGCCTTCGACATCTCGGCCGTCACGACGACGCCGGTGCGGTCCTTGCCGAGCGTCACGTTCTTCACGACGCCGACGTCCACGTCCTTGTACTTGATGCGCGTCCTGCCGGGCTCGAGACCTTCGGCGGTCTTGAACGAGATCGTGATCGTCGGGCCGTCCTGGAGCACGGCACGGATCGCAAACCAGCCGCCGACCAGCGCGGCCACGATCGGCAGCAACCACACCCACTCGAAACCGAAGCGGCGCCGCGGGACCGCGACGGCCTCCGGCACGTCGTCGAGCTCCGGCGGATCAGCGCGGTCGGCCAAGGACGCGTCCCGAATCCCAGATGAGCCGCGGATCGAAGCTGATGGTGGCGAGCATCGTCAGCACGACCACGGCGCCGAATGCGACCGCGCCCGCGCCCGGCGAGATCGTCGCGAGGAGCTGCATCTGCACGAGCGTCACGAGGACCGCGACCACGTAAACGTCGAGCATGGACCAGCGACCGATCAATTCGAGCACGCGGTAGAGCCGCGAGAGGTCCTCGCGGTGCACGCGCACGCCCACGTGCACGGCGATCAGGATCGCCAGCATCGCGAGCATTTTCAGCAGCGGCACCATGATGCTCGCCACGAACACGATGACCGCGAGCGGCCACGAGCCCGTTTTCCAGAGGTACACGACGCCGCTCAGGATCGTGTCGCTCTGCGAGCCGAAGAGCGATTCCGTTTCCATCACCGGCAGCAGATTGGCCGGTACGTAAAGCACCATCGCCGCGACCAGGAACGTCCACGAGCGCACCAGCGCGTAGGGCTTGCGCCGGTGCAGCGCGCGCCCGCAGCGCGGGCACGCCGCGGCGCTGCGGCGCGGCCGGCGCGACAGCAGCCCGCACGTGAGGCACGCGAGCAGCCCCGCGTCCGAGGCGGTGAGCGCGCGCTGTGTCATCGTGCGAGACGCAGCCGCGACCACGCGGCGCGTGCGTCGAAGCTCGCTACTGCCGCGGCGATCGCGAGCAGCAGCAGCCCGAAGGCCCAGAGTCCCGTGCCCGGAACGACCGTCGCCATGCCGGCGAGCTTCGCGAGCGACACCAGCAGGCCGAGGAGGAACACTTCCACCATTCCCCAGGGCCGCACCGCCTGCAGCGCGCGCAGCGCGAGCGGCATGTAACGCGGTGCATAGCCGAGGCGAAGCGGCAGCAGCACGTACAGCATCGCCGTGAGCTGCACGGCGGGCACGATCACCGTGGTGAAGAACACGACCGAGGCGAGGAGCGCCATGTTCTCGTCGAAGAGCGCGCGCGCCGTGCCGACGAGTGTCGCGCTCGTCTCGACGCCGCGCAACTCGAGGCCGACGATCGGAAACGCGTTCGCGACCGCGAACAGGATCGCCGCCGCGAGGGTGAAGGCGAGCGGCCGATCGAGGTTCTCGTCGTAGGGACGGTAAAGCGCCGCGTCGCAGCGCGCGCAGCGCGCGATCGCGTCGCGCGCGATCTCGAGGTTCCGCTGAAGCAGGTCGCAGTGCGGGCAGGCGAGGAGGGAGCTCATGCGGGAAGCATCAAGAGCAATTTATGCGCCCTTGCAGGATGGTCGGTAGGGTGGGTGCCGCGCGTAGCGTAACCCACCGGCGGTGGCCCTTCGACAGGCTCAGGACCACACTACGATGATGCCGGCAGCGCCGCGAAGCGCGGAGGCCTTCCGCCAGGCACCGTGTTGCCTGCTGCATGCGCAGGAGACGGCCGCGTGAGCCGCGATATGCGCCCGTTTCGCCGCATCAGCTCGACGGCTTCTTCTCCGGACGGCAGTTGTTCCTGTGCCCGATCGATGTGCACGACGGATGCCTCGTCGCACAACGCTCCAAGCTTCGGCATCGCCTGCTTGTGCGCGCCGCTCACCTGGAAAGCACGCATCGCGGGCTCGTTCTCCCACAGGGTCGCGGTCCAGAACGTGAGGTGGCGTACGTCCGCGCTCAGCGCGCCGGCGATGAAGCCGCGCGCGCTCCGTGCCTGACGGCTCGATCGCGACGCGTGCAGCATGAAGCGCGGCAGGTGATACCACGCGCGCAGGTGTAGCCGGGTGAGCGACAGGAAGGGCATTACAAGGGATCTGCCGGTGCGCTATCAGCGCACCCTACGACGCGATGCGCCAGGCATCTTCCTTCGACACGCCCGGCGGCGGCGTGAAGATGATGTTCACTTCGTCCCTCAACTTGTCCGGCCCGCCCCATGCTTCCGCCATGCGGCGCTGATCGGCTTTCGCGCGCGCGTCGATCGCTTCCGGATCGCACATCGTTCTCAACTTCGCTTCGAGCTCCTTCGCGCGCTCGCGCTCCTCGTCCGCTTCCACGAGATCGCGCGTTTCATCGGGATCGGCTCGCAGATTGAAGAGCTGCGCCGGCATACCGACGTGGTACACGAGCTTCCAGTCGCCTTGGCGCAGCATGAACGCGCCCGCGCGCGACCCCTGCGCGTGGTACTCGGCAAAAACAGGCCGCGTGAGGTCTTCGCGGCCACCGATCGCGGGCCACAGCGAAATGCCGGGCAGGTCGCTGTCGGGGGCTGTCATCCGCGCGCCGACGCTTTCGACGAACGTGGGGAAGAGGTCCACGTGCGACGCGAGCTGGCGCACCACCGTGCCTTCGGGAATACCGGTGCCCGCGGCGATGAGCGGCACGCCGACGGCGCCTTCGTAGAGGTTTTTCTTGCCGAAGATGCCCTGCGCGCCGAAGAGCTCGCCGTGATCGCTGCTGTAGACGACGCGTGAATTGGACAGCAGTCCGAGCGCTTCTATTTCCTTCATGACCGCGCCGATCTGCTCGTCGAGGTGCGTGAGCAGTCCGAAGTAACCGGCGGCGACGCGCCTGAGCATCGGCTCGTCGGTCATGTCGAGCCAGCCGTCGAGCTCGCGCATATAGCGCATCGACGGATGCTCCGGGCGATCGCCGGGGCGATGCCGAACGGGCAACGGCATCGCATCGAGCGGGTAGAGGTCGAGCAGCCGTCTGGGGACGCTGAACGGCGGATGCGGGCTGATGTAACCGACGTAGAGCGCCCACGGCCGGTCGTCGCGCTTGCGTTCGCGAAGCCACTCGATCGTCTTCGCGGTGATCTTGCGGTCGTAATCCTGGTAGTGCGTCTCGCCCACGCCCGAGCGTTCGGCGTAGAGCTTCCAGCGGCCCCCGTCGGTGCACGCAGGCTCGTTGCCAAAGCCGCGCAGGAGATTGCGCACCGCGCCTTTGCCCTCGTGCAGGTGCATCGGCATGATCTCTTCGCTGAAGCCGTTGTCGTCGTCTCCGGAGCGGAAATGGAGCTTGCCGATGGCGGCGACGTGGTGGCCGCTATCACGCAGCCGGTGCATCCAGCCCGGGATCTTCCCGTCGTAGGCGATCGCGTTGTCCCAGCAGCCGTTCTGGTGCACGTAGCGGCCGGTGGCGAGGCTCGCGCGCGAAGGCACGCACAGCGTGCTCGCGCAGTACGAATTCTCGAATCGCACACCCCGCGCGGCGAGCTTATCGAGTGTCGGCGTCCTGACGATTCCGTGACCGTAGCAGCCGGTCACCTGTCGGTTGTGGTTGTCCGAGAGAAAGAAGATGAGATTGGCGGGTCTTGTCATGCCGCTATGTCCTGGATTCCGCCTGACGCGGGATGACGATTAAGACTGCGACGCAATGACGGGCTCGTCCGCGCGCCACATCCAGGTGATGACCCAGTCGTCCCCGGCGCCTTCGAGGCAGACGATCGTGCCGTTGCCGGGCTTGAACTCGACGACCTTGCGCTTCTCGTCGGCGCATACGAGCTTCGACGCGGTGCGCATGAGGTAATCGACGTGGCCGCACATCATGACGTCGCCACCGGCCGCTTTGATCTCCGCGACGAACGGAGCGACCGCGTCGCCGGTGTTGATCGGGTAGGCAGCCTTCGCGGTCCTGCCTTCCATGCCGAGGCGTGCGGCGATGCGTTCGGCGGTGTCGATCGTCCACTGCTTGTCGCTGTGCAGAATGCGCACCGGATTGATGGCGAGCGCGCGCAGGCGCGTGCCGAGCCGATCGGCCTGGTCGCGGCCTTTCGGGCTGATATGGCGTTGCGGGTCCTGCTCCGCCGACAGCGCGTCGACGTGATGCACGAGATAGACCTTCATTTTCTTTCACCGTCCTGGAGTGAATGAGACTCGAAGGTTATCGCAATTGACGTAGGGCGCGCCGATGGCGCACCGGCCGCGTGCGCCCTTCGACGGGCTCAGGACGCAGCCTACGGCACCGCCAGTCTTGCGACGTCACTCACCTCTGGCAGCCGATCCACGCGCCAGCACGCATCGAGCAGCGCTTCGATTCGGGCCGCCGGCAGCACGTCCTCGGCGAGGCCGCGGAATTTCGCCGACAGCCCGTCATCGGTCAGGGGATTGGCCGCGCTGCCCGTCGCGTGCGTCACGTGTGCGTGGACGGTGCGGCCATCGACGAGCGTGAGCGCCACGTGCGCTTCGTCGTCACGCACCGCCGGATCGGCTTCGGCGCTCACGGTTGCGCGCAGCGCTGCGACGACGGAGTCGTTCACGCGCTCGTCGGTGTACTGCCGCTCGCCTGCCGTCCCGTCGCAGATCGCGACCGCCGCGGAGTGATAGATGCTCCACTTGCTTTCGAGCGCGCCGCGCGGCGCCTGGATGCCGGTGAGCTTCAGCGCGAGCGGATGCACGCGCAGCCTGACAGTCGCGATCGACTGCGGGGTGAGGTCATGCGCGTTGCGCAGCCGTATGCAGCCGTCGATCACAGGATGCGCGACGACGCCGCACGCGTATGGCTTGTACGTGTTGAGCAGGATCTCGTAACGCGCGCCGAGATCCTTGGCGATCTCGTCCAGCGTGCTGCCCGGTGCCAGCACGTTCACCAGACCGCGCGGCGCTTCGATCGCGCGCCGCGAGCTCGTGAAGCCGCGCTCGGCGAGCAGCGCGGCGAGCAGGCCGTTCTGCGCCGAGCGTCCGTGGGTGTAAGCCTTGCACATCGTGCCCGCCATCTCGCGCAAGCCCGCCGACTGTGTCGCCGCTACGCCGAGCGCGAACACCATACGTTGCTCGTCGAGACCGAGCACGCGTCCCGCCGCCGCGGCGGCACCCAGCACGCCGGCCGTGCCCGTGATGTACCAGTTCACGTTGTGCGTCGCGTACATCGCATTCGCGACGCGGCACGCGACGTCCACCCCGATCACGAACGCATCGAGAAATCCGCTGCCGTCGAGCGGCCGCCGCTCCGCGAGCGCGAGCAGAGTCGAGGCGACCGGCACGCCCGGATGCAGCAGCGTGCGCAGATGCGTGTCGTCGAAGTCGAGCACGTGCGCGCTCATGCCGTTCACGAGCGCGGCGTGCAGGCAGTCGATGCGTTCGCGCCGGCCGATCACGCTCGCCTGCGCCGGTCCGGCGAAAGGCCCCAGCGCCGCGAGCGCGCGGTCGATCGCTGCGTGGTGCGAGCCGCCGAGCGCGCAGCCGACGTAATTCACGAGCGAGCGCACGGCTTCGCGCCGCGCGCCCGCCGGGATGTCACTCCCCCGCGTCTCGACGATGAAGCCTGCCAGCGCGCGGGTGATCTCCATCAGTCGACTTTGATGTTCGCGGTGCGCACCACCTTCGTCCATTTGTCCCGTTCCGCGCGCACGAACGCGGCGGCCTGCTCGGGCGTGCTGCCGATCGCTTCGAATCCGGTCGAATCGAGCCGCTGCTTCACGTCCGGCGCCGCGAGGAACTTGCGCGACTCTTCGAAGAGCCGGGTCACGATCGGCTTCGGCGTTCCGGCAGGCACGAAGAGTACGTACCACGTGACCGCTTCATAGCCCGGCAATCCCGCCTCGACCACGGTCGGCAGATCGGGTGTCGTGGGCGAGCGTTTCGGTGTGGTCACCGCCAGCGCGCGGAGCTTTCCCGCCTTGATGTGACCGACCGCCGACGGCATCGTCGCGAATCCGACCGCGGTCTCGCCGGCGACGAGCGCCGCCATCGCGGGGCCGCCGCCCTTGTACGGGATGTGATTCATCCGTATCCCGGCGAGGCTGTTGAAAAGCTCGCCGGCGAGATGCGGCGAGCTGCCGGCGCCGGAGGACGCCATGTTGAGCTGCCCCGGTTTCTGCTTCGCGAGCGCGATCAGGTCTTTCAGCGTCTTCACCTGCACCGACGGATGCACGACGACCACGTTCGGCGTCGAGGTGAGCGTGTTGACGGCGATGAAGTCGCGCACCACGTCGTAGCCGGGCTTCGCGTACAGGCTCATGTTGATCGCGTGCGCGATGTTGCCCATGAGTATCGTGTAGCCATCGGGGGCGGCCTTGGATGCGATCTCTGCCCCGATGTTCGCCCCCGCCCCGGGACGGTTGTCGATGACGATCGTCTGTCCGAGGGATTCGGAGAGCTTCGCACTGAGAATTCGCGCGAGCGTGTCCGAGCCCCCGCCTGGCGGAAACGCGACGATCCAGCGCACGGGCTTCACGGGATATTGCGCATGAGACAGACCGACGCCTGCAAACGCGAGGACTACGAGCCAAACGCAACGCAACGCTTTCATCGCACCCTCCCTCGAGAAACGTGAAAAAGCTCAGTTTTGGTGAGTCCTGCCGCCCTGATCACGCGACCCCACTTGTCTTTAGCGCGGCACCGTCTAGCGCTCATACATCGGCCGTCGGAAGGGGGGCGCCGCACGCTGTCCGTCGGTACAAGCTCCGACGTGACCTATAGCGGATCGGCGGCTTTTTCGGTCACGCGGACTTCAACACGCGCAGCGCCGCTTCGGTGCGCGACGCGACGCCCAGGCGCCGGAACACGCTCTCGAGCCGCGTCTTGACCGTGGAGAGGCTGATTCGGAGCGTCTCCGCGATTTCGTCGTTGGTCTTGCCGTGGCAGACCTCGAGCAGCACCTGCGCCTCGCGCCGGCTGAGCGCCAGGCGCGTCATGAGCGCGAATACCGCGGCTTCGCCCCGGGCAAGCTCCGTCTCGGCGGCACGCTCTGCGGCCGCACGCAATCGCGTGAGCTCGGAACGGCCGGCCGCGTTGCGGTAGGCCTGGATGAAGTGCGGTCGCAAGCCGGTCAGCAAGGCGCGCTCGTCCTCGCTGAAATCCCGGTGCCGGCGGCTGATCGCGAAGAACACGAGGCAGTCGTCGAAGCGCTGGCCGATGGTGAGCTGATAGCGTACGTCCGCCAGTGGGCGGTAGAAGTCGGCGTAGAGGCCCGAATTGCGCCAGCGCCGCTGGCTGACGAAATCGCTGGTCTTCAGCGCGATCGGTTCGCTACCGCTCACCCGCAGGATGTGCTGCACCGACGGATGCTCTTCGACGTGTTGGAAAAAAGCGGGCCGCAGCGTACCGAATTCGGGTATCGAGTCGCTCAGGACGCTCAGCGAGTCGCCGTTCGCCAGATTGATCTCATTGTGGCAGGTCAGCTCGCCGCCGAACTCGCGCCGCACCATGGCGAGCGCCCGGCCGCGAAAATCGTCCAGGTTCTCCGCCGAGTAGAGCGTCAGGAGGATCTCAGACCAGTGCTGTTCCATAGGCGACCTCGCGACTGACGCGCTTGTCGGGCGGCTTCCGAGCACGGCATGCGGCCGCACCCTGCTCCGTCGACCTGCAATTCAGCCGATTGACCGATGGTGGCGGGGAAGCGCGTATGCCGATCATATCCCGTATGGCCGCCGCTAGGCGTGGGCCTTCTGGCCGGAACTGGAATACCTGACCCGCGCAAGGAAGACCACCCGCACATGAACACCGCCCCCACCTTCGTCATCGGCGACGGCAAGGTCACGACGGCTGTAGGCGCATCGGACGATTACGGGCGCGACGTCACCCTGCTGCCGGACGGCAGGATTTTAGTTGCCGGCTACAGCTACAGCGGCAGCAACAACGACTTCGCGCTGGTGCGTTACAACGCGGACGGCAGTCGCGATACGACGTTCGACGGCGATGGCATCGTAACCACACCCATCGGCACGTCCACCGACGACGCCACCAGCATCACGCTGCAGACGGACGGCAGGATCCTCGTCGCCGGTTACACCTGGAACGGCGGCAATTACGACTTCGCGCTCGCGCGCTACGACGCGAACGGCAGCCTCGATACCACGTTCGATGTCGACGGCAAGGTCACCACGCCGGTCGGAACGTTTTACGACGTCGCGTGGACCGTCGTGGTGCAGGCCGACGGCAAGATCCTTCTCGGCGGCTACGGCTGGGGTGCCGGCAACACCGATTTCGCCGTCGTGAGATACAACGCCGACGGCACGCTCGACACCAGTTTCGACGGGGACGGCAAGGTCACGACGCCGTTCGGCACGTCCACCGACGAAGGCGCGAGCCTCGCGCTGCAGGCCGACGGCAGGATCGTGGTCGCCGGCTATACCTGGAACGGAGCCAATTACGATTTCGCGCTCGCGCGCTACAACACGAACGGCAGCCTCGACACGACCTTCGATAGCGACGGCAAGCTCACCACCGCCTTCGGCACGTCCGACGATTTCGGCCGCAGCGTGACCGTGCAGTCCGATGGCAGGATTCTGGTAGCCGGTCACACCTGGAACGGGGCCAACTACGACTTCGCGCTGGCGCGCTACAACGCGAACGGCACGCTCGACACCACGTTCGACTTCGACGGCAAGGTCACGACGCCCGTCGGTACGGCCAGCGACGAAGCGTGGAGCGTCACCTTACAGAGCGACGGGAAGATCCTCGCCGCGGGCCGCACGCAGAACGGCGGCAACTACGATTTCACGCTGCTGCGCTACAACGCGAACGGCAGCCTCGACACCACGTTCGACGGCGACGGCAAGGTGATCGCGGCGATCGGTGCGGCCGCCGACGAGGCGTGGAGCGTTACGCTTCAGAGCGATGGCAGGATCCTCGTCGCGGGATCGAGCTTCAACGGCAGCAACAGCGACTTCGCACTGTTGCGCTTCAATTCCGACGGCAGCCTCGACACGACCTTCGACGCCGTCACCACGCTGAACGGCACGCCGGCATATACCGAAAACGCAGCGCCCGTCGTACTCGACGCGGATGTGCGCGTGCGCGACGCCGAGCTCATGGCGCAAGGGCACTATGCCGGCGCATCGGTTTCGCTCGCGCGCAACGGCGGCGCCAATTCGCAGGACGTGTTCTCCGCGACGGGTGCTTTGAGCGCGCTCACGCACGGCGGGAGCCTCGTCTACTCCGGCGTGACCGTCGGCACGGTCACGAGCCACTTCGGCGGCGGGCTCGTTCTCACGTTCAACAGCAACGCGACGCAGGCGCGTGTCGACGGCGCCCTGCAATCGATCGCGTATTCGAACACGAGCGAGCTGCCGCCTGCCGCGGTCCAGATCAACTGGATTTTCAACGACGGCAACCTCGGCGGCCAGGGGCCGGGTGGGCCGCTCACGACCGCCGGAAGCACGACGGTCAGCATCACGTCGGTAAACGACGCGCCGCTGCTCGGCGACGGCAAGGTCGCCACCCCGATAGGGCCGTTCTCGGATTTGGGTTGGAGCGTTGCCGTGCAACCGGACGGCAAGATCCTGCTCGCCGGATATGCGTCGAACGGCGCCGACAATGACTTCGCGCTCGCGCGCTACCACGCGAACGGCAGCCTCGACACGACGTTCGACGCTGACGGAAAGGTGGTCACATCCATCGCCGCGTTTTCGGACAGCGGCCGCAGCGTCGCGCTCCAGTCCGACGGCAGGATCGTCGTCGCGGGTTCGGCCATGGGCGCAAGCGGCACGGATTTCGCGCTGGTCCGCTACAACGCGGACGGCAGCCTCGACACCACGTTCGATGTCGACGGCAAGGTTGCCACGGCTGTGGGACCTGGCACGGACGAAGCCTGGAGCGTGACCCTCCAGCCGGACGGCAAAATCCTCGCCGCCGGTACCGCGTCGAACGGCGTCAACTTCGATTTCGCGCTCCTGCGCTACAACGCGAACGGCAGCCTCGATACGACGTTCGGCTCCGGCGGCAAGGTGATGACCGCCGTCGGCACGTCTGTCGACGAAGGCCGTGGCGTCGTGGTTCAGCCCGACGGCAAGATCCTGCTCGCGGGATATACGTCGAACGGCGCGACGGCCGACGACTTCGCGCTGGTGCGCTACAACGCGAACGGCAGCCTCGATACGACCTTCGACGGCGACGGCAAGGTGATCACGGCGATCGGCGCGGACACCGATCAAGCGTGGAGCCTAGCGCTGCAATCCGACGGCAAGATTCTCGTCGCCGGCGCGAGCAACAACGGCAGTGACTTCGACTTCGCGCTCGTCCGTTACAACGCGAACGGCAGCCTCGACACCACGTTCGACGGCGACGGCAAGCTCACGACGGCCATAGGCGTCTCCACCGATCGCGCGGACAGTGTGACGCTCCAGCCCGACGGCAAGATCCTGCTCGCGGGCTTCAGCATTTCTGACTTCAACAGTGATGTTGCGGTGGTGCGCTACAACGCGAACGGCACGCTCGACCCGACGTTCAGCGGCGATGGCAAGCTCGTCACGGCTATCGGTCCCGCAGGCGATTTCGGTGCGAGCGTCAAGGTGCAGCCCGACGGAAAGATCGTGGTCGGCGGCCGCAGCGCATTCGGCGGCCCCAGCGACTTCGCAGTGGTGCGCTACAACCCCGACGGCACGCTCGACCCGGGCTTCGACGCTCCGGACAACCGCGGGCCGACCTATACCGAAGACAGTGCGGCTGTCGTGCTCGACAGCGACATGCGCGGCTACGACGTCGAGCTCGCGAGCCAGGGTAATTACGCCGGTGCGTCTCTCACCCTCGTTCGAAACGGCGGCGCGAACGCCCACGACGTGTTCTCCGCGACGGGCGCTTTGGGCCCGCTTACGCAGGACGCCGCGCTCGTCTATTCAGCGGTGAACGTCGGCACCGTCACGACGAACGCCGGCGGCACGCTCGTTCTCAGCTTCAACAGTAACGCCGCGCAAGCGTCGATCGACGGCGTGCTGCAATCGATCGGTTACTCGAATACGAGCGACCTTCCGCCCGCGTCTGTCCAGATCGACTGGAGCTTTTCCGACGGCAACAGCGGCGCGCAAGGCACCGGCGGCACGCTCACGGCGCTCGCGAGCACCACAGTCGCGATTGTCTCCACCAACGACGCGCCGGCGATCGGGGATGGGAAAGTCTTCACACCGGTGGGTACGGCCGACGACTTCGGGCAACACATCGCGCTGCAGGCTGACGGCAGGATCCTGCTCGCCGGCTACAGCGACATGGGCGGCAACTACGACATCGCGCTGGTGCGCTACCTCGCGAATGGGGCGCTCGATACGACCTTCGACGGCGACGGCAAATCGACGACGGCGCTCGGCACGTTCCACGACGTCGCTCGCAGCGTGACGCTGCAGGCGGACGGAAAAATCCTGGTGGGCGGGCTCACCTGGAACGGCGCCACCCACTACGATTTCGCGCTGTTGCGCTACGAAGCGAACGGCACGCTCGACAGCACGTTCGACGGCGACGGCAGAGTCATCACTGCGGTTACCGCGGCATACGAGGAAGGCTGGAGCGTCACTGTTCAGCCGGACGGCAAGATCCTGCTCGCGGGCTTTGCCGATACCACCAGCCGGGATTTCGCACTGGTGCGCTACAACCCCGACGGCAGTCTCGACACCAGCTTCGACGGCGACGGCAAGCTGACGACGGATTTTGGATCGGGCAACGATCAGGGGCACAGGGTTGCGCTGCAGCCCGACGGCAGGATTCTGGTGAGTGGGTTCGCGTGGAACGGCGCCAACAATGACTTCGCGTTGGTGCGCTACGACTCGAACGGAACGCTCGACACGAGCTTCGACGGCGACGGCAAGCTGATCACGGACGTCGCGGCATTCGATGATTTCGGAGAGAGCATCGTGGTTCAGCCCGACGGCAGGATACTCGTCGCGGGCTCGAGCCGGACCGGCAGCAGCTTCGACTTCTCCCTCGTGCGCTACAACGCGGACGGGAGCCTCGACACGAGCTTCGACACCGATGGCAAGGTCACCACAGGCATAGGACCCGACGAGAGCGGGAGAAGCCTTGCCCTTCAAGCCGACGGGAAGATCATCGTCGCGGGCTACTCCTGGAACGGCAGCGACTACGATTTCGCGCTGGCGCGCTACACGACGAGCGGCAGCCTCGATACGAGCTTCGACGGCGACGGCAAGCTGGTCACACGCGTCGGACCGTCCACCGACTACGGATTCAGCGTAGCACTGCAGGCCGACGGCAAGATCGTGGTCGGCGGGCACAGCTCCAACGGCAGCAACTACGACTTCGCGCTGGTGCGCTACAACGTCGACGGCAGTCTCGATGCGGGTTTCGACGACCCGACAGGCAACGTCGCGCCCACGTATACCGAGAACGGCGCAGCCGTGCTGCTCGACGACGATATGCGCGCGTACGATGCGGAGCTCGCCGCGCAGGGGCATTACGCCGGCGCATCGCTCACGCTCTCCCGCAGCGGGGCCGCGAACGCGCAGGACGTGTTCTCCTCGACCGGCGCTCTGGGTGCGCTCAACCAGGGCTCGCCGATCGTGTACTCCGGCGTGAACGTCGGCACCGTCGTGACCAACGCCGGCGGCACGCTTGCTCTCACTTTCAACGCCAGCGCCACGCAGCCGCGCATCGACGGCGTGCTGCAATCGATCACCTATTCGAACGCGAGCGATGCGCCGGCGTCTTCGGTTCAGATCGACTGGAGCTTCTCGGACGGGAACGGCGGCGCTCAGGGCGCGGGCGGAACGCTGAGCGACCTGACGAGCACCACCGTCGCCATCGCGGCCATCAATGACGCGCCGATGCTCGGCGACGGCAAGGTGACCACGCCGTTCGGCACGGGTAATGACTACGGCAGAAGCATCGCGCTGCAATCCGACGGCAGGATCCTGCTCGCGGGTTACAGCCAGGTGGCCGGCAACGACGACTTTGCCGTGGCGCGTTACAACGCGAACGGCAGCCTCGACACGACCTTCAGTGGTGACGGCAGGAGCACGGCGGCGATCGGTACGTCCGCGGATTACGGACGCAGCATCACGCTTCAGCCCGACGGCAGGATCCTGGTCGGGGGCTATACCTGGAACGGAGCCGATCACGACTTCGCGCTGACGCGCTTCAACGCCGCCGGCTCGCTCGACACGAGCTTCGACGGCGACGGCAAGCTCACGAGCGCTGTGGGCTCCGAGGATTATGCGTGGACGACGCTCCTGCAGCCCGACGGACGCATCGTGCTCGCCGGCCATACCGGAGTGTTCGCGCCCCCGGCTTACCAGAACTTCGCGCTGGTGCGCTACAACGCGAACGGCAGCCTCGATACCACCTTCGATGGCGACGGCACCGTCGTCACGGACGGCGGCTCTGTCGATGTCGCGTACGGCGCTGCGCTCCAGAGCGACGGCAAGATCCTCATCACCGGGACGGCGTGGAACGGCTCTTCTTATGCCGTCGTACTGGTCCGCTACAACACCAACGCAGCCTCGATACCACGTTCGACAGCGACGGCACGGTACTCACCACCTTCGGGGCCGCCGAGGATTCGGGCAAAGCCGTCGTCGTCCAGCCCGACGGCAAAATCGTTGTCGCCGGCCAGAGCCACAACGGCAGCGACTGGGATATCGCGCTGGCGCGCTACAACGCCGACGGCTCGCTCGATACGGGCTTCGACAGCGACGGCAAGCTGACGGTGGCGATCGGGCCTGCCGACGATTACGCGTTCAGCCTCGCGCTGCAGCCGGACGGCAAGATGCTCCTCGCCGGGTACACCTGGGACGGCGTCCAATCCGACTTCGTGCTGTTGCGCTACAACGCGAACGGCAGTGTCGACACGGCCTTCGACGGTGACGGCAAGCTGACCACCGCCATCGGGCCGGCGTACGACGAGGGCTGGAGCGTTGCCGTGCAGCCCGACGGCAAGATCCTCGTCGGCGGTCACAGCTACGACGGCAGCAACGACGATTTCGCGCTGGTGCGCTACAACGCGGACGGCAGCCTCGACGCCTCTTTCGACAGCGTGGAGCCGGCGCGCGCCTATACCGAAAATGGCGCTGCGGTGGTGCTCGACAGCGACATTCGCGGTTACGACGCCGAGCTCGCAACGCAGGGTCATTACGCCGGTGCGTCCGTCACGCTCGCCCGCAGCGGCGGCGCCAACGCCGAGGACGTGTTCTCCGCGACCGGCGCGCTCGATGCACTCGTGCAAGGCGGTGGGCTCGTGTACTCCGGCGTCACCGTCGGCACCGTCACGAGCAACTCCGGCGGCATGCTCGTTCTCACCTTCGACGCGAATGCCACACAGGCGCGCGTGGACGGTGTGCTGCAGTCGATCGCGTACTCCAACGCGAGCGATGGGCCGCCGTCGTCGGTGCAGATCGACTGGACTTTGTCCGACGGCAACAGCGGTGCGCAAGGCACGGGTGGCGCGCTAAGTGTCACGGCGAGCACCACGGTCGCGATCACACCGGTCAACGAGGCGCCCGTGCTCGGCGACGGCAAGGTCACGACGGGTGTGGGCACAGCACACGACGTCAGCCGAAGCATCATGTTACAGCCGGACGGCAGGATCGTGCTTGCCGGTTGGAGTCAGAGCGCCGGCGCCTCTCGATTCGCGGCAGTCCGCTACAACGCGAGCGGCAGCCTCGATACCACCTTCGACGGCGACGGTAAGGTGACGACGGCGATCGGCACCGTAAATGATGCGGCGCTTGGCGTCACACGTCAGGCGGACGGCAAGATCGTGCTGGCGGGTTACACCTGGAACGGTACCGACTACGACTTCGCGGCGGTGCGCTACAACGCGAACGGCAGCCTCGATACGACGTTTCACGGGGACGGGAAGCTCACCACCGCGATCGGCACGGACGACGACGTGGCGTGGGCCGTAGCGCTGCAGCCGGACGGCAGGATCGTCGTCGCGGGGTACAGCCTGAACGCCAGCAACAATAACGATGTCGCGCTGGTTCGTTACGACGCGAACGGCGGCCTCGATACCACCTTCGACGGCGACGGCAAACTGACGACGCCGCTGTCAGCCCAGGAAGATTTCGGCCTCGGCATTGCGACGCAAACCGACGGAAAGATCCTCGTCG
>DASPNJ010000112.1:0-4448 GCA_035626595.1 Burkholderiales bacterium
TTGAGCGAAGCGATTTTCGCGCAGCCAAATAACACCATAAAATTTTCGGACGTTCCTAAGGTCGGTGTGACCGTAAGCCGCGGGATGACGCACGATGGCTTGGGAAAGTACCTCAAGGAGGTAATCGAGAAAGCCCCGTGCGAGACGGACGATATCGTCGGCATTCTCAAATCCACGAAGACGGACGTGGTGGTTTCCTATCTCCCCGTCGGCTCCGAGATGGCGACCAAATGGTACGTCGAGCAGGTGCTCGAAGCCGGCTGCGCATTCGTGAACTGCATCCCGGTATTCATCGCCTCGCAGCCGTACTGGCAGCGCAGGTTCGCCCAGCGCGGCCTTCCCGTGATCGGTGACGACATCAAGTCACAAGTGGGCGCGACGATCGTGCATCGCATGCTCACCGATCTCTTCCGCAAGCGGGGCGTGCGCCTGGATCGGACCTATCAGCTCAACTTCGGCGGCAACACCGATTTTCTGAACATGCTCGAGCGCGAACGCCTGGAGTCGAAGAAGATCTCGAAAACGCAGTCGGTCACGAGCCAGCTCGGCCATCCGATGCAGGAGAAGGACATTCACGTCGGCCCGAGCGACTACGTGCCGTGGCTCACCGATCGCAAGTGGTGTTACATCCGCATGGAGGGCACCACGTTCGGCAACGTGCCGATCAACTGCGAGGTGAAGCTCGAAGTCTGGGATTCGCCCAACTCCGCGGGCGTGGTGATCGACGCGATACGGTGCGCCAAGATCGCGCTCGACCGCGGCATCGGCGGTGCGCTCACCGGGCCCGCGAGCTACTTCATGAAATCGCCGCCGGTGCAGCTCACGGAAGACGAGGCGCGGCGCGAAGTCGAGGCTTTCATCGAGGGCGACCCGAATGTCGAACGCATATGGGCCGGCAGCCGGACCCTGCGCAAGGTGAAGCCTTGATCGAAGCCGTCAAGTTCTGGAACGAGCCGAACAACAAGTCGCACTGGGATTTCGAAGTCGATCCGGAGTGGCTGTTGTACTCCGAGATGACGCGGCTCGCGTGCGCCGCAGTCGACGCCGAGAACTCCGCGCTCACCCGCGTGCTCGGAGGCATCTCGCCGATAGATGCGAAGTTCATTCAGCGCATGCACGCACATGGCGTGCTCGACTGCGTGGATGCGGTTGCGGTGCACGGCTTTCCGCTCGACTGGAATCACTGGCAGATCGACGAGTGGCCCGATCGGCTGGCGGACATTCAGGCGGTCACCGCGCTGCCGATCTGGGTCACCGAGGTGGGCGTCTCCACGTTCGGCGCGGAAGAAGTACAGGAGTTCGGGCTCAAGCGCAGCGCCGAGCTCCTGATCGGACGGGCACCGCGTATCCATTGGTACTCGCTCTACGACCTGCCGCGTGCATGGCCCGCCACGACGCGGCACCGCGAGGCCGAAGGCTCGAGCTACTACCGGCATTTCTATATGGGCGTGCTGCGCGAGGACGGAACGCCCAAGCGCGCGTGCCGGCTCTTTTCCGAGTACACGCCGGCGCTCGGCATCTGCCAGTGGTTTCACTTCGAGGATCATCGGCTTGACGATGCCGTGCGCTGGCTGCACCGCCTCGGCGTGCGCAAGCTGCGGACCGGTTTGAGCTGGGCGGACAGCCTGCGGCCCGAAGCCGATGCATGGTTCGACCGCCAGATGCGCGCGATCGAAGACTTCGACGTCACGCTCACGTTCTGCTTCACACCCGAGACACGCGGGCGCCAGCCTCATCATACGAGCGCGCCGCTCGTGCTGGAAGAATTCGCCGAGTTCTGTGCGCGCATGGTCAGACGCTACGCACCCGGCGTGAGCACGACACGAGCGCGCAGGGCCGGGGTGGCGGTATCGTCCTGAGCGGGTGCTGCGCGCATGGCGGCTGTTTTTCTGCTGATTCGTCACGCTTCCCACGAGCTCCTTGGAAAGACGCTCGCCGGGCGGATGCCGGGCGTTGTGCTGAGCGCCGCAGGCGAGCGCGAGGCTGACGCGCTCGCGAGCCGCCTCGCACGCTGCGACCTGAGCGCCGTCTACACGAGTCCCCGCGAGCGGGCGCGGCAGACCGCTGCGCCGCTCGCTGCGCGTGCGGACGTCACCGTTCGCGTCGAGGACGGGCTCGATGAGATCGATTTCGGCGACTGGACCGGCCGGTCATTCGCTTCGCTCCAGGCCGAGCCCGTCTGGGCCACCTGGAACGAAAAGCGCAGCGAAGCACGTCCTCCGGGCGGCGAGACCATCGTTGCCGTTCAGCGGCGCGTAAACGCCGCCATCGATCGTCTGCGCCGCGTACACGACGGGCACACGGTTGCGCTCGTGACGCACGGCGACGTCATCAAGGCGGCGCTCGCTCACGTATTGCGCATCTCGCTCGACGATCTCGAACGGTTCGCGGTTGCGCCCGCCTCCGTCAGTGTGATCGCGATCGCAGACGGCTGGGCGCAGGTCAGACTCGTGAACGGCAGCTCGTACCGCCTGGCCGACTAGCCCGTTCAGCGCTTCGCACGAGCCTGCTCAGCTCTGCTGCGACGGTTTCGAGCACCGTAGCCCATGAGCCGTCGCGTGGCTGACGGTAGAGCCGCATCGTCGGGTACCAGGGCGAGTCCCGCCGCTCATGCATCCAGCGCCAGTCGGCTTCACGCCGCAACAGCACCCACACGGGACGCGCCAGTGCGCCGGCAAGATGCGCCGCCATGCAATCGACGGTGATCACGAGATCGAGCTTGGTCATGGCCGCGGCCGCCGCGCTCACTCGCTCGGTGTGGCGGTGCAGTGGCTGGATCGAGACTGGCGTGCGCGCGCAGTCGTGTCGCGCGTTGCCTTGTTGCAGGCTGTGGAACGAAACGCCTTCGAGCGCGCAAAGCGGCGCCAGCGCCGCAGGTGGAAGCGAGCGACTCGCGTCCCAATCGCTGCTCGCCCACAGCAAGCCCACGTTGAATTTCGAAATCTCGAACGTCGGTAACGTCCGTGCAGCGGCTTCTATCGGCGCGCGCGGCAAGTAGGGAACATCCCGCGGCAGCGTATCGATCGTGCTGCGAAACGCGTACGGAAGCTCCATCACCTCGATTTCCACGTCGTGCCGGGGGAGCGGCTCGTCGATCCAGGCGCCTCGCACCTCGCGGAAGCGCTCGTCGCCCGCAAAGAGCTCCACGAGCGGCGGCTGTACGAGCAGCGTGACACTGCGGGCGCGCTCGAGCAGCCGCGGCACGTAGCGCACGAACTGGAGCGTGTCACCGAGCCCGTGGTCACAGCGAATGACCACGTCGCGGCCGTCGAACGGCGTGCCATCCCAGAGGAGATGGTGCGCCTGTCGGCTCCAGCGGCCGCTCTGCTGAAGCGCGCGTCGCGGCAGCTCTATTCGATCCGTCTCACGCCACGCCGCCTCGAAGTCCCCGCGGCGCATTGCCGCCATCCACCGCGCCGCAATCGAATCGAGCTCGCTTAGTTTGCTCACGCACGCACGAACGCAACTAGCGTGCGCGTGCGGCTACAGACTGGCGAGCACCTTCCCCCACCTGGCGTCGGGCCGGTGCAACAGGCGCGGCCGCGCGGCATGCAGCGCGGCCCATGTCGTGGACGTGATGTTCAGGAGCACGGGTTTGCCGAATTCGCGCTCGAGCATCGGAGCCGCGTGTATCGCGAACCACAATCCGCCCGGCATGAGCAGCGCTTGCGCGTCCGGTGAGGCACGCAGGACCTCGCGCCCGAGATCGAGCGCGAGCTCGTGATCGGCCGCTGCGCTCGAGTATTTGTTCTGCTCGAGGGTACGCGGGCGGGACCGACAGCCGATCACGTCGATGCCTGCGTCTTTCAAGTAGCGCGTGAGTGCGCCGTTCACCGTGTCGGGCCAGCGCGTCGCGAGCGCAATCCGGGTGGCATCGAAGTGCTCGAGCACGGCGATATGCGCTTCGAGATCGGTATCGCACGCGATGCCGGTGCGCTGGGACGATTCGGCGAGTATCTCGCGCATCTTCGCGCGCCCGAGCGCCGAGGCGACGGGAACGCCGGAGAGCGACAGCCGATCGCATCTCTTGGACGCGAGCAGGTCGAAGGCACGCCGCAGCGTGGGCATGTTCTCTTCGACCGCTTCGAGGCTGTACTCGCGTAGATTGAGTCCGGTCGTAATGAGCATCATGCCGTCGGGCGCGACGCGGTAGAACTGATACGCGTCCATATCGGTGTACAGGTGCGGGATGACGTAACCGAGTTGGTACGAGGGTGCGATGATCGACACGTTGCCGCGCTCCAATGAAAAACGGGCTGCAATGCTGCAGCCCGTTGGTGTTTCTGGCGCGCCCGGCAGGATTTGAACCCACGACCCCCTGGTTCGTAGCCAGGTACTCTATCCAACTGAGCTACGGGCGCGTTGAACCTTGAAGTGTATCAGATAACTCCTCACTTCTTCTTCGTTTGCGGCCGCGGCGAACGCACGAGCAGCACGGGAACGCTGGA
>DASPNJ010000113.1:0-10675 GCA_035626595.1 Burkholderiales bacterium
CCCTCGGGAAATTTCGCGGCCGTCGGCGGGGGTCGATGACCACTTCGTGGGTCCGGAGCACAAGAACCGAACATTTTTAGGCGGAGACGCGAAAAATCTTGCGCAGTAGTGCGTAAAACTGTACGCACTTATCAAAAGTGCCACGCCACAACCCCGCCACCCAGCTCCCGGACGCGACGCATGAGGCCTACGTGCTCGCGCGGTCGCAGGGGATGGGGCCGACCGAGGCGGCTGCGAAGGTGGGGCTGGATAACTTCCGGGTGGTCGAGCGGAAGGCTTCCTTTCGCGATCGCCTGCAGCTGCTGCAGATGTCCGCGGACGGGCCCGTCGACCCGAAGCTGACGCTCGAGTTTCTCGTGGTGGAGCGCAAGCGAGCGCTGGCGCGCGCGCTGGCGAGCAACCAGCTCAAGATCGCCGATCAGCACCTGTCGAAACTCGAGGAGCTGTACGCGAAGCACGCCGAGCTGCGCGGTGACGTGGCGAAGAAGGAAGCGCCCGCATCGGCGGCGCAGCAAACGCGCGAGGAGCGGCGCGCCGCGCACCGGGCCGAGCTTTCGGTGGTCACCGAGGCGGCGGCGAATGAATGACACCCGCCACGCTCGGACCGATGGCATGGCGGCCGGCGTGGCGCTCGCCGGTCATTCCCTGGGAGTCTTGCGACGAGAAGCGGCAGGCGCGGTTGCGCACGGCGTGGGCGGATGGGGAGATCTCGCACCAGCTCACGCCGAGCCAGTGCACCACGTACGACAAGCTGCGAGCGTGGGAAGAGCGGCCGTACCGGGAGCGTGGGCGCGAGTTCTGCTTGGACTCCTCGCGGCGCTGGGGCAAGTCGCAGGTGGGCTGCGTCTGGCTGACCGAGAACGCGCTGCGGACTCCGGGCGGTCGGTTTCTCTACATTGGTCCGGAGCGGAAGCAGATCGAAGATCTGATGCTGCCGCTGATGGAGGAGATCCTCAGCGAGTGTCCTCCGGAGCTACGGCCGCGGTACGATCAGACGCGGCGCGTGTTCAAGTTCCCGAACGGCGCGCGGATCGAGCTCTACGGGCTCGACAAGAACCCGAATGCGAGCCGCGGCGGGCGCATCGACGGCGCGTTCTTGGACGAGGTGGGCTTCTTCAAGCGGCTCCTGTACCTCGTGAAGAGCGTGCTCAAGCCGCAGATGTTCGGGCGCGTCTGGGCGGTGTTGCTGCTGGCCTCGACGCCCCCGGACACGCCCGCGCATCCGTGGTCGAACGACTTCATCCCCAACGCGATCATGCGGGGGGCGTACGACAAGAAGACGATCGAGGACGCAGACCAGTGGGAGGTCGAGGAGATCGAGGCGTTCATCGAGGACGCCGGCGGCCGCGCGGACCCGAACTGCCAGCGGGAGTTCTTCGCGCGGCATGTGGCGGATGCGGGCAAGGTGCTCGTGCCCGAGTACGAGGATGCTGCGCCGCAGATCGTGCGCGAGGTGTCGCCGCCCAGGTACAGGGACTGCTACACGTTCATGGATCCGGGCTGGCACGACCTGGCGGCAGTGCTTTTTTGCTATTGGCACTTCACGCTGGCTTCGCTGGTGGTGGAGGACGAGCTCGCGGAGGTGCGCAAGGCCTCCGGCAAGCTCGCGACGCAGATCCGCGAGAAGGAAACGGAGCTCTGGGGCGAGCTGAAGTGCGCGAACGACGCCCGGGACGGGCTGCGCGCGCAGCCCTACAAGCGTTTCACGGACCGGGACCCGCGTTTGGTCGGCGATCTGAGGGAAGAGCACGACTTGAGGTTCTCGGTTGCGAAGAAGGACACCCCCGAGCAGGCGGTGAACACGCTTCGGAACGCGATCGAGGCTGGCCGCATCATCATTCACCCGCGCTGCGTGAAGTTGCAGGCGCATCTGCGGCACGGAATCTGGAAAAACGAGCAGCACAAGGCGTTTGCCTGGCAGGGCGGCATCTTTGGGCACTTCGATCTGGTCGCGACGCTGATTTATGCGTGGCGAAACGTCGATCGGACGCGCAACCCCGCGCCGAAGCCGCAGTACGCCGTCACTCCCGAGTCGTTCGATCGGCGCGCGCTGGTGCGGTCGACCGAGGTGTCGAAGTTCAAGCCCAATATTCGCGCTCGGTTCGGGCGTTGAGGGCTTCATGAACAGCCACCAGCGCCGCAAGCGCAGACGCTACTGGGAGCGCGCCTTCCGGCGGTTCAACGCTCTCACAAAGCAGGTCTACGGGCCGCTGATCCCGTCGCTGATCCCGCGCCGAGGACTTTTTGGGGAGGTCACGTGAGCAAAACAGAGATCGCGCGCGTGAGCGCAAGGCCGAAGGCGCCGGCGGCAGCTCTGCCGCCCGAGCTAGCCGAGCCGGTGGTGGTGAAGCCCGGCGAGCTCGTGGCGCACGCCTACGCGCTCGTGCAGGACGAGCGCGGCGGCTGGCACGCCCTGCACTTGGAGGGCGTCTCGGCGGAGAAGATCACGCGCATGGAGCCGAATCGGCGTCCGGAGCCGGGCATGTTCGCGGTTTCGCGCATCAAGATCGCCGTCGAGGACAGGCTGCGCCTGATGTTGCGCGACCAGGCGCGCATCTCGCGCGAGGCGAAGGCGAAGGGGGAGCAGCAGCCATGATCGAGGTCATCTACGCGGGCGTTTGGCTCGCCGGCATCGTTGCCGCCTGGGACATGGTGCGCAGGGCGACGGGTGCGCGTGACGTGCGCGCGCTCCGCGAGCGGATCGACGTCGTGTTCGCAGCGCTCCCCTCCCTGCACTCGGCCGATGACGATCAGGCGAAGCACATTCACGCGCTCGAGGCCAAGGTGCCTGAGCTCGAGAAGCAGATCGCCGCGGTGCGCGGCATGGTGCAGCAACCGCGGCGCGTGGGGCTCGGAATCCGATGATCACGAACGCCGCCGCCGAAACCGAGCAGCTCGTGGAGGGCTTTCGGCGCTCGTTCGAGGGCGAGCCCGGCGACGCGTACGACTACCGCAAGGATTTCTGGCTCACGAAGCCGGCGTATTCGGTCGAGCTCGCTGCGATCGTCTGTGAGCGCTTCCAGAAGCACGTGGAGCTGTGGAAGGGCGGCAGTCCGACTGCGAATGCCTCGTGGCTGGCGTACCGCATGTACCACGGCCTCGCGCGTGACGAGAGCAGCGACACGCCGATCATCTCGCTCACCGAGGTCGGCCCGAACGGCGAGTTCCTGTCGCTCTCGGTGAACGAGCTGCGTGGGCTGGTGCGACATCAGACCGCGCTCGTGACGTCGAATCGGCTCGCGTGGGAGCCGCAGGCGCGCACCAGCGGCGCGGAGGCGTCGCGCCAAGTCGCGTTCACTCGCAATCTGCTCGACTACTACATGGATGCGCGCGGCGTCGGGCAGGTGCTGCACAACCAGCTCGAGTGCGAGCGCATCGTCACGACGGGCTACACGATCGCCGGCTGGGACGCGAACGCGGGGCGCAACGGGCGCGGCGATCTCTGGGTGCAGGAGTTCGCGCCGTGGGAGGTGTGGCACGAGCGCGTGCGCAAATACACCGACTGCAAGGTGTGGATCGCGCGGCGGCTGGAATCGCGGTGGGACTGGATCGCGAAGCTCTCAATCGCTGCGCGCGACCCGAACACCGCTCCCGAGGACCGCGCGAGGCTGTCAGAGAAGGCCGAGCGCCTGAAGGGCGTCACGCCGGAGTCTGGCTGGTTCACCGCGATCGACGAGCGGCCGGACAGCAGCAGCGAGGACGACGATCGGATCCCGGTTCTCTACCTTCTGGCCTCTCCCTCGATCGCGTGCCCGGACGGGCGGCATGCGATCTACGCCGGCCCCGACCTGGTGCTGCAGGACGGGCCGCTGCCGTACGACTCGGCCCCCGTGGTGCGCATGTGCTCGGCGGAGTTCATCGGCACGAGCAGGGGCATCGCCGACATCTGGTCGCAGCTCGCGGTGCAGGAGTCGCTGACAGGCGTGCTCGGCGCGATTGTCACGCGCATCGACCAGGGCGCCGTCCCGGATATCGCGGTGCCCGAGGGGTCCACATACGAGCCGGGCGGGCTCGGGGGAAACAATCTCCACAAGTTCCCCGAGGGGCAGTCGCAACCAAGGCACATCGAGCTGCTCAACATCCCCGCTGCACTGCCTCAGGTCGCGGAGATGCTGGTCGCCTACATGGAGAAGGGCACCGGCATCAACAGCGTCACGCGCGGCGCGCCCACCGAGAACATCACCAGCGGCAGCATGGCCGCGCTCGTGCAGGCGATGGCGGTGCAGTTCAACAGCGCGACGGAGCGCGCGTACACCCAGGCGGCCGAGGAGCTCGGCACGATCATCATCAAGATTCTGCAGCGCCACGCCACCGAGGAGCAGCTCGTTTCGATTGCCGGTGCGGACCAGCTCTACACCGCGCAGTCGTTCAAGGCGGAGGACCTGAATCAGATCTCGCGCGTCTCCATCAAGGTCGGCAGTCCGCTTATGAAGACGACGGGCGGCAAGCTCGAGCTCGCGAAAATGATGCTCGAGCAGAAGGTGATTCAGGACCCACGCGAGTTTCTCGAGGTCGCCGAAACCGGCAACCTGACGCCCCTTTTCAAGGGTCCGGTGGACCAGCTGCGGATCATCCGCGAAGAGAACGAGGCGATGCGTCGCGGCGAGCAAGTGCACGTCGAGATGACCGACGATCCTTACCTCCATATCCGCGAGCACGGTTGCGAGCTCGACACGAAAGCCCGTTACGACGCGCCCTACGCAGACCGTCTGCGCAAGCACTGCGATGAGCACTACGCCTTGCTGCTGAAGACGAGTCGCGAGGATCCCGACCGCTGCGTCGCGTACGGGTACCAGCCGCTGCCAGGGGCGTCCGCGTTGTCGGCGCAGGCGGCGCAGATCCGCGGGATGGGCCAGGGACCGCCCCCGCAGCCGGCTGCCAAGCCGCGCGAGCTGCCGAACACCGAGGAGCCGCGCAAGAAGCCCGGCCCGGAGCCAAAGCCCCCTGGAGAGGAACCGAGTACCGCCGCGCCGGCTATGCCTGCGCCGGCTGAGCCGCCGAAGGAGACCGTATGACCGCAGCAGCAAGCCCCGGAGGCGGAGGCGCCTCGCCGCAGCCGATGAACCCAAACGCGCCCGCGCTCGGGACGCACCACCTCAGCTCCGAGATGTTCGTCGACGGGTTCGATGGCATGGAGGAGGAGCTTGCGGCTGCCGAGCCGGAGCCCGCGCCGAAGCCACGCGCGAAGCGCGCGACGCCCGGCGAGCTCGAGGCCGAGCGCAAGCAGGCAAAGGCGAAGCCGGCGCCGGAGGAATCGATCGAGGAGGAGCAGCCGCTCGAGGAGCAGCCCGAAGAGAGCGCAGCCGCGGACGAGGAAGCCGAGACGGAGCAGGACGCCCCGTTGCTTCCCGCCGGCAAGGGTTCGCGCGAGCAGCCGCTCACGATCAAAGACCTCCCGAAGGACAAGTTCATCGAGGTGAAGGTCGACGGCCAGAAGATGGTGGTCGACCTGGCCGAGGCGCTCGACGGCACCTTCATGCGCCCCGCGTACCTGCACAAGGCGCTCAACACCGCCAAGCTCGAGCTCGGCAAGGCCAAGGAGATCGCGAGCAACGCGGTCCAGAGCCAGGAGCGCTTTCAGCAGGATTGGAGCCGGCTGCTCGGCAGCCCCGAAGCGCTGCTCGGGTACTTCCTCGACAGCGCCGACAGCGAGGCCGTGTTCGAGCAGGTCGCGATGGGCTACTTCAAGATCCGCAAGGCCGAGCGCGACAACCCCGAGCTGCACCTGCGCCGCGTGCGCGCGCGCGACCAGCGCGAGATCGATCGACGCAGGAAGGAGCTCGACGCACGCGAAGAGACCGACCGTACGACCCGTGCGAATCAGCAGCGCATCCAGCAGATTCAGGAGCGATGGAAGCCAGGCATCGAGGCGGGCATGCGCGCAGCCGGCTTTCCGGAGATGACCGACGAGTTGCGCGAGGAGGTCGAGATTCGGCTTGCGCGCGTGAAGCGCAAGAACGGCACGGTCACCGCGGAGGACTGGGAGGCCGCCATCCCGGCTGCTGCCAAGGCCATCGGCGCCAAGCCTGCCAACGCGCGTGAGCGTCGGCCGGCTCCGCCACCGCCGCCAGCCACGCCGCCGACGCGCCCGCGCTCGAACGGTAAGAAGGACTGGAGCACCGTGCCGGAGACGCAGCGGCTGCGCGATCCGTCGTTCTACTTCCGCGACTGAGGCTCGCGGTACTGAGCCAAGAAGCGCTCGCGCTGCTCCGCGTCGGCAAATGGATCGTCATCCACCGCGACGGCAATGTCATGCCCGCGGAACGACGCGCCCAGGATCGGCCTTGCGCCTGGCACAGCCTCGCCGCGTCCGTACGCCTCCCACTTGGCGTTCATCGCGGCCAGCGTGGGGCCGAGCTCCTCCTCGAAGGCCTGGTCCCATCCGCGCTGCTCGTAGTCATCGGCTCGACAGACCACGGCTGCCGGCGGGCTGATCGCCGGTGCCACTGCGCGCTCGGGCGCAAGCTTGGAAAGCAGTCGACTCGCCGCGCCGCGGTACGGTTTCATGTGCCCAGCTTGACAGGTCAGCAGCGTTCATGCAGCGTATCGACTTAGAAGCCCAAAGACCTCGTGGGTTCGAGAATGTCTGGCTAGCCCCCTGACTAAGCTCGGTAGACACGGATTGAAGGCCTCAAAAACACACCTGTTTTTGGAGGATTCATCCGATGACCCTAGCAGCTGGTCAGAACCAGGATTTTGCGCGGCTACAGCCGCTGACCAAGCGCATCTACGGCACACGCGTTGCCGAGATGCTTCCCAAGAAGCTCACCGTGCTTGCAGACCTCTGCCCCTTCCGAGGCGCAGAGAAGGGCCCGGGCGACGATTACTACGAGCCGGTGCGCCTCACGCGCTCCACGGGCGTCACGTACAACAAGGACGGCAGCGCCTTCGCGCTGCGCAAGGGTCTGGCGAGCAACAGCAAGCCGGCCACCATTCGCGGTACCGAGATTCTCGTGCGCGACGTGCTCTCGTACGCGGCCATGAAGCGCGCGGCGGGCGCCGACACCAGCAACAAGGCTGGTCAGCGCGCTTTCGTGAACGCCACCAAGGACGTGTTCACGAGCCTCGCTGAGGCGGGCGCCTTCTACCGCGAGCTCGAGCTGCTGTATGGCTGCGGCGGCATCGCCGATGCCTCGGCGGCCGTGACGGGCCTCGCGCAGATCGAGTCCATCACGACCAACTCCGGCGGTGTGCTGGCGGTGGTGATCAGGGCGTCGAAGTGGGCGCCGGCGATCTGGCTGGGCTGCGAGAACGGCGAGTACGACATCTACTCGGCCGCGGGCACCAAGCGAAACACCGCGGGCTCCGACTCGGCGCGCACGACGATCTACAAGCTCGACGCCATCGCCCCGGCGACGCGCACGCTCACCTTCTCCTCGGAGCAGGCAACCAACGTCGCGAACGTCGCCGTCAACGATTGGATCTTTGTCGCCGGCAACCGCGCAAACTCCATGATGGGCCTCGACGCCATCTGCCAGACCAGCGGCAACGTGTTCGGCATCTCCAACACGGACTACGCGCTCTGGAAGCCGCAAGCGGTCGATGTCGGCGGCCAGCTCTCCTTCGAGGCGATCATGAACGGTGCGGCCTACGCGTCCGAGCATGGCTTCCACGGCAAGCTGCACGTGCTGGTGTCGCCGCGCGGCTGGACCGACCTGGTGAACGATCAGGCTTCTCTGGTGCGCCACAGCGAGAGCAAGGGCGGCACCGTCCGGATGGGCTACGAGAAGATCGAGTACTACGGCCCGACCGGGAACATGGCGATCACGCCGCACATCCTGATGCACCAGGGGTCGGCATTCGGTGTGCCCGAGGGCGAGCTCGAGCGCATCGGCTCCACTGATCTGACCTTCGAGATGCCGATGATCGGCCGGATGCTCTCCGAGCTCGAGGACAACGCCGGCGCGCAGGCCCGCATCTACGCGGACCAGGCGTTGTTCGGCACGATGCTGAAGGGCATCGTCCGCTGGCACACCATCACCAACTCGACGAGCTGACTGGAGTTCACCACCATGGCTACCTCCTGGGTGATCATGGCGCTGAAGATCCAGAATCGCAGCGCCGTCGATGTGAAGAACGACTTCCTGATGGGGACCGTCGGGTCGCAGGGCCGCCGCTTCGCGCGGCGCGCCGTGAAGGCTCTGAGCGATCTCCTGGCGGGAGTCGTGAGCGGCGTCCGGAAGGGCAACCTCTGGCTGACGGTGCTCGACGACTCCGGCACGCGCGCGACCGGCAACATCGCGTGCACGCAGGCTAACGCCGCAGGCAACTTCGTGCGCTGGACCTTCGGCACGCTCACGGTCACGCTCACCGAGGGCGTCGATTTCGTGCGTGGCGCGAACGACACCGCATGCGCAGCCAACCTGGCGGCGGCCATCAACGCGCATCGCATCCTGCAGACGCTGATGACCGCGCTCGGCAGCTCCGGCAACTGCGGCCTCACGGCCAAGATCCCCACGGCGCTCTTGCAGGACGGCGCCTGGAGCACGGACGACGCCACTGCCTTCGGACTCACCCAGCTTACGGGCGGAACCGAGGGCGTGGCGCAGTTCCTCCCGCAGAGCTTCGACACCGGGCCTACGCCATGAGGAGCGCTCCCATGTACGAAGACGAAGAGGAGGAGGCCATGGACGCGATGATGCAGACCGCGTCCAAGGATCCCAACAAGCCGGAGCGCGAGGACCCCGAGGCGCTGCTCGGAGAGATCAAAGCCGTGGCAGCGCAGCTGATGGAGCTGGCCCAGAAGCTCTGAAGGGGGCCCTTTGTCGACCGACTTTGCTGGGACGACGTGGACGGCGGCGGAGCTTCTCGTCGATGTGTACGAGGAGTGCCGCATGCCGTCCACGGGGACGGTCGACTACACGTCGGCGCGCGTGTTGCGCCTGGCGACGGACGCGATCCGCAATTTCGCGGAGCACACCGTCGCGCAGGCGCGCGAGGGCAGGCTGGCGACCACGCTCCTGCGCGCGGCGCCCAGCGCGGCGCGGGACGTCTACGATCGCGACTTCGAGCTGCCGCCGCTCTCCGTGGGCGACGCCATCGACGGCGTCGACTGGGTGGAGGCCGGCGGCAACTCGTGGCCGCTGACCCCCTTCCCGGAAGGGATGGAGAGCACCTACTTCAGCCGGCCGGACGCGCGCGGGCAGCCGACCATGTACGCGCTGCTGGACGGTATCGTGCGCATCTTCCCGACGCCCGAGGGCGCGGGCACGGTGCGCATTCACTACCAGCGCACGCACGGCGATCTGGTCGCGCTGGGGACCGACAACGCGACTGTCAACGCGGTGGTCGACAACGGCGGCGCCGCGCGCGTCACGCTGAGCGCGACCCCGGCGTCTTTTGTTGCCGGCGCCTGGATCGATATTCTGGGCGCGTACTTCCCGTACCGCACGAAGATCCACGGTGCGGTCATCGCGACGGCGCACGGTGCCAATCAGTTCACTCTGAGCACCAGCTACACGGATTTCGTGAACTGGTCGGCGATCAGCGACACGGCGGTGCTCTACGGCAAGACGCCTTTCGTGAGCTTGCCGCTCGCGATGCGCCGGCCTCTCGTGGAGTACATCGCGAGCATCATCCTCGGGCAGGTCGGCGACCCGAGCTCGGCAGCGAAGGAGGCGCGCGCGGAGCGCGGCAACGCGCGGGTGAAAGACATGCTGCAGCCGCGCACCAAGGCGCAGCCGCCGAAAGCGTTCAACCCCCACAGCATCTTTCGGTCGGGAAGCCGGCGCATGCGCCGGTGGTCGGAGGACTGATGCCGGTCGAGGAAAAGACCGGCCTGACGGGCCTCGTCACGAACGTCGCGGAGACGCAGGCGCCGCCCGGCACGTTGATCGAGGCCGAGAACGTGGTGGTGCGCAGGCCCGGCTGCATCGAGCCGCGCGATGGGCTGCAGCTCGCTGGCACGTTGCCGAGCGGCTTCGCGGCGTACGGCTTCAGCTGGCGCAGCACTGACTTCATTCTGCGCAACAACGGGTCGAACGTCTTCGACTGGCGCGACACGGCGGGAAACACGTTCACTTACTTCGACTTGATGCTCGGTACCATCAATCCGCAGCCGTTGCGTCGTGACGTCTTCTCGCACGCTGCCGCGCGCGCGAACCTCTATATCCCGTACGACTCAGGCGTTCTCAAAAAGGAGGTCGAGGCCGGGGCATGGAGGACAACGGGCCTGCGCCTCAGCGTTTCCTTTTCGGAGAACGTGACGCTGTTGACTACCACCGGCTCGTGGCTTCCGAGCAACGAGCAAGTCGCGTACCGCATGCTCGTGACCAGGAAAGACGCCAACGGCGTTGTCACGCGCTCGGTTCCGACGGGGGCGATGATCGTCGCCAACACGGCGGGCGCAGCGCGGTCTGTGCAGCTCACGATCCAGATTGCGATCTCCGCATTCACGTTCAACGAGTTCGACTTCATTGAGGTCTACCGCACACGCAACTTCCCTGTCGCTGTGACCCCGGACGAGGAGTATCAACTCGTCGCGACGATCGATCCCGCGTCCACAACGCCGACGCTTGAGGATCTCGTCTTGCCGACGGCGCGAGGCGTGACGCTCTACACGTCCCCTTCGCGCGGCGGGATCGACAGGCAAAACAATCGGCCGCCAGCTGCGGCCTGCGTGGCGCTGTATCGTGGCTCCCTGTTCTTCGGCAACGTGCGCGGCCCGGCCAACTTC
>DASPNJ010000114.1:0-79236 GCA_035626595.1 Burkholderiales bacterium
TCTTCAGCCGAGCGACACGCACACGGTCTGCGGCTGGAAAGGCACGGCGAGCTACTACAACGTCGCGGTGAACGGCGAAATCAATCGCGACGCTGCGTGGTACTACCCGGAACCGAAAGACGCCGCGAAGAACATCGCCGGCCACGTGGCGTTCTGGAAAGGCGTCAAGGTCGAATAGCATCCGGATTGCGGCCTGCGCCGGACATGGCGATATGAGATCAGGCTCCGCGGCCGCACTGGCGCTGATGTGCTGCCTGATCGTCGCGCCGGCCGGCGGCGCTGAAATCATCCGGAGCGTCCCGCATCGCGACGCTTCGCAGCGCTACGCGGTGCTTGCGCCGGAGCGTCCTGCGCGCGCGGTGATGCTCCTGTACGTGGGCGGCGAGGGTACGCTGCGCCTTGAAAGCGGCGCGATCTCCAGCGTGAACGTGCTGTTTCGGATCCGCGATCAGCTCCTCGCAGCCGGCGTGCGGCTGATCTATGTCGATCGGCCGGACGGACGTCATGCGCGTGCCGATGCCGAGTATGCGAAAGCCGCCGCACTGATCGTCGCGCGCGAGAACGCGGAGCGCCTTCCGGTGTTTGTCGTCGGGATGAGCCGGGGATCGATTTCGGCGGTGAACGTCGCGGCGCGTGTTCCGGTCTCCGGCGTGGTGCTGCTGTCCGGCGCGGTCAGTGGCACCCATGATGGGACCATGCGCGACGCGCCGCATGCCGCGGTTGCGGTGCCCTCGTTGCTCCTGCTGCACCGGCGCGACGCCTGTGTCGCCTCGAACTCGGAGCGCGGGTTGCGATCGTTCGCCGCGGAGATGCCGAAGTCGCGCTCGACGATCATCGTCATGGACGGCGGCACGGACGAGGCTCCAGGGCGCGGGCGTCCGGCTGAATGCCATCCGCGCAGCCACCACGGCTTCAACGGCATCGAAGCCGATGTCGCCGCGGAAATGGTCAAATGGCTGGACCTGCACCTGCCGACCGACGGTGGTGTGCGGGCACAGCCGATGCACGCCCCCGCGCAGCCATGACCCGCGCCGCCCGAAAAGCGCTCCTCATAGCCGCCATCGCGCTCGTCGCGATCGCGGTGGTGATCGTCGGCGGCCTGCATTACGCCGCCCGCACGATCGAGGACACGGTGATCGAGGCGCTCGGCCCGGAGAGCGAGATCGGCGAGGTGCGCGTGCGGCTGACCGACGTCGAGCTCGTCGGCATCAAGGTCGGCGCGCCGAAAGGCTGGCCCGCGGATACCGCGCTGCGTGCGAAGCGCGTGGTGCTCCAGCCGAAGCTCTCGCAGATCTTCTCCGATCAGATCGAGCTCACGGAGGTTCTGATCGAAGACGCGTACATCTCCGCCGCGCGTCCGCGGCAGGGCGGCGGGCTGCGCGTCATGCCGGGGCTCGCGCGCAAGGCGAAGGATGCGAAGAAAAAAGAGGGCGAGGACACGCGCAGCGCGGATATCCGCGTGGTGCGCTTCAGGAACTGCGTGGTCCATCTCTATGACGCATCCGCCGGCGTGAAGCCCCTGCGCGTGCGCATCGAAGGCGTGAACGGCACGGTGAAAGGCATCGAGGTGCCGGGGCTCGGCGCGCGCACCGAGATCGACCTCCAGGGGTCGCTGCCGGGTCCGGCCCATCGCGGCGCCATCACGGTGCGCGGCTGGGTCGAGCTCGAGACCAAGAGCTCGGAGCTCACGGTGCAGGTCCGCGGCGCCGACCTCGCGCTGTTCGAGCCCTACGTCGTACGCAAGACGAAAGCGGGCATCGACTCCGGCACGTTCGATCTCGCGATGCAGACGAAAGTGCGCAACAACGTGCTGAGCGCGCCGGGCACGCTCACGGTGCATTCGCTGAAATTCGAGCAGGCCGATTCACCGCTGGACGCGATCGCCAGCCTCCCGCGGCGCGCGGCGATCGGCGCGGTCGCCGACAAGGACGAGAACATCACCATCGAGTTCACGCTCCAGGGCGATCTCGACGATCCGAAGTTCTCGCTGGCGGGCGAGGGCGCGATCAAAACCGGGCTCACGATCGTGAAAGCTTTCGGCCTGAGCTTCGAAGGCCTCGTGCGCGCGATCTACCTGCTCATCAACGGCTTCGGGGCGTCCGTCGGCGCGGCGCTGAGCTGAGACGGTGCGCTATCAGCGCACCCTACGGTCTTCCCCCTCAAGGTGGGAAGGAGCTCCTCTCCCCCTCGACGGGGGAGGGATAGGGTGGGGGTGTTACTTCTTCGTCAGCGTCGAAAGCGTCTCCATCGCCAGGTAGTACTGCATGCCGTCTTCGAGCGCCTTCCTGAGTGGGTGCGTGAGCACCGCGCGCGTGTAGCGCAGCAGCATGTCGGGCTTTTTCGCGAGCGTTTCGGCGATCTCCCACGCGCGCGGCAGCAGCTTCTCGCGCGGCATGAGCTCCGCGACCAGGCCGAGGTCCTTCGCGTCCTGTGCCTTCAGCACCTGGCCCATGAGCATGAGGTAGCGCGCGCGGTTGAGCCCCAGCAGCATCGTGTACACGACGTTGATACCGTCGCCGGGCACGATGCCGCCATTCGCGAAGTGAGCGGTGTCCTCGAACGTGACGTCGTCGGCCGCGATCACGATGTCACACGTGAGCGCGAGATCCGCATGACGTTTCGCGGGGCCGTTGACCGCCGCGATCACCGGCACCTCGATGTCGAGCATCGACTGCACGAGGCGCTTCGCGTTGCGGAAGACATGATAGACGCCGGCCGGCGAGAGCTGCTCGCCGTGGAAGAACTGGGCATTCGGATCGAGGCGCGGGCCGGTGAACTCGTTGCCGGTGCCGGTGAGGATGATCACGCGATTTTCGCGATCGCCGCCGATCTCGCGAAACGCTTCGGCGAGCTCCACCTGCGCGTCGAGGTTCCACTGCAGCGGCCCGCCGTCGGTGTGCAGGGTCATCTGGAGGATGCCGTCGCGGCGCTCGGTTTTCACGAACTTGTAGTTACTCATTTGGCAACCATGATCTGAAGCGTGTAGGTGTCCCGCACGATCTCGCCCGCCGCGCCATGCTTCGCCAGCGCGTCGAGATAACCGCTCGCACCGTTCACCGCATCCAGCGTGACGCCCTCGATCACCACGATCCACCGCGGCACCGTCGTCGGCCGCCCCTGCCGCTCCACCGGCACGATCGCGCTCGCTTCCATGTCCGCAAGGAGGAAGTGCGCGCCGGTGATCTCCGGAATCTCCACGACGCGCGGCAGCGCTTCGTCGATGATGTGCCGCTCCAGCCGGGATTCTTCGCCGGGTGCCGCATCGAAGCGCAGCGTGAGCGCGCAGCCGCCGGTGCCGATGCCGAGCGTGTGTTTCACCCGCGCGAGCGCGCGCGAGCTGTTCTTCACGAACGGCGTCGTGCGCCGCGTCAACGCGCTGGGCGCGTTCGCCTTGTCGAGATACGCCTTGCTCGTGAGGACGCCGATGTCCTCCACTTCGTAGCACACGAGGAAATCGCGGCTCGCCTTCGCCGCGATATACCGCCGCCCGCGGATGAAGCCGGGCAGCGCGACGCGGCCGACCATGTGCTCGCGGCAGTGCCATTCGTAATACGCGTGACGATGCTCCGGCGCCACGTCGCTCCAGTTGATCATCACCGCGTTACCCGCGAGCACGTTAGATCTCCCGTTCGTTACGTAGGGTGTGCCGATGGCGCACCATCAATCCAGCCTCGCGCCCGAGGCCTTCACGATCCTGCCCCACTTTCCGATCTCGCTCTTGAGGAACGCCGCGAACTCGGCCGGCGTGTTGGTCATCACCACCGCGCCCTGGCTCGCGAGCCGCTCCTTCATCTCGGGTGCGTTCATCGCCTTCACCGTCTCGGTGTTGAGCCGCGCGATGATCTCGCGCGACACGCCTGCCGGGGTGAGGAGACCCCACCACGACGTGATGTCGATATCGGTATAGCCGGCCTCCGCGATCGTCGGCACCTCGGGGAGCGGCGGGAAGCGTTTGCCGCTGGTGACCGCGATCTGCCGCAGCCGTCCGGCCTTCACGAGCGGCGCCGCGGACACCGGCGAGGTGAAATAGAACGCGGCATCGCCGCTCAGCACCGCGACGAGCGCCGGGTTCGCGCCTTTGTACGGCACGTGCACCATGTCGATCTTCGCCGTGCGTTTGAAATACTCGGCGGCGAGGTGGCCCGGGCTGCCGTTGCCTGCGGACGCGTAGTTGATGGCACCGGGTTTCGCCCGCGCGAGCGCAACGAGATCCTTGACCGATTTCACCGGCAGCGATGGATGCACCACCAGCAGGTTGGGCGATCCGCCGATCAGCGTCACCGGCGCGAAATCGCGCAGCGGGTCGTACGGCAGCTTCGCCATCAGGTGCTGGTTGATCGCGAGGTTGCTCGCCTGACCGATCCAGATCGTGTAGCCGTCGGGCGCCGCTTTCGCCGCCGCATCGGCGCCGATGACGCCCGCCGCGCCGGGCCGGTTCTCCATGACGAGCTGCTGGCCAAGCGTTTCCGCGAGCCTGGCCCCGAGCACGCGCGCGAAGAAGTCGGTGCCGCCGCCCGGCGGATACGGAATGATCATCCGTACGGGTTTAACCGGATACGACTGGGCGCCGCAGAGCGTCGCGGCGATCGCGAGCGCAGCCGCGGCGATCGACCTCATCATCTGAATTCCTCCCCTTTGGAGTGGATTATGCCCAACGAAAAGAAGATGCAGTACACCGTTCTCCCGCCGCGCATGCCGCCGCTATCGGAAGACCGGATGACGGACGTGCAGAAGAAGGCGGTCGCGGACATGCTCGCGGGCCCGCGCGGCAAAGTCGAAGGCCCGTACTGGGCGGTGATGCGCAGCCCCGGACTGATGGGCGTCATGCAGAAGGCCGGCGAATATTTCCGCTTCGACTGCAAACTGGAGAAACGACTCTCCGAGCTCGCGATCCTCATGACGGCGCGGGCGTGGACGCAGCAGTTCGTGTGGGACTGGCACGCGGCCGTCGCGGTGAAAGCGGGGATGAAGGAAACCAGCGTGCAGGCGATCGGCGAAGGGCGCCGCCCGCACGATCTCGCGGACGACGAATCGGTCGCCTACGACTTCATCAGCGAGACGCTCGCGAACAAGAGCGTGAGCGATGCGACCTACGCGCGCGCTTTGAAGCTGCTCGGAGAGACCGGCGTGATGGACCTGCTCGGGGTGGTCGGCTACTACTCGATGCTCTCGACGGTGCTCAACGTCGCGCGCGTGCCGCTCGACGAGGGGCGGCCTTTACCGCTCATGCCGATGCCAGCGCAGCTCGGAAATAAATCGTAGGGTGCGTCGATGACGCACCGGCCGGTGCGCAATTTGCGCACCCTACGAACGACGAAGGAAGGCCGGGAAGCTACGTCAGCCGGCTGAGCGCCAGCTTGCCGCGCGCGGTGATGACGAGGCAGCGACGCTTCACGTCCTGCTCGACGAAGCCGCCGGCCAGTAACTTGGTGGCGATGCCCTGCGGCACATCGGGCGCACCGGCGGTGCGGGCGGCGAGACGCAGCCAGGGGATGTCGGCGATCTGCAGCGGCAGTTTGAAAGTCATGCCGGGAGTCTACTCGCTATCGCTGTGCGCACCCCGAAAATAGTTGTTGACTCAAAGGCCTACGGCCTGTAAGGTGCCGCACCCTGTTGGGTTTCTGCTCTTAAGTACCTCCCGTTTGGTGTTCGTTCTTGTGGGGCTGGAGATTTGACTGCGGTTTTCGGGCTCAGCCCTTTTTTGACTAGGAATGACACAAATGGCAACAGGTACTGTTAAGTGGTTCAACGACTCCAAAGGCTTCGGCTTCATCACCCCTGACGGCGGCGGCGAAGATCTCTTCGCGCACTTCTCGTCGATCAACATGGCGGGTTTCAAGACCCTGAAGGAAGGCCAGAAGGTCTCCTTCGAAGTGACCATGGGCAACAAGGGTAAGAAGCAGGCCAGCAACATCCAGGCGGCCTAAGCTGCCTTCGCACGGAAAAGCCGGGGGGTCACCCCCGGCTTTTTTTGTTGTCAGCCGCTAACCGCTAAGGAGAATTCATGGCCAAGGAAGAAACGATCGAGCTCGAAGGTGTGGTGAACGAGGTGCTGCCGAACACGGTGTTCCGCGTGCAGCTCGACAACCAGCACCAGATCACCGCGTATGCCTCGGGAAAGATGCGCAAACACCGCATCCGTATCCTCGCCGGTGATCGCGTCACCGTCGAGATGTCGCCCTACGACCTCACGAAAGGACGGATCTCGTTCCGTCACAAGGACGAGCGGCCCGTCACGCCCGCCGTTCGCCGCCCCGCGTACCGCCCGCGCTAGCGGACCGGTCATCCGAAGGAGGGATTGCCGCCGCGGTAGTCGGTCCGACTACACCAGGTGGTACTCCTTCTCCGTCGGCGCCTGCGCGGTTTTCAGGCGCGCGCCATGGCGCTTGATCTCGGCATGATCGGCGCTCGCGCGATAGCGGTCTATCGCCTCCTGGTTCTCCCACACCGAGTACGAAATGTACTCGCCGGGGACCTCAATCGACTTGAGCAGCTCCTCTGACAGGCAGCCGTCCTGCCGGATCATGAGCGGTGCGCACTCCTGTTTCCACAGCTTCTCGGCTGCATCGCCGTCCTCCGGCTTTACCCGCACGAAGATCATTCTGACGATTGCCATGCAACACCTCCTGTCAGGCGTCGGCAGCAACACGCGTACCGCTATTCCGCTTTGATCCCCGCTTCCTTCGCCACCCGCGTCCACTTCTGCACCTCCGACGCGAGCAGCTTTCCGAACTCCGCGCTCGACATCGTCGTTGCCTCCGCTCCGCCCGCCTCGAGGCGCTGCTTCGATTCCGGCGTCGCCAGCACCGCGTTGATCTCGGCGTTCAACTTCCGCGCGATCGGCGCCGGGACGCCGGCGGGCGCGATTACCCCCCACCACGTGCTCATCGTGTAGCCGGCCACGCTGTCGGCGATCGGCGGCACGTCGGGCAGCAGCGGCGAACGCTTCGGCGTGCTCACCCCCAGCGCGACGAGCTTCCCGGCCGCGACCTGCCGGTGCGTGATCGCCACGGTCCCGAACATGAGGTCCGCGCGGCCGGCCATCACGTCCGTCAACGCCTGCGGCCCGCCGCGATACGGCACGTCGAGTAATCGGATGCCCGCCAGGCGCGAGAACAGCGCGCCCGCGAAATGATTGATGCCGCCGGTCCCGGAGACGGCGTACGAGACGGTCCCCGGCTTCTGCTTCGCGAGCTCGACAAGCGCTTTCACGCTTTTCGCCGGAAACGACGGATGCGTCACCAGTGCGAGCGCGCCCTCGCCGAGCAGTGCGATCGGTGTGAACGACTTCGCCGCGTCGTACGAGAGCTTGTAGACCGCGGCGTTCATCGTGTGCGACGTGGACATGAACTGCATCGTGTGGCCGTCCGGCGGCGACTTTGCCGTGAGCTCCGCCGCGATGATCCCGTTCGCGCCGCGGCGGTTATCGACCACCACCGGCTGGTTCACGCGCTCGGAGAGCTTGGTGCCGACGTAGCGCGCGAGGATGTCGGTGCCGCTGCCGGGCGGGAACCCGACGATGACGCGCAGCGGGCGGGAAGGAAACGCACCGACGTCCGTTGAAGCGCCGCTCGCCGCGAAGGCTCCGGTGCTGAATGTGGCCGAGGCGATTACGCCGGTGAGCAGCCGCGTGCGCAGACTCCAACCTGAATGCATGGTTCTCCTCGTGGTTCGCTTGTAATTGGCTGCGATATAGTCGGGCGTTCACACGCGGAATGCAATGAAGGAGGAAGTCACTTGCACGCATCAATCCACGCGCGACGCTATGCCGTCGTGCTCGCCTGCTCGATCCCGATGCTTGCGCATGCGGCGGAGCCCGCATTTCCGACGAAGCCGATCCGCATCGTGGTGCCGATCGCGCCCGGCGGCAGCACCGATTACCTGGCGCGGCTGCTCGGCACGAAGCTCGGCGAGCGAATTTCGCAGCCGGTCGTCATCGATAACCGTCCCGGCGCCGGCGGCAACATCGGCACCGATCTCGTGGCGAAAGCGCCTGCCGACGGCTATACCGTCGTCGCGGCGAACGTCTCCTCCGTCGCGATCAACCAGAGCCTCTACAAGAAAATGCCGTACGACCCGATCAAAGACCTCGCGCCGATCACGCTGCTCGCGGTGTTCCCTAACGTGATCGTGGTGAACCGCTCGTTCCCGGCGAAGACCCTGAAGGAGCTCATCGCGCTGGCGAAAGCCAAGCCGAATTCACTCACCTTCGCGTCCGCCGGCAACGGCAGCTCGACGCACCTTTCGCCGGAGCTCCTGAACACGATGGCCGGCATCCAGATGCGGCACGTGCCCTATAAAGGCGGCGGCCCCGCGCTGATCGCGGTCCTCTCGGGCGAAGTCTCGATGTACTTCAGCAGCGTGGTGGCGGCGGCCCCGCAGATCCAGGGCGGAAAGCTCCACGCGATCGCCGTCACCAGCCCCAAGCGCTGGCCGCTGCTCCCCGACGTGCCGACCGTCGCCGAAGCCGGGCTGCCGAAGTACGAGGCGCTCAACTGGATCGGCCTCCTCGCGCCCGCGCGCACGCCGCCCGCGCTACTCGACTGGTGGAACAAGCACGCGACGACGATCCTCCGGGAGAAAGACGTCGCCGCGCAGCTCGCTGCGCAGGGCGCGCAGCCCGAGCCGATGAGCCGGGAGCAGTTCGCGCGCTACCTCAAAACCGAGGCGGCGAAGTGGGCGGCCGTGGTGAAAGCCTCCGGCGCCACGGTGGATTAGCGACCGTCATTCCCGCGAAGGCGGGAATCCGGGACGTGCCGGGGTCCCGGCCTATGCCGGGACGACCTTGTGGCGCTTCTGCAGCGCCGCGAAGGCGCTTTCCAGCCGGTGCTGCGCGGCTTCGACGCGCCCCGTCCAGTCGATCACGTGCTTGCGATCTGCAGCGAGGTTCTTGCGCGCGGCCGCGATGTGCTCTTGCACCCGCTCCGGCGCCGCGCCGCCGCGGTACTTCCGCTCCCGCACGCAGGTCATCGCATCGAAGAGCCGATCGAGCGTCGCCTTCTCGACCTTGATGTCCTTGCCCGTGTAATCCCTGATCGCGTTCTCGAGGATGTCCGGCGTCACCTGCGAGGGCGGGATGTTGCGGTCCGCGACGGTGCGCATCATGTTCGCCAGGATCTGGTGCCCCGTGCGATAAGACATCCCGTGCTCCTTCACGAGGAACCCGACGACGGTGCTCGCCTGCGACCAGTAGTCGTTCGCGCACTGCGCCATGCGCTCTTTGTTCACCTTCATGTCGCCGAGTGCGTCCATGAGCGCGTCCATCGCGCGGCGTGACTCGTCGGCGCATTTCCAGAACTCCGCGGGCAGCATCGTCGCCATCTCGAGCTGATCGGAAGCGGTCTTGGTGATCGCGAGCGCCTCCATGAGCCGTCCGGTCATGAGCCCGCTCGTGCCGTGGACGAACTCGAGCACGTAGGGGATGCGCATCTGCGGCGAGATGCTGGAGGTAATGCTGAGCCGCCCCGGCAGCTCGATGAAGTCGAACTCCGAGCTGTGCCAGATCAGGAAGTCCATGGCCACGCGCCCGAGCGTCGAGTGCATGAGCGTCATCGCCATGTACGTCTCGATCATGTAGTCGTAGTTGCGGATCGAGTCGCGCGCATTCCACGGCGCCGCGTCGAAGCCGAGCAGGGCGTCGAAGCGCTCCAGATCGAGCGGGAACTCGATCCCGTACGCAGCGCCGGTGCCGACCGAGCTGATATTCGCGTTGCGGTACGCGCTCATGAGGCGCTGGAAATCGCGCTCGAGCGGCTCCACGAACGACATGAGGTAATGGCCGAGCGTGGAGGGCTCGATGTGCTGGACATAGCTGTAGCCGGGCATGAGCGTCTCCACGTGCTGCTCGGAGACGTCGATCATCTTCGCGCGCAGGTCGAGCGCGGTGGACATGATCTGGAGCAGGAGGTTGCGGAACGCGATGCGTGAGGCGGTGACGCGCAGGCTTGGGCTGGAGCGCCCCAGATGGAGCCACCCCGACTGCTCCTCTTCACAGAACTTGCGCATGTACTCCTCGCCGCCGTGGATCACGTTCCACAGCGCCTTGCGCGCTTCCACGACGCCTTCGTTCTCCATCTCGGTGACCGCTTTCACCAGGCACGCGACGGCCTCGGGCGGCGCGATGTCGCCTTCGCCGAGCACGACGACCTGCGCCTTGTCCCACTGGTGGAGCGCCTCCAGGAACAGCGGCTCGCGCATCGTTTCGGCGTAATAGTGTTTGAGCAGATCGCTCGGCTTTTCGCCGAGGCGGCCTTTCCAGAAGAAGCTCATGTGGGGATTCCCTGCTTGAAAGAAGCCGCGATTTTATTCGCAGGCATGACATTGCGAGGCCGCCCGCGCAAGCCGCGGCGATTCCCGCGCCGCACGTCGATGCCGTACCGCTTTCGCAGGAGTAGCGGGCCGTGTAAATATCAGCACATGTCATCGATACGATCGAAACAAGGGCGCGGTGTCCTTTGCGCGCTCGCGCTGTTCGCGCTGATTGCAGCTGCGCCGGCACCAGCCCAACCGAAGTACCCGACGCGCCCTGTACGGGTGATCGTCCCGTACGCCCCGGGTGGTGGCGCCGACGTGATCGCGCGCATCGTCGCGGCGAAACTCTCCGAGACGCTTGGCCAATCTGTCATCGTCGACAACCGCGCGGGCGGCGGCGGAACGATCGGCTCCGAGACGGCGGTCCGCGCAACCCCCGACGGCTACACGCTCGCCTTCGTCTCCGGCGCGTACACGACCATGGCCGCCGTCTACAAGCTGCCCTACGACGCGGTGCGCGATATCACGCCAGTCGTGCAGGTGGGGGAGGCGAGCTCGATCGCGGTCGTGCACCCGAGCGTGCCGGTAAAGAGCGTGAAGGAGCTGATCGCCTATGCGCGCGCGAATCCCGGCAAGCTCAATTACGGGAGCGGCGGCACCGGCGGCTTTTCGCACCTGCTCGTCGCGCTCTTCGAGCTGATGGCGGATGTCCGCATGACGCACATTCCGTACAAAGGGACCGGCCCCGCGCTCAACGATCTGCTCGGCGGTCAGCTCCAGGTGATCTTCGGCAGCACGCCGTCGACCGCGCCGCACGTGAAATCGGGCAAGGTGCGCGCGATCGGCGTCACTTCGCGCGAACGTTCGAGCGCAGTGCCTGACGTGCCGCCGATCGGCGAAACAGTGCCGGGTTACTACGCGCCGCTCCTGTACGGCATGTTCGGCCCGAAAGACATGCCGCAGCATGTCGTCCTGCTGTGGAACCGAGAGGTCGGCAAGCTCCTTCAGACGCGCGATATGAAGCAGCGCCTCGTCACGGCAGGTATCGACCCGGTCGGCGGTCCGCCGGAGCGCTTCCGCGACGAGCTCGCCGCCGACGTCGCGCGCTGGCGGAAGGTGGTGAAGGCGGCGAACATCAAGCCGACGGACTGACCGCCCCCGCATACCAGTCGTAGATCTGGTCGTCCTGCCAGAACACGACGTCCTTGCGCTTCTTCATGTAGGAGCTCCAGCGGCTTGCGATCGACGATGGCCGAATAGTCGAAGCGCTGGTCCGGGCGCATCGCCGTTTCGTTGTCGCGCGCCTGTCGTGCGGCCGCATCCATCTTCTTCGCCATACGTGGCCTCCTCGTCATCTCGGCGCTGCCATGGTCATTCCCGCGCAGGCGGGAATCGAGTAACTCGCATAAGCGCGGCATAATCGGGCGCTCAGACGAGGAGACAACACACATGACGACCCGACGTACGTTCCTGCGCTTAACAGCAACCACGATGGCGACGGCAGCGGCAGCGCGCGCTGCATGGGCGCAGGCATGGCCCGCGAAGCCGATCCGCATGATCGTTCCGTTCAGCGCGGGCTCGACGTCCGACGTGCTCGGTCGCGTGATCGCGGAAGCCCTTGGACCGGCGCTCGGTCAGACGGTGGTCGTGGAGAATCGCGGCGGCGCGGGCGGGTCGATCGGCTCGGCGCTCGTCGCGCAGGCCGCACCGGACGGCTATACGCTGCTCTTCAATGCATCCGCGCACGCGGCAGCGGCTGCGGTCTACCCCAAGCTTCCGTATCACCCCGCACGCGACTTCGCGGGGATCGCGGTCATCGGCACGGTGCCAAACCTCACGGTGATCTCGCCGGAGAAAGGCATCAAGACGCTGAAGGAGCTCGTCGAGACCGCGAAAAAGCGGCCGATGACCTTCGGCTCCGCGGGCGTGGGCAGTGCGACGCACTGGGCGGCCGAGAAGCTTCGGCTCGCCGCGGGGTTCGACGCGACGCACGTGCCGTTCAAGGGGGGCCCGGAAGCGCTGACGGAAGTCTCGCAGGGGCGCGTCGATTTCATGTGCATCGGGATCACGTCGGGCTTGCCGTTCGTGAACAGCAACCGCCTGATCGCGCTCGCGGTGAACACCACCAAGCGCTCGCCGCGTCTCCCGAACGTGCCGACGACGGTCGAGTCCGGCTACGCCGACAGCGACTACACGTTCTGGAATGGTCTGCTCGCGCCTGCGAAAACCCCGCGCCCGATCATCGACCGGCTGCACGCCGAAGTGCAGAAAGCGCTGGCTTCAGCCGCCGTCGCCGACAAGCTCAAGAATCAGGGCCTCGAGCCGCTGCCGCTCTCACCCGCAGAGTTCGACAAGCTCATCGCGAGAGACATCGATACACATCTGTCGATGGTGAAAAAAGCGGGGCTCAAGTTCAACTAGCCGCCGATCGTCCTGAGCGAACCCGCCGATCGCCCTGAGCTCGTCGAACGACGAATATCTCGTCATTGCGAGGAGCCGCCAACGCGGCGACGTGGCAATCGCGGAGCGTCCGCTGAACGTGCGCAACGGGATAGCCACGGCACCTTTGCCGGTGCCTCGCGATGACACCTACGCCAGTTTGAACGTGGGCAGGGAATAGCGCGCCGCGTCCGGCATCGGCACGAGTTCGACTGCGGCGCCGGGTGCAATCTCGGCTTTCTGGATTCCCGCCTGCGCGGGAATGACGGGGGGAAGACTTTCCGCCTGCGCGGAGATGACGGATTCGATAACGCGCGCGAGCATCGCGCCGCCATCTTCGAGCTCGATCTCCGCGAGCGTCACCGGCGACTCGCTGGCGAACGGCTCGGTCACGTGACTGTAGACGCGCGAGTGCGAGACCACGCGCCCGCGGCCGGAGTGCTTCCGCCATTCGAGCTGCGTGGACCAGCACTTCGGACACAGCTCGCGCGGAAAGAAGATGATGTGGCCGCACGGCGCGCAGTGCTGGAGCACCAGCTCGCCGCGGCGCCAGGCTTCGATGAGCGGGCGGTTCGTTTCGGTGAGGGTTGGCTCCGGGTAGCTCATGCCTTCTCCAGTATCACCGCCGACGCCGACAGCCCGTGCCCATACGAGATCATGCCGTAACCCGAAACAATCCCGCGCGTGGCGCCGGCGACCTGCCGCTCGCCGCCTTCACCGCGAATCTGCCGCGCCGCTTCCACGACGCCCAGCAAACCCGACGCGCCGCCTGCCTGACCGCACGAGAGCTGCCCGCCGCCCGTATTGAAGGGAAAGCTGCCGTCGTGCGTCAGGCGGTTCTCCTCCAGAAAGCGCCCGACCTCGCCCTTCGCGCAAAAGCCGAGATCCTCGATCTGCATCGCCGCCATGATCGGGAAGTCGTCGTAGCAGTTCATGAAGTGCATGTCGCGCGGGCCGTATCCGGCTTCCTCGAAAAGCTGATCTCGGAACACTTCCCAGCCGCCGCACACCGGCGCGATCTCGCCCAGCGGATGGTTGTGCCGCTCGCAGGCGCTCAAGAGCCGCACGCCTTTGCCGCCCGCGCGATCGAGCGCGCCGATGACGACTGCCTCCGCGCCCGAGCAGGGCATCACACAGTCGAAGAGCCGCAGCGGCTCCGCGACGAGCTTTGCATTGAGGTAATCGTCGAGCGTCAGCGGCTTTCGCAGGAGCGCCGCTTCATTGCGCGACGCGTTCGCCCGCTGGTCGACCGCGATGCGCCCGAGCTGCTCGCGCGTCGTGCCGTAACGCGCCATGTGCTTCTTCTGAATGATCGCGTGCATGCCCGGCGGTCCGCCGTAGCCGTGCGGCGCGAGGTAGTCAGACACGGCGTGCGTGAACTGCGCGATGCGCTTCTTGAACGCCGCGATGTCCTGCGCGCCGGCGCCCACACAGATCACGTAATCCGCGACACCCGCATCCAACGCGCGCACTGCGTTGACCACCGACATGATCGGCCCCGCGCCCGCGGCGGTGGATTTGTACGCCCACGACAGCGAAAGCCCGAGATACTCCGCCGTGCTGACCGCCGTATCGCCGCCGAGCGCCGCATCGACCGCGAGGCCGTTCACCTCGAACTTGCGCACGCCCGCGTGCGCGAGCGCGTTGCGGCACGCCTCCGCGATGTAGCCGAACAGCGTCTGGCGCGGCTTCTTGTCGTACGCGGCGCTGCCGTAGCCGATGATCCCGACGTCGCGGGAGATCATCAGAGCCAGACCTTCTTCACGCGATCGAAAACGACCTGGCCCTCAGGCTGCACCAACTCCGTCTTCGCAATCTTGTTCGACGACGTCCGCGGCATGTCATCGATATATGCCACATATCGCGGGACCTTGAACGCCGCGAGCCGCTCGGCGCAGAAGGCCGCGACCGCCTCCGGCGTCACCTGCTCGCGCGTGTAGCCGGGCTGGAGCACGAGGCAGAGCTTCACTTCCTCGCCGCGCAGCTCGTCCTTCACCGCTACCGCGGCCGTCTCGAATACGCCGGGAATGCCCGATGCGATCGTCTCGATCTCGCGCGCCGAGATGTTCTCGCCGCTCCTGCGGATCGAATCCTTGATGCGGCCCTGGATATAGAAATAGCCGTGCTCGTCCTGCCGGAAGAGGTCGCCCGTCCTGAACCACTCGCCGACGAACGCCTCGCGCGTCGCCTCGGGCTTGTTGTAGTACCCCTGCAGGATCGCGCGTCCGCTCACCCAAAGCTCGCCCACTTCGCCGCGCGCCACGTCCTGACCCTTCGGACCGACGATGCGGCACGCGCGAAACGGCGCCGGCACGCCGCACGAGCCCGAGCCCACCATGTGCGCGGCGCCGGTCGGCATGTAAAGCGTCGAACCGGTCTCCGTGAGCCCGTAGAGCTCGCGCACCGGTGCGTGAAGCTTGCGCTCGAGCGTCTCGTGCAGGTTTTTCGAGAGACCCGCGATCGAGATCCACGCCATCTTCAGCTTCGCGAGCCCGGGATGATCCGGCAGCTTCGCCACCGCGTCCGTCGCGCCGAAGTAATCGATCTCCCATTCCACGAGTCGATCCTGCAGCGTCGAGAGCGAGAACTTGCGCGCCACCACCGCCGCCGACCCGAGATACAGCGCCACGAGGAAACGCCACATCCCGCCCATGTAGGACATCGGCTTGTCGATCAGCAACCGCTTCGGCGGCGGCCCCTGATGCGCCCGCACCAGCCCCAGCACGAGCCAGTAGTCCTGCGTGAGCATGCAGCCCTTCGGAAAACCCGTGCTCCCCGACGTGTACTGAATACTCATCAGTGTGTCGGGCCCCACGTCATTCCCGCGCAGGCGGGAATCCAGGAAACCAGCTACTGGACCCCCGCCTACGCGGGGGTGACGAGTTGTGTCGTCCCCGCCGGGGTGACGAGTTGTGTCGTCCCCGCGGGGGTGACGCGTTGCGTCGTCCTCGCAGGGGTGACGACCTACGCCGTCATCGCGAGGCTCCACCAATGTGGAGCCGTGGCGATCCCGTGGCGCACGGACAGCTTCAACGAAATCCTCTCCGCGCCTGTGAACAATCACATTCGCGGGCTCGACGATCTGGTCTTTTGTCGCAATGGACTCGAACGCCGGCACGGCGGCTTCATCGATCACCAGCCAGCTCGCATCGCTATCGCGCAAGACATACTCGAGGTCGGCGGATTTGTACCCCATGTTCACCGGCACCATCACGGCGCCAATCCGCGCAAGCGCAAGCCAGACGATCGGATACGCCGGCACTGCCGGCAGCATCACCGCCACGTGGGTCCCAAACGTGACGCCGCGCGCCCGCAACGCCTCGGCACAGCGGACCGTCAGCTCCGCAAAGTCCGCGTGCGAGATCCGCGTGCCGTCGTCGATCGAAATCCACAGCGGCGCATCGCCGAACTTGCGCGCAGCGTCATCCACCAGCTCAGCCAGGCTCTGGTAAGGAACAGTCCCGGGAAAATCGATCATCTGCTGCCGTTATTCCCGCGCGCGCAGGCATCCAGAACTTCCCTGCCGTTCAGAACAAGCAGAGGCGGGGTCCATCAGCCGAGCAGTTCCAGCCGGAGTCCGCTGAATCGTTCGAAGTCGCGATCGAAAGAACCGACGGTCGCGCCGTTTTCGATAGCGAGCGCAGCAACATGTGCGTCAGTCGTGAGATTACCCGCAGTTCTCGCGCCAACGAGCAATCTTCCAAGGATAGCCAGATGGCGGTCGGAGGGATGAAGAACCATAGCGTGTTCGTGGGCTAACCAGGTTTGGACCACGGCTAGCGCATCCTCGACGCTGAGTGGATTGGGAAATATCCCGCGGCGAGTAGCCAATCTCATAAAGCCGAGGAGGCTGACCCATGCAAAACCGACCCCCTCGGGTCCATCGAAAGCCGCCTCTAACCATGTCCGAGCTTCATCGTGCTCGGCGGCAGCCTCGTTCGCTGCGTACAGCAAAACGTTAACGTCCGGCAGCTTCACTTTTCGGCCGCGGCTCGTCGCCTCACCCGATCCACTGCCTCGGCGTCCTCTAACTCGCCAGCGAGAGAGAGTGCCTTCGTAAGGTCCACCAGCGGCCGGCCCATGTTGAAAGTCGGCTGCTTGAAGCGGTTCGCCGCTTTGCGCCGGGGACCGGATAAGCCCTCGCGTATCGCGGCGTTCAGTACCTGCTTGAACGGCTCCCCACGCTCACGGACAGCTCTGCGTAGGAGTGCTTCAACATCGGGGTCGAGTGTGACGGTCGTTCTCATAGCATCATGACAGCAGAGTTGTTGCTGTCATGATGCGCTTCTGCACTTTGATCGTCAAACCATGAGATTCGAAGCGCGGATTTTCGATTTTCATGGTGCCTCGCGTAGCCGGTCCGGCGCAGGCGTAGCATCCCGCGAAGACGTTGTCCTCCGGAGGCTCCTATGCTGCCCGTGACGCACACGCTCCTCGCTCTCGCCGCCGCCCTCTTCACCACCGGAGCACTCGCGCAGGCCGATCCTGCGTATCCCGTCAAACCGATCCGCCTCATCGTGCCTTTCGCCGCCGGCGGCACCAACGACACCAGCGGGCGGTTGGTCAGCCGCGAGCTCTCGAAAGCGCTCGGGCAATCCGTCATCGTGGAGAATCGTGGCGGCGCCGGCGGCCTTATCGGCACCGAGGCGGTGCTCAAGCTCCCCGCCGACGGCTACACGCTCCTGCTCGGCTCGATCAGCACGCTCGCCGTGCTGCCGACGGTCAATCCGAAGGCCGGTTACGAACCGCTGCGCGACATCACACCCATCACGCAGATCGCGACGCTGCCGTACGTCGTCGCGGTGCATCCGTCGCTGCCGGTGAGCTCGCTGCCGCAGCTCGCGAAGCTCGCACGCGCGCAGCCGAAATCGATCAGCTTCGCCTCGCCGGGCTACGCCACCGGCGCGCACCTCACTTCCGAGTATCTCTCCAGCACGCTCGCGATCAAGCTCGTGCACGTGCCGTACAAAGGCGACGGACCCGGCGTGATCGACCTCGTGGCCGGCCACATTCCGATGGCCGTCTTCCCGCCGCTCGTCACCGTTCCGCACGTCAAGTCCGGCCGCCTGCGTGCGATCGCGGTCACCTCGAGCGAGCGCACTTCCGCGCTGCCGGAGACGAAGACCGTCGCTGAGTCCGGCTATCCCGGCTTCGAATCCTCATCGTGGCATGGCATCGCCGCGCGTGCGGGCACGCCCGAGGGCGTCGTGGCGCGGCTCCACAAGGAGATCGCGGCGATCCTCGCCCGCAGCCAGGACGTGCGCGGCACGATCGAAGCGAGCGGCGCGCGCATCGTCGGGAACACACCCGAAGAGTTCGCGGCCTACGTGCGGCAGGAGATCGCGAAGTGGAAGAAAGTGGTCGCCACCGCCGGCATCAGGATCAACTAGCCGTCATTGCGAGGCCTCACCAATGTGAAGCCGTGGCAATCCCGTGGCGCACGGTAAGCCGTCATCCCGGCACAGGCCGGCACCCAGCTAACGCCTTCGGATTGACCACGCCGTACGGCGCGCCGCGCGCGTAAGCGAGCACGCGCTCGAACTGATCCGAGAAATATCGCTCGAGCTGATCGCGCTCGACATAACCCAGGTGCGGCGTGCAGACGACGTTGTCGAGCGCGAGCAGCGGATGCTTCGCACCGAGCACCGGCTCGTCCTCGTACACATCGACGGCGGCGGAGCCGGGACGGCCGGCGCGCAGCGCCGCCTCCAGCGCGCCGCTCTCGATCAGCTCCGCGCGGCTCGTGTTGACGAGCACCGCGGTCGGCTTCATGCGCGCGAGGTCGGCCGCGCTGACCATGCCGCGCGTCTCCGGCACGAGGCGCACGTGCAGCGACAGCACGTCGGCTTCGTCGAACAGCGCTTCTCGCGCGGGCGGCACGTCGTAGCCGTCGCGGCGCGCGTCTTCGCGCGCCTTCTCGCGCGACCATACCAGCACGCGCATGCCGAACGCCTTGCCGTAGCCGGCGACCTGCTTGCCGATCCGGCCGTAGCCGTACACGCCGAGTGTGCGCCCGCGTAACCCCGTGCCGATGCGCGTCTGCCAGCCGCCGCGTTTCAATTCCGCCATCTGCTGCGGGATGTGACGCATCGCCGCGATCACGAGACCCCAGGTGAGCTCGGCGGTGGCGTAGGAGGTGTGACGGTGCTCGGAGCACACGATGATCCCGCGCTCGGTGCACGCGGCGACGTCGATGTGCGGCCACGGGCCGTTCAGCGTGATCATCTTGAGCCGCGGCAGCCGCTCGACGAGCGCGCGCGTCACGCGCGTGCGCTCGCGCAGCAGCACGAGCGCTTCGGTGTCTTCGAGGAGCGCCGCGAGCGCATCGGGATCGCGCACGCACTCCGTGCTCACGCGCACGCTGTGATCCTCGAGCTTGCGGAAGCACTCGAACGTACGAACCGCGTCGGCGTAATCGTCGAGAATCGTGACGTTCAACGCGCGCTCACTGATTCGTGATGCCCGCGGCCTTGACGACGCGCGCCCAGAGCTGAGACTCCTCGCGGATGTACTTGCCGAACTCCGTGCGCCCGAGCAGCAGCGGCTCCGCGCCGCTTTTCTGGAGATACGCCTGGAACTCGGGCGACTTCACGACCACCGCCGCCGCGTCGTGGAGCCGGCGCACGATCGCTTCCGGCGTTTTCGCTGGAACGAGGATGCCGTTCCACGCCGTCACTTCGAAATTAGGAAGCCCGGCTTCGGCGGCCGTCGGCACCTGCGGCATCACGCTAGAGCGCTTCTTCGATGCGACCGCGAGCGCGCGGATCTTGCCGGCGCGGATGTTCGGCGCGAGGCTGGGAAAGCCCGCGCAGTACATCTGCACGCGCCCCGCCATGAGGTCGATCTGCGCCGGCGCGCCGCCGCGAAACGGCACGTGCACGATGTCGATGCCGGTCAGGTGCTTGAGCAGCTCGAGGCAGAGGTGCGGCGTGCCGCCCTGGCCCGAGGACGCGAAGTGCAGCTTGCCCGGCTGCGACTTCGCGAGCGCGATCAGCTCGCGCAGCGTCTTCGCCTGCACCGACGGATGCACGACCACCGCGAACGGCACTTCGGAAAAGAGCGCCACGGGAATGAAATCGCGCTGCACGTCGTACTGCACGCGCATCACGTGCGGACTGATCGCGAGCGGACCGTTGGTGCCGGCGAGCAGCGTGTAGCCGTCCGGCGCCGCGTTCGCCACGATCGCCGCGCCGATGGCGCCGCCCGCGCCGGGACGGTTGTCCACGACGATCGTGCCGCCGAGCGCATCCGCGAGCCGCGTCGCGAACGCGCGGATCACGATGTCGGTCGCGCCGCCGGCGGCCTGGCCGACGATGAGGCGAATCGGGCGGTTGGGGTAGGGCGCTTCGCCCGCGGCGGCGGGGTAGGAGAGCATTGCCGCAATCGCGATGACCAGCGTTGCTGTCATGGCGCCGAAGAAACGGCGCCTGCTGTCATCGCGAGGCGCCCGCAGGGGCGCCGTGGCGATCTCGTGGCGCACGTCAACAACGGCGTCATCGGACGTTCCGGGATTGCCACGTCCCCGCGTTGACGGCTCCTCGCAATGACGAGTGATGGACGTCGCGCTCATTTCTTCGCCAGCCCGAGCTCTTGAAGGCCCGCGCGCATCACCTTGTACTGCTTGTCGAGCGCAGCCTTGCACGCGTCCGGCCCGCCGGAGCGGTCGGCCCACGCGCGCTTCGCCAGCATGTCCTTCCACTCCGCCGTGCGCGTGAGCTCGCGGAAGCGCGACTCCCAGTAGGCGATCTGCGGCGCGCCCATCCCTTTCGGCCCCGCCATCGCGCGGAACGCTTCAAGCTCGACATCGATGCCGAGCTCGTCCCATGTCGGCACATTCGCGAATGGCCCCGGCAGCCGCTTCGGCGCGGCGATCGCGAGCACGCGCAGCTTCCCTTCCTGCATCGGGCCGAGAAAGCTCCCGTGCGGATTCGCGATCACATCGACGTGTCCGCCATACACCGCTGCGACGCCCTGACCGAATCCGGGGAAGACGACAGCCTTGAGCGCCTTGGCCGAGCCGCCCGCTTCCTTGGTCGCGAGCGCGAGCTGGATGTGACCCGAGCCGCCGAACGCGGTGCCGATCGCGGCGCTCACCGAGCTCGCGTCCTTCTTCAGACGCGCGAGCAGGTCTTTTGCGTCGCGGATCGGCGAGTCCGCGCGCACGCCCACCGCGGTGTATTCGCTCAGCATCTGCGCGACGCAGGTCACGTCGCGGTACGAAAGCTGGCTGCGCCCCGTGATCTCGTTGGTGATGATGTTGCCGATGATGAGCGAGAGGTGATATCCGTCGCCCGGCTGCTGGTTGAGATAGGTCCACGCAATGCCGCCGCCCGCGCCGGGTTTGTTGACGACAGTGGTGGTCGCCTCGATGAGCTTGTTGTCGTGGAGCATCTTGTCGATCGTGCGCAGCACGCGGTCCGACGCCGACCCTGCGGCCGAGCCGGAAATGAATTCGACGTGCTTGGTGGGTTTCCACTGCTGCGCGGATGCGGGCGCGGCCGCGAGCGCCGCGGCGAGCACGAATGCGGCCAATGGGAAGTGCTTCATGGGATATCTCCTCGGTTTTTGATCTGTGTCATCGCGAGGCGCCGCCAATGCGGCACCGTTGTATTGGTCATCGCGAGGCGCCGCCAATGCGGAACCCTTGTATTTGTCATCGCGAGGCGCCCGCGGTGCGGCGCCGTGGCGATCCCGTTGCGAACGCAAGCCTAACCGCGTCTCGACAGCGGCGGCTTCACGCCCTGCGGCAGCGGCATCTGGTGCGCGAGGAGCGTCATCGCGACCATGCCGTAATAACCGATGAGCGCGGTCAGCTCGACCACGCCCGGCACGCCGAAAAGGTTTTTCGCGCGCTCGTACGTCGCATCGCCGATCGCGTGATTGCGGAAGAGCTCCGTGCAGTAGTCGTAGAGCGCCTCCTCGTCTTCCTTCTCGAAGGCAGGGCGCTGGTTCGCCGCAAGCGCATCGATCGCGGACTGCGCGAGCCCGCCTTCGAGCGCGTGCTTCGCGTGCGCCTGGAACACGTAATCGCAATCCCATTCGCGCGCGGTGATGAGGATCGCGAGCTCGCTCAGCCGCAGCGGGAACGTGCTCTTCAGCCGCAGGATTTCACCCAGCGGGTGCCAGAGCTCGGTGACCTCGGGGCAGTGGAGCGCGAAGCGATACGGTCCGGGGATCCGGCCGCCGCGGCGGCCGAGGATCCCGTCTACGACGCGGCGTTGCTCCGCGGTGAGCGTGCTGTCGGTGTCGATGAGGGGAATGCGTGGCATGAGCGATCCTGTTCTGGTTTGAGTTTGAGATGAGAGAAGTTACGGGTTGAGCAGCCCGGCGATCTTCTGTGCCGCCGTCCCGGCATTCGCGCGGTCGCTGTCCGCGTCCACCGGCTGCGGGTACGCGTAGATGCGGAGGTCTTCCGCGCCGAGCGTGCGTGCAAGCGTCCGCGCCGCTTTGTCGAACGCATCGTGCACGAACACGATGGTGGGATGACCGCTGGCGGCCAGTGCGATTCCGTCGCGCACGGCGGCGGAGGTGCACGAGCCTCAGGCGCCGACCCCCACGAGCGCGTAGTCGGTCTCGGTGGCGAGCCGCTCGATATCCGCGAGCGGCGCCGTCACCGAGTGCGCGGGCTTGTAGAGGCGCGCGACGTGAGCCGGCGCGTGCCGCGTCTCGACCGCCTTCTCGAATGCGTCCCAGAACGCAACCGCCGACACGTGCTGGTTGAAAACGAAGCCGACCTTGCGTCCGGCGAGCACTTCGAGCGTGCGCGCGGTGCCGGCGCGGGCCTTCTGCACATCACCGACGGGATCGAAGAATTCGATGCTCATGATTTTCCTTGCGGTATCTCGATGCGTTTGCTGACGGTGAATCCGCCGAATCCGCCCCAGCCGGGACACACCGACGAAATCCCGCCCGGCGAGCCCCAGCCCCCGGTGGTGAGGATCACGAGATCGTCGGGACTGCGCAGGAACGGCACGAGCGCGTCGTCGTCATCGGCGTTCGTGAGATGGCTCCAGTGCAGCGGGTGTGACGGCTCGAAGCTCACCCGCCGGCGCTTCATGTCGCGCACGGTGCGCTGCGCGAGGCGCGCGATGTCGCGCTTCACGTCCATCTTGCTGCGCCCGGATTGCGCGAGATTCGCCGCGGTCATCGGCCCCAGCACCATCACGACATTTCCGCCGCCCATGGGGACGCAGTTCCCGAGCACGGCGATGCTGTCGGCGAGAACCGCGAGCACGTCATCCGCCGGCCGATCACCCGATCCGGTGCCAACCGAGTGCGGCGCTTCGGTCGCGGTCACGGTGACGACGCTGTCCTCCGGCGCGAAGCCGCGCTCGACGTGCAGCGGCTCCCACGGATTCGCCTCCGCATCTTCAGCGACGCAGAAGCTGTAATAGCCGGGATGCCCGTGCGTCGTCTTGCACGGCTCGCCGGGATAGCCGCCGCCGATGTTCCACAGCACGAGCCGCACCGCGCGGCCGATCGCCGCGTCGGCGCGCGAGCCGTGGCCGAGCGCGCCTTCCTTCGTGTTGAAGCCGAGCGCTGTCACAAGCGGCCCGCTCACCACGACGAGCGGCGCGCAGTTGTGCGTGGTGGTCTGCACGCCGTTCAGGTTGAAGCGCTCCTCGAGCATCGCCTGCACCGCCGCGATCACGACCGGCACGTACTCCGGCCTGCACCCGGCCATGACCGAGTTGATGACGATCTTCTCGACCGTGGCGATGCCGTTGCGCGGGGGAATGACGCCGATCACCTCCTGCGGATCGCGCCCGAGGTAGGCGAGCGTGCGCTCCACCGGCGCACGCGTGGCAGGAATCACAGGGAGCCCGTCGGTCCAGCGCCGCGCGTAGCAATACTCGACCGCGGCGTCGAGATCGTCCGCGCTATGGATGCGCGACAGGAGCTCCACGCGTGCGCTCACTCCGGCTTGATGTTCGCGGCCTTGATGACGCGCGTCCACGTCGCGAGGTCGTTCCTGATGACCGCGGCGAACTGCTCCGGCGTGCTCGGCCAGACCGTTGCGCCGAGCGCCGCGAAGCGCTCCTGCACCTCCTTTTGTCCGAGCGTCGAAACGAGCGCGGCATTGAGCTTCGCGACGATCTCGCGCGGCGTGCCGGCCGGCGCGAGCATTCCCGAATACGTGCTCGCGTTCGCGCCCTTAACGCCGGATTCCTCCAGCGTGGGGATCTCCGGGAAAAGCGCCGCCCGCTTCGGCGTCGTCACCGCGAGCGCGCGCACCTTGCCGTCCCGGATGTGCGGCGTCGCCGACGAAAGCTGATCGAACATCGAGTGGACGTGACCGCCGAGGAGATCGCGCACCGCGGCCGCACCGCCCTTGTAGTTGACGATGATCATGTCCACTTTCGTCTGGATCTTGAAGAGCTCGCCGGCGAGGCTCAGGCCGGCGCGCGCCACGGTGATCTGTCCCGGCCGCGCGCGGGCGAGCGCGATCAGCTCTTTCACGTTCTTCACGGGCAGCGACGGATGCACGACCAGCACGACCGGCACGTCCGAAACCGACCCGATCGCGGCGAAATCTTTCACCGGATCGTACGGCGTCTTCGGATACAGCGCCGGCGCGAGCGTCAGCAGCCCCGTCGAGCCCAGCAGCAGCGTGTAACCGTCCGGCGCGCTGCGCGCCACGTGCTCGCCGCCGATCGTGCCGCCGGCCCCGCCGCGGTTGTCGTACACCACCGGCTGGCCGAGCGCTTTCGACAGGCTCGGCCCGATCGCGCGCGCGGTGATGTCGATGTTGCCGCCGGGGACGAACGGAATCACGAGGCGGACCGGTTTTTCAGGGTAGTTCGCGGCGAAGGCGAAGGGTGTGCACAGGACGGCCAGTAACCCAAGGACAACTATTCGCATACTTTCCTCATCGGACGTTCCGGGATTGCCACGTCGCCGCATTGGCGGCTCCTCGCAATGACATCTCTGCTGTCCTGCCGATGTCGGTAGCGCCGTCATCGCGAGGCACCGGCAAGGGTGCCGTAGCGATCCCGTGCGCACGGACGGCATCGGTGTCATCGCGAGGCACCGGCAAGGGTGCCGTGGCGATCTCGTGGCGCACGGACAGCATCGGTGTCATCGCGAGGCACCGGCAAGGGTGCCGTGGCGATCCCGTGGCGCACGGAAGGGGTTTGCGGACGCTCCGGATTGCCACGTCGCCGCACTGATGGGCTTCTCGCAATGACGGCTGTCTTCAAAAACGAACATCACTCGACCTTGATCTGCGCCTTGCGCGCGATTTCCGAGAAGCGCTTCAACTCCGTCTCGATGAAGCGCCGGAACTCCGCGGGTGAGCTGCCGATCGGCTCGTAGCCGCCGTTGACGAGCGCGGTCTTCACCTGCGGCGCCTGCACCGCCGCGCGCACGGCTTCCGAGAGCTTCTGCACGATCGCAGGCGGCGTCTTGGCCGGCGCGAAGAGACCCTGCCATCCCGCGCGCCACTCGAAGCCCTTGATCGCGGATTCGCCGACCGTCGGCAGCTTCGGCAGGCCGTCCCAGCGCTGGTCGCCGGTGTAGGCGAGCGCCCGCATGCGGCCGGCATCGACGTGCGGCTTGCCCGCGAGCGGCGGCACGAAGATCACGTTCACTTCGCCCGAGATGAGCGCGGTGATCTGCTGCGGCACGCCTTTGTACGCGACCGCCGTCATGCGCGTGCCCGCGCTCAGGTTGAAGAGCTCGCCGAGGAAGTGCTGCGGATTGCCGAGCCCGGGAATGCCGTAGAGGACGCGCTTCGATGGATCGCGCGCGAGCGCAATCAGCTCCTTGATCGACTGCGCCGGCACCGACGGATGCACGACCATCAGGTAGCCGTCGCCCCAGCACGCGTTGCTGACCGGTGCGAAATCGCGCAGCACGTTGTAGGGAATGCTCGAGCGCGCCGCCTGGTTCACCACGATGCTGCTAGGCGTGAAGAGCAGGTTGTAGCCGTCGGGCGTCGCGCGCGCAGCGGTCTCGATGCCGATGATGCCGTTCGCGCCCGCGCGGTTGTCGATCACGATGTTCTGGCCGAGGCGCTTCTCCATCTCGCCCGCGAGCATGCGGGCGATGTTGTCCACGTTGCCGCCGCCGGGGAAATTCACGATGACGCGGATGGGGCGCGCCGGATAAGCCTGCGCGAGCGCGCCCGACGCGCACGCGACGAGCAGCGCGCATGCCAACACGCGAATAGCGGAATTCACGAGATGACCTCCTTCAGCCGCGCGATCGCGAGCAGCGCAGCGTTGTCGGCGACCTCCACGAGCCGCGGCTCCGGCAGGTACTCCGGGTTGTCGCCGATGACGACGGCGGTCGTCGCCGGAACGCCTCTCGATTGCATGACGGTGTGCGCAAGCTTCTGGAATTCGGTGGTGACGAGCACCACGGCCGGTGTGCCGTGGATGACCAGCTCAGCGGCGCCGTGGACACTCCACGACGTGCAAGAGCCTCAGTTCGCGAGGCCCACGATGGCCGCGTCGCATTCTTCGCGGATGCGCGCGAGCACGCCGTCCTCCGCCGCGCGGTTGCGCGGAATAGCGTAGAAGCGCACTTCGCGCACGCCGTCGCCGCCGCGCACGAGCTCGGCCACGCGCTCGCCGATGCGGCTCATGCTCTGCCAGCCGTTGTTGACGACGGCAAGCGTCCTGCCGGTGAGGCTGCCGAGCTTCGGTGTCGTCGGCGTGCGGCGCAGTGCCGCCGGCGCGCCGGTGGGATCGAGATATTTCATGATGCTGTCTCCTCGTGCGCTTCGATTGGCGCGGTGATGCGCCGCGAACCGGAGAACGCGGCGATATAGGTGATCTGGTAAGCCTCGGGGCCGCCCGCGACGATGACGGTGATGTCGTCGGGCTGCTCGCAGAGCTGGATCGTGCGGCTGCGGTCCCAGTCGGTGTAGACCGGATTCGAGAGCTGCTTTTCTTCCGGCAGGTACGAGAGCGGAATCTTCGTGCGCTCGAAGAGCGTTTCCTTCAGCCGCGCTTTCGACCAGCCGTGCTCCGCGAAGATGCGCGCATGCCCTGGCGAGAGCACGACGAGCGGGTTACCGGTGCCGCGCAGATAACCGTTCGCGTAGCACGCCATGCTGTCGGCGAGCGCGTGCACGATGCTCTCGGGCGTGCGGAACGCGGCATAGACGCTCTGGGTGCTCTGGCCCGCGATGACGGTCACCGTGCTGCGCTCAGCCGCGTAGCCGCGCTCGACGTGGTACGGCGCCCACGGGCTGTCTTCCTCCAGCTCGCCGAAGCAGAACGTGTACTTGCCGGGCATGCCGTGGATCGACTTGTCCACGTCACCGGTGACGCCGCCGCCGATGTTGAGCATCACGAGCCGCACCGCGCGGCCGATCGTCGCGTTCGCGCGAACACCGGGACCGAGGCAGCCGCGGCCGCAGTTGAGCCCGATCCGCGTCCGCATGGGACCGTTCACGATGACGACCGGCGTTGCCGCGCTCGTCGTGGCCTGCACCGCGGCGAGATTGAACGCCGGCTCCGCGATCGCGCGCACGGCAGCAATGACGACTGGCAGGTGCTCGGGCAGGCAGCCCGCCATCACCGCGTTGATCGCGATCTTCTCCACCGTGGCGGCGCCGCCGCGCGGTGGGATCGCGGCGATCGACTGCGCCGCGTCGAGGCCGCTGCCTTCGATCATCGCGCGCACCGCGGCTTCCGTCGGCGGTACGACCGGCAGCCCGTCCGTGTAGCCGCGCGCGACCATGTCGGAGAAGAGTGCTCCGATGTCCTCGGGACCATCGAGCGTGCGGGCTGAAAGCTGCAATGCGGGCCTTTCGGAAGGAGCGCGGACGATAATCGATTGTTCGCGGGAGCGTCAATTTTTATCGATTTATTTTGCCTGGAGTTGAGACGCTGCGCTAAGCTTGCGGCCGATGAATCGCACGACCGCAAATAAGACCGTAGGGTGCGCTGATAGCGCACCGACCGCACCGCCCGCACTTGCCGCCGGCGAAACCTTCGCCTCCCACGCCTACCAGCGCCTGCGCCAGGACATCATCTCCGGCGCCCACGCACCGGGCGCGAAGCTGCGCATCCTCGAGCTCTGCGATCGCTACACCATCGGGCCGAGCCCCATCCGCGAAGCGCTCAATCGGCTCTCGCGCGACGGCCTCGTCGCACAAAGCGACCATCGCGGCTTCTCCGTGACGGCGCTCAGCCGCTCACACCTCGACGAGCTCACGAAGACGCGCTGCTGGCTGACCGAGATCGGCCTGCGCGAATCGATCGCGAACGGCGACAGCGCCTGGGAAGAGGGCGTCGTGCTGGCCCACCACCGGCTCTCGCGCGTCCCGCGCCACGTCGCAGACCAGGATGGCAGCACCTACAACCCGGCGTGGGAGGAAGCGCACCGCGCCTTCCACCGCAGCCTCATCGCCGCATGCGGCTCACGCTGGCTGATCGGCTTCTGCGAGCAGCTCTTCGACGCGGCCGACTGCTACCGCCACCTCTCGCGTGCGACGAGCCGCAAGCGCAAGGCGCCGCGCGACGAGCATCCTGCGATGGTTGAAGCGATTCTCGCGCGCGATGCGGAGAAAGCCGTGGCGCTCCTGCGCGCCCACTACACCCGCACCGCCGACCTCGTCCGCGATCAGCTCGACCCCTAAGCCGCTGTCATTTCGGCGCAGCCGTCCTCTGTCATCGCGAGCCGCGAACAGGCGCGGCGTGGCGATCTCGTGGCGCACGCAAAACCGTTCGCTACAGGATTGCCTCCGCCTCGCAATGACGCAGTAGCGGCGGGCCGGAATCCCGAAAAATTACTTCTTCAGCGCCGGATAAAACTCCAGCGCCGTCTTCCCGAGGATCCACGCCTGATCGTCGGCGGACAGGTGTGCCAGCGCCTTCTTCGACTCGTCGAGCCGCGACTTCACGCTGCCGAACTTCGGGTGCGCCGGATAGTTCGAGCTCCACATGATCCGCCTGGCGCCATAAACATCCACGAGCTTTGAATACAGCTCCTGCGGCGTCCCGCCGCCATCCTTCGCCGCCGCGATGTTGTTGATCGCGGTCTTGATATAGACGTTCGGGTTCTTCGCAAGCTCGAACAACGGCTCGAGCACCTCGTAATCGGGCGGCGCGCCGACCTTGTGTCCCCACGCGTGCTCGAACGCGACCTTCACCTTCGGATAGCGCTCCATCGGCCCGCGCACCTTGTGAATCTCGTGGATGCGGTCGTTGATCGAGAGCGGAATGCCGAGCGTCTCGATGCGCTCCCACAGCGGCAAGGTCTCGGGCTTGCCGAGCGAGCTCTCCGGAAGCCGCCCGCGCATGAAGCGGATACCGGTGACGCTCTGCTTCTCGACCATGCGCGAGAGCTCGTCCGGCGACTTCGGATCCATCGGATCGAGCACGACCACCGCGGTGAACCGATCCGGATGCGCGAGGCACGCGTCAATCGTGTAGCTGTTGTCATACTCGTAGAAGAAATAAGCCTGCACGAGCGCCGCCTTGTCGACGCCGGCCTCGTCGAACTGCGCGATCAGGTCCTCGATGCGCGTCAGCGTCCACTCGGTCTGCCCGATCTCGGTGATCGAAGGAATCGAGCCCGCGCGCGCCGTGTCCCTGATCTGCGGATACTTCTTCCGGTCATCGGTGAAGACATGCACGTGGGTATCGACGATCACGTTAGATTCCTTTCAGTGCAGTGCGGAGCGAGAGGCGCGCGCTGAGGTGTGGCCCACGGCGCTGGCCGCGATCTTAATCGACAATAAAAAACACGGTCAATTTTTGTCGATAATCCGAACCGCGGTCATTGCGAGGAGGCACCAACGACCGTCATTGCGAGGAGCGCCAATGCGCGACGCGGCACCCCGTGGCGCACGCCAAGCCGTCATTGCGAGAAGCGCCATGCGCAACGCGGCAATCCCGTGGCGCACGGAAACAACCTACTGTTGCCTAATCCCTGCCGCCTTCACCAGCTTCCCATACTTCTCCATCTGCTCGCGAATGAACTTCGCAAACGCTTCGGGGCTACTGCCAATAATGTTGTCAATCCCCAGCCCCAGCAGCCGCTTCGTCACCTCCGGCGAATGCAGCGCCGCCACCACGTCCTTGTTGAGCTTCGCGATCAGCGCCTTGGGCGTTCCCGCCGGCGCGAGGATCCCGTGCCATGGCTCGAGCACGTAGCCCGGCAGCCCGGTCTCGGCGATCGTCGGAATCTGCGGCGCCGCCACCGAGCGCTTCGAGCCCGTCACCCCCAGTGCCCGCACCTTGCCTGATTTGATGTGCGGCAGCGCGCCCGAGACGCTCGGGTAATAGACGGAGAGCCGCGCCGCGAGGAGATCCGCCATCGCGACGTTCGCGTCCTTGTAGGGCACGTGCTGCATCTGCACGCCGGCGAGCAGGTTGAAAAGCTCGCCTGAGAAATGGTTCGAGCTCGCCACACCCGACGAGCCGTAGTTGAGCTCGTTCGGCTTCGCCTTCGCGAGCGCGATCAGTTCCTTCACCGACTGCGCCGGGAAGCTCGGGTGCACGATGAGCACGTTGTAGAACGTGTCGAGCAGCGAGATCGGCGTGAGATCGCGCTCGAAGTTGTACGTGAGCTTCATGAGATGCAGGTTCACGCCGTTCGCCGTGGTGCCCATGAGCAGCGTGTGACCGTCCGGCGCCGCGCGCGCGCCGAGCTCGGTGCCGATGTTGGCCGCACCGCCGGGGCGATTCTCGATGACGACCGTCTGGCCCCAAGTCTCGCTCAGCTTCCCGCCCACGGTCCGGGCGACGGTATCAACGGCGCCGCCGGGCGCGTAGGGGACGATGATGCGGACGGGGCGGGTGGGGAAGGTCTGGGCGGCGACGGCGCAGGCCGACGCGACGGAAAACATGATCGCGGCGAGAAGTCGGAACGGCATCACGTACTCGGCTGAGGTTGTTTTACAAAGGGATTGCTTTACCCCAGTAGGACGCTCTTTGTCGACCATGCCACTGACACGTGTTTCCGGTATGGGGCTTGCTCAAGCCCGGGATGCGCTCGAGCCTGTCCGCCGCTCTGCTAACAATCGCGATCGCGGTCGCCAGCCCGAATGCGCTGTCCGCAGAGCCTGGCCGCCACCCCCTGCACTCGCTCGAATGCGTGAAGGGGAGCCGCACCACAGCCCACCTCGAATTCCGCGCAGCGGGACGCGAACCGGCGTGGACGCTCGAATTCGACGGCGGCCGGTGCCTCACATTCGCGGTGCACGGCGCTGACCTGATCGTGTTCGCGACCCCGCCGGAAGCGATGCGGTTGGTGAACGCCGGCGGTGCTCTGTATGGCCTCCACACCCCGGCTCACGAGCTCCAGATCGGAATCGAACGCAAGAACTGTCTTCGCGACGTGAACGGCGCCTTCACCACCCATACCGTGACGATCCGGCTGGACGGGCGGGAATATCGGGGTTGCGGCGGGGCGCGCGCAGGGTCAGGCGAGTAGGACGGCCAGCGCCGTCGGCCACCGAGCGGTTCGACCGCGTCACCAGCGCGCGTAGTTGCCTGAGGTGCCGCGGACAGCTGTCAGTCCACGCGAGGAGACGATCATGCCGGACAAAAAAACGCTGGAACGCGCCGCGCGCGACAAGCAGCAGGGCAAGGCCGTGAGCACGCAGGCGGGGAAGTTCGTGCGCGAAAGCGGCGCAACGACGTCATCGCGAGGCGCCGGCGTGGGCGCCGTGGCGATCTCGTGGCGAACGTAGCTATCGCCGCCGCAGAAAGGAAAGACCTCCCGCCGCACACGCAAGGAGGCGAAGCGCGATCTCGCGGCAGGGAAGAAGAAACGCACCGCCAGCGGCACGGTCTCGACCAGCCGTAAGGCGGCGAAGCCCAAGTCGGCGGGTCACGCGCTATTACTTAGGCGCTAAAGAAGGAAAGCTGCGCGCCGGTTTCGAAGAAGACGCTGTCGAAGCAGGGGAAGAAGGCGGCGAAGAAGCGAAGTGCGGCGGATCGGTCTAGGCCGGCGAGGAAGGGGGCGAGGACGAGGAAGGGACGGGCGCAATCGTCATCATAGGTCGCGTGGCGCTATCTCACGTGTGCGGTGACCTCTCGCTGCGTACGAACTCGCTCCTACCTGCGGCAGGAGATCGCGAACTGGAAGAAAGTGATCGCCACGAGACACATCAACATCAACTGAACTCCCCGCCCCCGAGATCATCCGACGCCAGCGTATCGCCGGCATCCCCACTCTCCGACGCGAACTGCTAAGCAGCTCCGATTCCGTGTCATGCGGTGGCGTCGCGTGAGTTTCCTGCGCGGTCGTCTGCGGCTCGTGCGCTTCATGAGGCCCTGGATGCCCTGATAGAGAAACGAGCGCGCGACGACGCCGGCCGCCGTGGTGGCGATGTTGCCGAAGAGACCCGAATTCCACTATCGGCCCGGTGCGGCACCGGCGGCGGCTGCTGGAGGCGCACCGACCGGCACAGCGGCGCGCGCGCTTCCCGCGGGAGCCTGCGCCGCCGGCGTCACCGCGTGACGCCCCCATGAGTTCGGCTCGCCCAGGCATCCGCCCGACGAAGCCTCTGCCCGCGAGCAGATCGAAGGACTCGCCGCAGAATGATTCGAGCTCGCGACTCCCGGACGAGCCGTAAGCCGCCCGGGCGGTTCTCGATGACGAACGTCTGGGCGCAGGTCTGGCTCAGCTTCCCGCCCACCGCGTGCGTAACGGTATCGACGGCGCCGCTGGGATGTAGCGAACGATTGATGCGGACGGGGCGGGTGGGGGCAGGTTTGTGCGCAGCGGGTCGACAAGCACGCGCGCAGCGAGCGCTAGCAGCACATAACGCGTTGGCGAGCAGATCGGCCTGATTTCGTCCCCACAGGCCTAACCTCGCGGTCGCTGGAACCGCTGCTTGCGGCTGATCTACCAGTCAGGACGGACGCCGTATGCCATTGAAAGTGCAAGATATCCTGCGCAATTGCTAGCACTTAACACGGTATGTAACATGCGTATGTAATGTGACATTAAGGGGTAGCGGTATGGCGGTCGGAGCGAGCGGTCGAATCGTGCTCGAACTAGATCCACGACTGAAGCATGAACTCTACGCCGCGCTTAGAGCGGAGGAGATGACCCTGAAAGACTGGTTCATCGGTCATGCACAGAGCTTCATTGCGCGCAGTGGTCAATTGCAGCTCAGATTCGACGCAGAACCAAATGAGCATGAGGCTTCAAATGAAACGGTTTGAAACTACGAAAGCGACCTTCGGGCGTCACGAGACCTTCCCGCTGCGCTACGGATGGCTCATCAAAGGCTGCCAAGGCGCCTTTGACGATCCAGAGCTGTTTGAGGCCGACGATGCAACCGTACGTCTTGGCGTCGGAAGGAACATGGTGAGCGCGATCAAATATTGGATGACCGCGTCAGACATGGCAGACGTGGTCGGAGGAAAAGTCCGCATCACCGAGTTAGGTCATTTGCTTTTTGGCTCTGAAGGTTGGGATCCCTATTTAGAAGACGACACGACGCTGTGGCTGCTGCATTGGCTCATAGCCTCTAACGCGCGCGTAGCGACGGCTGTGTTCTGGTTCTTCAATCAGTACCACAAGACCGTATTCACATCGGCGGAGTTGGCACGCGCACTTACTGAATTTTGCCGAGAAAATTGCGCATCGAGGTATGCCGCGGTGACTCTAAGGAAAGATGTGTCCATGTTATTGCGCATGTACGTCGCATCTAGTGCCTCGAACGATACTGCATTTGAAGATTCATTAGATTCCCCGATGGCTGATCTCGGCCTCATCGCGCGCACTAGTGCAGGCAAAGACTATTCTTCAGTTCCCGAGCTTAGGTGGAGGCTTCCAGTTGCGGCCTTCGGGTACGCCGTAGCAGAACTATTTGACGCGATAAATACAGACGTCATTCCTGTTCATCAGTTTTGCCATAGTGATGAAGGTGTTGCTGCTCCGGGCTGCGTATTCCGGCTGACTAATGAGGGCACTATCGGTAAGTTGGAAGAACTCGCCAGATTCTTACCGGAAAATTTTGAGATTCGGGAGACAGCGGGTATTCACCAGGTCTACAACACGCGGCGAATTCGGCCGCTCGACGTTATCCGTATCCATTACGAGTCGAAAAACAAGATGGAGATTGCTGCATGAGCGTGAGCCTGACGGACGCGGTCAGCGTTAATACGGTCTACACGCGTTCGATTAACCTCGAACGCGATCTCATCACCCCAGCTTCTCCGCGGTGCTATGTTCCGACCAAACGGGCTGTGCACACTCTCTGGAGGATCGTTTCCACGATGCACAGCGATGTGGCGCCCCGTGCCTGGTCCATTGTTGGACCCTACGGGTCCGGAAAGTCTGCCTTTGGGCTCTTTGTGGCAGATTTGTTTCGAAATGACGAAACGCGTGCGTCACGTGAATCATGGCGCGCGCTTCGGCACGCGGATCCGGATCTTGCGTCGCGTGCTCGACGCGCTCGCGCTGGCGGGTGTTGTATTGCTGTTATCAGCGGAGCACCGGAGCCGTTCGCGCCGCGTCTAGTTAACAGCCTGCTGCAGGCTACGATCCGGTTTTGGAAGGGCCGTAGAGGTAATCCGCCTCGCGTTATAAGTGCATTAGCGCGCGCGGCTGCTGCTGGCCCATTGAGCGCCACAGTTGTCCTGGAGCTAGTTCGCGACGTGCAGATCGCGCTCCAACGCGCCGACGGCGCCGGGCTTTTTCTGATCATCGACGAAGTTGGAAAGTTTCTCGAATATGAGATGCGTCAACGCCGTAGCGATGATGCGTTTCTCTTGCAGCTATTAGCGGAGCAAGCGTGTGCTCCGTCTGCGGTGCCGTTACAGCTGATGCTGTTGATGCACCAAAGCTTCGAAGTGTACGCCAAAGGGAACACTGAGAACCTGCGCAAGGACTGGCATAAGCTCAAGGGGCGTTTTGAAACGATTCCATTTCTTGAGACGGCCGAACAGACGCTCCGCGTGGTTGCGGCAGCTATCACTCATGACTTCCCGCAGTCAGCAGCCGCTAGTGTTCGTCGGATATCAAAGAGGATTGCGTCGGAGCTGTTCGACATTGGAGCATTGCCTGCTAGCCTTGATGTGGCAACTGCTTCTTCACTCTTCGAGCGGTGTTATCCGCTCCACCCAGTAACGCTACTGCTACTGCCAACGCTGTGCCAGAAAATCGCGCAGAACGAACGTACGCTATTCAGTTATCTGGGCAGCTCGGAGCCGTCCGGCTTTTTGGCTACTCTCGCTGGCAAGCAATTCGGTCGTGAGTTGCCCTGGATAAGGCCGTACGAGCTCTATGATTACTTCGTCACAAATCAATCGGGCTTGTTAGCTGATCACGCTACTCACCGCCGCTGGGCCGAGGTGATGGCCGCTAGCGAGCGGCTCGGGGACGCACCGGCGCGCGAACATGAAATGCTCAAGACGATTGGTATATTGAATATCGTCGGCGCGCAAGGCGGGCTTAAGGCATCCGCGCGCTTGCTGTCGCTGCTTCAGCCTGAGGCAGTAGACAAAGCGAGTGTGATTGCGATCGATTGCCTTCAAAAAAAATCTCTGATCACGTTTCGAAAATTCAATGGCGAGTACCGCGTTTGGCAAGGAAGCGACTTTGATCTAGATGCTGCGGTCGAGACAGAGCTACAACAGTTAGCCGAGACATCAATCGCAGCGGTTCTGAGCGGCGGGGACGGATTACGACCTGTGATCGCGCGTCGCTATTCAATTGAGGACGGGACTGTCATATATTTAGCTCCAACCTTTTGTGAGCGGCCCCAAGAGCTGTCGATGACAACCCCGCTAGAGCCCACCATCGTATATTGCTTGGCCGAGAATGCCCACGACGCGAAAGAATTCGCGGTGCAAGCTCAGAGTCAGCGAGACCCTAGAATTTTGTACGCGATAGTGGCTGACGCCGAGAAGTTGCGCTCAGCCGTTCTAAACGTTCGCGCCCTTGAGCGAGTTGAGCGAAATCACCCGGAGCTAGGAAATGATGCGGTCGCGCTACGAGAGCTGAATGACCGGATGCTTTCTTGTAAGCGCATCGAAGATGAAGTTCTGCTCAGTGCGTTGGATGAGCCGGATACACTGAAGTGGTACTGGAAGGGCCAGCTACAACTCGTATCCCACAAGCGGCTCCTCCAAGTATTAATGTCATCGGCGCTGGACGAAATCTTTCATGCGGCGCCTCACATTCGTACTGAGCTTCTGAACCGCGACAAGCCTTCAGCGACTGCCGTTGCGGCGCGCAATAAACTACTAATGGCCATGCTTTCTGCCGGTGACCAGGCAGATCTCGGCATCGAAAAGTTCCCTGCTGAGAAGGCAATATACAGATCCGTTCTATTGGCGACGGGGCTCCACCGCAACGTGCATTCGCAGTGGCGGTTCGTCGCACCGGACGCGATATCTGGCGCACGCTCGCGGATTCTGCATGTATGGCGCGCTATAGAGTCGTTCGTCGACAGCACTGAGCTAAGAGCCAGGCCTGTTGGCGAACTCTTTGAACTCTTGCGAAAAGCACCGTTCGGCATACGTGATGGCGTTATGCCGGTGCTTTTTGTGTCGGCGTATCTCGCCCACGAGGACGACATCGCCATTTACGAGGCGGGACACTATGTACCGTTCGTTACTTACGAGACGATTGAAAAAATTATCAAAACACCTGCCGCGTTTGCATTACAGCGATTCAAGGTCGCCGGGCTACGTCGCGAGATCTTTCAGCGGTATGCGTCACTAGTACTTGGCGCGCCTGCCGACTCTCCAACACTGCTCGGTATCGTTAAGCCACTTGCGCGTCTGATGCTTGGTCTGCCCGATTACACGAAGAAGACAGCGTCTGTGTCCCAACACGCACGAGCAGTGCGGGACTTGTTCTTCGCCGCAAAGTCTCCAACAGATCTCCTCTTTGTTGATTTGCCTAACGCATGCGGGTGTTTGTCGCTCAAGGACAGCAACGTTGTTGCAGCAGACGTCGATCTGTTTTCGAAAAGATTATCGGATGTGCTCCTGGAGTTACGCGTTGCTTATCACGTGCTTCTTCAGCAAATCGAGCGCAATCTGAAGGATGCTTTTTCAGTAGATCGAACGGTGACGTTACATGAGCTACGTACCCGATTGCGAGGCCGTTATGATGGCCTTGAGAAGTACACGATCGATGTACAAGGCCTTCGTGCATTTATTGGGAGGCTAGCAGACCCTCACGGTGACGAGGTGCAGTGGCTTACGAGTATCGGTTCATTCCTGGGGCGCAAACCTCCGGAGAAATGGACTGATGATGACGTACGCGCTGCGGAGTATCGGCTAGTAGATCTTTCCAAGCGTTTGCGCGATCTGGAGCGTCTGCGACTTGTGTCGGAGGATCGTAAGCGTGAAAGCGGCGGCCACGCTGAGGTGCTGCTGATGAAAACAATCAAAACGGGAGAGGGCGAGAAGGAAGTCTTTGTCTGTCTCGACGCGTCCAAGAAATCAGCTGTGGACGCTACGAAGGAGCGCATGCAATCGCTTCTAAACGAGTTACCCGACGATTTGCGATTGGCTGCGTTGGCGGTTCTGGTGCATGACAATGCGACTTTCGTGGATGCCTCTGGGGCACAGCACCTTAAGGCTCATACGTGAAATTGGAGGGTAGTATGCGACATGTACTCGGACTTTCTGGCGGGAAAGACAGTGCAGCACTGGCTGTCTACATGCGCGATAAGGTGCCGGAGATTGAATACTTCTTTACGGACACCGGCGCAGAGTTGCCGGAGGTATACGATTTCCTCGACAGGCTCGAGGCGTATCTCGGAAAGCCGATCGCCCGGCTCTCGCCTGAGCGCGATTTCGATCACCTTTTGTTCAATTTGCACAATGGGTTTTTGCCGTCACCGAACACGAGGTGGTGTACGCGTGAGCTGAAGATTCGGCCGTTTGAGACATGGGTCGGAAACGATCCGGTCAAAACCTATATTGCAATTCGGGCAGACGAAGACCGGGACGGATATAAGAGTACTAAGCCAAACATCATTCCTTTGTTCCCTTTTAAGGAGGCGGGGCTTACACGCGCAGACATCGAGCGGATACTCGACGCGTCAGGCGTCGGCGTACCGGCGTATTACGAATGGCGGAGCCGATCGGGCTGCTATTTTTGTTTTTTTCAAAGAAAGACGGAATGGTTGGGTCTTGCGGAAAGACATCCGGAGTTGTTCGAGCGAGCTAAGGCTTACGAAAAACTCGATGTGCAGGCGGGTGAGTACTTCACGTGGTCTCAGGGGGAAACGCTAGAGCAGCTTGTCGCACGCGCTGCAGACATTCGGGCAAGCTTCGCTAAACGTGCTGCTACTCAGAAGCGCATGACGTGGCAAGAAATTGTGGCCGCGGCGGACGCGGATGAAGAAGATGAATCTTGTCTGATTTGTTCGCTGTAGCCCATTCGGACTGTAGTTAGAGGATCGCGACTGAGCATGTCAAATCTCGATGTTGAACTGGTCGCGACATGGCGCAACATACGAGAAGCAAATGCTTCTTTCGTGGAACCTGTAGATGTACTGCGCCTCATCAATGCAGTGTCACCTAGAAATTGGTGTCTAGAACTGACGTTTGCGGACTCAACAACGAATCATCTGCGAGTGAGGGCTAGCCCTACCCTAGATCGTGCGGAACTGCTGAGGCTCGTTGACGGGCGGCTCGCTGCGCTGTTCAGTTGTAAACAATTGTGCGTTCACTTTGAAGGCGCATATCTTTGTCTTGACCTGCAAACGCCAGATGACGCGCGGCCGTCCCCAATTCGTGCGTTGTTCGAGCCTGCCGCGCTGCCGCACGCTCCTGCTCAACTTCACCTTATCGGTGCGCCGCACATTCAGCAGTTGCATCAGGCGAATCGTCTTCGGGATTGGCTGTATCGCCACACGTGGCTGGGTTCGCAAAGGTTTGCTGCTCGAAGGCACACTGTTGTTGTTGACGTGTTTGGCGCACGATCGGAAATCGCGCCGCACGGACGCGCGGCGGGCTCAAGTGAGGAGCCGTTGCAGTTTTCATCGAAACGCACATTAATGGTAGGCGGGGCGCCGCTGGGAGACTTATCTGTTACCTGTGCTGGTCGAGGTGCACATGTCATTCGCCATGCCTACTTCGGCGAGTTTGATCCAGAGCACTTCATCAACGATTTCTGGAAACAATGCCGAATATCGCGAAGCTGCTCCCTTTCTATTGAGTTCGATGATAACGACCTTTCGTGGTGGAGTGCTCTTGGGCCGCAAGATTCACATCGCGTACGAACCATTCTTCGTTCAATCATTGACGCATTGGCGGATCTGGACCGGTCTGTATCTTTCACCGACTTTCTGGAAAGCTTAAATACTTGGCGCCGCATGCGTGCTGCGCAACAACTCGCAGCGCGTCAACGTACGTTAGAACAGCGGCGACGTGTGCGAGTGCAGGGCCGAGAAATTTTTGCAGAACCAACATGTGAAAATGAGCTCGTGTCGCTATACATGAAACTTGAGGCAAGCGGTAATCTTCCGTTTGACTGCCAAGTTATCGAGTACACATCTAAGGTTGGAATCGACGCTCTTGGCCACTTCAGATTTTCGGCGGATGCGATGTGGACTCGTAATGCTCCGATAGAGTTTGAATATATGCTCGCTAATTACTTTGACCATGAGCATCCGCCGCAGCAGACCGCATTGATTATCTGTTGGGACATCGAAGACGAACAAGCTACTACGGCATTTGATAGGGTGCGTCAGCAGTGGTTGCGTCAGGTCGCGGTGGACCAGCACACTATCCCTGTCGTGGTGATAAGCCGAATACCTTCACTGATTTGCAGCTAACTACCGGACGATGTTGCGAAGGGGGAATGATGACTATTGGGGAGATTACGAGCGTTCTGAGGAGGCAAGTCGGAAATCAGGAGTATTACTTCGGCACTATCGAATCAGACAAGCTTAAGGGCGTCACGTTTGTGCCTGTAGTGGAGCAAAGCGGAAAGACCTATCTCAACGAGCAAACGACCGAGGGCTACCAGCGGCCGGGCTCGCGCAGTCGCATGCGATTATTTATGTCCTATTTGCGTGACCATCCCAATGCTGTAGTGCCACCGATCATCTTGTCGGGCAGGGCATGGAGGTTTGAATCGTCCGGCAGCGATCCGAATTACGGCCGGCTGCTTATCGACGGGCCTGCTGCCATCATTGATGGTCAGCACCGGGCCGGGGGGTATATAGCTTTACTAGAGGAGGCCGAACAAAAACGGCCAGTCGATTTCATCGTTCTCGTCGGTCTTGATGTCGATGCAGAAAAAACAGAATTCCTGACCGTCAACACGACACAGAAGGGCGTGCCGAAATCGCTGACGGCGTATTTAGAAGGTAGTCTGGAGGCGGAGCTCGCGTGGCTGTTGAATTCTGAGGACGATAGCCCGTTCAAAGGCCGCATCGCACGCACAGGAATGAGCCGCGAGAAGCTGTTTGCGTTACACAGTGTGGCCAAGAATATTCAGCGAACTTTCGATCATGGAAAGCTCGTCAACCTTGACGCTGATACAAAGCTTGATTACTTGACGCGCTATTGGACAATAATCTCAGATGAGCTAGAGGAGGAATGGTCGGACATCAAAAGGCTAGATGATCCGGAATCAAAGGGCAAAAATGACTTTGACTTTAAGCTTCTCGAATTAACCGGGTTTATCGTGTGGTCCCTATTGGGCCCGGAGATTCTCGGTCGCAGCTATGTCGAGGGTATGGGAATGAACTGGGACAATGTCCGTAAGCTAGTTCGTACATGTGGTCGGATTGACTGGTCCAAGACTGGCAAATACATCGGACGAACTGGCGAAGCGGGGGCGCGAGCGATTAAGCAGGACATGGAACGATTACTGCCGGCGGATTCATCGCCGGTGCAAGAAGACGAAGGTCACTAATCAACCGCGGCGGCCACGCCGCGAAACGGGCGAGGTATTAACCGGCCGCTCGTATTAGCGTGCATCTCAATAGCTTCCTGCTTCATGTCGGGCCCAAAACTGACGTGCAGGGGCCGGTCCCTGGCATACACATAGAGACGGTCGAACGGGGTGTTTTGCATGATCCAGTGCGCTACTTCGTACATGTCTTCATGCTCGACAATGAAGTCGACCGCGGCGCCGCGGCGAGAACATATAAATTTGCCGGTTTTCCTACGTTCGCACGCGGCATGCTGATCAAGCTCCGGTGCAGTTCGTTTTCTGACGTGTGCTGCAAGTTTTTCGGAGCAGAAGGCATAGGTAAGGCGGATCATCCCGAAGTATTCGATAACCGGATCCAGCACGTTCACAGCAAGCTCATAGAGCGCCGTGTAACTTTCGGGGTTTTGTGGCAAGTTTCCGATGCCGGTGTTAGCTTGCGCCTCACCGCAATGGATCAGCTGCCGATACGTAAGAAATTGTCCGCAGAGCTCGTCAAGACTAGGGACGTTCGTTGCGCGTACCAGTTGAAAACCTTCCACTGCCCAGCGATCAGCGCTTAGCGCCCGCTGGAAATGGTCGGGCGGCGGCCCGAAACCCGACAGATCGAGGCCGCGAACGCGCTGCAGAGTCTCATCGAAAGCCGCTTGTTCTGCATAGTGCGGAAACTCTTCGTTCACATATCGAGATTTCAAGTACAGATGCGGCGGCTGATATTGCCCTTCGTACTTGAAAATATCAACGCTCTGCGATTTGAGATTCAGCTTGACGCGTTCTACTAGTAGCGGAAGCGGTTGCTCTTCGAAATTTTCGAATCGCATCAGTGTCAGCTTGCCGGAGTTCATGTGAATTTTCACCAGGTCGGCTGTGCGGATGTCTCCGTATAGCAGCGTGCCGCATTCGATATATACCCGTAGGATAGCGGGTAAGCGCTCCACCAAACTAGTATGTAACTGCAGGGATTGTCCTTCCTCTAACCAGCCCAACCCCTCCTCAGCGGCACGAGCGCATGCCTCCGACAATTGCTCTCGATCGGCAATTCTGAAAAGTACGTCTCGTGCAGCTGCCTGTGCCGACGCGTAGCTGCCGAAGAATGCTCGGATATCTCTCTGAAGGTGATGGTTGAGCTGCTTGTACGGCGAACGTTTAGCGAACTGTGCGATCGCTAAATAAACCAAGGCGTCCGCTATCCGCGCCTGACGCGCCTGCTGAATGAGCGCAACATCCTTGACCTTGCTTAAGCAGCGAATTGCTCTGCGTATCGAGCCAAACTGGCGGATGAGCTCTTGAGAGTCACCAACTTCGTCGATCTCGGGCTGTCGTCCTAGTTTTAGCCAAGTAAGCCATAGCGCCTCCAAAAGCTCCTTGTGAGCTTCATATTCGACTTCAGCTTTGCGCGGCCTTGCTTGCCGAATCGAAACGCGTTCAAGACGCGTCAGGCGTTGCAGCAGCGTCGTGCTTCGTTGTCGGCCAATTAGAAACTGTTGTTCGAGAGCCTTGTCGCGGAAGACGAAAAACACCCCAGGCGTGACCGGCAACGGTTCTTCATCAAGTGCTTGCGAGATGAACGCCGCGATCTCCGCTTGCGAGTAATACTTTTGGAAAGTGCTGCGGGACGTGATCCAACCATCTCGGTATGGTCGACCGTTAGAAGTGAGCTGGCCACTCAGCATCACCGCCACGGCTAGTACGCGCCGTGCTAACGAGTAAGCTCGTTGCAGAGCATGCACACGTTCATCGAAGTCTTCGATGACGTTAACAACGAAGCCTAGGTTTACTACATCTCCCTCGACGAGAGGATTTGTCGGTGCATAATGTGGGTCCCAGCCTAATGCGGCAATTCCATTTTCCGTGAGCCCTCGAACGTCATCGCCGCGCCCACAGCCATAGTCGAACACTGTTGTATCAGGACTGATGAGCCCGTACCGGGCTAGTGCCTGGATAGGAGCGGAAAAGCCGTTGCGAGCGAGCGCGGTTAAGTGCCTAGCGATAGCGGGTGCAGCAACGCCGGCAGCGCAAGCGTCATTCTCTTCCGTCATTGCAACATCGTTCCCAAGCGGAACGAAGCTTGAACCGCTTAGCGCATACCCTTTGCTGCGAATGAGTGCTAGCCAGCTTTCGCGAAATCCGATTCTGTGCGGCTCGTCGAACAGCCCGATATTCTCTGCTGCACGAGTGACCTGCTCGAATTCCACACGCTTTGGATCTACTGACGAGAGCAACAGCTCCTTCCGATGCAAAATGGGAGGATTCGTGGAGTTCGAATAATCTCGGCGCTTTACACAGCCGGTCCTGAAATCAACCAGCCATGAGTATCTGAGCTGAGGAAAGGGGTCCTCAACAAATGCAGGATAGCTAAGCAGCGCTACAACCTGAAGAGACTCGTCGATTCGCGCAACGTTATAGTCATCGCCGCGCCGAATGGACGCAGCGTTCTCAGCACGCTCAATTGTGTTGAGTTGATCATCAGCGAGTGCTGAAAAATTGGAGGTGTGTATGTATCGATGCCGCGCGACCAACTTTCCAGTTGTCGGCGGGTGCTTTGGATGCTCAGCGGCAGCTACGTCCATGCTCTTCCGCGATGCGTGATCCCAGGTGCGGCTTGATCATTGCGAAGCGCTGTAGCGTTTGGTCGTTGCGCGCGTCGCCCGCGAGGAGACTAGCCCTACGTTCATATAATACTCGCGGCACTAAGCTGTGAGGATCGCGATGGCGAAGAAAGAGCGTGAGGATACAAAGGCGTTGACGCGTGTAGTCACAAACTACGCTGCGGTAATTGTTGCGATAGGGTTGATGGTGGTTAGTATGTTGCTCCTTGTCTTCACTCATGGGGCGACGACTTGGTATGGCGCACTTGGCCGTGAAGTAGGCGCCATTATCTTTGCGGCAGCTGTAATACATCTAACGTGGGACCTCGTGCTGAAGCGCGCACTCATGAAGGAGCTATGGGCGTACGCAAAATTGTCTAGTGACGTAGCACGTGCTGGTGTGGTGTCTGTAGATCTCGTACAGAGCTTTCAAACGGAGGTGGACTGGGATTCGCTGTTTGAGGGTGCGAAGACGTTTACTAGCTTCTTTGCATACGCTAGTACATGGAGGCACTCGTGTGAGCACCACTTAAGAGCCCTGGCAGACGATTCCGAAGCAAGAGTGACGATGTTTCTTCCGGATCCTGCCGACCAATGCGTGCTCAGCAAACTAGCTGCAGCCTATGACTCGACGCCGCAGGAGGTCGCCAGCAAAATTAGAGCGGCAGCTGAGGAACTGCGTCACATTTTCAGAGGCAAAAAAGGGGACCCGCTTAACCTCATATATGTGCCCGCAATTCCGCATCACACCTTTTATCGCTTCGATTCAGGGGCAATAATTACTTTTACGAAACATGGGAAGGGACGCGGAGACGTTCTTGCGATCGGAGTGAAAAGACAAGGGTGGTTGTGGAACTATCTCGACGGTGAAATTCAGGCGTTGCGACAAGAAGGCACGCCAGCATCTGAGGAGCAGAGTGAGTAAAACCGGCCGCCTGATCGATCGCTCCAGGATTGCGTTAGCTGAAGGCGACATTTCCGCCGAGCAGTTTTCGGCCTTTGCGAATGCGAGTCAGATAGCGTGGGACATCGAGACCACAGGTCTTGATTGGAAAGGCGGGCGGATCGCGACGTGTCAGCTCTTTTCGACTGTCGTTGCGGCTCCTGTAATAGTGAGAATTCAATCCGGTGTTCCGAAACGGCTAGTTGAACTGTTAGAAAGTCCGGGACCACAAAAGCTGTTCCACCACGCGTGCTTTGATCTCAGATTCATGAGTTACGCGTGGGGTTGCAAAGCGATCAATATTGCGTGCACCAAGGTGGCATCGAAGATTCTATTGGATGTGGAGAAACATAGCCTTGACGTTCTCGTAGGTAAGTACTTAGGTGTCACCCTTGCAAAGCAATTCGCAACCTCCGATTGGACAGTCGCGAAGCTCAGCGACGGGCAGGTGATGTACGCGGCGTCGGACGTAATTTATCTGCCGGCGCTTTACGACGCCCTGCGGAATGCGCTATGCGGCGTTGGTAGATGGGAACTGGCTTTGCGCTCGTTCGAATATATTCCGACTCGTGTGGAGCTCGACATGCAAGGCAGCGGCGATGTATTCACGTATTAGTGCGCCTTGTTGCCCCAGCGATCTATGTGAGCGGTTCTCCTCGCACAATACTACGGTCGCTACCGATAGAGGGATCAAATCGGCCGCGTTCCCACAATGCCGTGTAGCGATCGGACACGGTCTTTGGATGGATTTGGATGCGTGCCGTCTAAAAGCTGCTAGGGCTTTCCAACATTTTGCGTAAGGGCGCGCCTTGCACTTGGCTTCGGAGTTCGCCGCGTGTAGATGCTGAGTATTTCGTGCGCGACGTCGTGACCGCACGGCTTTTTTGCGGTTTGCACGCCTCGAACATGGCCATTTAGAATATCAAAATGGACATTTCAGTGACCGAGTTCAAGCACCGCTGCCTGGAAATCATTCGCCGGGTGGAGGAAAGCGGGAAACCGGTAGCTATCACCCGCCGCGGCAAGGTCGTGGCACGGCTGCAGCCTGCCCTGCGGGGGAGTGAGCGTCGCGATCTCAAGCCGTGGGAGCAGCTTCGCGCGATGGGAGGGCGCCTGCTGGCTGAGCCGGGTGAATCCGTAATAAGGGACGAAGAGTTCGACGCACTGCGTTGAGCGTCCTGCTCGATACGCACGTTTGGATCTGGTGGTTGACGCCGGAGTCTCGATTGACCGCGAGAGAGCGTCTGGCGCTCGATCGTGCGGCTGAGACTCGTGAGTTGCACATTGCGGCGATCAGTCTGTGGGAGGCGCAGGTCCTTCATGCGAGAAAGCGTATCGAGCTGCCTGTGCCCTTTGCCGAGTGGATCGCTCATGCGGCAGATCCGCGCATGTTGACGGTGCTGCCGCTCGATGTCGACGTAATCGTTGCCGCCGATGCGCTGCCCGCGGGTTTTCATGGCGACCCGGCGGATCGCCTGATCGTTGCCACGGCGCGCGCGCATGCGCTGGCACTGGCGACGCACGATACGGAGATTCGCAGATCACGTGTCGTTACCTTGTGGAAGGCTTAGCCTGATTGGCTAAAGTCTTCCCTTCCGGCTGGCGCGAGCTCGCCGCCACCGGCGCCGCCGAGCGCGAGCGCCGCACGCTGGAAGTGCTCGCCGCGGGGCTCCCCGACAGCTACACCATCTACCACGGCGTTCACTGGACGCGCGTCGAGTCGAACAACTACGCGATCGTCGGCGAGATCGATTTCGCCGTGATGGGGCCGACCGGGAAGCTCCTGCTGATCGAGCAGAAGACCGGTTGGCTCACGGAGACCGTTCACGGCCTCATCAAGAAGTATCCCGGGAAGGACAAGAGCGTGCACTTCCAGATGGCGCGCAACGCCGATGCGCTGCACGCGCGCCTGCGGCAGTACTGTCAGCGCGAGACCACGCTGGTCGTATCATTGCTCTATTGCCCCGACTACACCGTGAAGCAGCCCGGCTCCGCGGGTATCGATCCGTCGCGTATCGTCGACGCGGGACGAAAAGCTCGCCTGATCGAGGTGATCCGCGGCATCCTGCCCGAGACGGGCGATGTCCTCGCCGCGAAACCGAAGATCCACCGCTTTCTCTGCGACATCCTTCAGCTCGTCCCGGATGTCCAGGCGGTGATCGGCGAAGCGGGCGCGCTGTACACGCGGCTCTCTGGCGGTCTTGCGCACTGGGCGCGCAGGATCGAATGCGATCCGTTTCGCCTGCGCGTCATCGGCACGGCGGGCTCTGGCAAGACGCAGCTCGCGCTGGCGGTCTATCGCGACGCGACCGACGCGGGACGCCGGCCGCTCTACGTCTGCTACAACCGGCCGCTGGCGGACCACATCGCGCTCATCGTTCCCGCCGGTGGTGAGGTGGCGACCTATCATCAATTGGGCGAGCAGGTGTATCGGGCCCAGGGGCATACGCCCGACTTCACGCAACCCGGCGTGTTCGCGCGCCTCGAAGCCGCGCTGGACGCCCATGTGCCGGACGAGGCCGCGCGCTTCGACGAGCTGATCGTCGACGAGGGCCAGGATTTCGAGGAGGGCTGGGCCGCGAACCTGCTGCGCTTCCTGCGTCCCGGCGGGCGCGCGTGGTGGCTGGAAGACCCGATGCAGAACCTCTACGGGCGCGCGCCGATCGCGCTGCCCGGCTGGGTGACGTTGCGTTCGGACACGAACTACCGGAGTCCGAAGGACATCCTGAGTATCCTCAATCGTGCGTTGCCGCTCGAGCATCCGGTGGAGGCAGGCAGCCCGCTGACGGGCTCGGAGGTCGAGATCCTTACATACGGCGATACCAGCGACCTCATCGCGAAGACCACGCTCGCGATCACGCAGTGTGTGCGTCTGGGCTTCAAGCGTCCGGACATCGCGTTGATCACCTTCCGCGGGCGTGAGCACTCGAAGCTCACGCCCTTCGACCGGCTCGGCCCCTACACGCTGCGCGCGCCGACCGGGCAGTACGATCTTCTCGGCAAGCCGATCTACACCGAAGGCGACGTGCTCATTGACTCAGTGCATCGGTTCAAGGGCCGCGCAGCGCCGTGCGTGGTGCTGACCGAGATCGACTTCGAGACGCTCGACGAGCAGGCGGTGCGCAGGATCTTCGTGGGGGCGACGCGGGCGACGATGAAGCTGACGCTCGTGATATCGGAGACTTCGGCCAAGGTGCTGATGGACCGGGTGCCCGGCTGACATCCGTGCGCCACGGGATTGCTTCGTCGCTGCCACTCCTCGCAATGACGGCGACTGCACGGTTCGGCGTGCGCCAGGGGATTGCTTCGTCGCTGCCGCTCCTCGCAATGACGGCGACTGCACGTTCGGCGTGCGCCACGGGATTGCTTCGTCGCTGCCGCTCCTCGCAATGACAGCGACTGCACGATGCGACGGCCCACGCAGCCGACGCTTGATCAGCCGAGCGGCTTGATCTTCGCCTTGCGGATGAGCTGGCGCCAGAGCTCCATCTCCTGGCGCATGAAGGCGCCGAATTCGTTCAGGCCCAGGAAATCGACTTCAGTGCCGGCGGCGACGAGCTTTCTGCGGCCGTCTTCCGATTCGGTCATCGCCTTCAACTCGGCGTGGAGCTGCTTGATCTTCTGCTGCGGCGTGCCGGTGGGTGCGGTGATGCCGTGCCACTGCACCGTCGCGTAGCCCGGCACGCCGGACTGCGCGATCGTCGGCGTATCCGGGAGCGTCGCGCTGCGCCGGGCGCCGGTAGTCGCGAGCACGCGGACCTTGTTTGCCTTGATGTGCGGCAGGATCGACGGAATGGTCGCGAGCATGGCCTGTGTCTCGCCGCCGAGGAGACCCACGACGCCCGGTCCGCCGCTCTTGTATTCGACGATGACGACGTCGATGCCGGCCATGCTCTTGAAGAGCTCGCTCGCCATCGTGGTGTGCGCGCCGGGACCTGACCCCGAGAAGTTGATCGCGCCGGGCTTGCGCTTCGCGAGCGCGATCAGGTCCGGCAGCGATTTCACCTCCAGCGTCGGGTGCACGACGAGCGCGAGATGCACGTCCGCGAGCTTGGCGATCGGCGAGAACGCTTTCTCCAGATCGTAGGGGAGCTTGCGCAGCGCCGGCAGCGTCATCTGCGAGCCGCTCACCAGCAGCAGCGTGTGGCCGTCGGCGGGGGCTTTGACCGCGGTCTCCACGCCGATCGCGCCACCGGCGCCGCCGCGGTTGTCCACGACGACGGACGTCCCGAAGCGCTCGCCGAGATAAGCGCCCGCGATGCGCGCGACGATATCGGTGCTGCCGCCCGGCGCGGTGGGAACGATGAGGCGCAGCGGCTTCGTTGCGTAACTGTCGGCGGTTGCAGCGCCGGCGGCGGCCGGTATCACCGCCGCGAGGGTGAGGATGAGCGTGCCCGCCTTCATCGCGCGAGCACCTTTTTCTCCATGTCGCGCACGGCCTTCGTGAGCTTGACGCCGCCCTGCCGCAGGAAGTCCAGCGGCGAGACCGTGAACATCCGCGAGCCGATTTTCATGTAGGCGCCCATGCGATGGACGGCGTCGTCTGTGAGGCGGATGGTGTGGCTCATGTGCTTGCCGGCGGCGACGCCGCGGCGCGCGATCTCGTCGATCGTCTCGAACACGCCCTTCATGTCGGGCGGCATGCCCATCGACTGCCACAGGTCCATGTGGCCGAGATGGATCGCGTCCACGCCGGGCACCTTGAGCATCTCGTCGAGGTTCTCCAGCGCCTTCACTTCCTCGACCATGCCGATCACGAGGAGCTCGCTGTTGGCGGCCTGCGCCCACGCGGCGGTGTCGGTGACGCCGACGCTGAAGTCGCCGGATCGGCCGCGGTTGTAGAACGTGCGCTCGCCGAGCGGATGGAAGCGCGTCCACTTGACCAGCTCTTTGAGATCGTTCGCGGTCGTGCATCGCGGCACGTGGATGCCCTGCGCGCCCGCGTTCATGAACTTGAGGATGAGATCCGGATTGCGGGATACGCGCACGATCGGCGTCATGTCGTACGCCTCCGCCGCGCGGATGCAGTGGACCACCTGCTCGCTCCCCATCGGCTCGTGCTCGGTGTCGAAGGTGACGAAGTCGAAGCCGACCACGGCGCACAGCTCGACCAGGTCGGGGGAGGGGAACGCGATGCCTGCGCCAATGGCGCATTGGTTGGCGGCGAGCTTCGCCTTGGTCTTGTTGGTGCGCATGGTTCGATCGCTTTCGTGTTGTTCGGCGTGACTGTATGGCGTACTTCAATGCCTCGCCGCAAGCATTTCCACGAATTTGCGCAGCTCGCTTTCCTTCTCGATACGCGCCGTGCGGTCGGCGATCTGCTGGATGAGGGCGGGACCGATAGATGTGGCCGCCTGCTCGCCGAGCTTGGTGACGACATCGTCCCACGTCATCGGCGAGTTCGGGTCCCCGCGGGGATACAGCACTTCCCGGTAGAACGTGCCGCGCGTGGTCCGGATTTCCACCGCGGCCGGCCGTGCGCCTTTCTTGAATAGCGCCGTCAGCTCGGGCTTTGCTTCGAGCGTGGTCTTTGCCATGAGCGCCGCGACCGTGGGATTGCGCAGCCACTCGTCGGTGAACTGCGGTGACGTGCACTTCCCTGCAGCGAGGCCGACGGCCACGCAGTAGTAGAAGCTGTGATCGGCCGTTTCCTTGGTCGTGGGCTCGAGCTTGCGGTCGTCCCAGCTCGGCTTGGTGACGGCTTCCTCGTGCGCGAAGATGCGGATCGCCTGCACCTCCGTGGGGTCGATCGCGTGCTGTTCCCTGAGCTCGATCGCGGCCTGCACCATCGCCGGCGTCATGCCTTCCACGGGATAGGGCTTGAGGCCGATCTTGAGGATTCGGAAATCGCCTTTCTCGGGGACGAGCGGCGCGACGTCGATGCCGCCCGCGACGGCGGTGCGAAAGCCGTAGTCGCCTTCGAGCAGCGTCGCGCTGCCCGTGAACCCGCGGCGCGCGAGCAGCGCATAGAGAATGCTCTGGCTCGCCATGATCGGCGCCGACAACGCCTTGTCCATCGGGATGTCGCCGTGCCGGATCTCGGCGAAAGTGTTGGAGCGCGCGCCCGCGAGCGTCATCGCGTGCGCGGTGCGCTGCACATCGAGCTTCAGGAGCTTGCTCACGCCCGCCGCCGCTGCGTATGCGCACGCTGCGGTGTGATGCCAACCCGCGTGCCACAGGTTCTTCGCGACCGGCAGGTCGGAGAAGCGCATCTGGACTTCGTAGGCCGCGACCATCGCGACGAGGAAATCCGCGCCCGAGCAGTCATGCCATTCCGCCACCGCGAGAAGCGTCGCGAGGTTGTCGCTCGGATGCGCGGTCCACGCCGGGCCGAAGTAGACGTCGTTGTAGTCCTGATAACGGATGGCGACGCCGTTGGCGAGCGCGGCGAGCGGCGCAGTGGCCCGCGTGCCGTCAGCCCAGATCGTCGCGGGTCCCGTTTCGTTCAGCTCGCGTGCGGTCGCGCGCACGAGCTTCGCGGGCTCGCTGCCGGCGCCGCCGTACGCGCACGCCAGGCTGTCCAGCAGGATCCGCTTCGCGTAGTCGATCACGCGCTCGCCGAGGTCCTCGTACTGGAGATCGGCGACATAGGCGCCGATGCGTTCGGCTATGGTGATCATGGCACCTATGGTAGCGTGGCCAGCGCTGCGCGACCGGTCTCGATATGCGGTGTCAGCGAGCGAGCCACGTCCGTCGTCGCAGCACGCTCAGCGCGAAGAACACAGCGAGCAGCGACGCCATGCAGAGAAACACCGTCGCGAACGCATCCGTGAACGCCGCCGCTTCCGATGCGCCCGCTGTGCGCCGATGGCTTTCGACCGCTTCGAGCAGCGCGGTCAGCGCCGCCGCGGCGCTCATGATGCCGATGGTGCGCGTCACCATGGTGAGACTGCCCGCGACGCCGCGATCACGCCGCGGCAGCGCGCCCAGCACGATGTCGGCGTACGCGACCTGGAACAAGCCCAGGCCGGCGCCGTGCAGGAACAAGGTCGCCAGCATCAACGAAAGCCACGGCGCATCGGGCCACAGCGCGATCATGACGCTGCCTGCCGCCACGACCATGCCGCCGACAAGCGCTGCCCTGCGTACTCCGACGCGATCGGCCACCTTCGCTGTCAGCGCCGAGCCGATGAGGACGCCCACGGGTGAGAGGGCCAGTGCTGCGCCGGCCTCGAATGCTGCATGGCCGGCGATCCGCACGAGGTAGTACGGCACGAGCAGCGGAACGGCGAAGGCGGCGAAGTGGACGACGACGCCCGCAACGTTCGGCAGCACGAAATCAATGTCACGGAACAGCGACTGCGTGGGATTCGGCGTGCGCTGCGATGCGGATGAAAGCGGCTGAGTGTCTGCGAGCAGCGGCAGCAGCAATAGCGCCAGCACGGCAAGCGGTGCGCGGAACCAGAACACACCGCTCCATCCCAGCGCGGCGATGCTGATCCCGCCGATCAGTGGCGCGAGCACGCCCGCCAGCGCGGTCAACGTCCCGTAATGTCCGAGCGCGCGGACCCGCCTGCTTTCGTCGAAGAGTAGCGTCGCAAGCGCCGGCGCGCAGCTCAGCGTCAGCGCCGCTCCCACACCCTGAACGACGCGTGCGGCAAGCAGGCTCTGGTAATCGGGCGCCAGCGCGCATAACACGAACGCCAGCGCGCTCACGATGAGCCCCGCTCGAAACACTTGTCGATGACCGATGCGGTCGCCGAGCCTGCCGAACGCCAGCATGAGGCTCGAGTACGTCAGCACGTAGCAGATGATCACCCAGCGTATCGACGCGGTTTCCAGCGCGAAGGCGTCGGTGATCGCCGGAAACGCGACGTTGACCGCGAGGTCCATCGCGGCGAGCGAGGCGCCGAGGCTGACCACCAATAGCCCGGCCAATGGCGTGGATGAACGGATGTCGGTGCTCAACGCCTCCCTTTGTTTTCCGTGCGCCACGCGATTGCCGCGGAGCGGCTGTCGCGCGTCCTCGCAATGACAGTGCTGGATTCCCGCCTGCGCGGGAATGACGAGTGTGTTACCCCGGCACGAGGCCGGCGCGCACGACCTTGCCCGCCAGCGACTGCTGGATGCCTTCGTTCGCGTCTTCGAGCCTGAATTTGTGCGAGACGAGCTTCTCGAACGGGTACTTCTCGCGCGTGCGCACGAGGAACTCGAGCACTTTCGGCATCACCCACGGCTTGTAATTCGCGGAGCCGACGATGGTGAGTCCCTTGTGCACGATGGGCTCCATGTCGATCTGTGAAAAGAGCTTGCCGGTCACGAGGCCCATCGAGAGATAGGTGCCTGCCGGCGCCAGCATGTTGATGCCTTCCATCACGGCTTCCGGGCGGCCGGTCACTTCGACTGCGAGGTCGACGCCTTTGCCGTTGGTGAGCTTCTTCACGCGCTCGAGGCGCGCTTCTTCGGTCGGGAATTCGTTCATGTCGATCGTGTGGTCGGCGCCGAATGCTTTCGCGAGCTTCAGCCGGTCTGCGACCTTGTCGACGACGATCACGCGCGCGGCGCCCATCTCCCGCGCGACTGCCGCCGTGCTGATGCCCAGGCCGCCGGCGCCCTGTACGAGCACGGTGGCTTCGAGCGGCATGCGGATCTGGTGCAGGCCGTAGGTGACGGTGGAGAGCGCGCAGTTGACGGGCGCGACGCTTTCGTCCGGCAGCGCGTCGGGCACCTTGAAGACCCACTGGTCGCCCTTGAGGTAGTAGTACTCGGCGTACGCGCCGCGGAAGTGCGGGAATTCTTCGCTCGTCTTCCGGAAGCGATGCTTGTGCGGGCACGACGCCGTCCCGGTCACGCACGCCTCGCACTTGCCGCACGGATTGAAGTAGCCGTAGATGATGCGGTCGCCTTCCTTGAGCGGCCGCCCGAGGTAGTCGGTCGTGACGTTGCGGCCCATCTTGTAGACGCGGCCGGTCATCTCGTGGCCCATGATGAGCGGCTTCTCTTTGGTGGGTTTCAGCCGCCCGACGTATTCGCCTTTGTACGAGTGCAGGTCCGAGCCGCAGATGCACGCCATCGTGATCTTGACGAGCATGGCGTCGTCTTCGACTTCGGGCAGCGCGTATTCGCGCGGCTCGAGCGGCGTGTCGATCGCGGTCCAGACCATGGCCTTGCCGGTTTGTTTGGGCATGTGTTTGACGTTTATTGCTCCGCCGTGATGTTCGCGGCCTTGATGACCTGCGCCCAGCGCGGCACTTCGCGCGCGAAGAAGTCGTTGCCTTCGCGCACGGTGCCGCCGATCGGGGACATGCCGTTCGCGAAGAGCACCTTCTTCACCTCATCCATCTGAAGCGCGCGGTTGATCTCGGTGTTCCAGCGCTCGACGATCCGCGGATTGACCGCGCGCGGGGCGAACACGGCGTACCACACGGCGGCCTCGTAACCGGGGACGCCGGTCTCCGCGATCGTGGGCAGCTCCGGCGCGAATTCGCTGCGCTTCGCAGTGCCCATCGCGATCGCGCGCAGCTTGCCGCTCTTGATGTGCTGCCCGATAGTCGGCGGCGTCTGGAAGGCGCCGTGCACCTGCCCCGCGATTAAATCGAGCATCGACTGCGCGCCGCCCTTGTACGGCACGTGCGTGAGGTCCACTTTCGCGAGGTATTTGAACTGCTCGAGCGCGAGATGCACGGTCGATCCGATGCCGGATGACACGAAGCGCAGCTCGCCGGGCTTCGCTCGCGCGAGATCGAGCAGATCGCGGACCGAGCGCACGTTCACGGAAGGATGCACCGCGAGCATGATCGGCGACTGCGACACCAGCGCGACCATCGTGAGGTCCTTCAGCGGGTCGAACGGCAGCTTTGGATACAGCGCGCGGGTGATCGCGATCGCGCCGCTGCTGCAGAGGAGCGTGTGGCCGTCCGGCTGCGCGCGCACCGCGATCTCGGTGCCGATGGTGGTGCCGGCGCCGGGGCGGTGATCGATGACGATGCGCTGTCCCAGCGCTTCGGACACGCGCTGCGCGACGACGCGGCAATAGAAGTCCACCGAGCCGCCGGGCGGAAACGGGTTCACGAGGCGTATGGGCCGCGAGGGATAGCTCTCGGCGGCTGTTGCGACGGCGCAGGCGCCGAGCAGGGTCAGTGCGGTGATCGCGTGCGCGGTAGCGAGCGCAAGTCTGGACAATCGCATTCGGTCCTCCCCGGGTGGTTATGCCCGCAAGTATGCACTGCGGGCATGCTGCGCTGGGGCTCGTGCGCCACGAGATCGCCACGGCCCGCATTGGCGGGCCTCGCGATGACAGCGCATCCCGCGTGATGACAGAACGCCTTCTTCGCGGCGACAGCTAAACGTCGAGCGCGTTGATGGCGGTCTTTACGTCGGCCGCCGTTTCAATGTTCTGCCACTGTGCCAAGGCATCCTGCGTGCGGCGCTCGCCCAGCACCGGCTCACACAGCCGTGTGAACTTCGCGGCGACATCCTGCGGCGTGAACGGGTTCTGGTCGTGGCCGACGGGGTTGACGATATTCACCTCGTAAGACTTGCCGCTGCGATCTTCGGCCACCAGGCGCACGTGAACGGTGCCGCGCTGGACCTCCTGCTCGATCTCCTCGTCGACGCTGACGGTGATCTTCTTCATGAGCGGACGTATCGAGGGATCCAGAAAGGAGTCGGGCGCGAACGAGTCCTCGTCGATCGTGCCGTGCAGCAGGGTGCGTGCGAGCACGTACGGGATGCTGTGATCGGCGGTCTCCCGCGTCTGCGGATCCCATTTCCCCGGTTCGCTGCCGCTTTCCATCACGGAGAACTTGTACGTCTGCACGTCGAGGCTGACGATCGCTTCGGCGGGGACCTGCTTGCGCAGCTCGATGCCGCCCCAGATGACCGGCGAGAGGCTGTACGCGACCGGCCAGTACTTGAGATACACGCGCGGAATGAGGAAGTCCCCGGGCGCGGTGCCGAACGGCGTCAGCTCGAGCCGGCCGGTGATGAGGTCGGTGAGCCCGTGGCGGCCGGTGAACGGCGCCTCGGGTCCGGTCATGCCGTTCGCCGCCAACTGCACGCCGAAAACGGCGTTGCGCACCGCGTATGCGGTCGCCGCGCCTTTCCACATCGAGAGCTGACCCGAGCGTGTCGCGCGCATCGGGACGTTGCCGACGGCGGTGATCGAGATCGCATGCTGCGTCGCCTCGCGGCTCAAGCCGAGCAGGTTGGAAAGACCGGCGGCGGTGCCGACGGCGATGCCGAAGCCCTGGTCCCAGCCCTTTTCGCGCAAGCCTCCCTTCAGCAGACGGATGAAGACTTCGTACGACACGATCATCGCGGTGATCAACCGCTCGCCCGACGCCCCGATCTGCGGCGCGACCGCGAGCAGCGCGCCGAGCGCATCGCTCGGATGGCCCCCCTGGATGATGTCGTTCAAATCGAGCTTGCGGATCATGCAGGCGTTCACGAAGGCGGCAGCGTCCGCTGCCGCGGTGTGTCCGGAGCTCATGATGCGGCCCGCGAGGTCAGGGCGCGCGGCGGGTCCCGCGAGGGCGCGGCCGATCTCGGCCGCGTCGCAATCGTGCGCAGCGATCGCGCACCCGATCGCGTCGATCAGTCGATCCTTGGCAGCCTGGACCGCCGCACCGGGTATGTCGCGATACGTGAGGCCGCTGGAAAAATCGGTGAAGCTCGCGAGTATCGGATCCATGGCGCTACTTCCCGCGCAGACCGGCTTCGTTCACGAGCTTGGTGAGCCGCGTGGTGTCCGCCTTGATCGTTGCGGCCAACTCCTGCGGCGAGCTCGCGACGACCTCGACGCCGTTGTCGAGAAAGCGCCGCTTCACCTCGGGACGATTGACGACCTTCGCGATCTCGTCGCTGAGACGTTGCACGATCGCGTTGGGTGTGCCCGCCGGCGCGAAGATGCCGAACGGTGCGACCGATTCGTAACCCGGCAGCCCCGCCGCCGCGACGGTCGGAAGCCCCGGTGCGAGACTCGATGGCTGCGCGCTCGTGACCGCAAGCGCTTTCAGCTTTCCGGACTTGACGTGCGCCGCCGCCGAGCCTGCGGTCGGGAACATCAGTTGAACCTCGCCGGCGACCAGCGCGACGAGCGCGGGGCCGGCGCCTTTGTAATTGACCCGGACCACGTCGATGCCGGCCTGGTGCTTGAACAGCTCCGCGGCGATGTGCGGCGTGGAGCCCGTCGATCCGGAGCCGTAATTGAGCTGTCCCGGCTTCGACTTCGCCAGCGCGACCAGATCCTTCACGGAGCTCACCGGCAGCGACGGATGCACGACCAGCACGTTCGGCTGCCGCCCAACGAGCGACACCGGCGCGAAATCTCTCACCGCGTCATACGACACCTTCTGAACGAGCGGCAGTGTCCAGAGGCCGTTGCTGTAGAGGAGCAGCGTGTAACCGTCGGGCGTCGCTCGGGCGGCGGTTTCGATGGCGAGCAGGCCGCCGCCGCGGTTATCGACGATCACCTGCGTGCCGAAAGAGTCCGTCAGCCCCTGCGCGATCATGCGTGCGAAGAGGTCGTTCGCGGCGCCGGGCGCCGTGGTGACGATGCGCACGGGTCGCGTGGGAAATGTCTGACCGTGCGCGGCGACGACGGCAGTCGCGCCAAGTACGAGCGCGAGCGCTGCGGCTTCAGTTCGCATGCGCTGTCTCCCTGGCGCGGCGGGCGCCGGATCGCTCCATCGCATGGGCTGCGGCTTCGCTGCCCGCGATCCGGCCGAACACTGCGCCGGAGGTGAGACCCGAACCGGCGGGATAGTTGAAGTAGAAGAGCCCGCCGATCATCTCGCCCGCGGCGTAGAGCCCCGGCAGCGGCGCGTCTTCGTAGTCGAGGATGCGCGTGGCCGTATCGATCTTCACGCCGCCGTAGGTGAACGTGATGCCGGTGCCGACGGCGTACGCCTCGAACGGCGGACGCTCGATCGGGAGCGCCCAGTTCGACTTGTCGATCCGCAGGCCCGACGTGCAGCGCCCGTCCTTGACGTTCGGATCGAACGGCACGTCGCGCCGTATCGCGGCGTTGTATTCGCGCACGGTCCTTAGAAAGCCTTGCGGATCGACGCCTTCCAGACGGGAGGCGAGCTCCTCGATCGTGTCGGCGGTCGCCTTCGTGACGCCGCGGGTGCGGTATTCCTCGCGGAGGAATTTCGCGCTCTCGGCGTCGTACACCTGCCACGCGTAGCCGCCGGGCTGCCGCATGACGAGCTCGCCGTATTTGGCGTACGTGTAATTGCGGAAATCGGCACCTTCGTCCAGAAAGCGCTCGCCCGCTGCGTTCACCATGATGCTCATCGGGTAGCTGTGGCGCTGGCCGTTCATCCGCGCCTCGAGGTCGCCGTAATCCGGCGCGTAGCGGTCCCACGACACCGAATGGCAGCCGGACCACTGGCCGTGGGGCTGGGCGCCGGCTTCGAGCGCCATGCGCAAACCGTCGCCGGTGTTGTAGCGGCTGCCGCGCACTTTCGCGAGGTCCCAGCCGGGTCCGAGGTAGCGCGTGCGCCACTCCCGGTTCGCCTCGAAGCCGCCGCAGGCGATCACGACGGCGTGGCCGCGAATCTCTTCCTCATCGCCATCGACCACCGTCCGAACGATCTGAATGCCGTAGCGGTCGCGCTGCAGCGCCACCGCGCGTGCGCGGTACCGGATCGTGACGCCCGCAGCCTGAGCCGACCGGTACTCCATCTCGACGAGGCCGCGACCGCCGCCGACGGATTCGATCACCAGCCCGCCGAAGAACTTGAACTTGCCGTCCACCTGGAACGCCTGGCGTCCGTACTTGGGAATGAACCGGATGCCTTTGTCGCGCAGCCACAGCAGCGTCTCGGTGCTGCGCTTTACGAGCAGCTCCGCGAGATCGGGATCGGTGTGGTATTGCGTGACGCGGCCGATGTCGTCCAGAAAAGCTTCGGCCCGGTAGTCGCCGAAATCGGAGCGCGCGGCCTCGTCATCGGTGAGATCCGGCACCAGCGCCCGGATATCCGCTACGCCGTTGAAGACGGTGCGGAAGCTGCCGCCGGTAAACGCGGTGTTACCGCCGCGGCGGTTTTCCGGTGCGCGCTCGAGCAGCGCGACTTTCGCACCGCGCTCGCGTGCGGCAAGGGCTGCGCACAGCGCAGCGTTGCCTCCACCGATGACGATTACATCGTATGCAGCGTTGTTCATCGATCCTCTCGTAGCAGATGTTTGGACGCGCTCTGGTTATCGTTGTGCGTCCGGACCGATGATACCAACGCAGCGCTATCGAAAAATTCCGCGCAACTGCTCCACGATCCCGTCGACCAACGGGTCCCGCCGCGGCCCGTGCGCTGAATCGGCCGGACCCGTCTCAGACGGCGAGCTGGGGAACGTGTCCTGGAAAATGTCCGGCGGCGGACGCGGCCGCGGACGCGGGATCGCGAATTCGGCCTTCTGATCGATCCATTTATTGCGCAGCACCTGCTGGAAGAACTCGCCCACCATCGGCAGCGCGCTGCGCGCGCCCTGGCCCCAGGATCCCATCGCGAGCTTCTCGTTGAAGCCCACGCGCGCGCCGGCGACGAGCTGCGGATGCATCAGGATGAACCAGCCGTCCGTGTTCTCCTGCGTGGTGCCGGTCTTGCCCGCGACGTCGGCGGTGATGCCGTAACGGTAGCGGACGGCCGACCCGGTGCCTTCGTCGACGACGCCGCGCATGACGTTGACGAGCTCCAGCGCCTGAGGCCGCGGCAGCGCCTCCGACGCTTCGCGCATGGGTTGATATTCCACGAGGACGCGGCCGCTGCGATCCTCGATGCGCGTGAGGAGCATCGGCTCCACGTAGTGACCGCCGTTTGCGATGACCCCATAGGCCGCGACCATTTCTCGAAGCGACACGGGGCTCGTGCCCAGCGCGAGCGAAAGCACCGGCTCGAGCTTGCTGTAGCGGATGCCCATCGCCTGCGCGAGGCGCACGACGCGCTCGGGCCCGACCTCCTGCATGAGCTGCGCGGTGATCGTGTTCTTGGAGTGCACCAGTCCCGATCGCAGCGTCATCGGGGCGTACGACGGCCCCGACATGTCGGTCGGCTCCCAGACGCCGCCGCCGCCGGGCAGCCGGATCGACACCGGCTCGTCGACGAACGTCTTCGTGGGCTTGAGCCCCATCACGAACGCGGCGCCGTAGACGAAAGGCTTGAACGCGGAGCCCGGCTGGCGCCGCGCCTGCGCGACGTGGTCGAACTGTTCCTCGGCGTAATCGCGGCTCCCCACCCACGCGCGCACGAAACCGTTCTGCGGGTCCATCGCCATGAAGCCAGCCTGGAGCTCGTTTTCGTTGCCTCTCGCGCCCTGGGGAGAGGGCGATTTACGCTGCTCGCGCCTGACGATGGCGTTGGCGAGCGGCTGCAACTGCTTCATCTGCCGCGCGACGGCCTTGTTCGCCGCCTCCTGGAGCCTCGAGTCGATCGTGGTGTGCACGACGAGCCCGTCGGAATAGATGTCGTAGTCGCGTTCGTCGGCCCACTCGATGAGCCATCTTCGTATGTGCTGCACGATGTGCGGGGCGGGGCTGGGCGGCACGATCTGACGCTCGAAGTTGAGCCGCAACGGACGCTTGCTCAGCGTCGCGACCTGCGCCTCCGAGAGTCTGCCGTGCTTCGCCATCTGGGCGAGGACGAGGTTGCGGCGCGCACGCGCGCGCTCGGGATTCAACACGGGATTGAACGCGCTGGTCGCTTTCAGCATGCCGATGAGCGTCGCGGCTTCGAGCACGTCCAGACGCTGGGCGGATTTGTCGAAATAGGTGCGCGCCGCCATCTCGATCCCGAACGCGTTGAAGAGAAACGGCACCGTGTTGAGATACGTCTCCAGGATCTCGCGTTTCGTGTAGATCGCCTCGATCTTGAGCGCGGTGATCGCTTCCTTCACCTTGCGCGTGAGCGTGGTCGCGCGGCCGATCTCCTCCGGATAGAGATTGCGCGCGAGCTGCTGCGTGATGGTCGAGCCGCCCTGCACGTCGCCGCGGAGCGTGCTCAGGAGCGCGCCGACGGTGCGCGTGATGTCGATGCCGTGGTGGTCGTAGAAGCGGTGGTCTTCCGTCGCGATCAGCGCATCGATCACGCTCGGCGCGATTTTTTCGAGCGGCACCCACTCGCGATTGATCCGCTTGAATTCCGCGAGGACGACGCCGTCGGAGGACATCACGACCGACGGCGTGGCCGACTTCGCCTTGCGCAGATCGCCGATCCCCGGGGTGAACGGGATCAGCACGAGCACGTACAGGAGCATCAGCGCGGGCAGCGCGAGCGCGGCGCGCACGGGGTGGCGCCGGGCCGCGGCGAGCAGGCGGCGCAGGGGCTCGGTGCTCACGCGGCCTCGCTGTCGATGCGATTGGGCGCGGCGATCCGGTGGCGGACGGGCGCGTTTTCCGGACGCTCGGGGATTGCTTCGCCGCCGGACTCCGGGCGCCTCGCCATGACGGGCCGCGCTTGGCGGGAGCGCCAGGAGGTGGCGCGCTCGTAAGCGTGAGCTACGCGCAGCACGGTTGTCTCCTCGAAAGGGCGGCCGGCGATCTGCATAGCAAGCGGCGGGCCGCCGGAGGTGAAGCCGATGCAGACCGCGATCGCCGGCACGCCGGTCACGCTGAACGGCGCGCGTGAATGCCGCCATCGAACGCGTCGATGCGGTCGAGCACCGCGCGCACGAGCTCGAGCGGCGAGAGCGCGCGGGACGATGAGCTTCGCGGCTTTGGCGGTCGTGACGGGCAAGTCCATGTTGCGGATGGTAGCGCCGTTCGTGCTTCGACTCTGATTGGGGGATTCCCGCCTGCGCGGGCATGTCGGTTCGTTCTGGACTTCGGCTTCGCGGGAATGACCTGAGTGGTTCGTATAATCGATCGCGGCGCGTTCGCCAACGTTCGAGGGGCATGACATCGTGAAGAGCACGGCAGTCCTCGCTTCAGCAGTACTCGCACTCAGCGCAGTCGCCGCGTCATCCGCGTGGAGCGCGGCGGCGTATCCGGAGAAGGTCGTGCGCGTCATCGTGCCGTGGCCGCCCGGACCCACCGACACGATCGCGCGGCTCATCAGCACCGAGCTCACGTCGCGCCTGAAGCAATCCTTCGTCGTGGACAACCGCGCGGGCGCGGGCGGCATCGTGGGCATGCTCGCGACGGCGCAGTCGCCGGCGGACGGCTACACGCTGATGGCGACCTCCACCGCGTACGGCTATCTCATCGCGCAGCCGAAGCCCAACGTCGATCTCATCAAGTCGTTCGACCCGATCGCGTTGTTCGGGATGAACGAGAGCATGCTCGCCGTGCATCCGTCGCTGCCGGTGAAGAGCGTGAAGGAGCTGATCGCGCTCGCGCGCGCGAAGCCGCGCTCGATCCACTATGCCTCATCGGGCGTGGGCGGCTTCCCGCACATGAACACCGAGCTCTTCAAGCTCATGGCGAAGATCGACATCGTGCACGTGCCGTTCAAAGGCGGCGGGCCGGCGATCACCGACGTTATCGGCGGTCACACCCAGATGATTCTCACGTCGATGATCGGCCTCATACCGCACGTCAAGGCAGGCCGCCTGCGGCCGCTCGGGGTGGGCAGCCTCACGCGCTCGAAGACGATGCCGGATCTGCCGACGATCTCCGAGGCCGGCGTGCCCGGTTACGAGACGAGCATCTGGTACGGGCTTTTCGCGCCCGCGGGAACGCCGCCGGCAATCATTCAGCGGCTCAATACGGAAGTGAACGCCGCGATCGGCGCGCCCGAGGTGCAGAAGACCTACGAAGCGCTGGCGGTGCTGGTGAGAAAGATGACGCCGGCCGAGTTCGGAAAGCTCATGGTGAGCGAGGCCGCGAAGTGGCAGAAGGTGGTGAACGACGCCGGCATCAAACCGGAATGAATACTTAGCGCTGGGCGGTGTGTTACACTCGATGCGTCAATGTCACACACGCGACGCCATGACTCTTTCCGTGCGAATTCCGCCCCGTGTCGAACAGGAGCTCGCCGAGTATTGCGCCCGCAACGGCGTGACCAAGAGCGAGGCCGTTAAAGACGCGCTTGACCAGTTCCTTTCTGGCAAGACTGCGGCTAAAACTCCCTACGACCTGCTAAAGGACCTCATTGGTCCGCTGCCTGATGAGAGAGCATCGCAAGACATCGCGAGGAACACGAAGCGGCTTCTCCGGGAACGCTTTCGCGCCAAGGGCAAGTGACTGGCGCCCTCGTCGATACGGGTTTTCTCGTCGCACTTTTCAACCGCCGCGACCGTTTGCAGCGGGCTGCACGCAAGCATCTTCAGGCGTACACCTACCCGCTCGCCACAGTCACGCCCGTGATCGTTGAGACTTCGTTCTTTCTCGATGCGCGCGGCAAGATCAATCTGTTCGAGTGGATCCTGCGCGGCGGCCTTGCGATCGCAGAGCTTCCATTGGACGCGTATCGGGAGCTCAAGCCGATTATTCTCAAATATGCCGATCGCGATATCGATCTGGCAGACGCTGCCTTGATCTGGCTGGCGGGGGTGAGTGGTTGCCGAAATGTACTCACGGTCGATGAGCGCGATTTCGGCATTTATCGGGTAAAGGGCAACAAGCGGTTCGAGTTGATCCCGTGGCAGGGTGAAACGGCTTAGGTACGATTCTGGTACCTGAGGCTAGTCCGGGAGCAGACTGCGCACGCGCTCCTTCACGTCATCGACCACCTCGCGCACTTCGGGCGACTGCAGCCAGGGATCCTTGCGGTGCTTGTACGACGGCGGCCGCGGCAGCGGCTTTCCGAACTCGGCGCGCGGGTCGATCCACTTGTTGCGCAGCGCTTTCTGAAACACTTCGCCCACTATCGGCAGCGCGCTGCGGGCGCCGGTGCCCCAGGCGCCCATCGTCAGCTTCTCGTTGAAGCCGACGCGCGCGCCGGCCACGAGCTGGGGATGCATCATGATGAACCAGGCATCGGTGTTCTCCTGCGTGGTGCCGGTCTTGCCGGCGACATCGGCGGTGATGCCGTAACGATGTCGGATCGCCGCGCCGGTACCGCGGGTGACGGCGCCCCGCATCGCGTCCACCAGCTCGAGCGCCTGCGCCTTCGGCAGGACCGGGGCGGTCTCGACGTCGGCCCCGAATGTGGCGATCACCCGACCCTCGCTGTCGTCGATGCGCGTGACGATCGTCGGTTCCGCGTAATACCCGCCGTTCGCGATCGTGCCGTAGGACGCCACCATTTCGCGCAGCGTGACCGGACTCGTGCCAAGCGCTAGTGAGGGCACGGCATCGAGCGTGCTGTAGCGCACGCCCATCGACCACGCGAGATTCATGACGCGCCGCAGTCCCGCGTATTCGATGAGCTGGGCGGTGATCGTGTTCTTCGAGTACACCAGCGCGTCGCGCACCGTCATGCTCCGGCCGGAGGGCGGCGAAACGTCGCGCGGCTTCCACCACCCGCCGCCTTCCAGCTCGATCGCAACGGGCATGTCGACGAGCGTCATGTTCGGGCGCACGCCGGCGGTGAATGCAGCGGCATAGACGAAAGGTTTGAACGCGGAGCCCGGCTGCCGCCGCGCCTGGCTGACGTGATCGAACTGCTCTTTCGCGAAGTCGCGGCTGCCGACCCATGCGCGCACGTGTCCCGTGCGCGGGTCCATGGCCATGAACCCGGCCTGAAGCACGGAGCTCTTCCTGCGGCCGCCCGGGAGCCGCTCCAGATGCGCCGTGTGCCGCGTGAGCGCCTTGTTCGCGGCGTCCTGCAGGCGGGAATCGATCGTGGTGTGAACGACGAGCCCGTCGAAGTTGAGGTAGTAGTCGCGCTCGCCCGCCCAGTCGATCAGCCAGTCGCGCAGATGCCGCACGATGTGAGGCACCGGGCTCGGCGGCACGGTCTGCTGCTCGAATTTGAGCCGCAGCGGGCGCTTGGTCAACTGCGCGAGCTGCGCGTGCGGGAGCTTCCCGTGTTTCGCCATCTGCTCGAGCACGAGATTGCGGCGTTCCAGTGCGCGCTCGGGATGCCGCACGGGGTTCAGCGCGCTGGTCGCCTTGAGCATCCCGACCAGCATTGCGGCCTCCACGACGTCGAGGCGATCGGCGGACTTGTCGAAGTAGGTGCGGGCCGCCATCTCGATCCCGAACGCGTTGAAGAGAAACGGGACGCTGTTCAGATACGTCTCGAGGATCTCGTGCTTGGTATAGAGCGCCTCGATCTTGAGCGCCGTGATCGCTTCCTTGATCTTGCGCGTCAGGCTCAACTTCCGGCCGATCCTGTCGCGATAGAGGTTGCGCGCGAGCTGCTGCGTGATCGTGGAACCGCCCTGCACCTCGCCCGACAGCGTGCTCAGGAGCGCGGCCGCGGTGCGCGTGAAATCGATGCCGTGGTGCTCGTAGAAGCGGTGGTCCTCGGTCGCGATCAGCGCGTCGATGACGCTCGGCGCGATAGCGTCGAGCGGCACCCACTTTCGATCGCTGCGCTTGAATTCGGCGAGGACGACGCCGTCGGACGACATCACGACCGACGGCGTTCCCGACTTCGCCCGCCGCAGATCGCCCACGCCCGGCGTGAACGGGATCAGGACGACAACGTACAGCAGCATGAGCGCGGGAAGCGCGAGCGCGGCGCGCAGCGGGTGCCGTTTGATCGCCGCGACGAGCCGGCGAAAGCGCCCTGGAATCGGAGGGCCGGTAGCCGATCGAGGCTGCGGAGGCGGGGCGCTCATGGGGCCCGCTCAACTGCGTTCGAGAGAAAAGGTGTTGGCCGGCTCGTCGGGCCAGCCGTGATTGTCGTTGATGCGTTTGACCGCCGCGAGCACCGTGGGCGCGACTCTGTAGAGGAGCGCGCGCTGCTCGTCGGTGAGCGTGAGGCCGGCGCGGCGGATGGATTCCGCGACGGTTTGACGCACATCGTCGCGGATTTGCGGACGCTCCGGGATTGCTTCGTCGCCGGATTGCCGGCTCCTCGCAATGACATCGGTGGTGTCATCGCCAGGCATCGACAAGGATGCCGTGGCGATCTCGTGGCGCACGTGCAGCGGCGGCGCTTTCGCGCCGGGCTCGAGCTGCGGCCGTCGCGAGCGCCACTGCGTCGCGCGCTCGTACGCGTCGCCCGCGCGCAGCACCGTCTCCTCGTCGAACGGCCGTCCCGCTATCTGCATCGCGAGCGGGAGGCCCGCATCGGTGTAGCCGCAGCACAGCGCGAGCGCGGGCCCGCCGGTGACGTTGAACGGCGTGTAGATGTTGGGACTCTCCCATTTCTGCGCGAAGCCCGAGCCGATGAGCGTATCCAGGCGGGCGGCCGGCGTGCTGCTGGCGGTGAGCAGCACGTCGAACTCGTCATACAGCGCCGCCATCTCGTCCACCATACGTTTGCGCTCGCGCTGAGCGCGCACGTAATCGGCAGCGGTAAAGAGAAATCCGGGCAGGTTGCGGCCGATGAAGTCGGCGCCGAAGTCCTGCAGCCGCTCACGCATGTCCTTGCCGTGGATCTCCACGATCTCGGCTTTCGCGATGACCATCTTCGTGTCGTTATAGGCCTCGCGCGTGCGCATGCGCGCGGTGCCGATCTTCGCGCCGAGCGATTTGAAGACGTCGACCGCGGCTTCCATCGCACGCGCCATCTGCGGATCTGTCTTGCCTTCTTCTTCCCAGAAGTGGCGCACCACGCCGATGCGCAGTCCGCGCACATCGCCGGTGAGCGCCGCGCGGTAATCGGGCACCGGACGGCGGGCGCTCGTGAAGTCGCGCGGATCGTGGCCCGCGATGCACTGAAGCAGGATCGCGCAGTCTTCCACGGTCCACGCGAGCGGGCCGACGTGATCGAACGTGAAGGAGTTCGGGATGACGCCGTGGCGGCTCACGCGGCCGTACGTGGGTTTGAGCCCCGCGACACCACACAGGGAAGCCGGAATACGGATGGATCCGCCAGTATCGCTGCCGAGCGCCGCCGGCACGAAGCCCGCCGCGACGGCTGTGCCCGAGCCGCTGCTCGAGCTCCCGGTGAAATGCGCGGTGTTCCAGGGATTGCGTGCGGGCGGCCACGGCAGGTCGAGAGAAGGGCCGCCGCTCGCGAACTCGTGTGTGGCGAGCTTGCCCATCAGCACCGCGCCGGCGGCGTGCAGGCGCTCGACGCTCGTCGCGTCGTGTTCCGGCACGCGATGCTGCGCGATCTTCGAATGGCCGCTCGTGAGAATGCCGGCCGTGTCGAAGATGTCTTTCAACGCGAACGGGATGCCATGCAGCGGCCCGCGGCTGCGCCCGGCGGCGATCTCCCTCTCCGCCTCTCGCGCGGCTTTCAGTGCCAGCTCGTTGGTGCGCGTGATGAAGGCATTCACCTGCTCGTCGAGCGCATCGATGCGCGCGCTGAGCGCGTTCGCGTACTCGACGGGCGAGAGGTCTTTGGTCTGGATGAGGCGCGAGGCCTGGGCGATCGTTAGGAAATGCAGTTCGGTCATGGTGTTCAGGGGTTCTGGACTCCGGCCTGCGCCGGAGTGACGAGCTTACATCGTCTTTAAGCGAAGCCCGGCTACCGGGCTGTGTTCTGGATCTCCGGCTTCGCGGGAATGACGGTTCAGGCCGCGAGCGCCTGCAGCACCTTCTCCTTCGTCATCGCCGGCGTGAAGAGCTGCATAAAGTCGAACGCGTATTGCCGCAGGTAAGCTTGCTTCTGGATGCCGATGTAGATCTTGTTCGGCTCGAAGAGGTGCCCGGCCTCGATGGCGCGCAAACCGCGGTCTTCGCGTTTCTCGTACGCGAGCGCGGCGACGATGGCGACGCCCAAGCCGCCTTTGACGTACGCCTTCATCACGTCCACGTCGGTGGCGCTCAGGATCACGTTGGGCTCGTGGCCGGCGCGATCGAACGCGCGCATCACCTGTGAATGCGTCGGGAAGTCGGTGTCGTAGGTGATGAGCGGGTAGGGCGCGAGCGCCGGAATCGTGAGCTTGCGCGTCTTGAGCAGCGGATGGCGCTCCGGCACGAGCACGACCTTGTGGTGGTCGTAGCACGGCAGCAGCACGAGGTCGGGCATTTCGCGCGCGGGCTTGGAGCAGATCGAGAAATCCGCTTCGCCCGAGCTCACCCATTGGGCGACCTGCACCGGGCTGCCCTGCCGCAGCATGACGCGCACTTTCGGGTGCATCGCGGTGAAGGCGCGAATCACTTTCGGCAGCACGTAGCGCGCGTGCGTGTGTGACGTGGTGACGACGAGCGTGCCGCCGCCCGCGGTCGAGAAGCCCTTGCCGATCTGACGCAGGCCGTCGAGCGTGCGCACGACCTTGCGCGCGGCATCGCAGACCTCCATACCGGGTCCGGTCAGCGCAAGCAGCCGCCGCTTGCTGCGCACGAAGATCGGCACGCCGAGCTCGCGCTCGAGCGCCTGGATCTGCCGGCTCATGCTGGGCTGTGAGGTATGAAGCGCCGCGGCGGCGCGCGAGACGCTGAAGCCACGTTCCGCGATCTCGCAGACGTAGCGAAGCTGCTGGAGGTTCATTGATGCCTCAAGTGCATAATCGCATGCGATTATAGTCTTTGCGCGCATATAACCGCGGCCCAGATAATCGGCCGACCCAATCGTCGGATCGAATGGAGGAGGTCGCATGGCGCGCCGGAATGAAAGCGAATGCCGGATGCTGTCGGTGAGCAGCATCCTCGGCTACGGATTTCCCGAGGCGTCGCTCAAGGCGGGCCTGGAGCGCGCGCCGCATTACATCGGCGTGGACGGCGGCAGCACGGACCCGGGTCCTTATTACCTGGGCTCGGGCGAATGCCTGAACTCGCGCAAGGCGATGAAGCGCGACCTGCGGTTGATGCTGATGGCGGGCGTGCCGCGCAAGATCCCCGTGGTGATCGGCACCGTCGGCGGCGCGGGCGCGGAGCCCCATCTCCAGGAAGTGGCTGCCATCGCACGCGAGATCGCGCGCGAAGAGAAGCTCTCGTTCCGCATGGCGCTGATTCACGCGGACCAGGAGCCGGCGCGCGTAAGAACGTGGCTCCAGGAAGGGCGGATCACGCCGCTGCGCAACGTGCCCGAGCTCACGGAGCCCATCGTGAGCCGCGCCGCGAAGATCGTCGGCATGATGGGCGCGGAGCCGTTCATGAAGGCGCTCGATGGCGGTGCGGACGTGGTGCTCGCCGCGCGCGCGAGCGACGCCGCCTCGTGGGCGGCCTGCGCGATGCGCATGGGCATGCCGCCGGCGCCCTCGTGGTACGCCGGCAAGATGCTGGAGTGCGGCACCGCGACGGCGACGCCCAAAGGTCACGATTCGCTGCTCGGCACCGTCCGGCCGGAGCACGTCGAAGTCGAGCCGATGAATCCGGCGCGGCGCTGCACGCCGATGTCGGTCGCGACCCACGGGCTGCACGAGAACGCGAGCCCGACGATCCACGAAGAGCCCGGCGGCCTGCTCGACGCCACCGACTGCCGCTTCGATGCGGTGTCCGACCGCGCGGTGCAGGTGAGCGGCATGCGCTGGCGCACGCGCCCCTACGACATCAAGCTCGAGGGCGCGGAGTGCGTGGGCTACCGCGCGATCACGATCTGCGGCACGCGCGATCCGGTGCTCATCAGCCAGATCGATTCATACCTGCAAAGCGTGCGCGACGACGTCGCGATGCGTTCGTCGAACATGGGCGTATCGCCCGAGAAATACCAGCTCGTGTTCCACGTGTACGGCAAGGACGGCGTGATGGGTGCGTCGGAGCCGATCAAGAACTTCACCTCGCACGAGCTGGGCATCGTCGTCGAGGTCGTGGCGCCGGACGCGGAAGACGCGCGCTCGGTGCTCGCGATCGCGCGCGTCGTGATCCCGAAGATCGATTTTCCGGGACGCATGTGCAAGAGCGGCAACATGGCGTTCCCGTTCTCGCCGTCGGATATCTCGGTCGGGCCGACCTACAAGTTTTCGCTCTTCCACGTGGTGCGCATCGACGATCCCTACGCGATGTTCCCGATCGAATACGAGCAGGTGCATTAGGAGGCGGTATGGCCAAGCTCAAGGATCTCGCGAAGGTGTGCAAGAGCAAGAACGCCGGGCCGTTCGAGGTCACGATCGACGTGATGTTCGACAAGCGCGAGACGTACGACAAGGTCGTCGAGAGCGGCGTCATCAACGCCGAGCTCTTCGCGCGGCTCTACAACGTCAACGTGAAGGACGTGCTCTACACGCCGTATCCCGCGGCGCTCGCCCTCAAGGGCACGATCCCGCGGCACGTGTCGGCCGGCGACGTCGGGGACACCGATGTCTACGGCGCCCAGCAGCACGCGCCGCTGCTCGACGTGGAGATCCCGGATTGAAAGCGGCACGTCCGAAACCGCGCGCACGCGACACATCCCTTCTCCCCCTGCGGGGGGAGAGGGTAAGGGTGAGGGGCAACGAGACCTATGCGATAGGCGTCGATATCGGCGGCACGTTCACGGATCTCGTCGCGTATGGCTCGCGCTCCGGCCGCGTCGCGGCCGCGAAAGTGCTCACCGACTACGCGGACCTCGCGCGCGGCGTCATGGTCGGCGTCGAGCGCATCATCGCCGAGAACGCGATCGCGCCCGCGGATGTCACGCGCGTCGTCCACGGCACCACGCTCGTCACCAACAGCCTGATCGAGCGGCGCGGCGCGAAGACCGCGCTGATCGTCACGCGCGGTTTCGGCGACGTGCTGGAGATGGGCCGCGAAAGCCGCTACGACATCTACGATATCGAGATCGAGCTGCCGCCGCCGGTCGTGCCGCGCGAGCTGGTGTTCGAAGTGACGGAGCGGCTCGATTACCGCGGCGGTGTCGTGCAGCCGCTGGCGGAAGACGAAGTGGAGGCGCTCGCGGCAAAGCTCGCAGCCGAACGCGTCGGAAGCGTCGCCGTGTGCCTGCTCCATGCCTACGCGAGCGACGTGCACGAGCGGCGGATCGAAGCGCTGCTCTCGGAACGCCTGCCGTGGCTCTCGATCTCGCGGTCGAGCGACGTCATGGCGGACATCCGGGAATACGAGCGCGCGACCACGACTGCGGCGAACGCGTACGTGCGCCCGATCGTGAAGGGCTATCTCGATCGGCTGGGCGCCGCGCTTAAGGATGCCGGCATCGCAGCCGAGCTTTCGATCATCACTTCCGACGGCGGCGTGGTCGATGTCGAGACCGCCGCGCGATTTCCGGTGCGGCTCACCGAATCCGGGCCGGCCGGCGGCGCGACCGCGGCTGCTTATCTCGGCAGCGCGGCCGGCGTGCCGGACGTGATCGCCTACGACATGGGCGGCACGACCGCGAAGATCTGCGTGGTGGAAGGCGGCAAGCCGTTCAAGTCGAACACCTTCGAGTTCGGCCGCGTCTATCGGTTTGCGAAAGGGAGCGGCCTGCCGCTCCAGATTCCCGTGATCGAGATGATCGAGATCGGCGCGGGCGGCGGCAGCATCGCGCATCTCAACAGCCTCGGGATGCTGCAGGTGGGGCCGGAGAGCGCGAATGCGTCCCCGGGTCCTGCGTGCTACGCGCTCGGCGGCACCGGCGCGACCGTGACCGATGCCGATCTCGTGTTGGGTTATCTCGCCGCGGATTCGTTTCTCGGCGGCAAGATGCAGCTCGACGTCGAGCGCGCGCGCGCGGCAATCGAGGCGACGGTCGCGAAGCCGCTGCGCATGAGCATCGACGAAGCGGCATGGAGCATCCATCGCGTGGTGAACGCCAACATGGCGCGCGCGGCCAAGGTGCACTGCCTCGAGCACGGGAAAGACCCGCGCACCTTCGCGCTCTTCGCCTACGGCGGCGCCGGCCCGATTCACGCCTACGGCGTTGCACAGCTCCTCGGCGTCTCCGAGCTTCTCTATCCGCTGCGCGCAGGCGTCATGTCGGCGCTGGGTTTTCTCGTCGCCGAGCCGGCATTCGAAGTCGTGCAGGGGCGGATCGCACCGCTCTTCGCGATGGATCTTGCCGCGATGAACCGTATGCTCGCGGATATGGAGGCCGAGGCGACGCGCGTAGTGCGCGCGAGCGTACCGGGTGCGAAGCGCCTCACGGTTCAGCGCGAAGTCGCCGTGCGCTACGAAGGCCAGAGCTACGAGCTCAACGTGCCGGTCGCGCGCGGCGCGCTGACGCGAGCGCATCTGGAGCGGGTCGCGCGCGGCTTCAGCGACGCGTATGCGCAGCGCTACCACGCGCTCGCCGAACAGAACCAGCTCGAGACGGTGCGATGGCGCGTGCGCGTATCGGCCACGCAGTCGCAGCCCGAGCCGCGTCTCATGGTCGAGCGGGATCAACAGCGCCAGTCGCGGTGCGCTATCAGCGCACCCTACAGTGAGAAAGCGGTGAAAGGTAAGCGCCGCGTGTACGTCTCCGAAGCCGGCGGCTTCGTGAGCTGCGCGGTCTACGACCGCTACGCGCTGGACGCCGGGGCAACGCTTACGGGTCCGGCGGTGATCGAAGAGCCGGAATCCACCGTCTATATCGGCAAAGGCGCGAAGGGACGCGTCACGCAGCGCGGTGACCTGCGCGTAATGCTGCCCGGCAAACAGCCGGCGCCGACGAAGCGCAAACGTGAAACGGTGCGCGCGTGATGAATGCCGTAGATCTCGAAGTGTTGTGGAGCCGCCTGGTCACCGTCGTGGACGAGGCGGCGTACGCGATCCTGCGCACCTCGATGTCCAAGATCGTCGTGGAAGCACGCGACTTCGGCGCGCTGCTGCTCGACCCCGACGGCAAGCTCCTCATATCCGACGCCGGCGTTGCCTCCAAGATCGGCACGAACTCGATCGCCGCGCGCGAGCTGCTCAAGCATTTCCCGCGCGCGACGCTGAAGCCCGGCGACATGCTGATCACCAACAACCCGTGGTGGATCATGGGACATCTGAACGATGTCGCCGTCGTCGCACCGCTCTTCCATCGCGGGCGGCTCGTGGCGTTCGCCGAGTGCATGGCGCACATGAGCGACATCGGCGGCTGTCTCTCCGCTTCGCCGCGCGAGGTGTACGAGGAAGGCCTCATCATCCCGCCGACGAAGATCATGGAGCGCGGGCGCGAGAACGAGACGTTCTTCAATCTGCTGAAAGCGAACGTGCGCGTGCCGGTGCAGATTTCGAGCGATCTGCGCGCGCTCATCTCGGGCTGCCAGGTGATGCAGCGCGAATTGAGCCTGTTTCTCGATGACACGCGGATGCGCGACCTGAGCGCGCTCGGCGGCGCGATCATGGCGCACTCGCGCAAGACGATGCGGCGCGCGATCCGCGAAGCGATCCCGAACGGTGTGTATCACGGCGAGACGGTGATCGAAGGCTCCGCCAATCCGCTCGAGATCAAGGTCACGATCACCGCGAAGGACGGCACCCTCGATATCGATTTCACGGGGAGCTCGCCGCAGCGCGACGTCGGCGTGAACTGCACGCTCGTCTACACGCACGTGTGGAGCGTGTACATCATGAAATGCCTGCTGGTGCCCGCGCTGCCGAACAACGAAGGCACCTTCTCGCCGATTCGCGTGCGCGCGCCCGAAGGCTGCTTCCTCAATCCGCGCTTTCCCGCGCCGGTGCGGCTGAAATCGAGCAGCGGCCACTTCATTCCCGACGCGATCGTCGAAGCCTTGCAGGGCGTGCTGAAGGACCGGCTCATCGCAGAATCCGGCAACAAGTTCGCGATGCTCTTTTCCGGCCGCCGCGAAAACGGGCGCCCCTTCGCCGAGTCGATGTTCATCATGGGCGGGATGGGTGCGCGCTCGCGGCAGAACGGGCTCGACTGCTCGAGCTTCCCCGCGAATTCGTCGAACCTGCCGGTCGAGATCCTGGAAGCGTGTGTGCCGGTACGCGTCCACGAGAAGCGCATTCGGCGCGACTCGGGCGGCGCCGGCGCGCATCGCGGCGGCTGCGGTCAGGCGTTCGAATTCGAATCGACCTCTGATGTGCCGGTCATGGTGCGCGCCTCGCACGGCAAGCTCACGATCCCGCCGAAGGGGCTGCTCGGGGGCGGTGACGGTGCGACCGGCGGCATCTGGCTCAACGGCAAGTCCGTTCCGGACAAGACGCCGGTGACGCTCAGGAAAGGCGACGTCATGCGCCTGGAGACGCCGGGCTCGGGCGGTATGGGCGCGCCGGGGCCCACGACGGCACCGCGGGTTACGCGCGCTGACGTCGATGAAACGACAACAACCGAGGAGAAAACGTCATGAATCGCCAACTGAAAAGCGCGTATCTCGCTGCGGCGGTGCTCGCTGCAACGGGCGCGTATGCGCAGACGTACCCCGCGAAACCGGTGCGGGTGATCATTCCCGCGCCGGTCGGCGGCGGTGTGGACACCGTCGGACGCGCCGTGAGCCAGAAGCTCACGGAGGCGCTCGGTCAGCCTTTCGTTCCCGACAACCGGCCGGGCGCGGGCACCATGATCGGCTCGGAGCTCACGGCGAAATCGCCGGCGGACGGCTACACGGTGCTCATGATGACCAACAGTCACGCGATCAACGCGAGCGTGCAGAAGAACCTCAAGTACGACCCGATCAGGGACTTCAGCGAGATCTCGCTGCTCGCGATCTCGCCGTACCTGCTCGTCGTGCATCCGACCGTGCCGGCGAAGTCGGTGCGCGAGCTGGTGGAGCTTGCGCGCAAGCGGCCCGGGGACCTGCACTTCGCCTCGGCGGGCAGCGCGTCGGCGACGCACCTCGCCGGCGAGCTCTTCGGCTACATGGCGAAGGTGAAGCTGACACACGTGCCGTACAAGGGCGGCGCGCCGGCCGTGACCGACCTCGTCGGCGGACACGTGCAGCTCATGTTCAATAACCTCATCTCGGTGATGGCGCTCTCGAAACAGGGGCGGCTCCGCGCGCTGGCAATCACGAGCCTCAAGCGCTCGCCGCTGCTGCCGGATCTGCCGACGGTGTCGGAAGCCGGCGTACCGGGCTACGAATCGGCGTCGTGGTATGGCGCCGTGGCGCCGGCGAATACGCCGCCGCAGATCATCGCCACGCTGAACCGCGAGATGGTGAAAGCGATCAAGTCGCCGGAGATCTCGAACAAGCTCACCACCGAAGGCGCGCAGGTGATCGGCAACTCGCCTGAAGAGTTCGCGAAATATCTTCGGGCGGACATCGCGCGCTGGCAGAAGCTCGTGCCGGCGATCGGTCTCAGAATCGATTGACGATGGCCGAGCATGGGAAGCAGCTCGCCGCGTGGGCGGCGGGTCTCACGTGGGACGCGCTGCCGCAGCGCATTCGGGAGAAAGCGCTCGATCACGTGGTCGACACGGTCGGGGTCATGTTCTCGGGCATCGCGATGGAAGCGTGCGCCGGCGCGCGGCGCGCGGCCGCGATGTGGGGCTGCGCAACGGATGCGACCGTGATTGGCACCGGCGATGCGATGCCCGCGGCCACCGCGGCGTTCCTGAACGCGCTGCACGCGCGCATTCACACCTACGATGACACGTACGAACCGGGCACTTTGCACACCGGCAGCCCGGTCATCTCGGCGGCGCTCGCGCTGGCGGAGCGCGAAGGCGCGGACGGACGCACCTTCCTGGCGGCGGTGGTCGCCGGCTACGAGATCGCGACGCGCGTGGCGGCGGCGGTGAGCCCGAGTCACTACGCGCACGGTTTTCACAACACCGGGACGTGCTCTGTGTTCGGCGCAGCCGCGGCTGCCTCGCGCGTGCTCAACTTCGAAGCCGAGCCAATCGCGGAAGCGCTCGGACTCGCCGGCGCGACCGCGGGCGGAATCCGCCAGCACCAGATCGACGGCTCGATGCTCGATTCGGCGTTCCACGGCGCGCGCGCCGCGCAGTCCGGCGTGATGGTCGCGCAATTGAGGCGCGAAGGCGTGAAAGGCCCGCCGGCGATCCTCGAAGGCCCGTGGGGTTTCTGCAAGGTGATGGCGCCGGAATGTGACCTCGAGCGACTCACGAGCGGTCTCGCCGACACGTACGAGTTCGAGAAGACGACGATCAAGCCGTTCCCCACGTGCCGCTTCGCGCATGGGCCGACGGAGGCCGCGCTCAGGCTCAGGCGCGAGCACGACATCGATGCCGGCGCCGTGCGCGCGGTGTCGATCGAGACCTTCAGGCAATCGATCGAGGTCTCCAGCCGGCCGCGGCTCCAGTCGTCGTTCGACGCGACGGTGAGCCACCAGTATTCGGTCGCGCTCGCGCTCGCGAAAGGCAAGGTCGAGCTCGCGGCGATCACCGGGGCTGCACATGCCGATCCGCACGTGCTCGATCTCATGAGCCGCGTGAGCGTGCGTCACGACGAGGAGCTCGAGCGCAGGTTCCCGAAGAGCTGGCCGCATCGTGTGACGATCGAGATGAAGGACGGCGCGCGCCATACGCTCACGAGCGAGTATCCGCCGGGCCGCGAGACGCCGGTGCCGGGCGCGGTCGTCGATGCGAAGTTCCTGGAGCAGAGCGCACCGTATCTCGGAGAAGGAGGCGCGCGCGAAGCGCTGGCACGGCTGCGCGCGCTGCCCGATGCGCGTGACGTGCGCGGCGCGACAGCCGCGCTCAAAGGACGGAGTGGATGATGAAAAGCAATTCGTGGCTGGTGCGCGCTGCGTGCGCGCTTGTCGTTTGTCTCGGAAGCGTCGCTGCGTACGCGCAGTCTTATCCGTCGAAAACGATACGGCTGATCATGCCGTATCCCGCCGGCGGCTCGACCGATACGGTGGGGCGCCTCATCGCCGAACGGCTCTCGGCGAACCTCGGGCAGCCGGTGGTCGTGGACAATCGCCCCGGCGCCAGCGCGCAGATCGGCATGGAAGCGGCGCTCAAGGCGCCGCCGGACGGTTACACGCTGGTCATGGTGACGAGCACGAATGCGATCAACCATGCGCTCAATCCGAAGTTGCCCTACGACTTCCCACGGGATTTCCAGCCGATCGCGCTGGTCGCGAAGGCCGCGCAGCTCCTCGTCGTGCACCCCTCGATTCCGGTGCGCACGGTGAAAGACTTCGTCGCGCTCGCGCGGTCGCGCCCGGGGCAGTTGAGCTACGCGTCGTCGGGCACCGGCACGTCGGGGCACCTCTGCATGGAAGCGTTCGCGCGCGACGCGAAGATTTCGCTGATACACGTGCCGTACAAGGGCAATCAGCCCGCGATCAACGACCTCCTCGGTGGACAGGTCGCGGCGGGCTTTCAGAACATCGTCTCCGTCGTGCCGCAGGTGAAGGCGAAGCGGCTCACCGCGCTGGGCGTCTCCAGCGCGAAGCGCTCGGCACTCGCGCCGGACGTGCCGACGATCGCCGAGCTCGGGTTTCCCGGTTTCGACATTACCGCGTGGTTCGGCATCGCGGTCCCTGCGGGCGTTCCGCAGCCGATCGTCGATCGACTGAGCAAGGAAATCGAAACGATTCTCGGCACGCAGCAGATGCGCGAGCGCCTGGTCGGCATGGGGGTCGATCCCTCCACGCTCGACTCGGCAAAGGAGTTCTCGGATTTCGTGGCGACCGACATCAAGCGCTGGACGCGGCTGGTGCAGGACATCCGGCTGAAGCCCACGCGTTGACCGCGCAGGGGCGCATCTATTTTTATGAAGAGCGGAAACTGATGAACGAAGCAGCACAACGCGCCGCGGCGCGGTTGAACTATGTGGTGGAAGGCAGGGGTCCGCGCGTCGCGCTGGTGCACGGCGTCGGCGGCGTGATGCAGAACTGGGAAGGCGTGGTCGCGCGGCTCAAGGACCGTTTCGAGCTCGTGCGCTATGACCTGCGCGGTCACGGCGAGTCCGAGAAGGTGCCGGGGCCGTACACGCTGAACGATTTCGTGAACGATCACGTCGCGCTGCTCGAAGAGCTTGGATGGGACTCGGCGCACCTCGTCGGCTTTTCGCTGGGCGCGATCATCGCGCAGGCGATCGCGATCGAGCAACCGGAGCGCGTCGGCAAGGTGGTGCTCATCAGCGGCATCGCAGGACGCACTGAAGCCGAGCGCGCCAAAGCGCAGGAGCGGGCGAGCGCGCTCGCGCAAGGCGGCGCCACCACGCATCTCGACTGGGCCGTCGATCGCTGGTTCACGCGCGAGTTCCAGCAGGCGCATCCCGAGATCGTGGAGGAGCGCAAGCGCCAGGCGCGCTCGCAGGATCCCGGCTGTTATGCGGCCGCATTCCGCGTGCTCGCGGACTACGACCTCGCCGACGAGCTGCACACGATCCAGCACGAGACGCTGGTCATGACCGGCGAGCTCGACGAGGGCTCGACGCCGCGCATGGCGCGGCTGATGGCCGAGCGCATCGCGGGCGCGCGGCTGGAGATACTCCCGGGGCTCAAGCACAGCGTGCTGCTGGAAGCGCCGGAGCTGATCGCGTCGAAGCTCGGCGCATTCCTCGCGGAGGGCGCACGATGAGCCACGAACACGCCGTTCGTCCTGAGCGTCGTCGAAGGAAGAACGGCCTCGCCGTCGCGTGCACCTTTGCCGCCGCGCTGCTGAGCGCACCCGCAGTCGCGCAGGACTATCCCAGCCGCCCGATCCGCATGCTCATCGGTTTCAATCCCGGTGGATCGTCGGATGTATCGGGACGCGCGGTGGCGCGCAAGATGTCGGAAGCGCTGAATACGCCGATCGTCATCGAGAACCGTTCGGGCGCCGGCGGCAATATCGCGGCCGACATCACGGCGAAGGCGAACCCCGACGGCTACACGCTGTTCTGGTCGGGCGTCGGTCCGCTGATGGTGAGCCCCGCGCTCGGCGTGAAGCTCTCCTACGATCCGTTCAAGGATTTCGTGCCGGTCGGGCGCGGCGTCGTGTTCTGCAACGTGCTGATCGCAAACCAGCAGTTGCCTGCGAACAACGTGAAGGAGCTGATCGCGCTCGCGCGCGCGAAGCCCGGCAGCCTCAATTACGCGACGCCGGGCATCGGGTCGGCCGGACACTTGGGCGGCGAGCTGCTGAAGAGCCTCTCGAAGACCGACATCGTCCACATCGCCTTCAAAGGTGGCGGCGAGATGATCACGAATCTGATCGGCGGGCAGGTGCAGCTCGCATTCGTGACGATCACGACGGCGCGCAGCTTCGGCGGCTCGCGCGTGAAAGTGCTCGCGGTGACGAGCGCGAAGCGCGATCCGGCGATGCCGGAGATCCCGACAATGGCGGAAGGCGGCGTGCCGGGCTACGACGCGACGTTCATGTACGGCCTGGTCACGGCCGCGCGAACGCCGCCGGCGATCGTCGCGCGGCTCAACAAGGAGTTGCGTGCGGCGCTCGGCGACGCGGAGGTGAACAAGCATCTCGGGCCCGCGGGGCTCGTGCCCGCACCCACGTCGGGCGAGGAGTACGGCCGCATCATCCGCGCCGAGTACGCCAAGTGGTACAAGGTGCTGGCGCCGATCCGCGCGAAAGGCGCAGGCGCAGGGCAGTTGTAGCGGTTAGGATCGCGATCATGAAAATCGCGGTCCTCAACGACTATCTCCGGCTGTCGCAGCAGGTCGCGGATTGGTCGAGGATCGCGGCGACCTGCGAGACCACGGTCTTCGACCGTGCAATCGCCGCGGAAGATGCCGCGGAGGTCTTGCGGCCGTTCGAGATCATCGTGACATTGCGGGAGCGCATGCCGCTGCCGCGCGCGCTCCTCGAGCGGCTGCCGAATCTGAAGCTGATCGCGATCACGGGACTCTACAACCGCGTGCTCGACGTCGCGGCGGCGGTGGAGCGCGGCATCGTCGTGTCCTATACGGAGCTTCGCGGCACCTATCGCAAGGCGACGTGCGAGCTCACGTGGGGCCTCATTCTCTCGGTCGCGCGGCACATTCCTTACGAAGCGTCCGAGATGCGCAACGGCGGCTGGCAGCACACCGCCGGCATCACGCTCGCCGGGCGCACGCTCGGGCTCGTCGGGCTCGGACGTCAGGGGCGCTATATGGTGCCGGTGGCGAAAGCGTTCGATATGAACGTGATCGCCTGGAGTCGGAACATGACGGCGGAAGCCGCGGCGGAGGTCGGCGCGCGACGGGTGGAGAAGGACGAGCTCTTCAGGCGCAGCGACATCGTGAGCATCCACCTCGCGCTCGGCGAGCGCAGCCGCGGCACGGTCGGCGAACGCGAGCTCGCGCTCATGAAGCCGACGGCGATCCTGGTTAACGCCGCGCGCGGTCCGATCGTCGATGAAAAAGCGCTGCTGGAAGCTTTGCGCGCGCGCCGCATCGCCGGCGCAGGCCTGGATGTGTTCGAGCAGGAGCCGCTACCGGAGCAGCACCCGCTGCGAGCGCTGGACAACGTCGTGCTGACGCCGCATCTCGGGCATAACGTCCGGGAGTTCTACGAAGTGGCGTTCAGCGACGTCGTCGAGAACATCGCGGCGTTTCTGAAAGGCACGCCGCTGCGCCTGCTTACGCCGGAGCGCAACACGAGCGCGCTGGTGCGCTGACGCCGC
>DASPNJ010000115.1:0-10719 GCA_035626595.1 Burkholderiales bacterium
TGTAGCCGTCGGGCGGCGCCTTGGCGCCCGCTTCCGCGCCGATCATGCCGCCCGCGCCGGAGCGGTTCTCGACGAGGCACTGCTGACCGACGTTCTCCTGGAGCTTCTGCGCGACGATGCGCGTGAAGAAATCCAGTCCCCCGCCGGGCGGGAAGGGCACGATGATGCGCACCGGTTTAACGGGCCATGCCTGTGCAACTGCGAGCTGCGGAATCAGCACGGCGGTGACGAGCGCGCCGCACGCCGCGGCAAGCAGGCCGCGTTTGAGCTTGTGCTTCATCGTTATTCCTCCCCGTGCGCCTATTATATGGACATCGATGTTGACCGGTTGGTGCGTCATCGACGCACCCTACGAACTGCCAGACATGAATAGCGATTCGAGCCACACGCTCCACGCGTCTTCCATCGTGATCGACGGCACCTGTCCGCTGCTTCGCCGCCGCGAGTACGTGGATTGGTACATCGAGGGCGGCGTGACGGCGTGCTGTCCCACCGTCGGCAGCACCGCGCCGGCGGAAGAGACACTGCGCAATCTCGGTGCGTGGAAGCGCTTCATCGCCTCGCGCGGCGATCTCGCGCAGGTCTTCACGACCGAAGACATCGCGCGTGGGAAGACCCAGGGGCGGCTCGGGCTCATCTTCCACTTCCAGGGCGCCGATCCGATCGAGAACGATCTCAATCTGATCGAGGCCTATCAGGCGCTGGGTGTGCGCATGGTTCAGCTCACCTACAACGTCCGCAACCGCGTCGGCGACGGCTGCGAGGAGACGACCGACGCCGGGCTCTCCGCATTTGGCGTCGATCTCGTAAGGCGCCTCAATGAAAACCGCATCGTGGTGGACTGCTCGCACACCGGCTATCGCACCACCATGGACGCCATCGAGCGCTCATCCCGGCCGGCAGTGTTCTCGCACGCTAATGCGTACGGCGTGCACCCGTCGCCGCGCAACATCCGCGACGACCAGATCAAGGCGGCGGCGGGGAGCGGCGGGCTCGTCGGCGTGAACGGCTTTCCGGCGTTCCTCGGCGATTCGCCGCGTCCCACCATGGATCGCTTCATCGAGCACCTTGATTACATGGTCGAGCTCGCCGGCATCGACCACGTCGCGCTCGGCATCGACTACTACGAAGGCATGCACCCCGTCGCGAGCGCCGAAGAGGCGGCGGCATTTTTCAGGCAGCAGCTTGCGCAGCGGCGCTGGAGCGAGGCGAGCTACCCGCCGCCGCCGCATCACTACCCGCAGGACATGGAGACACCGAAGACGCTGCCCAATCTCACGGCGCGTCTGCTCGCGCGCGGCTATTCCGCCGAGGACGTGGGCAAAGTGATCGGGGGGAACTGGCTGCGGGTGTTCCGCGCGGTGTGGGGCGCGTAGGGTGCGCTAGTAGCGCACCGGCCGGTGCGTCATCGACGCACACTACGATATGGCGCCGATGCGTCGTCGACGCACCCTACGATTTATACTCGGTCATCAGGTCCGTCAGGAATTCACATGCGGCAGATATCAATTGCGTGCGGTGTGGCAGCGGCGCTTCTCGCTGCGCACACCGGCGGCGCGATCGCCCAGGCGTATCCCACCAAGCCCGTGCGCATGATCGTGCCGTTCCCGGCCGGCGGCGCGACCGACATCGTCGGGCGGCTGATCGCGCAGAAGCTCACCGAGTCGTGGGGCCAGCAGGTGATCGTGGACAACCGCGGCGGTGCGGGCGGTACGATTGGCTCCGACGCCGCGGCGAAGTCCGCGCCCGACGGCTACACGATGATCGTCGGCACGAGCAGCACGCACGCGATCGCCCCGAGCCTGTACACGAAGCTCGCCTACGACCCGGTGCGCGATTTCGCGCCGGTGACGCTGATCGCCAACGCGACGATCCTGCTGGCGGTGCACCCGTCGCTTCCCGCGAAGAACGTGAAGGAGCTGATCGGGCTCGCCAGAAAGCAGCCGAACGCGCTCTCCTTCGCTTCGTCCGGTAACGGCGGCATCTCGCATCTCGTCGGCGAGCATTTCAAATCGCTGGCGGGCATCCAGATGCTGCACGTGCCGTATAAAGGCGACACACCGGCGCTGGCGGACCTCGTCGGCGGACAGGTGCATCTCATGTTCGGAACGGCCGTGTCGTTCCTGCCGCACGTGAAGGCGGGACGACTGAATGCGCTCGCCGTGACGAACGCGAAGCGCTCGCCGATCGCGCCGAACGCGCCCACCGTCGCCGAGTCGGGCCTGCCGGGGTTCGAAGCGCTTCAGTGGTTCGGCGTTTTCGTGCCGGCTGGCACGCCCAGGGAAATCATCGCGAGACTTAACGGCGAGATCGTGAAAGCCGTGCGCCTGCCGGACGTGCGCGAGCGTATGACGAGCCTCGGCGCCGAAGTCGTCGGCAGCACACCCGAGCAGTTCGCGGCATTTCAGAAAGCGGACATGGCGAAGTGGGCGAAAGTCGTGAAGCAGTCCGGCGCGAAGATCGAGTAGGCGGGCTCATGCGCATTCTTACGATTGCTGCAGTACTGGCAGCCACGGTTGCTGCCGTCAGTGGACACGCCAGCGCCGCGCAGTCGACGTATCCGACTCGACCGGTGCGCCTGATCGTCGCTTACCCGCCCGGCGGCAGCACCGACATCGCCGCGCGGCTCATCGCACAGAAATTGACGCCGGTGCTGGGGCAGAACGTCATCGTGGATAACCGCGCCGGCGCGAGCGGCGTCATCGGCGCGAGCATCGTCGCCAAAGCCGAGCCGGACGGCCATACGCTCTCGTTCGCGGCTTCGGCCGAGACCGCGATCTATCGCGCGCTCGTGAAGAACCCGCCCTACGATTCGCTGCGGGATTTCCAGCCCGTCTCGTTGGTGGGCCGTGTGCCGTTCATGTTGGTGGTGCATCCGTCGGTCGGCGTCTCCTCCGTGAAAGAGCTCGTCGCGCTCTCGAAAGCCAAGCCCGGCGCGCTCACCTTCGCCTCTTTCGGCCAGGGCACCTCGAATCATCTCGTCGCCGAAGCGTTCCGCGCCGCGACGGGCACGAATATCCTGCACGTGCCGTACAAAGGCAGCGCACCCGCAATCGCCGATCTGCTCGGCGGACAGGTGCACATGACTTTCGACGCCGTGCCCGTCGTGCTGCCGCACGCGAAAGCGGGGAAGTTGAGGGCGCTTGCGGTCGCGACGCCGAAACGCTCGCCACTCGCACCCGACATCGTGACGATGGACGAAGCGGGCGTGCCGGGCTTCACCGGCGGCACGTGGTGGGGCGTGCTCGCGCCAGCGCGCACACCGGCGCCGATCGTGGAACGACTCTCGAAAGAGATCGGCGCCATCATGCGCGCGGCCGACGTCGTGCAGATTTTCACCGAGCGCGGCTTCGAGCCGGTCGGCAACACCCCCGCGCAATTCCGCGCATTCATCGAATCGGAAACCAGGCGCTGGCTGAAGGTAGCCGCGAGCGCCGGAATCAAACCGGAATGAGAACGATACTGACCAACGCGACGCTGATCGACTGCGTCGATCCCGCGCCCGCCGCAAACGCCTCCGTAGTCATCGAGAACGGCCGCATCTCGGAGATCCTCACGGCCGGGAAAAAAGCCGTCGTCGGCGATGCCAAGGTGATCGATCTCGACGGCGCATATCTGATGCCGGGCTTGTGGGACGTGCACGTCCACCCGGACTATCTCTCGCTCGCCGAGGCGCCGCTCGCGGACCAGGTCGCGCTCTTCGGCCACCGGCTGATGACGGCGCTCACGGACTCGGGCATCGTCGGCTTCCGCTGCGCCGGCACGCACAGCTTCATGGACGTCGCGTGGAAGCGCGCGTTCGCGTCCGGTCAGTACATCGGACCGCGGCTCTACGCGTGCGGCCATTTCCTGACGACGACCGGCGGGCATTTCCTGACGACGGGCCATGCGCTCGAATGCGACGGGCCATATGGATTCGTCAAGGCGATACGCCAGCAGATCAAGGCGGGCGTCGATCACATCAAGCTGAATCTGTCGGGCGGCATCATGGGCCCGGATTGGGACCGCCACTGGCACTCGTTCCTGCTGAAAGACGAGCTCGAAGCCGCGTTCGCGATCTGCAAGCAGCGCGATTTCAAGGTCATGGCGCATGCGACCAATCCCGATGCGGTGAAGAACGCCACGCGGCTCGGCGCCCACAGCGTCGAGCACGGCTACATCATGGACGACGAGTGCATCGATCTCATGCTCAAGCACGAGACGTGGTACGTGCCGACGCTCGCCATCAGCCATCTCACGCCCAATCAGGCCGGCAACGAATGGGAGCGTGCCTACCTCGCGCAGCGAAATCTCACGGCGTCGCTGTGCTGCCGGGCCGACGCCGCCTCGGACGTGCACGCCGACTGGTTCCGCAAGGCACTGAAAGCAGGCGTGAAGATGGCGCTCGGCTCCGACATCCGGCCGCTCAAGGACGCAGCGCTCCTCGAGATGGGGCTGTGGGTGAAGGACGGCGCGACGCCGTGGCAGACGCTGGTCGCGGCCACTCGCAATGCCGCCGAGCTCGTCGGCGCGGGCGCCGACCTCGGCACCATCGAAGTTGGTAAGCTTGCCGATGTGATAGTGGTCGGCGCCAACCCGCTCGAGGACATCAATAACGTGCGGCGCCTGCTCCTGGTCATGAAGGAGGGACGGATCGTCTCCGACAAGAGAGGCGAGCGCCCGGCCGCTAACGAAGAGCTCGAAGGGGAGACACATGCCGCAGCAGGACGCCGTTGAACGCCGGAGAACCGAACGCCGCAAAGAGTGGAACTTTCTGATCACGGACCAGGGCTGGGCATGGGCCCTGCGCAAGGGCGACGGGACCGAAGAGCGGTCCTCGCACACGTATCCGACCCTGAAAGCCGCGGCCGACGACGCGATGGTGCGCGGCTTTGCGGAATGGCGCCGGGAGGAGCGGCGCACCGGGGAGCGGCGCGACACAGAACATTAGCCGCGGTCCCGCGCGCCTGATGCGGGACTACTTCATCGGGGTCCACGCGCGCGAGCTCGAGCGCTTGCGCGAACAGCACGCCGCCTGGCAGCCGGAGACCCACGCGCTGTGGAAAGCCGCAGGGTTCGCGCCCGGGCAACGCATCGCGGATCTGGGCTGCGGCCCCGGCTTCACCAGTCTGGAGCTCGCGGGAATCGTCGGCGCCGCCGGGCGCGTGATCGCGCTGGATAAGGCGTCTCCCTATCTCGATTACCTGAAAGCGGAGGCGAAGCGCTCGGCCGTCGAGAACGTCTCGTGCGTCGCGGCCGACGTGACGAAGCCGAATGCCATACCCGGGCCACTCGACGGCGCGTTCTGCCGGTTCTTTCTCGCATTTCTCATCGCCGACCTCTCCCGCGTGCTGGACACGGTCGCACGGAGCCTGAAGCCCGGCGGCGTGCTCGCGGCGATGGAGTACCTCACGCTCGAGAGCGCGACTTGCTCGCCGCCGAGCGCGGGCTTCGACGCGCACACGCGCGGATGGGTCGATTACTATCGCAAGAACGGCGGCGACACCGCCGTCGGCGCGTATCTGCCGGAGAAGCTGCGCGCGGCCGGCTTTTCAATCAACCACATGAGCTGTGCCGGCGGCATGGCGCGGCCCTCGGAGCGCTGGTGGACGTGGTGGGGCCGGCTGATGGAAGACTTCGGCGACACGCTCGAGGCTCAAGGTTTCATGACGGCCGCCGAGCTGCAGGCCTTGCGAAACGACTGGGCGGCGCGTTCGGCATCGCGCGACGCCTTCATCTACACGCCGGTGCTGCTGCAGATCGTCGCGCGCAAGAGGTAGGCGGTCGGCGCCTGAGGTGCCGGTATGATGTCCGCGAACGTGGCGAACGGCGCCGCCACGTAGCGAGCGATTGTACGTTCATGTGAAGCAGGCGCCGCCACTCGAGGAGAGATCGCATGGCAAACGGTGTAGCGATCGCGGATATCGCCGCGAGCGACGAGGACATGCGTGACATGATCGTCCAGCCGGACGGAAGGATTGTCGTCGCAGGCTATTCGATGACTTTCTCGAGTGGATTCGTTAGTGTCTTTACGCTCTCGCGTTTTACGCCCGAGGGCGCGCTTGATCCGACCTTCGGCGGCGACGGCCTCGTCAATACGCAGATCGGCCCCGCCCGCTTCGATACCGCAGCAAGCGTTGCGCTGCAGGCCGACGGAAAGATTCTCGTGGCAGGAAGGACGGTGGAGGGTGGTCCTGTCTTCGCTACCGAGCGCACTGCGGTCGTGCGCTACAACGCGGATGGCACGCTCGACACGACATTCGACACAGACGGCATCGCCACTACTCACATCGGGCACGCTCAAAAGATCGCCGTGCAGAGCGACGGCAGGATTCTGGTCGCTGGAGAGTTCGCGGGCGGCGCCGGAATGCTGCGTTACAACCCCGATGGAAGCCTCGATACCACTTTCGACCTCGACGGGACACTCATCAGCGGGGCCGGAATCATCTTCGATCTCGCGCTCCAGTCCGACGGGAAGATCGTGACGGTAGCGGGGCGGAACGTTGCGCGTTACAACGCCGACGGTTCACTCGACAGCAGTTTCGCCGCGGACGGCACGACGAGCCTGCCCGAGAATGCGGGCGGCGTCAGCGTCGTGCTGCAACCCGACGGGAAGATCGTCGTCGGCGCGCAGACACCTGCGCACGTGTTCGCGGCAGTGCGCTTCAATGCCGACGGCACGCTGGACAGCACTTTCGGCTCGGGCGGTATCGTGATCACTGACGTCACCCCCGGCCAGGATTTCGCGTGGGACGTCGCCGTGCAGCCCGACGGCCGGATTCTTCTCGGGGGACACGGGCATAACAGCAACGCCGATTTTGCGATCGTCCGCTACAACCCCGACGGGACGCTGGATACCACGTTCGATGGTGACGGCCGAATCGTCACGTCGGTTGGTCCCATTCAGGATGTCGGCAGGAGGCTGGCAGTGCTCGCCGATGGCAAGATCCTGCTGGCTGGTGAGAGCTACACCGGCTCGAGCGACGCGTTCGCCGTGGTTCGTTACAACAGCGACGGCAGCATCGACACGAGCTTCGGCAATACTACGCTGGACGGCACGAACGGCCGTGATGGGCTCATCGGCAGCGACGCCGGCGACACGATCAACGGGCTCGATGGCGACGACTATCTGCTCGGGCGCGGTGGCGACGACACGCTCAACGGCGGGAACGGCAACGATCACCTCGAAGGCGGCGCCGGAGCGGACGCGCTGAACGGCGGCGACGGCTTCGACTACGCGAAGTACTTCTATACGCGCGTTCGCGTGACCGTCGATCTCGTCACACCCGCACTCAACACCGGCGAAGCCGCAGGCGATACGTTCAGCTCGATCGAGGGCGCGATCGGTTCCAGCGCCTCCGATCTGCTTTTCGGCGACGGCAACGGCAACAATCTAGCCGGCGTGGACGGTAACGATTTCATCGACGGCCGCGGCGGCGACGACGGGCTGCTGGGCGGCAACGGTGACGACACGCTGACCGGCGGCACCGGAGCAGATCGGCTCGACGGCGGAGCCGGGATCGACGCGGCGAGCTACGGGACGGCAGCGGGCGCGGTGCTCGCGAACCTGCTCGACCACAGCGCAAACACCGGCGACGCCGCAGGCGACAGCTATCTCGGAATCGAGAACCTCGTCGGCAGCAACTTTGACGACGTGCTCATCGGCAGCAGCACCGACAACGAGATCCGCGGCGGGCAGGGACACGATTACGTCCAAGGCCGCGCGGGCGCCGATACGCTGTTCGGCCTGAGCGGTGACGATCGGCTCGAAGGCGGCGCCGGCGCAGACGTGCTTCACGGAGGCGCAGGAGAGGACTACGCGGCGTATTACTACGCGACTGCGGGCGTCACGGCCGACCTGCTGCGGCGCGCGACCAACACGGGGGATGCCGCCGGCGATGCCTACGTCTCGATCGAAGGCGTGATCGGCACACGCTTCGAGGACGTGCTCTACGGCGACGACGATGCGAACACCATCGCCGGCCTCGAAGGCGCAGACGTGCTCGTCGGACGCGGCGGCGACGACATCCTGAGCGGCATGGAGGGCGACGATTACCTGCAAGGCCTCGCGGGCGGCGACCACCTGCACGGCGGCGCGGGCAGCGACCGCCTCGAGGGGGGGGCCGGCGCCGACGGCCTCGATGGTGGCGACGGATCCGATTACGCGGCGTATTACTACGCGGCCTCCGCCGTGCATGCGGACTTGCTCGATCCTGCATCCAACACCGGTGCAGCGGCGGGCGACCAATATGTATCCGTCGAGGGCATCATCGCGTCGGTATTCGCAGACGTTCTACTGGGCGACGGCGGCCGAAACAATCTGGTGGGCCTCGGCGGCGACGACGCGATCTCCGGTCGCGGCGGCGACGACGTTCTGCAAGGCATGGACGGCGCTGACACACTCGACGGCAACGCAGGCGCCGACCGCCTCAGTGGCGAAGCGGGCGACGATACGTTCGTGCTGCGCCGGTCGGAAGCGAACGGCGATGCGATCATCGATTTCGCCGGCAACGGCGCGGCGCTGGGCGATCGACTGCTTTTCAGCGGTTACGGCACTGCTTCGGAAGGCGCCACGCTCACGCGCATCGACCCCGTGCACTGGCGGATCGACTCCGCGGACGGAACCGTGCACGATGTGTTTACGCTCCTCAACGGCGCGGCCATACACGCGAGCGACTACACGTTCGTGTAGCACATGGCGGAGTGAAGTTGCAGATGCTCTCCGCTATCGCCGTTTACAACTATCGCTCGTTACGCGATCTCGTCGTGCCGCTCGCGCAGCTCAACGTCATCACCGGCGCGAACGGCAGCGGCAAGTCGAATCTGTACCGCGCGTTGCGGCTGCTCGCCGAGATCGCGCAGGGACGGGTGATCCCGTCACTGGCCCGCGAAGGCGGTCTCGAATCGACGCTGTGGGCCGGACCGGAAGGCGTTTCGCGGGCGGTCGCGCGCGGCGAGCACCCGGTGCAGGGCACGGCGCGCAAGGGTCCGGTCAGCCTGCGGCTCGGGATCTCCGGTGACGAATACGGATATGCAATCGATCTCGGGCTCCCCACGCCGTCGTCGTCGGCGTTCGCGCACGATCCGGAGATCAAGCGGGAATGCGTCTGGAACGGGCCCGTGCTGCGGCCGTCGGCGCTGCTCGTCGAGCGCCGCGGACCGCTGGTGCGCAGCCGCGAGGACAAGGGCGGGTGGACGACGCTCACGCAACACCTCGCGAGCTTCGACAGCATGATGACGCACTGCGCCGATCCGCGGAACACGCCGGAGATGCTGCTCCTGCGCGAGCAGATGCGGCGCTGGCGCTTCTACGATCAGTTTCGCTCCGACCTCGAAGCGCCTGCGCGGCTGCCGCAGATCGGAACGCATACGCCGGTGCTCAACCATGACGGCTCCGATCTTGCCGCCGCGATTCAGACGATTCTCGAGATCGGCGACCCGGCCTCTTTCGCGCAGTCGGTGGAAGACGCCTTCCCCGGAGCGAGCGTGACCGTGAATCATTCCGACGGACGCTTCGAGGTCGAGATGAGCCAGCACGGCCTGCTGCGGCCGCTCAAGGCCGCGGAGCTTTCCGACGGCACGCTGCGCTATCTGCTCTGGATCGCGGCGCTGCACACGCCCCGGCCGCCGGAGCTGCTGGTGCTGAACGAGCCGGAGACGAGCCTGCATCCCGATCTTCTGCCCGCATTGGGTAGGCTGATCGGCCAGGCCGCCGAGCGGTCGCAGGTGGTCGTCGTGACGCACGCGTCGCGCCTGGTCGCGGCGCTGGAGGAAGCGCGCGACTGCCACTCGATCGTGCTCGACAAGCGCATGGGCGAGACGACGATTTCGGAATCGCGGGATCCGCCGCCATGGCAGTGGCCGGCGCGCTGAGCATTGCTACTATTCGCCCCACGGTTAATGCAAAGGAGGCACGAAATGAGCACCGAGACGATTGCGGAGAACAAGATCCTTTCCAGGAAGCAGGGCCCGATCGGCCATCTGGTCTTCAACAACCCGGAAAAGCGCAACGCATTCTCGCTGGAGATGTCGCTTGCGGCGGCCGACGTCATGGACGACTTCCTCGCGGACGAAAAGATCCGCGTCATCGTCCTCTCCGGCGCAGGCGACAAGGCGTTCGTCTCGGGCGGCGACATCTCGAAGTTCGAGAAAGTGCGCGCGAGCAAGGAAGACGTCGCGAACTACACCAAAACGGGCGAGCGCTTCCGCACGCTGCTCAAGGGCAGCGCCAAACCGACTATCGCGATGATTCGCGGCTACTGTCTCGGGGGCGGCATGGCGATCGCGCTCAATTGCGACATCCGCATCTGCACCGAGGACGCGAGCTTCGCATTCCGGCAGCCAAGCTCGGCATCGGCTATGCCGCCGATCGCCTGGGGCACCTGGTCGATCTGGTGGGACCGTCGGCTGCGAAGGACATTCTCTTCACCGGCCGGCGCGTGCCGGCGCAGGAGGCGCTGCGACTCGGCATCGTGAATTACGTCGTCGCGGCGGGTGAGCTCGAAGCGTTCGTCGAATCGTACGCGAACACGATCGCGGCGAACGCGCCGCTGTCGATCCTCGCATCGAAGCGCGTGATCGACGAATACGTGAAGGACAGCGAGAAGCGCGACACGGCGTTGTGCGCGAAGGTCGTCGCCGACTGCTTCGCGAGCCAGGAGTACGTCGAGGGCCGGTGCGCGTTCATGGAGAAGTGCAAGCCGGCGTTCACGGGCCGGTAGGCCCGGCGCTCGCGGCTCA
>DASPNJ010000116.1:0-58263 GCA_035626595.1 Burkholderiales bacterium
TGGGCGCGAACGCCTATATGACCAAGCCGTTCGGAACGCGCGAACTGATGAACGCGGTCGAGGAGCTGCTGAAAAATTCGTAGACCGGTTCGCAGGTTCGCCCGCGCGAAGCCGCGCTACGGCTTGCCATAGTCCAGCAGGTAACCGCGGCCATACAAGGTGCGCACCGTCACGCCGGCGCCGGCGAGCTTTTTGCGCACGCGGTGGACGTATACCTCGATCGCGTTGTGGCTCACTTCCTTGTCGTAGCTGTAGAGCTGCTCGACGAGCTGTTCTTTGCTGACGACGCGCCCGAACCGGTGCAGCAACGCTTCCAGCACGCCGGTCTCGAGCATGGACAGGGGCACCGTGCGGCCCTCGACCGCGGCGGTGCGGCCGACCGTATCGAACGAGAGGCTCCCGTAAGTGAGGACCGGGGATACGGCTCCGTTCCCGCGCCGCAGCAGTGCGCGCACGCGCGCGAGCAGCTCGTTCAGGCTGAACGGTTTCACGAGGTAATCGTCGGCACCCAGATCGAGTCCCGTGACCTTCTCCTCCGCGTTTTCGCGGCCCGAGAGGATCAGCACCGGCATGAGCGTATTGCGCCGCCGCAGCCGTTTCAGGACTTCGAAGCCGTCGAGCTTCGGAAGCCCGAGGTCGAGTATCAGCAGACCGAAGGCGTCGCCTTTCAGCGCCTCGTCGGCAGCCGCGCCGTTCGCGACGCAATCGACGGCGTAGCCCGCCTGCCGGAGCGCGAACGACAGCGCCTCGGCGAGGGCCTCGTCATCTTCCGTGATGAGTATACGCATGCCCCCCTCCGCGACCGATTCTATTGCCGGGGTCAGGATTTCGTAAGAATTTTTGCATAACATGACATGTGCAAAATCTCACGAAAAGACAGGATCGCAACGCGCTCGGCCGCATGCCGCAGGCTGCGGCACTAAAGGAGGAGTCCTATGGAGCTCACCGCGAAGCACCGCGAGTACTGGCGCAAGAATCTCGTCATCACCGCTATCCTGATGACGATCTGGTTCATCGTCACCTTCGTCGAAGCCTGGTACGCGAGAGAGCTCAATAGCATCTCCTTCCTCGGCTTCCCGCTCGGCTTCTACATGTCGGCGCAGGGCTCGCTCATCGTGTATGTGGTGATCATCGGGTTCTATGCCCGCTACATGAATCGGCTCGACGTCGAATACGGCGTCGACGAGGGAGAAGACAAATGAGCCAGGCCGCGTTCAACCAGCAGAGCTTCACCCAGCAACTGAAGCGCTACTACGGCCTGTACACGGGCGGCTTCATCGCGTTCATCATCCTGCTCGCGATCGCCGAGCAGATGGGTCTGTCGCGGCAATACATCGGTTACGCGTTCCTCTTCGCGACGATCGGCCTCTACGCGATGATCGGCATCATGAGCCGCACCGTGGAGGTGGCGGAGTACTACGTAGCAGGACGGCGCGTGCCCGCGTTCTTCAACGGCATGGCGACCGGCGCCGACTGGATGAGCGCCGCCTCGTTCATCGGAATGGCCGGCACGCTATACATCTCCGGCTTCGACGGACTCGCGTTCGTGATGGGCTGGACCGGCGGCTACGTGCTTGTCGCTCTCTTCCTCGCGCCGTACCTGCGCAAGTTCGGACAGTTCACGATTCCGGATTTCCTGGGCGCGCGTTACGGCGGCAACATCGCTCGCACCATCGGCATCATCGGCGCGATCATCGCCTCGTTCGTCTACGTCGTCGCGCAGATCTATGGCGTCGGCATCATCACGAGCAAGTTCACGGGCCTCGAGTTCGGGGTCGGCGTGTTCGTCGGCCTCGCGGGCATTCTGGTGTGCTCGTTCCTGGGCGGCATGCGCGCGGTCACGTGGACGCAGGTCGCGCAATACATCATCCTGATCATCGCCTATTTGACACCGGTGGTCTGGCTCGGCATCAAGCACACCGGCATCCCGGTGCCGCAATTCGCGTATGGCCAGACGCTTCAGAAGGTGACCGATCTCGAGAAGAAGATCACGGCGGATCCCAAGGAGCAGGAAGTCCGGAAGATCCTCAAGGACCGCGCCGATGCCGCGACGGCCGCGCTGAAAGACCCTGCGAAAGGCTATGCCGAAGGCCGGGCAAAGCTCGAGAAGCAGTTGAGCGAGCTCAAGGCCGCAAACGCACCTGAAGCGAGAATCGCGGAGATTCAGAAGGGTCTCACGGCGTATCCGACCGATCCGGAGCAGTGGAAAGCCGCGATGAACAAGGACAAGGGTCTCGCCGCCCGCGCCAATCCGCCGCGGCCGCACGCGACCCCCTTCCCCGGCAAGGACGAGAAAGCGCAGGACACCGCGCGGCGAAATTTCCTGGGGATCGTCTTCTGCATGATGTTCGGCACGGCCGCGCTGCCCCACATCCTGATGCGGTACTACACCACCCCCAACGTGCGCGAGGCGCGTCGTTCGGTGTTCTGGTCGCTGTTCTTCATCTTCCTGCTGTATTTCACCGCCCCCTGCCTTGCGGTGCTGGCGAAGTACGACGTCTATTCCAACCTGGTCGGGAGCAGCTTCGCGTCACTCCCCGCTTGGGCTGCCGCATGGCGGGAAGTCGACCCTGCACTGCTCAACATCACCGACCTGAACGGCGACGGCATCGTGCAGCTTGCGGAGATCGTGCTCGGCGGCGACATCATCGTGCTCGCCACACCGGAGATCGCGGGGCTGCCGTATGTCGTCTCGGGTCTCGTGGCGGCGGGCGGTCTCGCGGCGGCGCTCTCCACCGCCGACGGGCTCCTGCTCACGATCGCGAACGCGCTCTCGCACGATCTCTATTACAAGATGATCGATCCGACCGCGTCCACCAAGCGCCGCGTGTCGGTAGCAAAAGGCCTGCTGCTCGTCGTCGCATTGATCGCCGCATTCGTGACATCGCTCAAGCCGGGGAACATTCTGTTCCTGGTCGGCGCCGCGTTCTCGATTGCGGCATCGACGTTCTTCTCGGCGCTCGTGCTGGGTGTGTTCTGGAAGCGCGCGAACAAGTACGGAGCGATCGCCGGCATGTCCGTCGGGTTGGGCGTTTGCCTGTACTACATGTTCACGACCTATCCGTTTTTCCGGGACATCATCGGCGTCACGCGCCCGATCGCCGAGTACATGTGGTTCGGCATGAATCCGATCTCGGCCGGCGTATTCGGGCTGCCGGCGAGCTTCATCACTATCGTCGTCGTGAGCCTGCTCACCGGCCAGCCCGAGAAAGAGACCCAGGAGCTCGTCGAGCACGTGCGCTACCCGCACCTGCGAGGCGATATCGTGACCGAGGCGACATAAGATCGCCGTCGAGGTTCGAGGAGGATCTGGGCCTGCGGTGCAGGCCCGTTTTTTTTGTATGATCGCCGCGCTGACCCACTCCGCCTCATGAGTCCCGCTGCCTGGTGGCACTACAACGTCTCGCGCCTGTTCCTGTTCATGAAGATGGAGCAGCGCGCCGCGGCCGAGCTGCGTCAGGCGCTCCGCCTCGATCCCGACTACGCGCTCGCCGCCTCCGCCCTCGCTTTCGTGTACGCCTCGCTGGGCGAGCGCGATGCGGCGATCGAGCAGTTCCGCAAAGCGCTCGCGCTGCAGCCCACCAACGCCGCCACCTGGTTCAATCTGGGCTTCGTATATCACCAGAGCCACGCGCACGACGAGGCGATCGCGGCCTTCGAGCGTGCCATTGCGATAGACCCGTACATCGATCGCGCGTGGTACGGTCTGGGGCTCGCGCAGCGCTCGCTCGGCAGGCTCGACGAAGCGGTTGTCTCGCTCGAGCGCTCGGCGAAGCTTCAGCCGATGAATCCGCACGCCTGGTACGAGCTCGGCATGACCTACTATGCGCTCGCGCGATACCGGGATGTCCAGCGGGTGATCGAGCAGCTCAACGAATTCGATCCCGACGTGACGAGGCAGCTCATGCGCGAGACGCCGGAGCGCTTGAGCGGCGCGACGCCCAAGGCCGGCTGATGCCGCCGGAGCTCCTCATCGTGAAAATGCTCAAAGCGCTCGTCGAGGTCGCGGCGGTGTTCATGCTCGGGCAGGGCCTGCTCTACGTGCTCGCGGGCCGCCGCAAGCACGAGAATTTCGTCTACCAGCTGTTCGCGATCCTCACGCGTCCGGTGTTTCGCATCACGCGCGCCGTGACGCCCCGATTCGTCCGCGACGATCACATACCGATCGCGGCATTCCTGCTCCTGTTCTGGCTCTGGATCGGTCTTCTCGGCGCCAAGGCGTACTTGTGCGTCGGCCGCGCGCTCGCCTGCGATTAGTCGTTGTCGATGCGCCACTCGTGGCCGCACTTCTTGCAGCGCACGCGCACCCACGCGTTGTCGGGGCGCCGCGTGAGCGTGGAGCTCGCGACATTCGACGCACCGGCAGCGAGCACCAGCAGCACACCGTACGCGCCGCACGCCGCGCAGCTCGACTGCGAGCCGAAGCATTCGGCGCGCGTGAGCAGGAAACTGTACTGGCGGAGCGAAGCGAAACAGACGAGCAGCGCGGTCACGATGATTCCGAGCATGTACGCCACCTGCAGGAACGGGCCGCGCCAGTCAATCTGTTCGAGCGTGACCGCGAGCAGAATCATGGCGAGGAAACACGACACGAAGTACATGTGTCCCTCGATCAACTGGCGCTCGTACCAGCGGCGAAATCCGAGCTTGCCTATGCCTTCGGCGGGAGTCATCGCGTCGAGGGAAATGAGGTCCCTATGTTAAACTCGCCTCCCCCGGAGAGGTGGATGAGTGGTTTAAGTCGCACGCCTGGAAAGCGTGTGTACGGTGAAAGCCGTACCGCGGGTTCGAATCCCGCCCTCTCCGCCAAGTAATCGTTTCACTCCGTCGCAGCAAATCCACAAGCGCGCGTAGCGCTGGAAGAGACGTCGCGAGACGTAAAGAACGCGAAAACCGACGTAACGTACTCGCGTCTATCTCGTCGACGTGCCGGGATTCCTGATCGGGCTGGAAGGCGAGCTCCGCGGCACTGCTGCTCAACCGGCCGACGAGCTACTGAGCCCGTAGCGCAGGCGTCTCGTCTTCAGCCGCGTGCCTGAAGATCCGCCACGACCCTGCGCGCGTTGGGGGCGAAGGATGTCCGCGAGCGTGATGAGCGCAATCCAGCTCTGCTAGCGGGTGTACGGAACCGGAAAAGGCACCTTGCGGCCGACCAGCCCCTCGAGCGCTGCGAGTTCGGTGTCTTCATGGCTCAACATCCCGGTCGATTCGACGCCGCCGACGCTGTCGATCCAGGATGGGCTGTCGTGATGCTGGGTCGAATAGCTGCGTGTTCGCCCGCCATCAGGCGTCAGGTCTACAGCACCGTAGCACAGACAGAAATACGTCCTGGCCACGCCGACCTCCACGTAACAGCCGGTGCCACGGATGCCGGCTGTAGCAACGGGCATGCGCACGGTTTTGGGCGTGCCGGGACGAAATACCGACAGCAGCGCGCCGGTGATCACGCGGAATACGGTGGCTGCGGCGTTGATCTGGATCTGCGATCCGGCCCGCTGCAGAAATGCGTCTTCGGCAATCGTGTATGCGGCCTCGGAATCGCCTCCGACGACGACGGTGGCGCCGGGCGGTACGATCATGCCCACCCTCGCCTGCTCGCCATTCACGAGTACGGTGCCGCGCATGCGGCGTATTCCCTGCTGCCCCGTCGAAACGTCTGCTGCGAGCGCCTGCTGAAGCACGCCACACATGCCGCATGCAGCACCGGCTGCGATGTGCTGGAGCAGACGCCGGCGGCCTGCGAACTCCGGTGCAACGAGTTGTGCATGCTTCACGATCCAGTTCCTCCAGGTTGGTGGTGCGAGAAGCATCGCGCTGCCCGCAGGTCGAGGCCAGACACCGGCGGGTAACGTTTCGTTGTCGTACGTGCAACGCGGGCCGGGAGCGCGGGCGTCCCGCCTGCACGCGCGCGAGCGCCGCGCTTTCCCGAGCCCAGAGCGCGGCCGGGACGGCCGCGGCCCCGGAGTGGTGCCCGCCGCCATCGGTTTACCCTCGACCCCTCAGATGCGATCATGCGCCGATTCGCGGGGCAGCCTGAGACGGACCCTTGGCGCCGTCCCGGCCGAGACGGGAGGCCGCTCATGGAGATGAATCAGATCCGCTTTTTCCTCGCCGCCTGCGAGACCCTGAACTTCACCCGGGCGGCCGAGCGCTGCGACGTCTCGGTGCCGTCGCTGACGCGCGCCGTGCATGCACTCGAGGAGGAGCTGGGCGGCCAGCTCTTCCGCCGCGAGCGGCACCTCACCCATCTCACCGACCTCGGCCGCTTGATGCAGCAGCACCTGACGGCGGGCCGCGATGCCACCGATGCCGCGCGCCGCGAAGCGGCGCAGTACGCGAGCGCCGATACGCAGCTCAAGCTCGGCGTCGTCGCCACCATGCCGGCGCGCCATCTGGTCGCCTACTTGCGGGCGCTGCGCAAAGCCGCGCCGGATCTGAAGCTGCAGATCTGGGAGGCCAATTGCGAGGAGCTGAGCGAGGCACTCCTGCGCAGCGAGATCGACGTCGCGATCAGCACCTCGTGCCAATTCGACGACCGGCTGCGCCCGATGCCGCTGTTCCGCGAGCGCTATTGCGTCGCGTTCCCCGCCGGGCACCGCTACGGGCGGATGAAGGCGGTGCCGATGCGCGAGTTCGAGGGCGAGGCTTACGTGAAACGTCTGCACTGCGAGTTCCCGGCCAATTTCGCCCGGCTCGCCGTCGCCAAGCCCTATCAGAGCGTGCGGGTCTGCTATGTCAGCGAGCGCGAGGACTGGGTGCAGGCGATGGTATGCGTCGGCCTCGGCATGACGCTCATGCCCGAGTTCCTGCCGATCCTGCCGGGCATAGAGACACGGCTGGTGGTCGAGCCCGAAGTGTCGCGCGAGCTCAGTATGGTGACGGTGGCCGGCCGGCCGCATTCGAAGCCCGTCAGCATCGCCGTACGCACCGCACGCTCGCATGATTGGCGAGGTGCGGCGGACGAGGCGAGGGCCGCCCAAGCCTCGGGCTGAATAGTGCCTCGCTCGGCGGCTCGCCGGAATTGCTGGAGATCATGCGGCACGCGCACAATTGCCGAGATGGATGGCACAGGAGATCAGCGCACCGTCCGGCGTGACACGCTCGTCGAAGCGTTTGCGGGGACACCGCGCCATGGGCTATGCGGTTGCCGACGCGCCGGAAGTCGCGAATACTTCTCACGTTCTACTGAGCCACGCGTAGCACGGTCCAAGCCGTGTCACGCCGTCTCACGCTGCACGGAAGAAAATTGTTGGTATAGTTGTTGGTATAAGCGGAACGCGCAAAAACAAAACCGAGTATTTACGGTGCCCTACGACTCGGATGTGAATCCCGCCCTCTCCGCACGATGACGACGAAGCTCGAGGGGGCGCTGAGGCGCGAGATCGTGATCGACGGCGAGCCCTATACGGTCACGATCACGCCGCAGGGCCTGAAGCTCGTTCCGAAAGGACGCCGCAAAGGTTACGAGCTCGAGTGGAGCGCCTTCGTGAGCGGCGAGGCGGCGCTTGCCACGGCGTTGAACGCCTCGCTCGCCGGCGCGCCGCCGCCGGCAACCCGACGGGGGACGGGCGCGCGGCGCAGCAAACAAAACACGTAAGAACAGGACTCCGGGTGGAACGACGCAGACAGTGGAACTTTCTGCTGGGCGATGACGGCTCGTGGATGTGGCGCGTCTTCGATCCCGCTGGCACCGAAGAACGGTCTGAAAAAAGCTTCGCAACCCTGAAAGAATGCACCGAGGACGCGGCGCGCAACGGCTACGTCGCCTGGCGCACGGAGGAAGAACGGCGGCGGAAGAGCTGACGCGCAGCGGGCACGAAGCGGCCGGTCCATCCTGAAGGCGCCGCGCTACTCGATCCTGATGTTCGCGTCCTTCACTACACGCGTCCAGCGCGCGATTTCGGCCGCGATCATGCTTCGGAACTCGGCCGGCGGCATGCCGCCGGCTTCCGAGCTTTCGGCCGCGAGCTTCGCACGCAGATCGGGCGTCGCGAGCGCCTTCACCACTTCGTCGTAGAGCCGCCTGATGATCGCGGGCGGTGTACGCGCCGGCGCGACGACGCCCTGCCATGAGCTCGACTCGAATCCGGGCAGGCCCGCCTCGGCGACCGGCCCCGCTTCGGGCCACGAAGCGAGCGGCTTCAGGCTCGTCACACCCAGCGCGCGCAAGCGCTTGGCTCGTATGTAGCCCAGCGAAGCGGACGGCTGTGCGAACGTCATGTGCACCTGCCCCGCCACCAGGTCCGCCATCGATGGCGCGGCGCCTTTGTACGGCACGTGCACCATCTCGAGCTTCGCGAGCGAGCGGAAAAGCTCGATCACGAGATGCGCCGCACCGCCGGTCCCGGAAGACGCGTAATTCAACTGGCCCGGTTTGGAGCGCGCGAGCGCGATGAACTCGCGCGTGTTCGCCGCCGGCACCGACGGGTGCACGACCAGGAAGTACGGGTTATGGGCCGTCATCGTGATCGGCGCGAAATCCCGCAGCGGATCGTAGGGCAGCTTCGGGATCGTCGCCGGATTCGTGGCGAGGGTGCTGATCGTGCCGAAGAAGATCGTGTAGCCGTCAGGCGGAGCGTCGCGCGCGAGCGTCGCCGCGATGATGCCGCTGCCGCCGCCCCGGTTGTCCACGATCACCTGCTGGCCGAACGCTTCCGTGAGCTTCTGACCCAGCGCCCGCGCCATCAAGTCGGTCGGGCCGCCGGCGGTGAAGGGCACGATCGCGCGGATCGGCTTCACCGGGTACGGCGCGGCCGGCTGAGCGAACGCCGGAGCCGCGAATAGTGCCGTCGCCAGCAGCGCGAGTCGCGTTGTCATGTCGATCCTCCTGTGATCAGTCGCGTAGCGCTGCGCGGACCTGCTCGAGCGCGGCCGGGTCCTCGATCGTCGTGAGGTCGCCGGGGTCGCGTCCCTCCGCGAGCGCCTGAAGCGAGCGGCGGAGGAGCTTCCCCGAGCGCGTCTTCGGGAGCAGTGACACGAAATGGACGCGCGCGGGCCGTCCGATCGCGCCGAGCTGCCGGTCCACCGTTTCCATGACCTCGCGTTCCTCACGCGCGCGGTCCTCGGGCGTCGCGATCTTCGCCGCGTCCTTCACCACGGCGAACGCGAGCGGCATCTGGCCCTTGATCGCGTCGCTCACGCCGACCACCGCGACCTCCGCGATGTTGGCGTGCGCCTGCACCGCTTCCTCGATCTCGCGCGTGCCGAGCCGATGGCCCGCGACGTTGATGACGTCGTCGGTGCGCCCGAGGATGTAGTGATAGCCGTCGTTGTCGCGAATGCCCCAGTCGAACGTGGAGTACGCGAGCCGGTCTTTGAAGCCGGTGAAATACGTCTTCACGAAGCGCTCGTCGTCGCCCCACACCGTGCTCATGCAACCCGGCGGCAGCGGCGGCACGATCGCGACGACGGCTTTTTCGTCCGCACCGGCCTCTTTCGCGTCACGCTCCCGCAGGAGCTTCAGCTCGTAGCCGTATACGGGGAAGCTCGGGCTGCCGAACCGGATCTCGGTCGGCTCGACCTGCGGCACCGCCGAGAGGATCGGCCAGCCCGTCTCGGTTTGCCAGTAATGGTCGATCACGGGCTTCCCGAGCGCATCCGCCATCCAGCGGTGCGTCGGCTCGTCGAGCGGCTCGCCGGCCAGGAACAGATGCTTCAGCGTCGAGAGATCGTACTTCTTCAGGTACGCCGGATCCTGCTTCTTCAGCACGCGCGCGGCAGTCGGCGAGGAGAACATGACGCTGACCTTATGATCCTCGACGATCTTCCACCAGATGCCGGCGTCGGGCCGGATCGGCAGCCCTTCGTACAGGATCGTCGTCATGCCGCGGATGAGCGGCCCGTAAACGATGTACGAATGACCGACGACCCATCCGATATCGGAAGTCGTGAACATCGTCTCGCCCGGCTCGCCGCAGTAGATGCGTTTCATCGAGCTCGCGAGCGCGACGGCATAGCCGCCGACATCGCGCTGCACGCCTTTCGGCCGGCCGGTCGTGCCGGAGGTGTACAGGATGTACGAGGGCTCGTTCGACTCCAGCCAGGCGACCGGCACCTGTGCGTCGCCCGCCGCCGCACGCAGTTGCGCGTAATCGAGGTCGCGGCCGGCTGTGAGCGGCATCGCGGTGTCGATGCCGCGGTTCACGAGAACCACCGTCTTCGGCGGGTGCGCGGCGAGCCGGATCGCTTCGTCGAGCAGCGGTTTGTAGTGAATCGCCCGGCCGCCGCGCATGCCGGCGTCGGAGGAAATGATGAGCTTCGGCCGCGCGTCGTCGATGCGCGTGGCGAGGCTCGCGGCCGCGAAGCCGCCGAACACCACCGAATGGATCGCGCCGATGCGCGCGCAGGCGAGCATCGCGAACACCGCCTCGGGAATCATCGGCATGTAGACGAGCACGCGGTCGCCCCGCGCGACGCCCTGGCCGGCGAGCAGCGCGGCGCAGCGGTTCACCTCCGCGTGCAGCTCGTGAAAGGTGTAGCTCTTCTGCTGGCCGGTCTCGGTCGAAATATAGACGAGCGCTGTCTGTCCGCCGCGCGAAGCGAGATGCCGGTCGAGCGCGTTGTGGCAAAGATTGGTTCGACCGCCGACGAACCAGCGGGCGAAAGGCGGTCTTGAATAGTCGAGGACACGCTCGAACGGCTCACGCCATTCGATCAACTGCGCTTCATCGCGCCAGAAAGCGTCGCGTTCGGTGATCGAACGGCGATAGAAATCCTGATACGCGCCCATGTCTCCTCCTCCAGGCTTACCGGGCGTAGGGTGCGTCGATGACGCACCGGCCGGTGCGCTACTAGCGCACTGTACGATCGAGCACGTGCCTTAAATAGCGCACCCGCGCCGTGTCACGGCAATTTAACCACGGCCCGTCCGCGTGCCCTGCCCTGAATCAGCCTGTCGAACTGCGCCGGCAGCTCCCCCAGCCCGATCGTGTGCGCGATCACATCCAGGTGCCGGGGCTTGAGATCGCCCGCGAGGCGCGCCCAGACCTTCCGGCGCAGCGGCATCGGCGTGGTCGCCGAATCGACGCCGATCAGGCGCACACCGCGCAGAATGAACGGGAGCACCGTCGTGTTGAGCTCGATACCTCCGGCGTTGCCGAAGCTCGCGATCAGGCCGTGCGTCTGCATGGTCCGCGTGAGCCAAGCGAGCTGCGCTCCGCCGACGGAGTCGAACGCCGCCGCCCACATCGCCTTCTCCAGAGGACGCTTGCCCGAATCGATCGCCGCTCGCGCGAGAACGTCGCGCGCGCCGATCTCCTTCAGGAACCCTTCTTCGGCAGGCTTGCCCGTGACCGCGGTGATGTCGTACCCAATACCGGCGAGCATATCTATCGCGAGCGTCGCCACACCGCCGGTGGCGCCGTTCACCAGCACCTTGCCGTTCCCCGGCGCGAGACCATTCAACTCGAGCAGCTCGACCGCAAGACCTGCCGTGTATCCCGCGGTGCCGAGCGCCATCGCTTCGTACAACGAGAGCCCCTGCGGCAGCGGCACCACCCAGCCGGCCGGCACACGGCAGTACTGGCCGAAGCCGCCGTCGTGCGCGACGCCCATGTCGTAGCTCGTGCAGATCACTTCGTCACCGGGCTTGAATCGCGCGTCCGACGACATCACCACGGTGCCGGCAGCGTCTATGCCGCCCGTAAGCGGGTAACGCCGGATGATCTTCCCGCCCGTGCCGGTGCCGGCGAGCGCGTCCTTGTAGTTCACGCTGGAAAAGGCGGTGCGAAAAACCACCTCGCCGGGCGCGAGCTCGTCGAGCGACATCTCCACGACGCGCCCGGCGATCTTGCCGCCCTCGTCGAAAATGCGGAAGGCTTTGAAGGTATTCATGTGCTCGAGTCCAAGGAAAGGTGTATTCGTAGGGTGCGTCAATGACACACCGGCCGGTGCGCCATCGGCGCACCTACGCGGCTATGGTAAATGGGGTTGCGTCAAATAGTCGCGCGTCTGCATCTCGGTCAGACGGCTCACGAGGCGCTCGCGCAGCGACGCATTGAGATTGGCCTGGAAACGGTCGTTCTCATCGGCGGCGGCGATCAGGTCCTCCGGTGGCGCGGCGGCCGAGAGGATGAGCTTCACGCGCCGGTCGTAGAACTCGTCCACCAGCCACACGAAACGCCGGAGCCGGTCCGCGGCGCGGGCGCCGAAGCGCGGCACCCCCGAGATGAGCACGGTATGGTACCGCCGCGCGAGCTCGATGTAGTCGGCCTTGCCGCGCGGACCGCCGCACAGCTCCTCGAAATCGAACCACGCGACGCCGCGCGACTCCTGCCTCACGCGGATCGTACGGCCTTCCACCTCGAGCTCGTGGGTATCGCTCGACTCGTGCCGCGCGATCGTCATGAAAGCAGCCTCGAGCGCCGCATCGGCATCCGCTTCGGCGTGGTACACCCCCGCTTTCTCGAGCTCGCGCAGCCGGTAGTCGGTGCCGGCATCGACGTTGACGATCTCGAGGTTGTCCTTGATGAGCTCGATCGCCGGCAGGAACTGGTTGCGCTGCAGCCCGTGAAGATAGAGCTCGTCGGGATGGAAATTCGACGTGGTCACGATGACCGCGCCCTGCTCGAACAGCGTCTCCAGCAGCCGCTTCATCAGCATGGCGTCGGTGATATCGGTGATGTGGAACTCGTCGAGGCAGAGGAGCCGCGTATCCTTCGCCAGATCCCGCGCGATCGCCCCCACCGGATCGGCCTGTCCCTGCCGCGCGTGCAGTCCGTGGTGGATCTCCTGCATGAAGCGGTGGAAGTGGACGCGGCGCTTGCGCGCGACCGGCGCGCAGTTGAAGAAGCTGTCCATGAGGAAGCTCTTGCCGCGGCCGACGCCGCCCCACAGATAGAGCCCGCGCACGACGCGCTTGCGGGCCAGCAGCCGGATGAGAGAAGCCTCCAGCCGCTCGAGCCCGAGCAGGTCCTCGTACAGCCGCTCGAAATGCTCGACCGCTTTTTCCTGGGACGCGTCGAGGCTGAAGCCGTGCGCTTCGGCGTGCTGCCTCACCCATTCGCGAAAATCCGCGCTCTCCCGGGGCAGCGCGAAATGCCCGTAGCGCGCGTCGGTCACGCCGTCACAGATTGAGCGTGCGGTTATCTACCGCGAGCGCCGCTTCCTTCATCGCTTCGGAGAGCGACGGATGCGCGTGACAGATGAGCGCGATGTCCTCGGCGGAAGCCCCGAACTCCATCGCGACCACGGCTTCCGAGATCAACTCCGAGGCCATCGGTCCGATCACGTGGACCCCGAGGATGCGGTCGCTGCGGGCGTCGGCGAGGATCTTCACGAAGCCGGTCGTGTCGCCGAGTGCGCGCGCGCGGCCGTTCGCCATGAAGGGAAAGCTGCCGGCGCGGACCTCCACGCCTTCGCTCTTCAACTGCCGCTCGGTCTTCCCGACCCAGGCGATTTCCGGGCTGGTGTAGATCACCCACGGCACCGTGTTGAAGTCGACATGGCCGTAGCCGCCCGCGATGCGCTGCGCGACCGCGACGCCCTCCTCCTCCGCCTTGTGCGCGAGCATGGGTCCGCGCACGACGTCCCCGATCGCCCAGATGTTCGGGAGGTTCGTCCTGCACTCGTCGTCCACGGCGACGAAGCCGCGCGCGTCGAGCTCGAGCCCCACCGCGTCGGCGTTCAGCCCGGTGGTATTCGGCACCCGTCCGATGGCGACGATCAGTTTGTCGAAGGTCGCGGACTGCGTCTTGCCGCCGGCCTCGTATTCGACGCTCACCGTTTTCTTCGCGGTCACTTTCGTGATCTTCACGCCGAGGTCGATCGCGAGCCCCTGTTTCGCGAACACTTTCGCCGCTTCTTTCGCGACGCTCTCGTCCGCGGCGCCGAGAAACACCGGCAGCGCTTCGAGTATCCGCACCTCCGAGCCAAGCCTGCGCCAGACGCTGCCCATCTCGAGACCGATCACACCGGCGCCGATGACCCCGAGGCGCTTCGGCACTTCGCGAATCGCCAGTGCGCCTTCGTTGTCGAGAATGGTCTTGCCGTCGAAATCGGCGCCTGGCAGGGCCCGCGGGCTCGAGCCGGTCGCCACGATCACGTGTCGCGCCGTAAGTTCTTCAGCCGTCTTGCCGGCGACTGTGATCCTGTAAGCCTCGCCCTCGCGCCCCGCGAAGCTCCCTTTTGCGTTGAAGAAGGCGACCTTGTTCTTCTTGAACAGATACAGGATGCCTTCGTTGTTCTGGCGCACGACCTTGTCCTTGCGCCCGAGCATCTGTGCGAGGTCGAGTGAGAGGTCCTTCACGCGGATGCCGTGGTCGGCAAAGGCGTGACCGACGTGCTCGTAGTTCTCGGACGACTGGAGCAGCGCCTTGCTCGGAATGCAGCCGACATTGGTGCAGGTGCCGCCGGGCGCGGGCTTGCCGTCGGTGGTCTGCCATTCGTCGATGCACGCGACGCTCATCCCGAGCTGCGCCGCGCGTATCGCGGCGATATATCCGCCGGGGCCCGCGCCGATGACGACCACGTCGAACGACTTCGCCACTAAACCTCGAGCAGCATGCGCGCGGGATCCTCGAGCGCTTCCTTGATCGCGACGAGCGAGAGTACGGCCTCGCGCCCATCGATGATCCGATGGTCGTACGAGAGCGCGAGGTAATTCATCGGCCGCGCCACGATCTGACCGTTCTCCACGACCGGCCGCTCCCGGGTCGCGTGGATGCCGAGGATCGCGCTCTGCGGTGGATTGATGATCGGGGTCGAGAGCATCGAGCCGAACACGCCGCCGTTCGAGATCGAAAACGTGCCGCCGGTGAGCTCTTCGAGCGTGAGCTTGCCGTCCTGCGCCCGCTTGCCGAAATCGGCGATCGTCTTCTCGATGTCCGCGAGCGAAAGCTGGTCCGCCTCACGCACGATCGGCACCACCAGACCGCGCGGGCTGCCCACCGCGATGCCGATGTCGTAGTAGCCGTGATAGACGATGTCGTTGCCGTCGACCGACGCGTTCACGATCGGATACTTCTTGAGCGCGTAGACCGATGCCTTCACGAAGAAGGACATGAACCCAAGCTTTACTCCGTGCTCCTTCTCGAAGCGCTCCTGATAGCGCTTGCGGAGCTCCATGACCGGCTGCATGTTCACTTCGTTGAACGTCGTGAGGATTGCAGCCGTCGACTGCGACTGGACAAGGCGCTCGGCGATGCGTGCGCGCAGCCGCGACATCGGCACGCGCTGCTCGGGCCGCTCGGCGAAGCTGCCGAGGTCCACCGTGGGCGCTGCTGGACGGCTCGTTACAGCGGACGTCGAAGCAGGCGCCGGTTTCCGCTGTTCGTTCTCCGGCACTTGCTCCGAGCCCGCGAGGGCTTGGAGCACGTCACCTTTGGTCACGCGACCGCCGCGCCCCGTACCGGCGATCGCCGACGTATCGAGCTCCTTCTCCGCCGCGAGCTTGCGGGCCGCCGGCATCGGCGGCGCCGCCGGCTGCGCATCGCGTTTTGCCTCGGCCTTGCCGGCCGCGGGGGCCGGGGCTTTCGCTTGCGTTGTCGGGGCCGCAGCCGCTGGCTTCGCCGCTTCCGTGTCGATCTGCGCGATGATCTCGTTGCTGGTGACGGTGCCGCCGTCGCCCTTGATGATCTTCACCAGCACGCCGGACTGCGGCGCGGGCGTCTCCAGCACGACTTTATCGGTCTCGATATCGACGAGATTCTCGTCCCGGTTCACGTATTCCCCGGGCTGCTTATGCCAGTTGAGGAGCGTCGCCTCGGCGACCGACTCCGACAACTGCGGCACTTTCACTTCGATCAACACGGTAGTCCTCTATATGCAGGCGCCGTGCGCGCCTGCATCTCGAATCTGCGCTCGCCCCTTGCGGGAGACGGCGAACGCCAGTTGCGTTCGGCGCTCTGCGGGCAGGGGCCGGGGGTGAGGGGTAAACAATGATGGTTCACTCAATAGTCCTCGCCCGCCAGCAGCGGCCGCGGCCGCTGCGCGACGACGCGCGGCTCGCTGCCGCCGGCCAGCGTCAGCGCCTGTTCCACGAGCGCCTTCTGCTGCTCGTCGTGCAGTTGCTTGTAGCCCGCCGCCGGGGATGCCGACGATTCGCGGCCGGCATAGAAGAGCTTCTGGTGCGGCAGAAGGTGGCGCAGCAGATAGTGCTGGATGCGATGCCACGCGCCCTGATTGCGGGGCTCCTCCTGGCACCACACGATTTCCGTCGCGTTCTTGTAGCGCTCGATCTGCGCACGGAAATCGTCGTGCGGAAACGGGTAGAGCTGCGCGATGCGCACGAGCGGCAGGTTCTCGATGCCCTGCGCCTTACGTCCGGCGCGCAGGTCGTAGTACACCTTGCCGCTGCAGAAGATGACGCGCGTCACCTTCGCCGGGTCGATGTCCTTCGCATCCCAGTCCTCGTTGACCGCATTGAACCGGTCGGATGCGAATTCCTCCAGCGGCGACACCGAATCCCTGTGCCGCAGCAGGCTCTTGGGCGTGATGAGGATGAGCGGCTTGCGGTAGGGCCGGATCATCTGCCGCCGCAGCAGGTAGTAGAGCTGCACCGGTGTCGCGGGTACGCACACCTGCATGTTGTAGTCCGCGCAGAGCTGGAGGTAGCGCTCGATGCGCGCGGAAGAATGCTCGGGCCCCTGCCCTTCGTAGCCGTGCGGCAGCATCATCACGAGACCGCACATGCGGCCCCATTTCACTTCGCCGGAGGCGATGAACTGGTCGATCACGACCTGCGCCCCGTTCGCGAAGTCGCCGAACTGCGCTTCCCAGATCACGAGCTCGTTGGGGCTGGACGTCGCGTAACCGTATTCGAACCCCACCACGGCCTCCTCGGAGAGGAGCGAATCGATGACGACGAAATCGCCCTGCTTGTCGGAGACGTGCTGCAGCGGAATGTAGGCGCCCTGGTCCCAGCGCTCACGGTTCTGGTCGTGCAGCACGGCGTGGCGATGAAAGAACGTGCCGCGGCCGCTGTCCTGCCCCGAGAGCCGTATGGAGTAGCCCTCGTTCAGGAGCGACGCGTACGCGAGGTGCTCCGCCATGCCCCAGTCGAGCGGCATCTCGCCGCGCGCCATCGCGCGCCGGTCGTCCATGATCTTCTGCACGCGGGGGTGAAGCTTGAAGTTGTCCGGCACGCGCGTGATGCGTTCGCCGAGCATCTTGATCGTTTCGAGCGGAAGCCGCGTGTCGTCCTGCTCGTTCCACTTCGAGCCTTTGTACTTGCTCCAGTCGATCTCGAACGGCGGCTTGAAGTTCTGCAGGATCGTCTTGTTCGTGTGATAGCCGCCGTCGAGCGCCTTGCGAAAGGTCGCGATCATTTCCTCGGATTCGTGCTCGCCGATCACGCCTTCGCGCTGGAGCCGCTCGGCATAGAGCCTGCGCGTCGTCGGCAGCTTGGCGATGCGCTTGTACATGAGCGGCTGCGTCACCATCGGCTCGTCCTGCTCGTTGTGGCCGAGCCTGCGGTAGCACACCATGTCCACCACCACGTCGCGGTGGAACTTCATACGGTAATCGAGCGCGATCTCCGTGACGAAGCACACCGCGTCCGGATCATCGCCGTTCACGTGGAAGATCGGCACTTCCAGCATCTTCGCGACGTCGGTGCAGTAGAGCGTCGAGCGCGCATCGCGCAGGTCGGAGGTCGTGAAGCCGATCTGGTTGTTGACGACGATGTGCACCGTGCCCCCGGTGCCGTAGCCGCGTGTCTGCGCGAGGTTGAGCGTTTCCTGAATCACGCCCTGCCCGGAGAACGAGGCGTCGCCGTGGATGAGGACCGGCAGGACCTGGTCGCCGGTGAAATCGCGGCGGCGATGCTGGCGCGCGCGCACCGAGCCTTCCACCACCGGGTTCACGATCTCCAGATGCGACGGATTGAACGCGAGCGTCACGTGCATCGGGCCGCCGGGCGTCATCACGTTGGATGAGAAACCCATGTGGTACTTCACGTCGCCCGCCAGCAGATCGTGATCGTCGTGCTTGCCTTCGAACTCCGCGAAGAGGTCCTTGGGCATCTTGCCCATGGTGTTCACGAGCACGTTGAGGCGCCCGCGGTGCGCCATGCCGATCACGAGCTCCTGCACGCCGGCCTTGCCTGCACGCTGGAGCAGAAGGTCGAGCTGCGGGATCAGCGTCTCGCCGCCTTCGCCGGAGAAACGCTTCTGTCCCACGTAGCGCGTGTGCATGTACTTCTCGAGCGTCTCGGCCGCGGTCAGCCGCTCGAGGATGTGCTTGCGGTACTCCGGCTCGTACGACGGCGTCGCGCGCACCGATTCCAGACGCTCCTGCAGCCAGCGCTTCTGAGCCATGTCCGACATGTACATGTACTCGACGCCGATCGTCCCGCAGTACGTGTCGTTGAGGAACGCGAGGATCTCGGCGAGCGGCGCTTCGCGCTTCCAGAAGAGCGTGCCGGCGCTGAACACCGTGCTCATGTCGGCGTCGGTGAGCCCGTAGAACGCGGGATCGAGCTCGGGGGTGTGGGGCTTCCCGTAACGGGCGAGCGGATCCACGTTGGCGTGGCGCGTACCGAGCGTGCGGTAGGCAGTGATCAACTGGAAGACGGCGAACTGCTTCTGCGGCTCGACGGCCGCGGCTGCCGCGGGCGCGCGGGCCGCACGCCGCGTCCTGCCGAGCTCGACGAACCGCTGCCGCACCTCTTCGTGGGAGACATCCGGCGCACCGTCGTCGAGCCGCTGCAGCTCGTCGAAGTAGCTGCGCCAGCGCGGCTCGACCGCTTGCGGGTCCTTCAGATACGTCTCGTACAGCGCCTCGATGAACGGTGCATTCGAGCCGAACAGGTACGAGTTACCGAGGAATTCCTTCATCATCGCGGGAAACCTCCGGCGCGGTTACCTCGACCTACTTGCGTTTTTCAAGCGGCACGAACGCGCGCGTCGTGGGGCCGGTGAAAAGCTGCCGCGGACGGCCGATCTTCTGATCGGGATCGCCGATCAGCTCGTTCCACTGCGCGATCCAGCCGACGGTGCGCGCGAGCGCGAAGATCGCCGTGAACATCGACACCGGAATCCCGAGCGCCTTGTAGACGATGCCCGAGTAGAAATCGACGTTCGGGTAGAGCTTGCGCTTGATGAAGTACTCGTCTTCGAGCGCGACCTTCTCGAGCGCGAGCGCGAGCTTGAAGAGCTTGTCGTCCTTCAGATCGAGCTCTTCGAGCACCTCGTGGCAGGTGCGCTGGATCAGCTTCGCGCGGGGGTCGTAGTTCTTGTACACGCGGTGGCCGAAGCCGAAGAGCATCGAGTGGTCTTCCCTGTCCTTCACGCGCTTGATGTAGCTCGGGATGTTCTTCGCATCGCCGATCTGGTCGAGCATCTTGAGCACGGCCTCGTTCGCGCCGCCGTGGGCGGGTCCCCACAGGCTCGCGACACCCGCCGCGATGCACGCGAAGGGATTGGCGCCGGTCGAGCCCGCGAGCCGAACGGTGGAGGTCGAGGCGTTCTGCTCGTGGTCGGCGTGCAGGATGAGGATGCGCTCCATCGCGCGCGTGAGCACCGGGTTCGGCTTCCACTCCTCGCACGGCGTGCCGAACGTCATGTACAGGAAGTTCTCGACGTAGGACAGATTGTTCCGCGGGTACATGAACGGCTGACCCATGTTGTATTTGTAGGTCATCGCCGTGATCGTCGGCAGCTTCGCGATCAGCCGGAACGCGGAGATTTCGCGGCTGCGCGGATCGTAGATGTCGATGGAGTCGTGGTAGAACGCCGACAGCGCACCGATCACGCCGCACAGCACCGCCATGGGGTGCGCGTCGCGGCGGAACCCGCTGTAGAAGCGCGCGAGCTGCTCGTGCACCATGGTGTGGCGCGTGACGATGTCGGTGAACTCGCCGAGCTGCTGCTGGTTCGGAAGCTCGCCGTTCAATATCAGGTACGCGACTTCGAGAAAGCCGCACGTCTCGGCAAGCTGCTCGATCGGGTATCCCCGGTACATCAGAATTCCCTCGTCGCCGTCGATGAACGTGATGGCCGAACGGCAGCTCGCGGTCGAGAGGAACCCGGGATCGTAGGTGAACTTGCCGGTCTTGCCGTAAAGGGTGCGCACGTCGATCACCTCCGGACCCATCGAGCCGCCGAGCACGGGGAAGTCGATCGACGGGGAACCGTCGCTGAAGGAGAGGGTTGCGAGTTTCTCGGCCATAAGGTTCTCCGGGGTTAATCGCCCGCTCGCGCAGGCTCACGTTCGTTGTGCGATTGCGCTGCCATGAGCGCGAGCAGCTCGCGCTCGCGCACGTTGCGTCCGTCGCTACGGCCCATCACCAGATCGAGGAGCTCGGGATCGGGGCGCATCAGCAGCGAAATAAAGGCGTCGATTTGCGTGTCGTCGAGGCTGTCGAGATGCCGCTCGACAAACCCGGCGAGCACGAGATCGAGCTCCAGCATGCCGCGACGGCAGCGCCAGCGTATCCGATCGCGCTCGCGGGCTGAAACCGTCATAACGCGCGCTTCACCATGAGATCTTTGATCTTGTTGATGGCCGCCGTCGGGTTCAACCCCTTCGGGCACACGTCCGCGCAGTTCATGATCGAGTAGCAGCGGAAGAGACGATACGGGTCCTCGAGATTGTCGAGACGATCGTTGGTCGCCTCGTCGCGCGTGTCGGCGATGAACCGATAGGCCCACAGCAGACCCGCGGGTCCGACGAACTTGTCGGGGTTCCACCAGAACGACGGGCACGACGTCGAGCAGCATGCGCACAGGATGCACTCGTAGAGCCCGTTCAGCTCGTCGCGTTCCTCCGGCGACTGCAGTCGCTCGCGCTCCGGCGGCTGCGTCTCGTTCTGCACGTAGGGCTTGATCGAGTGGTACTGCTTAAAGAACTGCGACATGTCCACGATCAGGTCGCGGATCACGGGGAGCCCCGGCAGCGGCCGGATCACCACCGGCTCCTTCACTTCGGTCAACTTGGTGATGCACGCAAGCCGGTTCTTGCCGTTTACGTTCATGGCGTCGGAGCCGCAGACACCCTCGCGGCACGAGCGCCGAAATGCGAACGTGTCGTCGTGCTCCTTCACGCGCACCAGCGCGTCGAGCAGCATGCGATCGGTCGGCTCGAGCGGGATGTCGTAGTCCTGCATGCGCGGCTTCTTGTCCGCGTCGGGATCGAACCTGTAAATCGAGAATCTCATCAGTAAACGCGTGCCTTGGGCTCGAAGGGCTCGACGGTGAGCGGTTTCAACTTAACGGGCTTGTATTCGAGGCGGTTGCCGTTCTTGTGCCAGAGCGTGTGCTTGAGCCACTCCTTGTCGTCGCGGCCGTTCTCGTATCCGGGGCGGTCCGGATAGTCGCTGCGGTCGTGCGCGCCGCGGCTTTCCTTGCGCGCTTCGGCTGACACGATCGTCGAGAGTGCCGTCTCGACGAGGTTTTCGAGCTCGAGCGCTTCGACGCGCGCGGTGTTGAACACGCGGCTCTTGTCCTTGATGAACGTGTGCTTCACGCGCTCCGCGATCTCGCTCATGTCGCGCACACCCTGCTGCAGGCCGTCCGGGAAGCGGAACACGCCGCAATTCAATTGCATCGTGCGCCGCATGGCGGCGGCAACGTCCTTGACCGTCTCGCCTGAGGTGGCCGCCTCGAGACGCGCGAGCCGCGCGAGCGTCGTGTCGCCGGCATCCTTCGGCAGCTCCGGGAGCGACGCGGGCTCGCCCTTGATGTCGCGGATCACGGTCTCACCCGAAGCCTTGCCGAAGACGAGCAGGTCGAGCAGCGAGTTGGTGCCGAGCCGGTTCGCGCCGTGCACCGAAACGCACGCGCACTCACCCGCCGCATAGAGACCGCGCACGAGCTTTTCGCCGCCCGCGCCGTCCGGCACGACGACCTGTCCATGGTAGTTCGTCGGTATGCCGCCCATCTGATAGTGGCAGGTCGGCACGACCGGAATCGGGTCGGTGACCGGATCGACGTTCGCGAACTTCTTCGCGATCTCGCGGATCCCCGGCAGGCGCTTGTCGATCACCTCCGCGCCGAGATGGTCGAGCTTGAGCAGGATGTAGTCGGCGTCCTTGCCGGCGCCGCGGCCTTCCTTGATCTCGGTCGCCATAGCGCGCGAGACGACGTCGCGGCTCGCGAGGTCCTTCACCGTCGGCGCGTAGCGCTCCATGAAGCGCTCGCCGTTCTTGTTGAGCAGAAACCCGCCCTCGCCGCGCACGCCCTCGGTGATCAGCACGCCGGCGCCCGCGACGCCGGTGGGATGGAACTGCCAGAACTCCATGTCCTCGAGCGGCAGCCCGGCACGCGCGGCCATGCCGAGGCCGTCGCCGGTGTTGATGAAGGCGTTAGTGCTCGCCGCATAAATACGCCCGGCGCCGCCGGTGGCGAGCAGCGTCGCCTTCGCCTGCAGGATCATCACCTCGCCGGTTTCCATCTCGAGCGCGATCACGCCGAGCACGTCGCCGGCTGCATTGCGAATGAGATCGAGGGCCATCCACTCGACGAAAAACTGCGTACGCGCAGCGACGTTGCGCTGATACAGCGTGTGCAACATCGCGTGCCCGGTGCGGTCCGCCGCCGCACAGGCGCGTTTCACCGGACGCTCGCCGTAATTACTGGTATGTCCGCCGAACGGCCGCTGATAGATCTTGCCGTTGTCGAGGCGGTCGAACGGCATCCCGAAATGCTCGAGCTCGACCACCACCTCGTTCGCCTTGCGGCACATGAATTCGATCGCGTCCTGGTCCCCCAGATAGTCGGAGCCCTTGACCGTGTCGTACATGTGCCAGTGCCAGTTGTCCGGCTCGTCGTTGCCCAGCGAAGCTGAAACGCCGCCCTGCGCCGCCACCGTATGCGAGCGCGTCGGAAACACCTTCGAAAGCACCGCCACGCGGAGGTTCGCCTGCGCGAGCTCGAGCGCCGCCCGCATGCCGGAACCGCCTGCGCCCACGACCACCGCGTCGAATTGTCTTTTAGCTATTGCCACCGAGCGCCATCAAGGAAAGGAGGTTTCGGAGGAAACACGGCGCCCGAAAGTGCGCGCCTTGCTTGGTTTTCCTCTGAATCGTATACCGGCCGAGGCGGCCGCCGAATGGCGGCCCGAGCCGAAGGCGAGCGCCGCACCTAAATGCCCCAGAGGATCTGCCACGCCCAGATCGCGTAGGCGACGAGCGCGAGGATCGAGAGCACGTAGAGGACCAGGCGTACACCCGTGTCCTTCACGTAATCCATGAAGATGTTGCGCACGCCGATCCAGGCATGCAGAAGCATGCTCAGCACGAACAGCATCGTCGCGTAACGCATGATCGCAACGCGCCACAGCGCCCGCCAGTGATCGTAGTCGATCTGCGGAATCGCGATCAGCACCGTCAGGAAAAACAGCGTGTACACCAGCATGACGACGGCCGTCACGCGCTGGATGAGCCAGTCGCGCCAGCCGTAGTGGGCGACCTCGATCACGTCGCGCTCTACCACAGCACGACTCCGACGAGCGCCGTGATCGCGAAACCGAGAACCAGCACGGCCCACGCGCTCGCGCGTGCCTTCGGAAGATCGATGCCCCAGCGCAGGTCGAGCGCGAGATGCCGTACGCCGGCGAACGTGTGATGCAGATAGGCCCACAGCAGCGCGAGCAGCAGGAGCTTCGCGAGCGGGTGCGCGATGTACGCGATCAGTTCCGCATACGACTCGGGTGACACAAGGCTCTTCTGCAATCCGGCGAGGAAGAGCCACAGGAACAGGAACAGAACGGCGCCGCTGATGCGGTGAAGGATCGAAACGACCGCGGGAACGGGCTGGCGAATCTGGAGCAGGTTGAGGAATTTCGGTCGTGCTGTGGACATCAGCGGGCTTTCTTACGCGTCGGGAGCGCAGCCGGAAATCACGACGCAACCGACGCTCGTGCGAGGTGCATCTTGTTCTTCCAAAACGTTGAAATTTTACCAGCTTCGCCGCAGCCGCGAAACGTTCGCACATGGACTCGCGTGCTCGCATCGGGTCGCGTTGAAGCTTTGACCCTGCGCCGCGCGTGCGAGTATCATCGCGACCGCACCGGCCACGCGTTTTTCGAGCTTTTCGCCACGCTGTCCTGCTGCACTTTCCGCGCTACAAACCCTTCAGGCCCTCAGGAGTTTCCACATGAACCGACCGATGCGTGTCGCGGTGACCGGAGCCGCTGGACAGATCGGCTACAGCCTTCTTTTCCGGATCGCCAGCGGTGAAATGCTCGGCAAGGATCAACCGGTGATCCTGCAACTGCTCGAGATTCCCGACGAGAAAGCACAGAAGGCCCTGAAGGGCGTGATGATGGAGCTCGACGACTGCGCGTTTCCGCTGCTCCATGGGATGGTGCCGACGGCGGACCCCAAGGTCGCATTCAAGGATGCGGACGTCGCACTGCTCGTCGGGGCGCGACCGCGCGGTCCCGGCATGGAGAGGAAGGACCTGCTCGAAGCGAACGGCAGGATCTTCGGCCCGCAGGGTCAGGCGCTGTCGGAAGTCGCGAGCCGCGACGTCAAAGTCCTCGTCGTCGGCAATCCGGCGAACACGAACTGTCTCATCGCGATGAAGAACGCGCGCGATCTCACGCCTTCCAATTTCACGGCAATGATGCGCCTCGATCACAACCGCGCGCTCTCGCAGGTCGCGCAGAAGGTCGGCCAGCCCGTGGCTTCGGTGCGCAGGATGACGATCTGGGGCAATCACTCGGCCACGCAATATCCGGACATCTTCCAGGCGGAAGTCAACGGCAAGAAGGTCTGGCCGCAGATCAATGACCAGAGCTGGCTCGAGAAGGATTTCATTCCGACGATCCAGAAGCGCGGCGCCGCGATCATCGACGCGCGCGGACTCTCGTCCGCGGCGAGCGCGGCGAGCGCCGCCATGGATCACATCCGGAGCTGGGTGTACGGCACGCCGCCGGGCGACTGGGTCAGCATGGGCGTCCCCTCCGACGGCAGCTACGGCATTCCGGAAGGCGTGATCTACGGCTACCCCGCGACCTGCAGCAACGGCCGCTACCAGATCGTGCAGGGACTGGAAGTCAGCGATTTCAGCCGCTCGCGCATGCAGGCGACGCTCAAAGAGCTCGAAGAAGAGCGCGATTCGATCAAACAGCTGCTGTAGCGATTACCCGTGGGCCTGCGCCCACCCTACGGGTCTGGCGTCGCGCAATCGTGGCCGGCTCGTAGGTGGGCGCGGCCGCCGTCAGGAGAAATAATGAGCGCCAGCGAAGCCTCACCCGCATTCAAACCGAAGAAGTCCGTGGCGCTGTCCGGCATCGCCGCCGGCAGCACCGAGCTGTGTACCGTCGGCCGCTCGGGTAACGACCTCAATTACCGCGGCTACGACATCCTCGATATCGCCGATCACTGCGAGTTCGAGGAGATCGCCTACCTGCTGGTGCACGGAAAGCTCCCGAACGCCGCCGAGCTCGCCGGGTACAAGGCGAAGCTCGTGCAGCTGCGCGGATTGCCGGCGGTCGTCAGGAACGTGCTGGAGCAGATCCCGGCGGGCGCGCACCCGATGGACGTGATGCGCACCGGGTGCTCCGCGCTCGGCACGGCGCTGCCGGAAAAAGACGATCACAACCCGCCGGGCGCGCGCGATATCGCGGACCGGCTGATGGCGTCGTTCGGCTCGATGCTGCTCTACTGGTATCACTACAGCACGAACGGCCGGCGCATCGAGGTCGAGACCGAGGACGACAATATCGGCGCCCATTTCCTCCACCTCCTCCACGGCAAGCCGCCGCCGGCGCTGTGGGTGCGCGCGATGCACACCTCGCTCAACCTCTATGCCGAGCACGAGTTCAACGCCTCGACCTTCGCCGCACGCGTGGTGGCCGGAACCGGAGCCGACATGCATTCGGCGATCACCGGGGCGATCGGCGCGCTGCGCGGACCGAAGCACGGCGGCGCCAACGAGGTCGGTTTCGAGGTGATGAACCGGTACGAAACGCCCGACGAAGCCGAAAACGACATCGTCACGCGCGTTCGCAACAAGGAGACCGTGATCGGCTTCGGCCACCCGGTCTATACGATCGCCGACCCGCGCAACAAGATCATCAAGGAAGTGGCGCGCACGCTCTCGAAGGACGTGAAGGACATGAAGCTCTTCGACATCGCCGAGCGCATCGAAGCCGTGATGATGCGCGAGAAGAAGATGTTCGCGAACCTGGACTGGTTCTCCGCGGTGTCGTACAGCAAGATGCGCATCCCGACGCCGATGTTCACGCCGATCTTCGTGATCTCGCGCACTTCGGGCTGGGCCGCACATGTGATCGAACAGCGCATAGACAACAAGATCATCCGGCCGACCGCGGTCTACACCGGTCCCGAGGCGCGCAAGTTCGTGCCGATCGATAAACGCTGACGAAGTGACGCAGCTCGTCGGGTGGGCCAATGGCCCACCGACCGAAGGAATCAAATGAGCACCGCAATTTCCAACGTCCGGCCCGACCCGGATCAGGTCCTGGTCGATATCGCCAAGTACGCGCGGGACTACGAGATCACCAGCACTGAGGCCTACGACACCGCGCGCCTGTGCCTCATGGACACGCTCGGCTGCGGCCTGGAAGCGCTGACGTATCCCGCGTGCACCAAGCTGCTCGGCCCGATCGTCCCGGGCACCATCGTGCCGAACGGCGCGAAAGTGCCGGGCACCTCTTTCCAGCTCGATCCGGTCAGCGCCGCGTTCAATATCGGCACGATCATCCGCTGGCTCGACTTCAACGACACCTGGCTCGCCGCCGAGTGGGGGCATCCGTCCGATAACCTGGGCGGCATCCTCGCCACCGCCGACTGGCTTTCGCGCACGCGCGTTGCCGCCGGCAAGCCGCCGCTCGTGATGCGCGATGTGCTCACCGGCATGATCAAGGCGCACGAGATCCAGGGCGTGATCGCGCTCGAGAACAGCTTCAACCGCGTCGGCATCGATCACGTCGTGCTGGTGAAAGTCGCGACCACCGCCGTGGTGTCGAACATGATCGGCTGCTCGTTCGACGAGACCGTGAACGCGTTGTCGAACGCGTGGATCGACGGGCAATCCCTGCGCACGTACCGGCACGCGCCGAACGCAGGGTCGCGCAAGTCGTGGGCCGCAGGCGATGCGACGAGCCGGGGCGTGCGGCTCGCGCTGATGGCGCTCAAGGGCGAGATGGGCTACCCGTCCGCGCTGACCGCACCGACGTGGGGCTTCTACGACGTGCTGTTCAAGGGTAAGCCGTTCACGTTCCCGCGCCCGTACGGCTCGTACGTGATGGAGCACGTGCTGTTCAAGATCTCGTTCCCGGCGGAATTCCATGCGCAGACCGCGGTCGAATGCGCCGTGGCGTTGCACAGTCAGGTGCGCGACCGGCTCGAAGAGATCGAGAAGGTCGTGATCACCACGCACGAATCGGCGATCCGCATCATCGACAAGCGCGGGCCGCTGTACAACCCGGCCGACCGCGACCATTGCATCCAGTACATGACCGCGATCGGGCTGATGAAAGGCGCGCTGACGGCTGCCGATTACGAGGACGAGGTCGCGTGCGACCCGCGCATCGATGCATTGCGCGCGAAAATGGAATGCGTCGAGGACAAGAGCTGGACGCGTGACTATCTAGATCCCGAGCAGCGCTCGATCGCCAACGCGGTGCAGGTGTTCTTCAAGAACGGCACCAGCACCCCGAAAGTCGCGGTCGAGTATCCGATCGGTCATCGCCGCCGGCGCAAGGACGGCATACCGCTGCTCGAAGCCAAGTTCCGCACGAACCTCGCGCGCAAGTTCCCGCCGAAGCAGCAGCAGATGATCATGGCGCTGTGCAGCCACGCGGAGCTGCTGGAGCAGACGCCGGTGCACGAGTTCGTCGATTTGTTCGCCATTTGAGAAGCGACGCGAAAGAGGTGACGCGAAGAGGTGACGTACAGGAGGTGACGGGATACCTGATCGGTGTGCGTCACCTCTTTTCGTCACTCCTTTCCGTCACCTCTTTTCGTCACCTCTTGTTGACAGCTCTGCTGCTGGCGCCGCTGAGCGCCAGCGCGGCAGAGCTGTTCTCGCTCAACACCGGCGATCTCAAGGCCGAGCTGGCTGACGCCCGCAAGGACGGCAGACGCGCGCTGATGCTGTTCTTCGAGCAGGAAGGCTGTCCCGGCTGCGCGCACATGAAGCAGAGCGTGTTTGCACGCAAGGACGTTCAGAGCTTTTACTCCAAGCATTTTGCGAGTCTCGTGATCGACATCCACGGCTCGGTGCCGCTGCGCGACTTCGCGGATCGGGACGTCACGGAGAAAACGTTCGCGCAGGCCTCGAAGATCCGCGCGACGCCTACTTTCGTGTTTTACGACCTGAAGGGTGTCGAGATCGTGCGCATCGTCGGACCCACCGAGACGCCCGAGGAATTCCTGCTGCTCGGGGAGTTCGTCGCGAGCGGCGCCTACAGGACGCGCACGTTCGCCCAGTACAAGACCGAGAAACCCGTTCGCAAAGGCAGCTGACCCATGTCCCACAATCTCTTCGACTCGCTTCAGACCCTCTCCCTCCCCTCCGGCCGCAAGGGCCAGTACTACTCGCTGGCGGCGCTCGAAAAAGCGGGGCTCGGGAAGATCTCACGCCTGCCGCACAGCCTGCGCATCGTGCTGGAATCGGTGCTGCGAAACTGCGACGGCAAGCGGGTGACCGAGCAGCACGTGCGCGAGCTCGCCGCATGGAAACCCAGCGCGAAGCGCACGGAAGAGATCCCGTTCGTGCTCGCGCGCATCCTGCTCCAGGACATGGCGGGCTTTCCGTCGCTCAACGATTTCGCGGCAATGCGTAATGCGGCCCAGCGTCTCGGCGGAAACCCGGCACGCATCGAGCCGCTGGTGCCGGTCGACCTGGTCGTCGATCACTCGGTCGAAGTGGACGTGAGCGGCCGGCCCGACGCGGTACAGCGCAACATGGAGCTCGAATTCCAGAGGAACGGCGAGCGCTATGCATTTCTGAAATGGGGCAAGCAGGCGTTCGAGGGCATTCGCATCGTGCCGCCGGGCAACGGCATCGTGCACCAGGTGAACCTCGAGTACCTGGCGCGCGGTGTGTGGGAAAAAGACGGTGTCTATTATCCCGACACCCTGGTCGGGACCGACTCGCACACGACGATGGTGAACGGGATCGGCGTGGTCGGCTGGGGCGTGGGCGGCATCGAAGCCGAGGCCGGCATGCTGGGGCAGCCGATGTACTTCCTGACGCCCGACGTGGTCGGCGTTCACATGACCGGTAGGCTGCGCGAAGGCGTCACCGCGACCGACCTCGTCCTGACCGTGACCGAGCTCTTGCGCAGGAACAAGGTCGTCGGCCAGTTCGTCGAGTACTTCGGCGAGGGCGCTGCATCGCTGTCCGCGACCGACCGCGCCGTCGTCGCCAACATGTCGCCGGATTACGGCGCCACCATCGGCTTCTTCGGCGTCGATGAAAAAACCATCGAATACTTCCGTACGACCGGGCGCGCGGCCGAGCAGGTCGAAGCGATCGAAGCGTATTTCCGCGCGCAGGGGATGTTCGGCATTCCGCGCAAGGGGGAGATCGACTACAGCCGCGTGATCGAGCTCGATCTGTCGAGCGTCGTGCCTAGCGTCTCCGGTCCGAAATTCCCCCAGGACCGCATCGATCTGCCGAAGATCGGTCGCCGCTTCGACGAGCTCTTCTCCAAACCGGTCGGAGAGAAAGGCTACGGCAAACCCGCTGCGGAGCTCGGTCAGCGAGTCGGCACACAGCGCGCGGGCGTCGATGTCGGCCACGGCGACGTGCTGATCGCCGCCATCACCTCGTGCACCAACACCTCCAACCCCAACACGCTGCTCGCGGCCGGCTTGCTCGCGAAGAAGGCCGTCGAGAAAGGCCTGAAGATCCACCCGCGCGTCAAGACTTCGCTCGCGCCCGGCTCCAAAGTCGTGACGGCCTACCTGCGCGACGCCGGCCTCCTGCCCTATCTCGAGCAGCTCGGGTATCACGTCGTTGCGTACGGCTGCACGACCTGCATGGGCAACGCCGGTCCGCTCGACGAGGCGATCGAGGAGGCGGTGGTGAAAACCGACATCATCGCGTGCGCCGTGCTGTCCGGTAACCGTAACTTCGAGGCTCGGGTGCACCAGAGCCTGAAAGCGAATTTCCTCATGAGCCCGCCGCTCGTGGTGGCGTTCGCGCTGGCAGGCACCGTTCGCATCGACACCGACACCGACCCGATCGGCACGGACAGTGACGGCAAGCCGGTGTACCTGAAAGACATCTGGCCGAGTGACGCCGAGATCGGCGCTGCGCTCAAGTTCGCGAACGACGCGGAGAAATTCCGCCGTGAGTACGGCGATCTCGCCGGCGCCAAGGCGCTGTGGGATGCGATACCGGAGAGCAAGGGCGCTACATTCCAGTACGACCCGAAGTCGACCTACATTCTCGAGCCGCCGTTCCTGCACGACGTGGGATTGAAGCCCGTGCCGGCGAGCGACGTCCGCGCAGCGCGCGCACTGGGTATTTACGGCGATTCACTGACGACAGACCACATCAGTCCGGTCGCGCCGATCAAACCGTCATCGCCCGCCGGCAAGTGGCTGACCGAAAACAAAGCGCGCGAAATGAACACGTTCGGCGCGCGCCGCTGCAACCACGAGGTCATGGTCAGGGGCGCATTCGCCAACGTGCGCATCAAGAACCTCATGGTGCCGGGGGTGGAAGGCGGTGTAACCGTGCACCAGCCGAGCGGCCAGCAGATGGGCGTGCACGAAGCCGCCGAGCGCTACCACGCCGAAGGCGTGCCGCTCGTCGTCTTCGGCGGCGAGGAATACGGCACCGGTTCGTCGCGCGACTGGGCGGCCAAGGGTCCGCAGCTTCTCGGGGTGAAATTCGTCGTCGCACGCGGCTTCGAGCGCATCCACCGCACGAACCTCATCATGATGGGCATCCTGCCGTGCCAGTTCAAAGGCACCGACAGCGTCTCCACGCTGGGTATCGACGGCACCGAGACCTTCGATCTGACCGGTGTCGAAGGCGAGCTCCGTCCGCGCCAGGACGTGACGCTGACGATCCACCGCAAGGACGGCACGACGAAGCAGGTTGCGCTCACGCTGCGTGCCGATACGCCGATCGAAGTGGAGTACCTGAAGCACGGCGGGATCCTGCCGTACGTGCTTCGCGAGATTCTCGCGACGCGGGCGTAGGGCGCGCTGGTAGCGCACCGCATCGATGGGTGAGGCGCCGGTCACCCACCGCACGCACTCGTCGGGTGGGCGCAAGCCCACCGCGCAGACCACGGCATAAGAGCGGGACTGGCGCGGCGCTTGCATAAGCGCCGCTGCAGTGACTTCCACGAAAGGAGCGCTTTGCAGCCAGTCGCGCGATTCGAGATTCACTACACGCAGTTTCTGGACGAGCACGGCCGCGCCGTGCAGGCGCCGCCGGAGTTTGCCGCGGACACCGCGCACGTCACGGACCTGTACCGCTGGATGGTGCTCATGCGCACCTTCGACGCGAAAGCGATCGCGCTCCAGCGCACCGGCCAGCTCGGGACCTACGCGCCGATCCTCGGCCAGGAGGCGATACAGGTCGGCATCGGCTCGGCGATGAAGTCCGACGACGTCTTCGTGCCGACGTACCGCGAGATCGGCGCGATGTTCATGCGCGGCGTCGCGATGCACGACATCCTCCTCTACTGGGGCGGCGACGAGCGCGGCAGCGACTATACGAACGCGCGCGGCGATTTCCCGATCTGCGTGACGATCGGGGCCCAAACCACCCATGCCGCGGGTGCAGCGTACGCGCTCAAGCTCAGGCGGGCGCCGGGCGCGGTCGTTTGCACGATCGGCGACGGCGCGACGTCGAAGGGTGATTTCTACGAAGGCCTGAATGCGGCCGGCACGTGGCGCCTGCCGCTCGTATTCGTGATCTCGAACAATCAGTGGGCGATCTCGGTGCCGCGCAGCGCACAGAGCGCCGCGCAGACGCTGGCGCAAAAGGCGATCGCGGCGGGCATGACCTGCGAGCAGGTCGACGGCAATGATCTCTTCGCGGTGCGGCATGCAATCGATCGGGCGCTGACTACGGCGCGCTCCGGCGGCGGTCCGAGCCTCATCGAAGCGATCACCTACAGACTGTCGGATCACACCACCGCCGACGATGCGAGCCGCTACCGCAGCGCCGACGAGCTGGCCCAGGCATGGAAGCGCGAGCCCATCCAGAGAGTGCGCACGTGGCTCATGGCGCAGGGCGCGTGGGACAAGCAGCGTGAAGAGGCGCTGACCCGCGAGTGCAACGAGCGCGTTCAGGCCGCGGTGCAGACGTACATCGACACGCCGGCGCCGCCGCCGGGCGCCATGTTCGAGCACCTGTACGCGAGCCTGCCGCCTGCCCTGGAGCCGCAGCGCGCGGATCTCGACGCGTGCACGTCGGCGCCGGAGAGCGCACCGGGCGGCGGCGCGGAGCAGGTGTGATGGCACAGTTGACACTCATCGAAGCCATCAACCGCGCGCTCGCGACCGAGATGGCGCGCGACGAAAGCGTCGTCACGCTCGGGCAGGACATCGGCGTGAACGGCGGCGTGTTCCGCGCCACGCTGGGGCTCACGGAGCGCTTCGGCGCGGAGCGCGTGATCGACACACCGCTCGCCGAGGCCATGATCGCCGGAATGGCGATCGGCATGGCGGTACAGGGGCTCAGACCGGTCGCCGAGATTCAGTTTTCGGGGTTCGCGTACGTGACGATCGATCAGATTCTCAACCACGCGGGGCGCATGCGGTATCGCACGCGCGGACGCCTCGCCTGCCCGATGGTGCTGCGAACACCGTGCGCCGCGGGCATCCATGCGCCGGAGCACCATTCCGAAAGCCCTGAAGCGATGTTCGCGCACATACCCGGTATCCGCGTGGTGTATCCCTCCTCGCCGGCCCGCGCCTATGGTCTGCTGCTCGCCGCAATCCGCGATCCGGATCCCGTGGTCTTCCTGGAACCGACGCGGCTGTATCGCCTGTTCAAGGAAGAGATGGAAGACGACGGCACGGCGCTTCCGCTCGACACCTGCTTCACGCTGCGCGACGGCACCGACGTGACGCTCGTCACCTGGGGCGCGATGGTGCACGAGACGCTTGAGGCTGCGGACGTCCTGGCCGAACAGGGCTATGCCGCCGAGGTGATCGACGTGGCGACGCTCAAACCGTACGACGTCGACACGATCCTCGCATCGGTGGCCCGCACCGGGCACTGCGTCGTCGTCTCCGAAGCGCCGCGCACCGCGGGATTTGCGTCGGAGATCGCCGCGGCCGTTTCGGAGCAGGGACTGCTCACGTTGATGGCGCCGGTGCAGCGCGTCACCGGCTACGATACGGTCGTGCCGCTCGCGCGGCTCGAGAAGCATTACATTCCCAGCGTGGATCGTATTGTTACGGCCGCGCTGAACACGATTCAGTACACCTGAAACGCCACGAGATGCGAGACGACATCGCATGAAGATATTCAAGCTCCCGGATCTCGGCGAAGGGCTGCAGGAAGCCGAGATCGTGCAGTGGTTCGTCAAACCGGGTGATACCGTGAAAACGGATCAGCCGATGGTCTCGGTCGAAACCGCGAAGGCCATCGTCGACATCCCCGCGCCGTACGAAGGCAAGGTGGTGCGACTCTACGGCAACCCGGGCGATATCGCGCACATCGGGGCGCCGCTCATCGGGTTCGAAGGCGAAGGCGCCGAAGCCGACGCCGGCACCGTGGTCGGTCACATGCAAACGGGCCAGAAGACCGTGCGCGAGGCATCGCTCGGGGCGGCGCCTGCGCCGACGGCCGCAGGGATCAAGGCGATTCCGGCGGTGCGCATGCTCGCGCGCAAGCTCGGCGTCGATCTCGCGATGGTCACGCCCACGGGCGCGGATGGCATGATCACGCAGGGCGACGTGCAGCGCGCGGCGCGCATACTGTCCGAGACCGGCCCGATAGAATTGCTGCGCGGCATCCGGCGTGCGATGGCGCAGAACATGATCCTGGCGAACGCCGAGGTCGCCTCCGCGACACTGATGGACGACGCCGACATCCACAACTGGGCGGAGGGCCAGAACGTGATGCTGCGCTTGATCCGCGGCGTGGTTGCGGGCTGCCGCGCGGAGCCCTCGCTCAATGCGTGGTACGACAGCCAGCGCATCGGCCGTTACGTCGTGAAAAAGGTCGACCTCGGCGTCGCCGTCGATACGCCGGACGGGCTACTCGTGCCGGTGCTGCGCAATGTCGGCGAGCGCGATACCGAAGACATCGCGCGCGGCTTGAGCGAGCTCGTGAAGGATGCGCGCGCGCGCAAGGTGCCGCCCGAAGAGCTGCGCGGTCACACGATCACGCTGTCGAACTACGGCACGATAGCGGGGCGCTACGCCTCACCCGTGGTCGTTCCACCCACCGTCGCGATCGTCGGCGCCGGCCGCATCCGCGATCAGGTCGTCGCGCACGAAGGTCAGCCGGCGGTGCACCGCGTGATCCCGCTCTCGCTCACGTTCGATCACCGCGCGGTCAACGGCGGCGAGGCCGGCCGGTTTCTCGCGGCGATGATGGCGGATTTGAAGAAGCCGCAGTAGGCGTTCACCCTTCGACAAGCTCGGCGCGAACGGTTCGTCAATTCGTGCTGAGCTCTCGAACCAGGAGCGGTCAACGCTCGACCGGCAGCCGCCGGTCGTTCCAGTCCACCATGCCGCCGTGGAGGTTGTAGACCTGCTCGAACCCGAGACCCTCGAGGATCGCGGCGGCGGTCGTGCTGCGCACGCCTGAGCGGCACACGACTACGGTCGGCCCGGCCTTGTGCGCCTGCAGCTCCGCAATGCGCTCGGCGAGCTCGCGCAGCGGAACCAGGGTGCTGCCCGGGATGTGCCCGAGCTCGCCCGTGAATTCCTTCGGCTCGCGCACGTCGAGCACGAACGGCGGGGTCGCCGCGCGCAGCCGAACGCTCACGTCGTCGGCCGAAAGCTGGCGCACCTGGTTCAACTGCGTGAGGTCGGGGAACTTGGTTTTGTCGTCGTCGATCGCGCTCTGGTTCGGCTGCAGCACTTCCTGGATCTTCTCCGGCAGCGGAAAGCCGATGCTCGCCATGAGCGCGACGTACTCGTCGCGGCTGCGGCCCGCGATGCGTGGGTTCTGACGCTTTTCGCGCCCGATCGTGCTGCTCGTGTTGCCGCGGTAATCGTGCGCCGGATAGACGATCGTCTCGTCGGGCAGCGCGAAGAGCTTGCGTGTGATCGAGTCGTATTGCGCGCCGGCGTCGCCGCCCGCGAAATCGGCGCGCCCGGTGCCGCCGATCAGGAGCACGTCGCCGGTCAGCACGCGCTCACCCGTGTACAGGCTGATGCTGTCCGGCGTGTGCCCGGGCGTATACAGCACCTCGAGCTTCACGTCGCCCACGTGAATGGTGTCGCCGTCCTCGACGTGCTCGTTCGCGACCGGGACCGGCGCCCGGCGATGCATGATCAGCCGGCAGTCGGTCAGGTCCTGCAGCAGGAACGAACCGGTGGGGTGGTCAGCATGCGTATGCGTGTCGATCAGCGCATCGAGCTTCAGCCCCTCGTACGCGAGTACCGCGAGGTAGCGCTCCGCGCAGGTCTTCACAGGGTCGATCAGCGCCGCTCGGCGGGTGCGCTCGCACGCAACGAGGTAGGTTTTGCACTTACCGCGGTTGAGTTCTCTGAAGATCATCCGTCGTCCCCTGCCGTCATTCCCGCGCAGGCGGGAATCCAGACCCCGCGCAAACTGCTGCATCCCCGCCTGCGCGGGGATGACGCTGCCCTCAATGCGCGCCGGCGGAAGGCGTTTTGTGAGTGCCCTGCAGGCGCTTCAGTATTTTTACGCGCTGGACAGTGTCGCCGGCAAGATGCGTCCACACCATCGCATCGCGCACGAGCTTGTCCACCCGCGCATTCATCATGCAGCCCTCGGCACCGTGGATGTCCATGTTGAGCCGCGTCACCTTCTGGATGATGTCGGTCGACAGGTTCATCGCGAGCCCGGCGTTCGCGCCGATCGCGCCGCCTTGATCGCGCTCCCAGGCGACCCGCATCACGTACGAGCGCAGCGCTTCGGTGAGCGCGTGCATCTCGTTCAGCTTCAACTGCACGATCTGGTGATCGATCACGGCGCGCCCCGCGCGCTTGTGCGTGCGCGCAAAGGTCATGGCCATCTCGATCGCGTCGTCGCAGACCCCGACCGCGTTGGCCGCGAGCTCGAGATCGCCGAAGATGTCGCCGCCCGTCGTGTCGCCTGCGCTCGCCCTGGTGCCGCCGTTCACTTCACCCACGACGTTCGCATGCGGTATGCGGCAGTTCTCGAATATGAGCTCCGCGTTCTGATAGAAGCGCCAGCCGCGCTTGTTGAAGACCTTGCCGACGCGGAACCCGGGCGTGCCTTTCGGCACCATGAAGAGCGTGCCGCCCTGACGGACGTTCACCTCCGGGTTGGTGCGCGCATCGACGAAGAAGAGCGAGCCGACGCTGCCGTTCGCGATGAAGCATTTCTCGCCGTTCAAGATCCATTCGTCGCCGTCGCGCTGCGCCTTCAGGCGAAACCCCGCCTTCGGCGCGTCCGGCGGCGGCAGGCGATTGTCCGATCCCGCGTTGGGTTCGGTAATGCCGCGGCCCATGAGGTAGCGGTCGTCGGCGAGGAACGGCTTCAGGAAACGCTCCTTCTGCTCTTTCGTGCACGATCGCGCGATCAGATGGCTCCATTTCCAGTTCTGGCTGAACGCCTTGGAAATCGCGCTGTCGCCGCGCGCAAGCTCCGCCATCACGATCGCCTGCGTCACGAAATCGGCGCCGGGACCGCCCCACTCTTTGGGCACCGCGAGCGTGCGAAAACCGAGCTTCGAGCCTTTCTCGATGATGTCCCAGTTCCACGTCTCGAACGGGTCCGGCATCTGGTCCTGCCTGAGCGACACCGGCCGGATCTCTTCCTCTGCGAAGCGACGCGCTTCCGCCTGCCAGTGCCGCTGCTCCTCATTGAGCGAGAAGTCCATAACAAAACCCTACGACGCGCGCAGAGGCATTGCCTCTCCGCGCAAAAAGTGGCTTATCGCGGCAGCCGCCGCGTCCTTATACATACTCACGTTCGTAGCCGGCGAGCGCTTCGGCGACCTCGAGCTTCGTCGCGCTGTCATGGCCGCAGCCGTTCAGGAACACGAACGCGTCGTGCACGTACTTCTGCAGCGGCATGTCCCGCATGACGCCCATCGCGCCGAAGCATTCGGCGGCGCCGAGCGTCGCCTCGTGCATCGCCTCCGCAGTGTACGTGCGTGCGATCGTATGCAGCGGAAGCGCCACCGAAGCGCCCTCGGCTGCAGCTTCCGGATTGTCGGCGGCCCATGCGGCCTTCCAGATCGCGTTGCGCGCAAGCTCGAGCTTGATCGCAATATCGGCAAGGATGCCGCCGATCGACTGGTGCTGCACGATGGGGCGCCCGCCCTGCACGCGGATCTTCGCGTAATCGACTGCGGCCTCGTACGCGGCGCGGCCTAAACCGAGATTGACTGCCGCAACGTGCGCGTCGGCGCGCATGGCGTAGGCAGCGTCCGAAAACGCCGCCGCGCCGTCCGCGCTGAGCACGTTAGCGGCCGGCACCCGGCAGTTCGTGAGGCGCACGGCGCCGCCCGCACCGTGATGCCACCGCGCGAGGGTGCGACCGCCCGCAGTTTCGCCACCGAATGCGGCCGTCGCATCGGTTGCTTCCAGGCCGGGGGTGCCCGCCGGCACGAGCACCGTGATGCACGTGCCGCCGGCATCGTCCTTCGCCTGCACGATCAGCAGCTTTGCGATCGGCGCATTCGCGACGAACGCGAAGCTTCCATTCAGCAACCAATCACCATTCGCCTGTCGCGCCGCGGTCGCCGCCGGCGGCGCATCATCCGAATACTCGCGGTGATAATGCCAGCCGCGATCGGCGTGGGCGGCGTTGGCCGCGAGCGCCAGGTGATAGCGGTGATCGTCCATGAACGCGGGCAGCAGGGCGCTTCTCTGCGCGTCGCTCGCGCCGCTTTCGAACAGCGCACGCGCGAGGCCTTGCGTCAACGCAATCGACATCGCGATGTCCACGTCGCCCGCGGCAAGTTCCTCCAGCACGATGCACGACGTGAGCGTATCCGCGCCGGCGCCGCCGGCGGCCTCGGACAACGACAGCGTGCGCAGCCCCATGCGCGATGCGTAATCGAGCAGCTCGCCGAGCAGCGGCTTCTCGAACGGCTCGAGGCGCGACGGATGCAGCGCGGCGGGTTTGACTTCGTTCTTCACGAAGTCCCTTACAGTGTCGCGGAACTCGAGCTGCTCCGCGCTGAGACGCAAATCGAACATGTACATCCCCTCCGGTGGAGGGGCCAGCATACCACCGGGCGCGGGCTGCCAGCTGCTATAGTCCGCCGAAATCGAGGAGGCTGCAGTGGCGAAGATTCACATCAGGCTCGGCGGCTATCAGGGTCCGAAATCGGTTCACACGCGCGCCGCGGTGCGTTTCGGCGAAGCGCTCGAGCGCGAGGCCGGTAACGCGGTGTCGTTCGAGCTCGTCGGCGACGTCATCGCGCTCGGACGCAGCTCCGGCGAGCTGCCGAAGATGGTCGAGACCGGCGAGCTCGCACTCTGCTACATGTCAAGCGTGCGGTTCACGCCCGCGGTGCCCGAGCTCCAGATCTTCGAGCTGCCGTTCGTCGTGAACGACCGTGCGCGGACGATGAGCGCGCTCGATGGAGAGCTCGGCGACCGGCTCAAGACGAAGATGCAGAAGCGCACGCCGTTTCGCGCCCTCGGCTTCTGGGACAACGGTTTCCGCCATTTCACGAACAGCGTTCGGCCGATACGCACGCCGGCGGACTGCAGGGCGCTACGCATCAGGACACAGATCAGCGAGCTTCACGGCGAGACGCTCGCGGCGCTGGGGTTCGTGCCGATCCCGGTCGATATCAAGGAATACGTCGAGCAGGTCGCGACCGATCGCTTCCAGGCGCAGGAAAACCCGCTCACGAACACCTTCAACTTCAACGTACACAAGCATCACCGCTACATCACGCTGTCCCGGCACTTCTTCGGAATCAGCGCGCTCATCTGCAGCAGGTCGCAGTACGCGAGCTGGCCGCGCGAAGTGCAGGAGGCGGTGGAGATTGCGGCGCGCGAAGCGACGGCGGACCAGCACAGGCTTGCGGCCGACGAAGACGACGAGATCCTGGCGAAGATCGACCCGCGCCAGAACGAGATCGTGCGTCTCACGCCGGACGAGCGCGCCGCGTTCGTTCAGGCGGTGGAGCCGGTGCTGGCCAAATACCGGAAGACGCTGGACCCGAAGCTGTTCGAATACCTGTAAAACCTACAACGCGCCGAGACGCTACGCCTCTCGGCGCAAAAAGTAGCTTGGCGCGGCAGCCGCCGCGCTCGTGCGCGTATCTAGCCCGGACGGTTCTCCTCATGCCATTTGAGGATCTGCTCGCCCGTCCAGAAGAGCACGCCGGGTTCTTTCTTGAGCGCCTGGAACACGCGCTCGAAATACTTGATCCGGTGCGGCACGCCGGAAATGTACGGGTGCACCGCGATCGCCATCACTTTCGGGCGCTTCGCGCCTTCAGCGTACACGCGCTCGAAGTAATCCATGCAGCGCCGCTCGAACTCGCCGGCGGCGTGGTGCTGGATCATCATCATCGGGATGTCGTTCAGCTCGACCGAATACGGCATCGCGACGACGCGCCCGTGCGCGGTCTCGAAATCCACCGGTTCATCGTCGACCACCCAGTCCGCGATATAGCGGATGCCCGCTTCCGCCAGCAGGTCCGGCGTATCGAGCATCTCCGTGAGTCCCGGCCCCAGCCAGCCGACCGGCGGCTTGCCGGTGTACTCGCGAATGACGCTGACGGTCTTCAGAATCATCGCGCGCTGGTCGGGCTCCTGATGTATCGGCCGCTGGTCGTACGAGTGGCCCATGAATTCCCAGCCGCCATCGCGGCAGGCGCGCGCGATCGGCTCGTAGTCGACGCACACGCGCGCGTTGATCGAAACCGTCGGCGTGATGCCGAGGCTGTCGAGCGCGTCTTTCAGGCGCCAGAAGCCGACGCGGTTGCCGTATTCGTGCCACGCCCAGTGCGGCAGGTCCGGCTGCTGAGTGACGCCGGTCGGCGGCGGCAGCACCTGCCGCGGCATCGCGCGCGAGATGTCCCAGACTTCGGCATTGACGATGGGCCATACCACCACACGTGCGTTCCCGGGCAGCGAGCGCGGCGGACGATCGACGATTGCGGAGTACTTCAGACGCTGAGATGGGTTCATGCGGCGCTCTCTGCGGTTGAATAGTTCGAGCGCGCCGATTATAAAGCCGCAGGATATGACGCTCGTGAGATCGGTTTTAAGCGTCGGCGGGAGCAGCCGCGAGGTGCCGCTGCCGCGGGAGTACGACGGCTGGCGAATCGTCGTGCTCGACATCGACGCGACCCGCGGACCCGACATCGTCTGCGATGCGCGCGAGCTTACCCGCATCGAGGCGGCGCAATACGATGCGGTGTACTGCTCGCACAACCTCGAGCATTATTTCGAGCACGAGGTGCCGTGCGTTCTCGGCGGCTTCCTGCACGTGCTCAAGCCGGCGGGCTTCGTCCACATCCGCGTGCCGGACATGGGCGCGCTCGTGCGCACGGTCGCCGAGCAGAACCTCGACATCGACGACGTGCTGTACGGATCGCCCGCAGGACCCATCCGCGTGAAAGACGTGATCTACGGCTATGCCGTCGAGATCGCCCGCAGCGGCAGCGATTTCTTCGCGCACAAGACCGGTTTCACGCGCAAGTCGCTCAAGACGACGCTGCGCGACTGCGGCTTTCCCTACACGTTCGTGCGCGGCGCCGAGCTGGAGATCGTCGCGCTCGGCTTTGCGGAAAAGCCCGATGCGTACGCGACGGCGCTCTTCGGCTTGCCCGAGCCGGCCTAGATACCTTCGATGATGGCCGGGCTCGCGGGCGCTTCCCCGCGCTCCACGCGCTTCACCGCCGCGTTCATTTTCGCGTGCGTCGGTGCCGGCACTCCGATGAACGCGCCGCGCTCCGCGACGTAGCCGTTGATGAAATCGGTCTCGGTGCGGCGGCCCTTCGCCATGTCCTGCGCCATCGAGGGTCGCTGCTCATCGGAGCGCGTTTTCGCCATCGTCACCAGCTTGTCCGTGATTTCGGTAAGCGCGTCAGCGCTGCCTTCGCCCGCCCGCGCCAGCGTCTCCGGATCCATGCCGAGCATCTTTTCGAGCTGGTAGCCGAGCGCCTGCCCCACCCGCACGGCTTCCGACCCGAGGCGTATCGAGAGCCACCGCGAGCCTTCCGCGAGGTCGCGCTCATTGCCGGACAGTCCCGTCGCCGCAGATAGGCCGTTGCGCATCGAGTTCACCACGAGCTTCGACCAGCGCTCGCCCCAGAGATTCGTCGTCACCTTGGCGCTGTCGGCGCTGCGCAGAAGCTCTGCGACTTCCTGCACGCGCGGCGTCACGCGTCCATGCGGCTCTCCGACGCGATAGACGATGTGCTTCTCACCGCCCATCGGCACGGTCCTCTTGATATGGCCGGGCTTGTACAGCTCCGCCGCGACGAGACTCGCGATACACCCGACGGTCTTACCCCAACCGACGATGCCGGCGATGCGCTCCTCGTTGATGCAGTTCTGAAGCGACACCACGAAACCGTTCGGCGCGAGATACGGCTTTACGAGCTGTGTCGCCCATTCCGTGTCGTACGACTTTACGCACACGAAGGCGATATCGAAGGGCCGTTCCTTCGCGAAGCGCTGCACGTCGGTTACGTGCAGCGCGTTCACTCTGATCGTGCACGTCTCCCCGGCTGTCAGCCCCGAGATGTGAATGCCGTGCTCGCGCATGTATTCCACGTGCTCGGGCCAGGCGTCGACGAACGTGACATCGTGCCCCATCCGCGTCATGTGACCGCCGGCGTACCCGCCGATCGCGCCCGCTCCCACCACCAGGATTCTCTTGCTCAACGTCAGCCTTTCCGTTTATCGATCATCGCCTGCGCTACGGTCTTGTGATTATAAAGCGCGGGATATACTCGATTCCTCGCGAGTTCTCATCCACGCTGATCGCACGGCCGGGGGTCACATGGCTCTGAACACTGCACCAACCTTCACCATAGGGACGGGAATTGTCATCACCGACTTCGGCGGGCCCGATACCGCTGAAAGCCTCGTGCTGCAGTCCGACGGCAAGCTGGTTGCGGCGGGCTGGATGTCAACCGCCGTCGGCGTCGACTTCGCGCTCGCCCGCTACAACGTCGACGGAACGCTCGACACGACGTTCTCGGGCGATGGAAAGGTCATCACCGATTTCGGCGGAAACTTCGACCGTGCCCACGATCTCGTGCTGCAGCCTGACGGCAAAATCCTCGTGGCTGGGCACAGTAACGCAAGCGGCTCGAACGCATTTGCGCTCGCACGGTACAACGCCGATGGCAGCCTCGATACGACTTTTGACGGTGACGGGAAACTCGATGCGGCTGCACTAGGCGAGTTCGGATACCGCATCACGCTGCAGCCCGACGGTCGCATCATCATGACCGGCAGCACAGGCAGCAGTTTCATCGTGGTCCGGCTGAACGCCGACGGAAGCCTCGACTCCAGTTTTGGCGGCGACGGCAGAGTCGTCACGTCCGATGCCGGCGTCGCTTGGGCTGGTGTGACGCTCCAGCCGGACGGCAAGATCCTCGTTGCGGGCACCAGGATCGGTACGCCCAGCACCATCGCGATCGTTCGCTACAACGTGGACGGCACTCTCGACACGACCTTCGACGGTGACGGCAAAGTTACGACAGCGGCCGGCTTGAACGACAGCGGCGCGTCGGCGATCGCGCTGCAGGCGGACGGCAAGATCCTGGTGACGGGGACCGGTCGCGATGGAGCGGACCTGAAGATCGCCGTCATCCGCTACAACGCGGACGGCAGTCTCGACAGCACATTCGACGGCGACGGCAAGCTGACGACGATCATTCGCGATGCGGCCGATCGCACGCGTGTTTTCGACGCAGGAGAGTCGATCGTCGTGCAGCCCGACGGGAACATCGTCGTCGCCGGGTTGAGCGAGGGTCCGCTGGTTCGCTACGACACCGCGTTGGTGCGCTACAACGCCGATGGTACCCTCGATACGACCTTCGGCGGCGACGGCAAGGTCGTGACGACTGTCGCGCCGGGACACGATTACGCGCACGACGTGGTCCTCCAGCCTGACGGCAAGCTCGTGGTGGCAGGAGAGGTGTTCGATGAGACCACGAACAACGGGGATTTCCTCGTCCTGCGCTACGACGCCGACGGCAGCCTCGACACCGGCTTCGGCGCGGCTGCGCACGACACGCTGGACGGGGTCGCCGTTTATGAGCCCGGCGGCGCACCGGTGGTACTCGACGACGACGTACGTGTCTTCGACGCCGAGCTCGCCGCGCAGGGGCACTACGCCGGCGCGTCGCTGGCGCTCGCGCGGCACGGCGGGGCGAGCGCGGACGATCTCTTCTCCGCGACGGGGCTCCTCGGCCCGCTAACGCCCGGCGCTGCCCTGGTATATGCAGGCGTCACCGTCGGCACCGTCACGGCGAACGGCGGCGGCACCCTGCTTCTGACATTCGGCCCCAACGCGACGCAGCCGAGAGTGAACGGCGTCCTGCAGGCGATCGCGTATTCCAACAGCAGCGATACGCCGCCGCCTTCGGTCACGATCGACTGGACCTTCTCCGACGGCAACACCGGCGCGCAGGGCACGGGCGGGGCTCTCGCCGTCGTGGACAGCAGCACGGTCAATATCGTCGAGAGCACCGCAGACGTGTTCAGGTGGACATTGCTCGCCAACGGGCAGGTGATCGCCTTCGAGCCCGAGCAAGACGTGCTGGTCTTCGATACCCCAGCAACCGCGGCGGATGTGGTCGTCACCGAGGGCTCGGTGATCTTCACGCACGCCGGGAAGACGGTGACGCTGCAAACGGCGCTCGCCGCGCTCACCACGACCAACGTGCGATTTCCGCTGACGACTACGCTCCTCGTCGTGGGCGACAACACGACGGGCACGGTGAACGACGGCAACGGCAACGCGATCGAAGGGGGTGCGGGCAACGATCAGGTGATCGGCCTCGGCGGTAACGACACGCTCGTCGGCAGGGCGGGGGCTGACCGCCTGAACGGCGGGGCCGGCTTCGACCGCGCGAGTTACGCGGGAGCCGCGGCCGGCGTGGTCGCGAATCTCGGTGCGCCTGCGCAGAATGCCGGCGACGCTCTCGGCGATACGTACTCCGGCGTCGAGGCGCTGATCGGCTCCGCGTTCAATGACGTCCTCATCGGCGACAGCATCGCGAACGTCCTGGAGGGCGGCCTCGGCGCGGATCGCCTCGACGGCGGTGCGGGTCATGACCGCGCGAGTTACGCCAGTGCGACCAGCGGCGTGCTCGCAAATCTCGGCGGCCCGTCGCAGAACTCGGGAGAAGCGGCAGGCGATACGTATCTGTCCATCGAGGCCCTCGTCGGTTCGCCACACGCCGACACGCTGGTCGGCAATCCTGCCGACAACATTCTCGACGGCTCCGGCGGCGCTGATTATTTGCAGGGGGGCAACGGCGCCGATGCGCTCTTCGGCAGCGACGGCGACGACCGCCTCGAAGGCGGCGCCGGTGGGGACACTCTCGTCGGCGGGCCGGGCACCGATTACGCCGCCTATTACTACGCATCTGGCGGTGTACGCGCGGATCTCGGTGCGCCGGTCGACAACACGGGACACGCGAACGGTGACGCATACCTCTCGATCGAGGGGTTGATCGGCTCGCGGTTCGCGGACACGCTCCTCGGGGACGATGCGATCAACAATCTGCAGGCGCTCGATGGCGACGATTATCTGCAGGGACGCGGCAGCGCCGATGTGCTCGCGGGCGGCGACGGCAATGACCGACTTGAAGGCGGTGCCGGAGCAGACAGGCTCAACGGCGGTGCCGGAACGGATTCTGCCGCCTATTACTACGCGCGAGGCGCCGTCACTGCGGATCTCGCGAGCGCGGCCGCCAATGCCGGCGATGCAGCCGGAGACAACTACCTGTCGATCGAAGATCTGACCGGCTCGATCGGGTTCGGCGATGTGCTGCGTGGCGACAATGCCGCGAACGCAATCGCCGGGCTGGGCGGCAACGATCAGCTATTCGGGCGAGGCGGCGCCGACAACCTCCTCGGTATGGATGGCGATGACATCCTTCACGGTGGTGCGGGCGCGGACAGGCTCGCGGGCGGTGCTGGGAACGACACGTTCGCCTTCGTCGCCGGCGAGGCGCATGGCGACAACGTCGTGGACTTCAACGGCAACGGCGCGGCGCTCGGGGACACATTCGTCTTCACCGGCTACGGTAGCGCGTCGGCGGGGGCAACGTTCGTCCAGCTGACCCCGACGCACTGGAGCATCAATTCTGCTGACGGCCTGGTCCACGACATCGTCGCGGTCGTCAACGCAGCGCCGATCCACGAGACCGATTACGTGTTCGTGTAGCGCGGCGCAGCACACACGTGGTCCTTGGCGTGGTATCCGTGCTGCCGGATCAGTCCTCCAGGTGCTCGACGATCGCCTGCGCGAACGCTTTCGTGCCCGCGGTGCCGCCGAGATCGCGCGTGACGGTGCGGTTCTCCCCCAGCACCTCGCACATCGCTTTTTCGATGCGGTCGGCGGCGGCGCCTTCTTCCAGATAGCGCAGCATCAGCACCGCAGAGAGGATCATCGCCATTGGGTTCGCGAGATCCCTGCCGGCGATATCCGGCGCGGTGCCGTGCACTGCTTCGAACATCGCGCACTTCTCGCCGACGTTGGCGCCCGGCGCGACGCCCAGGCCGCCCACGAGCCCGGCGCAGAGATCGGAAACGATGTCGCCGTACAGATTCGTGAGCAGCAGCCCGTCGAAGGTGTCGGGTCTGATCACGAGCTCCATGCAGAGCGCGTCGACCACGCGCTGATCGCACGCGATGTCCGGATACGATTTCGCGACGTCCTGCGCGCTCGAAAGAAACAGGCCGTCGGTCATCTTGAGCACGTTCGCCTTGTGTCCGACCGTGAGGCGTTTGCGTCCGGTCTTGCGCAGGTAGTCGAACGCGAAGCGCGCCGCCCGCTCGCTCGCCGCGCGCGTGATGCGCTTGACCGCCTCCGCCGTGTCCGCGTCGATCATGCGTTCGTTGCCGATATAGAGGTCTTCGCTGTTTTCACGAAAGATGACGATATCGACGTCGGCGAAGCGCGAGCGCACGTTCGGATAGTTCTTGATCGGCCGCACGTTCATGTACAGCCCGAGCTCCTTGCGCAGCGTGATCGCGACGCTCGGATAGCTGCGGCGCTCGGGCGTGCCGTCCGCGCCCGGCCGCTCGACGCTGACGCGGTAGTTCCCGCCGAACGGCGTGAACGTCGGCCCTTTCATCACGACGCAGTTGCGCTCGATCGATTCGAATACGGCGGCAGGCAGCGGGGTGCCGAGCTGTTTTTCCGCTTCCTGTCCCGATAGAACGGGCTCGAACTCGATGGCGGCGCCCGAGGCTTCGACGACCGCGCGCGCCGCGGCCGTTACTTCCGGGCCGATACCGTCGCCGGGAATCAGTGTTACGCGATGCATGATCTACCTGCTGGAACCGCTCAATCGGCTTCCGCGGGGGTGGCGCCCTTGAAAGCCTTGAAGCGCGAGAGGATGAAAGGCGTCGCGATCGAGATCACCGAGAGCACGACCAGGGTGATCGTGATCGCGCTGCCGACGAAAATTTTCGGATTCCCGCCGGATATGGTCATCGCCTGCCTGAACGACTGCTCCATGATGCCGCCGAGCACGAGCGAGAGCACGAGCGGCGCCACCGGGATATCCACTTTTTCGAACAGATAACCGAGGACGCCGAAGAACAGAATGAGATACAGGTCCATCATGCTGCCGTTGATCGCATACGCCCCGATGACCGAGATGGCGATGATCAGCGGGTAGAGAATTCCCGTCGGAATGTACAGCAGCCGCACGAAAATCCCGATCAGCGGGAGGTTCAGTATGAGCAGCATGACGTTCCCGACATACATGCTGTCGATCAGGCCCCATACGAGATCCGGCCGGTTCTGGAAGAGCAGCGGTCCCGGCTGTATCCCGTACATGATGAACGCGCCCAGCAGCACGGCGGTCGCGCCGCCACCCGGCACGCCAAGCGTGAGCAGCGGCACCATCGCGCCGGCCGTATCGGAGTTGTTCGCGGCCTCGGGACCGGCTACGCCTTCGATCGCGCCGTGTCCGAATTCTTGAGGGTGCTTCGACAGCCGCTTCTCGGTCGTGTAAGCGAGGATCGAGGCGATCGTGCCGCCCGCCCCCGGAAGCACGCCGATGATGAAGCCGATGATGCCGCCGCGCCAGATCGGGCCGATCGAGCGCTGCCATTCCTCGCGCGTGAGCCAGAGCTTGCCCTTGATCTTGATCATCTGCGGCGCGGTGCCGTGGTGGATCTGCTCCATGCCGCGGAACACCTCCGCAACCGCGAACAAGCCGACGACCACGACCACGAAACCGACGCCGTCCTGGAATTCCGGCACGCCCATCGTGTAGCGCGGCTGGCCGCTCTGCAGATCGATGCCGATCGTGGCGATCATGAGTCCCAGGATCGCGGAGAGCATGCCCTTTCCGGGCGAGGATCCCGCAAGCGAGGCCACCGCGGTCATCGCGAACAGCATCAGCGTGAAGTACTCGGCCGGGCCGAACTTGAGCGCCATCGACGTGAGCGGGATCGCAAACAGCGTGAGCGCGATGACACCGATCGTGCCTGCGATGAACGAGCCGATCGCGGACACGGCGAGCGCGGCCCCTGCCCGCCCGTTCTTGGCCATCTCGTAGCCGTCGATCGAAGTCATGACCGACGCGGCCTCGCCCGGCGTGCGTATCAGGATCGACGTCGTCGAGCCGCCGTATTTCGTGCCGTAATAGATCCCGGCCATCATGATGAGCGCCGAGGTCGGATTCATTCCGAAGGTCACCGGTATAAGCAGCGCCATGCTCGCCGATGGACCGATGCCCGGCAGCACGCCGACGATGGTGCCGAGGAACACGCCGAGGAACGTGTACCAGAGGTTGATCGGCTGAAGACACACGGCGAAGCCGTTCAGAATGTGCTGCAGGGTCTCCAAGGCCGGCTCCTCAGAAAGGCAGTATGCCGCGCGCGAGGTTCACGCCGAGCACCTGGAACATGAAATAGCCGCCGGTGCAGAACAGCACCGACGTGACCGCGTTCGTGATCCACCTGCCGTAGTTGAAGTACGAGGTGAGCGCGAAGAGATAAATCGTCGTCGCGATCACGAAGCCGAGCTTCTCGAACACGAGAAAGTACAGGAACGTCCAGACCACCACACCGGCCACGACCAGGTAGGCGCTGGGCCCCTGCTGCGGTCCTGGTTTTTCCGTCTTGCGCGGTTCTCGCTTACGACTGCGCACGATCTCCGCGAGCAGCACGAACGCGGTGATGACGAGGCAGATCGTGAGCAATCGCGGAAAGGCTTTCGGCCCGAGCGGATCGCCGATCTCGAGGCTCGGCAGTTGCTCGGTCGCGTACGTATAAAGACCCGCGAGCACGAGTATGCCAACGAAGATGATTCGATCGGCCTTCAGAGAATTCCCCTCCCTTCTTGTTGGCCGCCATGTTACCGAAATATCCCATCGCGACACGGCGCGTTCGATGCGGCGCTTGCTTGACACTGCGACGAGCTATCCGCTATTTTCGCAGGCTTCCCCCGCGCAGTCCTTCTCATAGAGAAATCAATGAGTCACAACCTCTTCGATTCCCTGCAGCAGTTCCGATACAACGACGGCAGCGACAAGACCGGTCGCTACTACTCGCTGCCCGCGCTCGAAAAGGCCGGCCTCGGCAAGATCTCGCGTCTGCCGCGGAGCCTGCGCGTCGTGCTCGAGTCGGCGCTGCGCAATTACGACGGCAAGAAGATTACCGAAGCGCATCTGCGCGGTCTCGCCGGATGGAAACCCGCGGCCAAGCGCACCGACGAAGTGCCGCTGGTCGTCGCGCGCGTGCTGCTGCAGGACATGACGGGCGTGCCGCTCGTGGTCGACTTTGCCGCCCTGCGCGAAGCGACGAAAGCGCAGGGCCGCGATCCCGAGTTGATCGAGCCGTTGTGTCCCGCGCACCTCATCATGGACCATTCGGTCCAGATCGATCACTACGGCTCGCCCGATGCGCTGCGCAAGAACATGGAAGTCGAGTTCGCGCGCAACCGGGAGCGCTACGAGTTTCTGAAGTGGAGCGCACAGGCGTTCAAGACCTTCGAGATCATCCCGCCCGGCAACGGCATCTGCCACCAGATCAATCTCGAATACATCTCGCGCGTCGTCTGGACCAAGGACGACATGTGCTATCCCGACAGCCTGGTCGGCATCGACTCGCACACGACCATGGTGAACGGCCTCGGCGTGCTGGGCTGGGGCGTAGGCGGCATCGAAGCCGAAGCCGCGATGCTCGGCCAGCCGATGTACTTTCTCGAGCCCGACGTGGTCGGCGTGCACATGACCGGCCGCGTCACGGCCGGCGTGACCGCGACCGATCTCGTGCTCGCGATCACGGAGTTGCTGCGGCAGAAAAGAGTCGTCGGCAAGTTCGTCGAATACTTTGGTGACGGGGCGGCTTCGCTGCCGCTGCCCGACCGCGCGACGATCGGCAACATGTCGCCGGAGTACGGCGCGACCTGCGGCTTCTTCCCGGTCGATGACATCTCGTGCGAGTTCCTGACGATGACCGGCCGCGGGCACCTCGTGCCGATGGTGAAGGCGTATTACCAGGCACAGGGCATGTACGGCATGCCGAAGAAAGGCGAGATCGATTACAGCGAAGTGGTCGAGCTCGATCTCTCCACGGTCAAGCCCGCCGTGTCCGGTCCGCGCCGTCCGCACGACCGCATCGATCTGCCGAATCTGAAATCCAAGTTCCAGGAGCTCATGGCCAAACCGTTCGTCGACGGCGGTTACGGCAAGGCGAACGAGCTGGGGCAGCGCTCGCCGACGGACAAAGCCGGCATCGACGTCGGTCACGGCGACGTGCTCATCTCCGCGATCACCTCGTGCACGAATACCTCGAACCCGGGCGTGCTGCTCGGCGCCGGGCTGCTCGCGAAAAAAGCGCTCGACAAAGGACTCAAGGTCCCGCCGCGCGTGAAGACCTCGCTCGGACCGGGCTCGCTCGCGGTCACCGAGTACCTGCGCAACGCCGGCCTGCTGCCGTACCTGGAACAGCTCGGCTATTACGTCTCCGGCTACGGCTGCACCACGTGTATCGGCAACTCCGGACCGCTCGACCCGCAGATCGAGGACGCCGTCACCAAGAACGACGTCGTCGGCGCTGCGGTGCTGTCGGGTAACCGGAACTTCGAAGCACGCATCCACCAGGCGATTCGCGCGAATTTCCTGATGAGCCCGCCGCTCGTGGTCGCGTTCGGTCTTGCGGGCACCGTGAACATCGACATGTCGAAGGATCCGATCGGCAAAGGTAAAGGCGGCGAGCCGGTGTACCTGCGCGACATCTGGCCGACCCAGGAAGAAGTCGCGGCGGTGATGAAGTACGCGACCGACCCGGAGATGTTCAAGAAGGTGTTCTCGGCGTTCAAGGAAGGCAACCCGCTGTGGGACGAGATCCCGGCGGCGGTCGGCGCCGTGTACAAATGGCGACCCGAATCGACGTACGTCCGCCTGCCGCCGTACTTCGACGGTTTCGGCATGCAGCCGGGCAAAGTCTCCGACGTGCGCGGTGCGCGCATCCTCGGCATCTTCGGCGATTCGATCACGACTGACCACATCAGCCCGGCCGGCGGCATCCGCCCGAGCTCACCGGCGGGCAAGTACCTCCAGGAACACGGCGTCGCCGTCAGCGACTTTAATACCTACGGCGCGCGCCGCGGCAATCACGAGGTCATGATGCGCGGCACCTTCGCCAACGTGCGCATCAAGAACCTGATGCTGCCGGGCACCGAAGGCGGAATAACCCTCCATCAGCCGTCCGGGGAGCAGGTTTCCATCTACGAAGCCGCGATGCGCTACAAGCGTGACGGCGTACCGTCGGTCGTGTTCGGCGGCGACGAGTACGGACAGGGCTCTTCGCGCGACTGGGCGGCCAAGGGTCCGCAGCTCCTCGGCGTCAAAGCCGTGATCGTGCGCAACTTCGAGCGCATTCACCGGGCGAACCTCGTGTTCATGGGCGTGCTGCCGCTGCAGTTCAAGGAGGGCGTAACCGCGCAGTCGCTCAAGCTCGACGGCTCGGAAACGGTCGACATCTTCGGCATCGAAAAGGGCATCACACCGATGCAGGACGTGACGATGGTCGTCACGCGCAAGGACGGCAAGCGCGAAGAGGTGCCGCTGCGGCTGCGCATCGACACCCCGATCGAGGTGGATTACTACCAGCACGGCGGCATCCTGCCCTACGTCCTCCGCGAGCTTCTGGCCGCATGAAGCTGCGGCCAGTCGCTCGCGCGAGCGCCGGTAAACGAACAGAGGGAAACCGAGGTTTCCCTCCGTTACCTCCTTTCCTGGTTTGAACCCGCGTCTACCCGACGCGGTTCGCCCCGCAGGCCGGCATCCACAAGACGCCGGCCTGTTTTTTCTGAAATGACGCGACGATGAATGAGCTGATCGAACGCCTGCGCGCGGTTGTAAGAGGGCAGAATGTCCTCACGAGCGCGCACGATGTCGAGCCTTACGTCAAAGACTGGCGCGGCATCTACGAAGGCACGACGCCGGCGGTCGTGCGTCCCGCGACGGCTGAGCAGGTCGCCGCCGTCGTCAAGCTTTGCTCGGAGACAGGCACGGGGATCGTGCCGCAGGGCGGCAACACCGGCATGTGCATGGCGTCGGTGCCGCGCGCAGGCCGCGGCGAGATCGTGCTGTCGCTCGCGCGTATGAACCGCATCCGCGAGGTCGATCCCCTGAACAACACGATGACCGTCGAAGCGGGCGTCGTACTGGAGACGATCCAGAGCGCAGCCGCCGAAATCGAGCGGCTGTTCCCCTTGAGCCTCGGCGGCCAGGGGAGCTGCATGATCGGGGGCAACATCTCGACGAACGCCGGTGGGGTGAACGTGCTTCGCTACGGCAATACACGCGACCTCGTGCTCGGGCTCGAAGTGGTGCTGCCGGACGGTCGCATCTGGGACGGGCTGCGCGGGCTGCGCAAGGACAACACCGGCTACGACCTGAAACAGCTTTTCGTCGGCGCCGAGGGCACGCTGGGCATCATCACCGCCGCGGTGCTGAAGCTTTTTCCGAAGCCGAGCGCGTCGGCTACGGCATGGCTGGCAGTCAAGAACCCCGAAACCGCGCTCGAGCTCCTCGCACTCCTGCGGGGCCACTGCGGCGAGCGCATCAACGCGTTCGAGCTCATCTCGCGCAACTGCCTCGATCTCGTGCTGCGGCACATCCCGGGCACGCGCGATCCGCTGCCGGGTGCGCATGCGTGGTACGTGCTGACGGAGATCGCCGATTCGCGCAGCGGCGACGCCGTCCGGCAGGAGCTCGAACGCGCGCTCGAAGGCGCGATGGAGGGTGGGCTCGTGCTCGATGCCACCATCGCCGAGAGCGGCGCGCAGGCCGAGGCGCTGTGGCGCATCCGCGAATCGATTCCCGAGGCGGCGCGGGGCGAAGCGGGCATGCTGTACCGTCACGACATTTCGGTGGCGGTCAGCGCCATTCCAGGGTTCATTCGTGAGGCCGGGCCCATTCTGGAGCAGCGATTCCCCGGTGCCGAGCTGATCTGCTTCGGTCATCTGGGTGACGGCAACCTGCACTACAACGCCTTCATCCCGGGCCGCGCCCGGAGCGATCCGGCGGCGCGCGAAGCGCACGACGTCACGGACCTGATCTACGACATCGTCCAGCGCTATGGCGGCAGCTTCAGCGCCGAGCACGGCATCGGCCTCGCCAAAGTGGCCGAGCTCCAGCGCTACAAGAGCGATACGGAGCTCGACCTCATGCGCACGATCAAGCGCGCGCTCGATCCGCGCGGCCTGATGAACCCGGGCAAGGTGCTGTAGTCGAAGACTGTGGTCGGTGGGTCGTCGACTCGCCGTTTCGTTGCACGGGCGCCGTCCGCCCGAGGAGATCACATGGCCGAGAAGATTACGAAACCCGACGCCGAATGGCGCAAGCAGCTCACGCCGGAGCAATTCGAAGTGGCGCGCAAGAAAGGCACGGAGCGCGCGTTCACCGGCGCCTACTGGGACAACCACGAGAAGGGCGTTTACCGCTGCATCTGCTGTGACGCGGAGCTCTTCCGCTCGGATGAGAAATTCGATTCCGGCACCGGCTGGCCGAGCTTTTGGCAACCGGCGGTGCGCGAGAACGTCGCGACCGAGGCAGACAACAGCCACTTGATGCAGCGCACCGAAGCGCTATGCAGCCGCTGCGGCGCGCATCTCGGACACGTGTTCGAGGACGGTCCGCAGCCGACGGGCCTGCGCTACTGCATCAACTCCGCCTCGCTTAAATTCGAGAAAAAATAAGGCCTTGCGGCGTTCCTTCCGTGGACGCTCGCGCGGCAAACCGGGATAATTCCGCTCATGAAGATGCTCTTCGACATTTTCCCGGTCGTCCTTTTCTTCGCGGCCTTCAAAATCTACGGCATCTATGTCGCAACCGCCGTCGCGATCGCCGCGACGTTTGGGCAGATCGCTTGGGTGTGGCTGCGGCACCGCAAGGTCGACAACATGCTCTGGGTGAGCCTGGGCGTGATCACCATCTTCGGCGGCGCGACGCTGCTGCTCAAGGATGACACGTTCATCAAATGGAAGCCGACGGTGCTGTACTGGCTGTTCGGCGGCGTGCTCACGGTCGCCGCCGTGGCGTTCAAGAAAAATCTGATCCGCGCGATGATGCAGCACCAGGTGACGCTGCCGGACGAAGTGTGGGGACGCGTTCTCGCGAGCTGGGTGGGCTTTTTCGCGCTGATGGGTGTCCTGAACCTCTACGTTGCCTACAACTTCTCGCTGGACGCGTGGGTGAACTTCAAGCTGTTCGGCGGCATCGGCCTCATGCTCGCATTCGTCGTGTTGCAGGCGCTCATGCTCGGCAAGTACGTGCAGGACAAGAACGAGAGCGCTTGAACGTCGCCGATCTCATACGCGAGAAGCTTGCGTCGCTCGCGCCCGAATCGCTGTCGGTAGAGGACGAATCGGCGCTCCACGCCGGACACGAAGGCGCGAAAGGCGGCGGCGGGCACTACCGCGTGCATATCGTGTCGCCCGCCTTCGCAGGTAAACCGCTGGTGGCGCGCCACCGCATGATTTATGACGCCCTGGGCGCGCTGATGCGCCGCGAGATCCACATGCTGGCGATCAGCGCCTACGCACCCGGGGAAGCAGTAACCGATTTCACACACAAGGATACGAAATGAAAGCAGGATTCAGGATCCGCATGCTCATGATCGCCGCGGCCATTACCGCCGGCCCCGCCGCCGCGGCACAGACGGCCGGTCCGGTCGCAAAAGTGAACGGCGCGAATATTCCGCAGTACCGGCTCGATGCGGCGATCAAGTCCCGGATGTCGCAGGGCCAGCAGGACACGCCCGAAGCGCGCAAAGGCATTCGCGAGGCGCTCATCAACCAGGAGGTCGTCGCGCAGGAGGCGCTCAAGCTGGGACTCAACAAGCAGCCGCACGTCGCCGCTCGGCTCGAGCTCGACCGCCAGTCGATCCTCGTGAACGCGTATTTCGAGGACTTCCTCAAAAAACACCCCGTGACCGAGGACATGCTCAAGAAAGAATACGAGCGGCTCAAGCCCGAGCTGCCGGCGCGTGAATACCGCGTGCGCCATATCCTCGTCGAGAAAGAAGACGACGCGAAGAACATCATCGCGCAGATCCGCAAGGGCGGCAGCTTCGAGAAGCTCGCCGCCGAGCATTCGCGGGATCCCGGCTCGAAGGGTCGCGGCGGCGATCTCGACTGGGCGCCCGCCGAGAACTACGTGAAGCCGTTTGCGGACGCGGTGCGCACGCTCAAGAAGGGTCAGATGACGGATGCGCCGGTGCGCACCGATTTCGGCTTCCACGTGATCCGCGTCGAAGACGAGCGCGCCACCAAGATCCCGACGTTCGACGAAGCGAAGCAGCAGCTTCAGCAGCTCGTCCAGAACCAGGTCGTGCAGAAAGCCGTCGCCGACCTGCGCTCGAAAGCCAAGATCGAATAAAACCTACGACGCGCCACGAGGCGCGCCTCGTGGCGCAAAAAATCGCCTAGCGCGGCAGCCGCCGCGCTTTTTTTCATCCTATAAACCGGCGGGCGTTACGGAAAAGCCGCATCCACGGGCCGTCCTCGCCCCAGCCGTCCGGATGCCACGAGTAATTGACGGTCCTGAACACGCGCTCCGGATGCGGCATGACGATCGTGTGTCGTCCGTCCGGCGTGGTCAGACTCGTGATCCCTTCCGGTGAGCCGTTCGGGTTGTACGGGTAGTACTCGGTCGGACGGCCGTAGTTATCGATGAAGCGCAGCGCGACGAGCGGTCGCGCGCGCTCGAGCGCTTCGGCCGACGCGAACTCCGCGTAGCCTTCGCCGTGCGCGACCGCGATCGGCATGCGGCTGCCGGCCATGCCGTCGAGAAAGATCGACGGCGAGGCCAGCACCTCAAGCATCGCTACCCGCGCCTCGAACTGCTCCGACTTGTTGCGCACGAAGTGCGGCCAGTGTGCGGCGCCGGGAACGAGCTCGCGCAGGTTGCTCATCATCTGGCAGCCGTTGCACACCCCGAGCGAAAACGTGTCGCCCCGGCGGAAGAAGGCCTCGAACTCGTCGCGCGCGCGCGCGTTGAACAGAATCGACTTCGCCCAGCCCTCGCCCGCGCCGAGCACGTCGCCGTAGGAAAATCCGCCGCACGCGGCGAATCCGGCGAAACCGGCGAGTGCGGTTCGACCTTCGATGATGTCGCTCATGTGAACGTCGACCGCGGCGAAGCCGGCGCGGTCGAAGGCCGCGGCCATTTCGATCTGCCCGTTCACCCCCTGCTCGCGCAGGATCGCGACCTGCGGCCGCGCGCCGGTGTTGATGAAAGCCGCGCTCACGTCCTCCGCGGGATCGAACGTGAGCTTCGCGTGCAGTCCCGGATCGGCCGCATCGAGGATGCGGTCGTACTCCTGCTGCGCGCATTCAGGATGGTCGCGCAGCCGCTGCATGTGGTACGTGGTTTCCGACCACGCGCGCCGAAGCTCGATGCGCGGCGCCGAGTAGACCTCCCGCCCGTCCGCGACGATACGCAGCCGGTCCTCGCCGTTCGGACGCCCGATGACGTGCGTAAACGCGCCGAGACCGAGCTCGTGGCAAATCGCACGCACGGCATCCAGGTCGCTCGCGCGCACCTGCAGCACCGCGCCCAGCTCTTCGTTGAACAGCACCGCGAGCGTGCGTGCGGCATCGCTCGCGGAGAGCGCGAGCTCGCCTTCGAGCGAGATGCCGGTACGGCCCGCGAACATCATCTCGCACAACGTCGCGAAGAGGCCCCCGTCGGCACGGTCGTGATAGGCGAGGATTTTTCCATCGCGATTGAGGCGCTGGACGAGCTCGAAGAAATTGCGCAGCAGCAATGCGTCGTCGAGATCCGGCGCTTCGTTGCCAAGCGCCGAATACACCTGCGCCAGCGCCGACCCGCCGAGGCGGCACTTGCCGCCGCCGAGATCGACCAGCAGCAGCAGCGAGTCGCCGCAATCGGCGCGGAGCTGCGGCGTGAGCGTCGCGCGCACGTCGAGAACCGGCGCAAAGGCGGAGACGATCAGCGAGACCGGCGCGGTCACTTCGCGCCGGCCAGCCGCGTCGGACCACGTCGTCTTCATCGAGAGCGAATCCTTGCCGACGGGAATGCTCACGCCGAGCGCCGGACACAGATCGAGCGTAACCGCGCGCACGGTGTCGTAGAGCGCCGCATCCTCACCCGGATGGCCGGCCGCAGCCATCCAGTTCGCCGAGAGCTTCACGTCGGCGAGCGCGGCGATCGGCGCGGCCGCGATGTTCGTCAGCGCTTCGCCGAGGGCCATCCGGCCGGATGCCGCCGGCTCGATCAGCGCGAGCGGCGTGCGTTCGCCCATTGCGAACGCTTCCCCGCGGTAGGTGCGATAGCCCATCACCGTGACCGCGACATCGGCGACCGGCACCTGCCACGGCCCGACCATCTGATCGCGCGCGCTTAAAGCCCCGACCGTGCGGTCACCGATCGAAACGAGAAAGGTCTTGTCCGCGACCGCCGGAAGACGGAGCACCCGCAGCGCCGCCTCCCGCAAATCGATTCCCGAGAGGTCGAACGGCGGCAGCTCGCGCACCACGTGTCCGACTTCGCGGCGCATCCGCGGCGGCTTGCCCAGGAGCACCGCGAGCTCCATATCCACCGGTTTGTTGCCGAAATGCGAGTCGGCGACCGTGAGCCTGCCGTCCGCGCTCGCCTCCCCGAGCACCGCGAACGGGCAGCGCTCGCGCGCGCAGATGGCGCTGAACACCGGCAGGTCGCCCGGCGCGATCGCCACGACATAACGCTCCTGGGCTTCGTTGCACCAGATCTGCATCGGCGACATGCCCGGCTCTTCGTTGGGAATCGCGCGCAGCTCGAAGCGCCCGCCCCTGCCCGCCGAATGCACGAGCTCCGGCAAGGCGTTGGAGAGTCCGCCCGCGCCCACGTCGTGTATGGACAGGATGGGATTCGCGGCCCCGAGCTCCCAGCAGCGGTCGATCACCTCCTGTGCCCGTCGCTCGATCTCCGCGTTGCCGCGCTGCACCGAATCGAAATCGAGATCTTCTTGATTGGTGCCCGTATCCATGCTCGACGCCGCGCCGCCGCCCAGTCCGATCAGCATTCCGGGGCCGCCGAGCTGGATCATCAGGGCCCCTTCGGGGAGCGGCGCCTTGGACGTCTGCGTCGCGGCGATGTTGCCGACGCCGCCCGCGATCATGATCGGCTTGTGGTAGCCGCGCACTTCGCCCCCGACGCGCTGCTCGAACGTGCGGAAGTAGCCGGCGAGGTTCGGCCGCCCGAATTCATTATTGAACGCAGCGCCGCCGATCGGGCCGTCGATCATGATCTGGAGCGGTGTCGCGATGCGCGCCGGTGCGCCGATGCCATCGCGCTCCCAAGGCTGCTCGAACCCCGGGATCCGAAGATGCGAGACGGAAAACCCGGTCAGCCCCGCCTTCGGCTTGGCACCGCGCCCGGTCGCACCCTCGTCGCGGATCTCGCCGCCGGAGCCGGTGGCCGCGCCCGGGAACGGCGAGATCGCGGTCGGATGGTTGTGCGTCTCGCACTTGATTACGGTGTGCGTGAGCCCGGAATGCTTTCGATAGACTGAACTCTCCGAGGGATAAAAACGGCTCGCCTCGCGGCCCTCGAGGATCGCCGAGTTGTCGG
>DASPNJ010000117.1:0-10418 GCA_035626595.1 Burkholderiales bacterium
AGGCGGGAACGGCACGATCATGCGGATCGCTCGAGTCGGAAACTGTACTGCGCCGTTCTGCGCATGAGAGGCATTCACGAGGAGGACCATTCCGGCGCACGCCAGAACCGAGAAGAAACTTTTTTGCATTGTCATGCCACCCAATCCCAGCTCGATGCTTTGGCGTTGTCCTCGACGATGCGACTGCGCAGGACACCAACACGTTCGACCTCGCACTCGATCACATCGCCGGGGTGCAGGTACCACGGCGTCTCGTGCGGCTTGCGTCCCGCGGCGACTCCAGCCGGCGTGCCCGTCGAGATGATGTCGCCGGGCTCGAGCGTCGCCTGCGAGAAATAGGCGACGAGCTGCGGAATATTCCAGATCATCTTGCCGGTGTTGCTGTGCTGGCGCACTTCGCCGTTCACGCGCGTGGTGATCGTCAGGTTCATCGGGTCCGCGACTTCGTCCGCCGTGACGAGCCACGGTCCCAGCGGTCCGAACGAGTCGAACATTTTTCCCAGGAACTGGTTGCCGGCGGCGCGCTCGATCTTCAGCACCTGCCGCGCGACGATGTCGCACAACACGGTGTACCCGGCGATCACCTCGTAGGCGCGCGCCTGCGGGACGTTCTTGCAGCGTCGGCCGATCACGAAAGCGAGCTCGGTCTCGTAATCGAGCTCACCCTCCACCGCGGGCTTCGTGATGTCGTCGTACGGTCCGGTCAGTGACGAGGAGGCCTTGATCGACGCCGACGGCACCTTGCCCGTGTGTTTGAGGCCATGCTCGGCGACGTGCTCGTGATAATTGCGCGCCAGGGTGATGAGCTTCCCCGGACGCAGCGGCGCATCGAGCAGGCATTCATCCAGCGAGCGGAAGAGGACTGCGCCGTTGCCGGTCGCACGGTGAGCGACCGCCCACGCGTGGACGCGCCGCACAGCGTCCATCGCCTCGTCCCCGCCGCGCAGGAGCTCGAGGATGTTTGCAGGCACGTCGACGCGCGTCGCTGAGCGCTCCAGCGCGTACGCGCCCGCCGCGGCTTGCAGATCGAGCATGAGACCGTCCACGGCCGCGCCGATACGCCAATCGCTCGCGACGTTGCGCGCCGGCTTGTACATCGCGAGTCGCATGCGCGTTATTCCAGCCGCGCGCCGGAGGCCCGGACGACCTCGCCGTACTTCCGAAGCTCCGCGGCGATGAACTTACCGAAATCGGCGGCGGACCCGCTGGCGGGATCGGCGCCTTCGGCTTCGAGCAGGCGCTTCTTCACGTCGGGCTGTTGCAGCGCCTTGTTCATCTCGCGGTTGAGCGTCGCGACGACTTCCTGCGGCGTGCCGGCCGGCGCGAGCAGGCCGAACCAGCCGGTGATGTCGTAGCCGCGAAGCCCCGCTTCCGCGATCGTGGGAATCTCGGGAAGTGCGGACGAACGCTTGCTGCCCGTGACCGCGATCGTGCGCAGCCGTCCCGACCGGATGTGCGGGAGCGAGCCGCCGATGCTGCCGAAGTAACACGTGACCTCGCCCGAAACGAGCGCAGTATTCGCCGGGCCGCCGCCTTTGTACGGCACGTGCGTCATCTTCGTTCCGGCCATGTTGTTGAAGAGCTCGGCGGCGAGATGCGTGGTGCTCGCATTGCCGGAGGAGGCGAACGTGAGGTCCTTGCGCGACTTCGCGAGCGCGATCAGATCCTTCACCGATTTCGCGGGCACCGAAGGATGGACGACCAGTACGTACGACGCGGTGCCGACGAGCGCGACCGGCGCGAAGCTCTTCACCGTGTCGTAGGTGAGCGTCTTGTACAAGTGCGGGTTGATGACGTGGCCGGCGTTGACCATGACGAGCGTGTGACCATCGGGCACGGCTCTCGCGACGATCTCGGTGCCGATGGTGCCGCCCGCGCCGGGCCGATTGTCCACGACCATGGACTGGCCGAGACCTTCGTGCAGCTTCTGTCCGAGCAACCGCGCGAGGCTGTCGGTGCCGCCGCCCGCCGCGAAGGGCACGACGATGCGCACGGGCTTGGTCGGATACTGCTGCGCGACACTGACTGTAGGGTGCGCCAGTAGCGCACCAGCCAATGCACCGCTGAGCGCAGCGCGCTTCATGCGCTTTCCACCGCGCTCGCGAGCACCCCGATCTCGGCCGGTCCGAGCACCGTGGTGCGCTCGATCAGCCGGCGCTGCGGCAGCGCGTAGTTCGGCACCGCCTTGTGCTGCACCGCGCAGTTGTCCCACATCAGGAGGTCGCCGACCTGCCATTTGTGCGTGTACTGGAACTGCGGCTGCACCGCGTGAGCCTTGAGCTCCGCGAGCAGCGCATCGCTTTCGGCTTTCGGCAGACCGACGATGCGCGTCGTGTAGCCTTCATTGACGTACAGACATTTTTTGCCGGTGACCGGGTGGCGCCGCACGACGTCATGGACGACATCCGGCGGCAGCCAGTCGGTTCCGCGCTCGACGAGGTTCGGCCGCAGCTTGAAGTCCCTGGCTTTCTGCTCGTAGGTGTAGCGGTAGCTGTGCACCGCCTTCAGGCCTTCGACGCGCCGCTTCGTGGCTTCGGGCAGCGCCTCGTACGCGCAGGTCATGCTGGAGAAGAGCGTGTCGCCGAGCGGCTCGTCGCCGTTCATCGGCACTTCCAGCGCGTGCAGCACGGTGGCCCGTGCGGGGCGCTTCAGATAGCAGAGATCGGTGTGCCAGTAGCGGCCGGCATCCACCACGCCGATCGGTTTGCCGTCTTTCTGGATATTCGAGAGGACCAGGACCTCGGGATGGCCGTCCTTGTTGAATTCCGAGCGGACGTTGACGTCGAGATCGCCGAAGCGGCGGCTGAACGCGATCTGCTGCGGGGCGGTGAGCTTCTGGCCGCGGAAGACGACGACCTCGTTTTCATGCAGCGCGTTCGCGGCGGCTTCGTACGTCGAGTCGTCCAGTCCCTTGGACAGGTCGATGTCGAATATTTCGGCGCCGATCGGCGCCGCGGACTTTTTGATGCGCATGGGTTCTCCTCGGAGGCCCGTTCTTCGTGGCCGGACGCGACCGTCGATGATAGGAGATGCGGCGCCCGGCGCTCCAAGAACGCTTTCGAATGGGCCTATGCGCCGCGGTAATGCGGTGCGGCCGGCAGGTCGTGGACCGGCGGCGTCGCGGCCGCATCCGCGCTCAGGCTGCGCAGGACGAGGCGCCGCGTGAGGTGCGGGGCGAACATCGTGATGAACGCGTAGACGAACTCGCGGATGTAGCCGCCCTTGCGCAGGCACACGTTCACGAGGCCCTGGTCGAAGAGGTGATCGACATCGAGCGCGCGCAGCGACGGATCGAGCGTCGCGTCATAGGCGATCGTCGGCAGTACCGCGACACCGAGCCCCAGCGCGACGTATTTCTTGCTCACGTCGGCATCGATCGCCCTCAGGACGATGTTCGGCGTCAGGCCGCGCGCGGCAAACGCGCGATCGACGCTGCGGCGGCTGCTGAACGTGCTGTCGTACGTGATGAGGGGAAAGCGCGCGATCTTCTCCAGCGTGAGCTTCCGCTCCGCGAGCAGCGGATGTCCGAGCGGCACCACGAGGCAGCGCGGGAGCCGGTAAGCAGGCAGCGTCGCCAGGCTCTCGAAGACTTCCGAGGTCTGCGTGACGATCGCGATATCGGCGCCGCCCGCGGCGAGGATCTCGCAGCATTGCGAAGGCGTGCCTTCGCGCAGGCTCAACTGCACGCGTGGGAACGCGGCGGAGAATTGCTGGATCACACGCGGCAGCGTGTAGCACGCGTGCGTGTGCGTGGTGGCGATCGAGAGCTGGCCCGTGTCCTTGCTGCTGTAGTCGCTCGCGATGGTGCGCAGGCTCGCGGCGTCGCTCAACATCCGGTCGGCGACCGCGAGCAACGCTTCTCCGGCCTCGGTGATCGAAACGAGCCGGCCGCGTTTGCGCACGAAAATGCTCACGCCGAGCTCCTGCTCGAGCTCGAGAATCTGCCGGCTCACGCCCGGTTGCGACGTGTGCAGCGCCGCGGCTGCGGCGGAGATGCTGAGGCCCTGTTTGACGACTTCCTGGAGGGCGCGGAGCTGGCGGAGGGTCATGGCGCAGCGATACTAACAGCGCTCGCTGCGCGTCTCGACGCTTCAGCCGGGTTTCGGCGCCAGCACGAGCGTTTTCAGCGCCGTCGCGCGTACCAGCGACAGCCACACGTACGCGAGCACGATCGATGCGGCACCCGCGAGCGCGAGCTGCGGCCCGACCAGCGCACCGGCGGCATTGAGCACGAATCCGCCCAGGTACATGAGGCTCCACACCAGCGTGAAGACGCCCATCACCCGACCGCGGAAATGGTCGTCCACCAGCGTTTGCAGCATCACCTGCACGCACGTGAGGAAATACGCGTGGCACAGGCCGGCGAAGAGGATCGCGGCGAACGAAAGCCAGTACCACGTGCTGAACGCGAGGACGATCAGCGCGAAGCTGTAAACCGTGAGCGCCGTAACGAGCACACCGCGCGGCGTGAGGCGCGTCTGCAGCCAGGCGAACGTCAGAAAGCCGGTCAGAGTGCCCACACCGCCGGCGGACGTGAGGATGCCGAGTCCGCGTGCATCGACGCCCAGCACGTCCTTCGCGAACACCGGCAGCATATGGATGTAGCCCCAGATGAGCGTCGCGGCGAGCAGCGCCGCGACGATCGCCTGCGCGAACGCTTCGTTCGCCCGTATGTACCGGACGCTGTCGGCGAAGTTGCCGAGCAGGCTGCCGTGAGAAGGCGCGGCGCGCGGCTCGGGTCGAACGAAGGAGAGCATCGCGATCATGGTGCTGACCGACGCCGCGGAGATCAGGAACGTGACCGGCGCGCCCGCCGCGGCAATCAGAAATCCCGCGATCGAAGGTGCGATCACGCGGCTGCTGCCGAACGCCATCGAGATGAGCGGCACCGCCGAACGCAGCAGCGGGCGCGGCAGCAGGCGCGGGAAGAACGAGGCCCGCGCGGGCTCGTCGATCGCGCCGGACAGGCCGAACAGAAACGAGGCCAGCGCGAGATGCCAGAGCTCTGCCACGCCCAGCATCGCTGCCGTGCCGATCATGATCATCGCAAGGGCGGTGTTCGCCTGCGCGAAGCGGATCAGCTTACGTGCGTCGACGCGATCGGCCAGCACCCCGCCCAGCAGCGTCAGGGCGAACTGGGGCACGAACCCGCAGAGATAGATGAGCCCCAGTTGCGCCTGCGATCCCGTGATCTCGAACGCGAGCCAGCCCAGCGTGAACGCGAACATGTGCTGGCCCATGACCTGCGCGACGAGCGCGAGCCAATAGCGGCGGAAGCCGCGTTCCTTCAGCGCGAGCAGCGGATTGCCTTGCTCCGCCATGTAATTTAGTGCGCCATCCTCGAAATAGCCGACCGTTCGTGGTGAGCTTGTCGAACCATGAACGGCGACATGCCCGTCATTCCCGCCCAGGCGGGAATCCGGAGCGGTGTCATGACGCTTTCTTGTAGCCCTGGCGGTGAAAGTAGTTCGCGTTGAAGAACTCGAGGATGAGATCGCCGTAGAGCGCCGGCGGATACCGCGGCGGGTTGTCCGGGCCCGTGCAGCTCGGCAGGCATTCGATGCGCGATGCCGGGTTGGGACTGTAGAAGAACGCGATCGAGTAGCGGTCGGCGCCGGAATCGTTGAGCACACCGTGCGGCGTGGAGCGGAAGCGGTCGTTCGACCAGCGCTTCATCATGTTGCCGAGGTTGACGAGAAACGTCCCCGGTATCACGGGCGGCGGGAGCCACTCGCCGCTCGGGAGCTGCACCGCGAGACCGGGCACCTTCTCGCGCGCGAGGATCGTGATGAAGGAATTATCGGTGTGCGGCGCCTGGCCGAACTGCTCGGCGTCGTCCGTCTCCTGCGGCGGGTAGTGCAGGAAGCGCAGGTTGATGTGCGCCTCGTTCTCGAAGAACGGACCGAAGTAGTCGGCCGGCATGTCGAGCGATCGGGCGAGCACGGGCAGCATGCGCTCGCCGACGCCCTCCAGCGCCTTGAAGTAGCGCACCATCGCGGCGCGCATCTGCGCGTGGCCGTCGGGCCACTGGTTGCGTCCGCGCAGGGGCTTGCCTGCGATGACGTCCGGATGGTCGGCGCCGCGGTCGTGGCTGATGAAGAAGCTGTCGTTGTAGTTGGGCCGCGTGTTCTTGTGGACCGTCGTCGCGCGCTGCATGCTCTGGTTCACCGGCAAGTAGCCGATATTGTTCTCGTTGATCTTGAGCCGCATCTTGTCTTCGAGCGGCAGCGCATGGAACTCGCGCGAGGCCTCGAACGCGGCGTCGATGACCTCCTGCGCCACGCCGTGCCCGGCGATGTAGAAAAAGCCGACGTGCTCGCACGCGTGCCGCACGTGGGCCGCCACCGCATCGAGCCCACCGGGTTCGCCCCGGAAGGCGGGGCCGAAGTCGATCACGGGAATCGACCGCGTCGCCTCCTCGACGCTCCTTACCGCCATGGCTTTGAAGATATTCATCGCAGTGCCTCGACTTCGCCGGACGTGATTAGGTGTATATAACATTTCCGGCACACCCGAACGGAGAACACGAAAATGGCCTTGAAGGATCGCATTCCCATCGGCATGTCGCTGCCGCATCGTTCACCCGATCCGATTGACATGGGGACGGTGCGGCACGTCGCGCAGCGCGCCGAAGCGCTGGGCTTCAGCGACCTGTGGGTCACCGAGAACGTTCTGCTTCGACCCTGCCGTGATCCTGACGTATGCGGCCGCGTTCACCACGCGGATCCGGCTCGGCGTCGCGGTGGTGGTGCTGCCCTCGCACAATCCGAGCCACGTGGCGCATCAGTTCGCCAGTCTCGATTACGTGAGCGGCGGCCGCGCGATCCTGGGCCTCGGTCTCGGCCGGGAGCACCACTACGAGTATTTTCAGATCCCGGTAGAGCACCGGTTGCGCCGGTTGCGCGAAGGTATCGACATCGTCAAGGCGGTCTGGACGCAGCCGAAGGTCAACTACGACGGCAGCATCTACCGGCTGCACGACGCCGGCTCGGTGCTCAAGCCGGTGCAGAAGCCGCACGTGCCGATCTGGATGGGCGGCGACCATCCCGATGCGGTCCGCCGCGCGGCGAGCCTCGGCGACGGATGGATCAGCGCGGGCGCGGCGAGCCCGGCGAAATTCGCCCAATCCGCGAAGATTCTTCGCGAAGAGCTCGAGAAGCTCGGCCGCGATCCTGCGAAGTTCCCGATCTCGAAGCGCGTGTTTCTATCGGTGGACGAGCGCGTCGACGTCGCACGGGCCGAGATGGACCGCTGGTTCAAGCTCGTGTACCGCCGTCCCGCCGGCCCCGACGAAACGGAGATCTACGGCACGCCGGCGCACGTGCGGGAAAAACTGGAAGCGCTCGTCGCGTCCGGCGCGACGCATCTGCTGGTCAATCCGACGGGCCGCTATCGCGAGCAGGTCGACGCGCTCGCGGAGGTCGTGGGGCTGGCGTAGCGACCGTTCGTTCCACCGTAGGGTAGGTCATCGACCACGGACCGTAGGGTGCGCAAGTTGCGCACCGGCCGGTGCGTCATCGACGCACCCTACGGTTGGTGCGTAACCGCCGGGGTGATCAACCGGCACATGCGCCGGCGCGTGTTCTGGAACAGCGATCGCATCTTCGCCGTCCACGGCGTCTTGCGCGCCTGGAGCCCTTCCGGGCTTTCGAAGGCGTTCGGGTCGGTGAGCTCGTAGGCGGTGAGATAGCGCGGCGTGCCGGACACGGCGGTATAGCGCCGCGCGCGCACCACCCCGGGCACGGTGACGAGCCGCGGCAGGTGCTCCTTGTCGTACCACTCGTTGTATTCGCCGACGATGTCGTCCGGGATGTCGGTGTGGACGATGTACAGCCACGGCGTATCGGTCTCCGGAATTCGGCCCACGTCGCGCATGAGCCGGAAATTCATGCGCTCGCGATTCTCACCGTAGAGCTTGCGCATGCGTTGCGACCACGGCGTCGGGTTCGCCACGATGCGCTGAAAATCCGGACCCGGCTCGACGTTCTCATCGAGGGTCTCGTACCACGCGAGGTACTTCAGCGGCGCCTCATCAACGCTGTAGCGCCGCGCGCGCACGAATCCCGGCAGCGCGACGACCTGCTTCAGGTGCTCGGAGTTGTACCAGTCGTTCAATTCCTCCTCACGTTCGGGCGCAACGTGCAGCCAGACCGTGATCAATCCATTTGCTTCTGCCATCGGAGTTTTTTTGCTGCGGCGGTGCAGCGCAGTAGTGAATGAAAAAAGAAAGTCAATTTCTCACGGTCGATGTGAGCGCGCAACATCTGCTTTCGACGGCGCTACAATCGTTCGATAAACGTGGGAGGAAAACAAATGACGATCAAGCTGTACGGTTCGCCGACGTCGCCCTACGTGCGCAAGGTGCGCGTGCTCGTGCATGAGAAGAAGATCGCGTGCGATTGGGTTGCGGAGGATCCGTGGCCCGAAGACAGTCAGATACCGAAGCGCAATCCGCTCGGCAAAGTACCCGCGCTCGAGATCGAGCCGAACAATTACCTGTTCGAATCGCAGTTGATCGTCCATTACCTGGACCATATCGACGGGAAATCCCTGACGCCGAAGGACGCGGGCGGCTACTGGCAGACGCAGTGGTGGCAGGCTCTCGCGCAGGGCGTCATCGATGCGGCAGTCGCGCGCGTGCTGGAAACGCGCCGGCCCGCGGACAAGCAGATGCCGGAGAAGATGGCGCGCGAGGAAGCGCGCATCCAGCGCGCGGTTACCGTAGGCGAGGACCGGTTCAAGGGCGGCCCTTTCCTCGTAGGAAAACGCCTGACGCTCGCCGATCTCATGATGGGCGTGGCGCTGCAATACGTCGATTTTCGCTATCCGCACGACTGGCGCTCGAAAGCGCCGCGGCTCGCCGAGTGGCATGAAGGCATCACCGGGCGCAAGTCGTTTCAGGAGACGGTGCCGCCGGGGTTCAAGCCGGCGTAGGTGCGGTCGGTGCGCCATCGGCGCACCCTACGGGGGCCGTGCAGCATGGCGAAACACCGGCACGTAGGGTGCGCCGATGGCGCACCGGCGATCAAAAATGTCGTGAAGCACCGGCCATGCGGCGATGGGCGACCACCGACACGTAGGGTGCGCCGATGGCGCACCGGCCAATCAAAAATGTCGTGAAGCGGTGACCGGCGTGAGCGCCGGGTCGAGCTTGAGCTCGAGAAGAGTGTTGCCTTTGAGCGCGCCCGGCCTGTCGAGCACCGCCGCCATCTCTTCTTCACTGGCCGCGCTCGCGTAATTCCAGCCGTAGAGCTTCGCCAGTCCGCTGAAATCGAGCACCGGCGGCTCGATCGTGAACGAATCGAGCGCGCCGCCGACGAGCCGGCTCGCGGCTTCGTTGAGCGTCGCGTAGCGGCGGTTCGCGAGCACGACGAGCAGGATGCTCGTCCCGCGATTCTGCGCGGTCCAGAGCGCTTCGGAAGCGTAGAGCGCGGAGCCGTCGCCGATCGCCGCAACGACGCGCTTGTCGCCGCGCGCGATCGCGCCGCCGACCGATGCGGCGAGTCCCCAGCCGATGCCGCCGCTGCCGTTGACGATGTATTCGCCGGCCGGAAGATTCATCCACTGGCGAACGTCGGAAGTCGAGAGGCCGGACTCGTCGAACCAGATCGCGTCGCCGAATTTACCGAGCAGCGCCGCAATCGCGCGCGTCGGGTGCAGCGTGCCCGCTTTCGCGGGCGGAAGATCGAGCGGCTGCCGCTGGGCAGCGCCGCTGTGCGACTTCGCGCCGGCGTGCGCGGCGATCGCTTCGAGACTCTGCGCAAGATCCGCGACGAGCGCGAGCTCGTATTCGCCGCCGGCCGACTGCGCGCTCGAATCGGTGCCGATCCAGGCGATGCGGGCCAACAGTTGCGACTCGTCGTAGAGCGTCGTGCGCAGCCCGCGACCGCCGGCGAACAGCACCGCGTCAGAATCGCGCAGCCGCTCCGAGATCTGCTTCATGCTCGGGGGAAGGTAACCGGCGTACTGGCGCGAGCTCGCCGCGATCGGCAGCACGCCCGTATACGGCGCCGCGTAAACCGGCAGGTCGAGGGCGCTCGCGAGCCGCTCCAGCGCACCGGCCGCGCCGCACCAGTGCACGTCTTCCGCGGCGACGATGGCCGCGCGCCTCGCCGACGTCAGAAATGCCGCGTACTGCTGTGCGCTTTTCGCGTCGAGTCCCGCGAGCTTCGGCGAAGTCACCGCCGAAGCCGCCGCATCGATCTCGAGCTCGAGCAGATCCGGGGGGCAGATGAGCGCGACCGGCGCGTACGGCGGCGTGAGCGCGGCGCGCAACGCGCGGCGGATGTTCGCCGCCGCGTCGTACTGCGAATTCAGTCCGAACACCGCTTTGCAGACGCTGCGCGCCATCTGCTCGACCGGACCCCACAGGATCGGGTCGGTATGCAGGAAACGGCTGTCCTGGCCGCCGACCAGTA
>DASPNJ010000118.1:0-15095 GCA_035626595.1 Burkholderiales bacterium
CGACGACATCCTGCCGGGGCTCGGCGGCAACGACATCATCAACGGCTTCGACGGCAACGACACGCTGATCGGCGGGCTCGGCGCCGACATCCTGAACGGGGGCACCGGCACCGACCGCGCGAGCTACGCGATGGCGGCGGCAGGGGTCGTGGCGAACCTCACGACGCCTGCGCAGAACACCGGCGAAGCGACCGGCGATACGTATGCGTCGGTAGAAGACCTGCTCGGCTCCGCATTCGCGGACGTGCTGGTCGGTAACGGCGGCGCGAATAATCTCGCGGGCGGCGACGGCAACGACTACATCGAAGGCCGCGGCGGGAACGACACGCTATCGGGTGAGGCCGGCGACGACAGGCTCGAAGGCGGAGTCGGTGCGGATACGCTGGTCGGCGGCGCCGGCACCAATCACGCGACCTATTACTACGCGGTTGCTCCCGTCATTGCCGATCTCGCGGATCCGTCGCAAAACACGGGCGATGCGGCCGGTGACAGCTATTCGGGCATTGCCGGCCTGATCGGGTCGGCCGGCCAGGATCTGCTTCGCGGCGATGCGAACACCAACTGGCTGGCTGGGGGCGGCGAATACGACGAGCTCGAGGGTCAGGGCGGCGACGACTTCCTGCTCGGCATGGACGGTAACGACGTCCTGCACGGCGGGCCTGGCGCCGATCGCCTCGACGGTGCGCTCGGCACCGACGCCGCGAGCTATGCGTTTTCGACGGCCGCGGTGCTCGCGAACCTCAGCGGCAGCACGCAAAACACCGGCGATGCCGTCGGCGACGTCTATCTGTCGATCGAGGATCTGCTCGGCTCCGCGCACAACGACACGCTGATCGGGAGCGCCGCCGCGAACTTTATCGGCGGTAACGACGGTGACGATTACATCCAGGGACGTGCGGAGTTCGATTTCCTCAGCGGCGGCGAAGGCAACGACCGGCTGGAGGGCGGCACGGAAGGCGACACGCTGAACGGCGGCAATGGAATCGATTACGCGGCGTATTACTACGCGTCAGGCGCGGTCACGGCGAACCTCGCGAACGCCGCGTCGAACCTCGGCGATGCCGCCGGCGACAGCTATAACTCGATCGAAGGGCTGATCGGATCCGAATTCGCAGACGTGCTGACCGGCGACGCCAACTTCAGTCATCTGCTCGGTCTCGGCGGCGATGACACGCTGATGGGCGGCGGCGGTGCGGACTATATCGCCGGCATGGACGGCGATGACTCGCTTCAGGCGAGCGGCTCCGGCGCCGAGCTGAACGGCGGCGCAGGCAACGACACGTTCACCTTCATCGCCGGAGAGGCGAATGGACAAAGCATCGTCGATTTCATCGGAAACGAGTCGGCAGTCGGCGACTCGATCATTTTCCGCGGCTACGGCACGGCTGGCGACGGCGCGACGTTCCTGAGAATCTCCGATTCGTCTCAGTGGCAGGTCACATCCGCCGACGGCACGATCCAGGAGACGATCACGTTCCAGAACAACGCGATGGTCGATCCGACCGACTTCGCGTTCCTGCCGATCATCTAGCGCCGTCAGGCAGCGCTCGCGCCCTACACGAGCGGCGTGGGCACTGCCGGCGCGCCGCCGGCCTCGAGCCACGGCGGCACCGGCAGGTTCTTGGAACGCAGGAACTCGGGATTGAAGAGGCGGCTCGCATAGCGCTGGCCGCCGTCGGCGAGGATCGTCACGATCGTGTGGCCGGGGCCAAGCCGGCGCGCAAGCCGCATGGCGCCCGCGACGTTGATGCCGGTCGACGTGCCCATGAGCAGCCCCTCGTGTTGCAGCAGATCGAACACGACGGGAATCGCTTCGCTGTCGGGGACCTGAAAGGCTTCGTCGATCGGCGCGCCTTCCAGATTTGCCGTGATTCGGCTCTGGCCGATCCCCTCGGTGATCGACGAGCCTTCGGCTTTGAGCTCGCCATGCTTGTAGTAGTTGTAGAGGGCCGCGCCCATCGGATCGGCGATCGCGACCGTGACGTTCGGGGCGCGGCCCTTGAGATACATACCGACGCCCGCGAGCGTGCCGCCGGTGCCGACCGCGCAGATGAAGCCGTCGATCCTGCCGCCGGTCTGCTCCCAGATCTCCGGGCCCGTCGTCTCGATGTGCGCGCGCCGATTCGCGACGTTGTCGAACTGGTTCGCCCAGATCGCGCCGGCAGGTTCCACTTTGGCGATGGCTTCCGCAAGACGTCCCGACACTTTCACGTAGTTGTTGGGATTCGCATACGGCGCCGCCGGCACTTCGCGGAGGTCCGCGCCGAACTGCCGCAGCGCGTCCTTTTTCTCCTGGCTCTGCGTCTCGGGGATCACGATCACGGTGCGGTAGCCGCGCGCGTTGGCGACGAGCGCGAGCCCGATGCCGGTGTTGCCGGCGGTGCCTTCGACGATCACGCCGCCGGGTCTGAGCAGCCCGCGCTCTTCCGCGTCCTTCACGATGAAGAGGGCAGCGCGGTCCTTGACCGAGCCGCCGGGGTTCATGAACTCGGCTTTGCCGTAGATCTCGCAGCCGGTCGCTTCCGACGCAGCCGTCAGTCGGATGAGGGGCGTGCGGCCGATCGCTTCGATGGTGTTGGCGGCGACATGCATCCGGTCATTGTATGCCCCACGAGATACGGTCGATCCAGTGCGGCGCGAAGCTCACGCGCTGCGTCTCGGTGATGCGGCCGCCGGAGAGCGCGCCCTCGACGAGCTCGTAACCCATCAGCGCGAAGACACGATTGCGCAGGAACAGCGGCCGCGAGTTGCCGTACCAGTCCACGCAGGACGCGACACATGCGTCGTTCGCCGAGCGCTCGGCCTGCGAATCGAGCGTGCCGAGCTCCGTCAGCGTGAGCGCGCGCTTGCGCAGGAAGAGGACCGACGCCGCCGCGCGCCGCAACTGCCCCGATGCCGCCTGCCGGCCGCCGATGATCGGCAGACCGACAAGACCTTCGTCGTTCGCCGACGCGCGATAGTAGAAGCCATGGCTGCGCGTCTCGCCCTGTGCGGCATTCGGCCGCGTGTAGCGGTCTGCCGTTTGCGGTCGCGCGCCGAGGCGAAGACTGGTGAAGTGCAGGTCGCGTCCGTCGCTGCCGACGATCACCGCGTCGCGGCCCAGCGCCTCGATGCGATCGACGCCGTGCACGAGCGGGAGCGCGTGCGGGTGCGATTCGCCCGCATAGCGGATCGCGTAGACGTGCGATTGCGCGGTCGGCTGCGGCCTGCGCCACCCGGTCCCCGCGCCGAAGACGAGGTACGGGCCGATGTAGCGGCTTTGCAGCGCGGAGCCGGCGGTCGGCGTCGGCAGTTGCCGGTATGCGGCTCGGGGCGCGCCGTCACGGCCGTCGGAGAAGCTCGAGAGCGGCACGCGCATGAGCGCGAGCTGCATGCCTCCGCGCTCGGCGCCCCACATACCGTCGCCGCTCCCAACCGCGCGCAGCAGCACGTTGAGATGACCGTCCTCGCTTTCGAGGAACGAAAACTGATCGATCGGCGTGCCGTAGGTTTTGAGCGCGCTCGGTGCGGAGCCGTCGAGCGGAATGCGGAACACGCCGGAGCCGGCCGCGCGCGCGGTGCCGCTACGCCGCCACGCGCTCGTCCACACGAACACCGACGTGTCCGACACGTAGAAGACGCGCCCCGGCGGGCCCATGACTGCGCTGCTCGTGCAGTCGAGCTCGCGGTTTGCGAGATCGCAGATGGCGACGGTGTGCAGCGCGAGGCCCTGATCGGGATCGATCTCCTCGTCGGTGCGATAGATGCGCGTCGCGGGCGCGATGCGTTTGAAATCGGCCGGCGTCGCGTGCGGCTGCCACCGGCGCATCGCCGGGAACGCCGCGAACGGATCGGATGCCCATGGATTCAGGCGCAGCGGCGTATAGAACACGAGCTTGGTTCCGATCAGCCGGCTCGCGTAATTGCGCGACGAATAGTAGTCGTTCGAGCGCAGGTGATACGTGTCGCGATACGTGAGACCGCCATCCGGCGAGATGTCGAAGAGCCCGATCTCGGTGCCGCCGCGTGCGTAGCTGTAGCCGATCACGACGATCGTGTTGCCGGAGATCAGCATCTCGTCGTACCACGCGCCGCGCGGATCGACGTCGCCGCCATAAGCATCCACCGTCGAAACGGGCTTTAATTCGCGATCGGCGATGTTCACGGTGAAAAGCCGGCCGCGCCGCAGGATTACGAGGTGATCGCCGTGCACCTTCACGATGCCGCCTTCGTCGACGCCGGCGTGCTGGACGTTCGTCACCGACTCGCTCTTTGCGCCGTGTGCCGAGGCGTCCGCGCTCGATTTCGCCATTTCCGCGGCGGGCGCGGCCGGGGCCGGTGCCAACGCCGCCAGCGGCGAGCTGCGGCGCTCGATGCGGGCAGGCCGCTGCTCTCGCCATTTCCGGAACAGCTCCGCGAGCTCACGCTCGCTGGCGAACGCCTGAAGCGTTTTGCGCGGCGTCGTGTCGGGCGCTGCCGCCGCGACCGCCGAAAGCAGCATCAGGCCCGTGACGGCCGTGATTCGTGCAAGTGTTCTCGATCCCATGGGCTCTCCTCGCTCGGTGTTGAACGCGTGCTATAAACGGCCGGCACGAAGTAGTGGGGTTAAGCGGTGATGAAGTGACGCAGTGACGCAGTGACGCAGTGACGAGGTGACGAGGTGACGGGGAAGAGGTGACAAAGACCGCACAGATCAGGGTGGGCGTCGGAGGCTGGACGTATGCGCCGTGGTGCGGAACGTTCTATCCGAAGGGGCTGCCGCACGCGCGCGAGCTGGAGTATGCGAGCCGGCAGTTGACCGCGATCGAGATTAACGGCACGTTCTACCGGCTCCAGAAGCCGGCGAGCTTCGCGAAGTGGCGCGACGAAACGCCGGATGGATTCGTCTTCTCCGTGAAGGCGCCGCGCTACGCGACCATTCGAAAGGTGCTCGCAGACGCCGGTCCTTCCATCGAGCTTTTCGTCGCGAGCGGCGTGGCGGAGCTCGGAGAGAAGCTCGGACCAATCCTGTGGCAGTTCGCGCCGACGAAGCAGTTCGATCCGAATGACTTCGAAGCGTTTCTGAAGCTCCTGCCGGCGAGCATCGGATCGCGTCCCATGCGTCACGTGCTCGAACCGCGCCACGAGAGCTTTCTCGACGTGCGCTTCATCGAGCTGGCGCGCCGCCACCGCTGCGCGATCGTATTCACCGATTCCGAGGAGTATCCGCGCTTCGGCGACGTGACCGCGGATTTCGTCTACGCGCGGCTCGTGCGCGCGCAGGCGCAACTGAAGACCGGCTATGCGGCGCCGGCGCTCGATGCATGGGCGAAGGTGGCGAAGACGTTTGCGCGCGGCGGCGAGCCGAAGGAATTTCCGCGGCTCACGAAAGAGCGCGCGCGCTCGGCTGCCCGCGATGTCTTCGTGTTCTTCATCAACGGCGCGAAGGAACGCGCGCCGGGTGCCGCTACCGCGTTGCTCGAGAGGATCTGAATCGCGACCGCCGTTCCCGCGTAGGTGCGGATCCAGTGCCTGTTTGACACCACCCCCATCCTACCTTCCTCCTGAGGGGGAAGGGGATACCCGCCTGCGCGGGAATGACGAACAGGGTGCGGCAAAACGTAGGGTGGGCTTTAGCCCACCATCAACATGTCAGCGAGCTAGCGCCCGGAGCGGTCGCGATCACGATCGCGGTCCGGCCCGTGCATCAGCGGACGCTGTGAGCGCGGCTGCGGGAACTGCGGGTTGTTGAGCCCCGGCTGCCCCGGCACGACGGCCGGCGATGGTCCGACGTTGCTCGTGACGGTGCCCGGCGGAATCTGCACCGGCCGCCGGGGAACCACGATCGGCGCCGGCGCATAGATGATCTGCTGGCACCGCGGATCGTTCGGATTCGCACAGGGGTCATACGTTGCCACCGGCGGCGGCGCTGGCGGGCCGAGCACGCCGACGCGATTGCCGCCGCCCGTCTCTGCCGCCGCCGCAGGCGCAGGTGCGGCTGGCGCAGGAGGCGGAGGTGGAGGCGGCGCCGAGGCACGCTTACGGGCGCCTTCGATCGACTCGGTGACCGCTTTCTCGGGTGTGTAGGTCGATATCGTTTCTTCGACGATGACAGGCGGCTTCGCGCCGGGCTTCTTCGGCGGCGGCGTATTGGAATAATTCACGACGCCGTTCTCGTCCACCCACTTGTAGACTTGCGCGGCCGCGTTCGAGCCGGCAGTGGCAAGCACCGCCGCCAGGATCAGGCTTATGTGAAGCGACCGAGACATGGGCCGCATACAGTGGCGCATGTCCTTCGGACAGTCAATCGAACCTTGCGGTTCGATCGACCCCTCTATTACGCCTCAGAGGGAAACCCAGCAAGGCCGTTCGCGGCGCGGCTGGCCGTGTTCCCTCCGAGACCTCCTTTCCTCACACCTATGGATCCTGTCGCCGCCTCGCTAATCCCAGGCGGGGGCACGGCCTTTCGGGTTCGCGATGCGCCCGTCCGGGCGTTTGAGCGCGCTGATGCGCGCCATTTCCTCAGGGGTGAGCTCGAAGTCGAACACCTGGAGGCTTTCCGCCATGTGCTTCGCGCTGGAGGAGCGCGGGATCGCGGCGATATTGCCCTGCTGCATGAGCCAGCGCAGCGCGATCTGCGCGACCGTGCGTTCCTTCTTCCGCGCGATTTCAGTCAGGACCGGATCGTTGAACAGCCGACCCCGCGCGAGCGGGCAATATGCGGTGAACACCATGCCCCAGCGGCGGCACGCCGCCAGCACCTTCGACTGGTCGAGGTACGGGTGATACTCGGCCTGGAGGCTCACCAGCGGCTCGGGACACAGCCGTCGCGCTTCCTCCACCAGCGCGATGTTGAAGTTCGCGACGCCGACGTGGCGCGCCTTGCCGTCGCGCTTCGCTTTCGCCAGCGCGCCCATCGTCTCCTCGAGCGGGATGTTGTCCACGGTCGGCCAGTGCACGTGCAGCAGATCCACGTAATCGACCTGCAGGTTCTCGAGACTCTCGTCGAGCGAGCGCGCGAAGTCGGCGGCGCGCAGGTACTCGTGCGAGACCTTGGTCACCAGAAAGATCTCCGGGCGCGGCACGCCGGACGCGCGTATGCCTTCACCGACGCCTCTTTCCGAGCCGTATTTCCAAGCGGTGTCGATGTGCCGGTAACCCAACGCGAGCGCGGTGGCGACGATCTCGCCGCAGTCGCCGAGCTGGGACGTGCCGAAGCCGATTGCAGGAATGTTCGCGCCGTGCGCGCAGAGCATCGTAATGTTCGCTGTCATGACAGTCACTCCGCCTTGACGCCCGCTTCCCTGATCACCTTGCTCCACTTCGCAAGCTCGGTCTTGAGGAACGCCGCATGTTTATCCGGCGTGTCGTTCTCCGAAAGATCGATCCCTTGCTGGAGCATGCGCTTCCTGAACTCAGCCGCATGCATGACTTTCAGAACGTCGCCGCTGATGCGTCTGACCACGTCGCGCGAAGTCGCAGCAGGCAGATAGAGTCCGCTCCACGTCGCCGTGTCGAAGCCGGCGATGCCCGATTCGGCAATCGTCGGGAATTCCGGCGCGAGCGGCGAGCGCTTGAGACTCGTGATCGCAACGGCGCGGAGCTTTCCGGCCTGCACGTGCGGCAACACGACCGGCAGATTCGAGAACATGTAGGGGATCTGGCCGCCGAGCAGATCGACCACGCCGGGATTCTCGCCCTTGTAAGGCACGTGCGACACGCGCACCTTGAGCGAAGTGTTCAGGAGCTCGCCGGCCATGTGCGGCGTCGAGCCGAATCCGCCGGAGGCGTACGCGAGCGTGCCGGCGTTCGCTTTCACGAAGGCGGCGAACTCCCTGAAGTTGCGCGGCGGCAGCGACGGATGCAGCACGAGGAGCTGCGGCGTCGAGCCGATGACCGCGACCGGCGCGAAATCGCGCGCCGGGTCGTAGCCGACTTTCTTGTAGATGAGCGGCGCGACCACGGTGCTCGTCTGCGGCGATACGAGCCACGTGTAGCCGTCCGGCGCCGCCTTCGACGTGAGCTCGGCAGCGATCATGCCGCTCGCGCCCGGCCGGTTATCGACGACCACCTGCGAGCCCCAGAGCTTGTTCAGCTCCTGTGCGTAGATTCTCGCGGTGAGATCGGTGGAGCCGCCGGGCGCGAAGCCCACGAGAATGCGCACGGGTTTCGCAGGATAGTTTTGTGCGTGCGATGCAAACGAGGCGAGCGCGATGCAAAGCGCGACTGCGAATTTCACGGGTACTCCTCCCTGGATGTTTGCCGTGACGTTCGAGCTTACACTACGACGGCCTTCTAAAAGGAGACGGTAGTGGACAGAGGTTTGAGCGTCGCGTGGTACGACCTGCCGGAAAACGGCCGCCAACAGTATCTCGACTGGCTGCACGGCACTTACATTCCGAAGCTGCTGAAGTATCCGCGCATCCTGTGGGCCGCGCATTACGAAAGCGATCTCTCGATCAAGCCGCTGCCGCGGCTGCGCCACACGAAAGAGCCGATCGCCGGCGGCTACGCGTACATCTTCCTGCTCGGCGCGGAAGACGCGCATGCATTCTCCGTCCTCACGCCCTATAACCAGAAGGGCAAGATCGATCCTGCCGATGAAAAGATGTTGAAGGTGCGCATCGGTGAGCGCCTCAACATCTTCACGGAGGAAGCGCGCGTCGAAGGTCCGCACGCGAAGGAGCGCGAAGGCCCGTACACCCCCGCGCCGTGCATCCAGTTCGGCAGCTTCAACTCGGGATCGTGGGAACAGGAGGACGAGCTCCTCGCGTGGTATGCCGATTACCGCTTGCCGGCGATGGGTGAGATCCCGAGCTCGATGGGCATGCGCAAGTATGCGTCCGTGTCGGGCTGGGCGAAGCACGGCGTGATGTACGAGTTCACATCGCTGGAAGCGCGTGCGAAGAATTTCCGTGCACACGAGGCGAAGAACAAAGAGACTGCCGCGTGGACCGAGGAGGTGATTGCAAAACTCGTTCACGCGCCCGGTTCGCCCAACGTTGCACGGCGCATCTACCCGCCACGACGCCGCAGTGAAGCGACGCCGGGCTGACGCGTCGGCGAGCGGCGTCTCGGTAGACGAACAGAGGGGAACCCAGGTTCCCCTCCGTAACCTCCTCTCCTCACACCGATCGAAGTGCCTAGACTTCTGCGTATGCAATCACCTCAATACACACGCTCGTTGATCGTCGGCGCCGGCTCCGGGTTGAGCGCGTCGGTTGCGCGGCTCTTCGCGCGTGAAGGACTGAAAGTCGCGCTCGCTGCGCGCAATCCCGGCAAGCTCGAAGCGTTGTGCGCGGAGATCGGCGCGCGAGCCTACGCGTGCGATGCCGCGAAGCCGGAGGAGGTCGCGCGCCTTTTCAGCGACGTCGAGGCCGGGATCGGCCAGCCGGACGTCGTCGTGTACAACGCGAGCGGCCGTGTGCGCGGCCCGTTCGTCGATCTCGATCCGGCCGACGTGCGCCGCGCAATCGAGGTCAGCGCCTACGGCGGTTTTCTCGTCGCGCGTGAAGCCGCGCGGCGCATGGTGCCGAAGAACCACGGCGCGATTCTCTTCACCGGCGCGTCGGCGAGCGTGAAAGGCTACGCACAGTCCGCGCCGTTCGCGATGGGCAAGTTCGCGCTGCGCGGGCTCGCGCAGAGCATGGCGCGCGAGCTTCAGCCGCAAGGCATCCACGTCGCGCACTTCGTGATCGACGGCGGTATCGCACAACCCGGGCGCGTCGCCTCGGGTCCCGATGCGCTGCTCGACCCGGACGCGATCGCGCTCAATTACCTGCACGTGCTGCGCCAGCCGCGCAGCGCATGGACGTGGGAGATCGAGGTGCGGCCGTGGGTGGAGAAGTTCTAGGCCTGCGCGACCCGCGCCGGATGGACGTACCAGTCGTCGAAGCGCGAAAAGAGCTCCAGCTCGCGCACGAAGCCGTGCGCGCCGAGTAGCTGATGCAATGACGCGCGCACGTCCTCGCGGAAGTTGTGCTCCACGGTGATCACGCTCACGCGAAAGCGCTCGAAATCGAACGCGGCGAGGATGTCGAGCTCGCTGCCTTCCGTGTCGATCGACAGGTAATCGATGTCGCGCGGCGCGCCGTGCTCGGCGAGGAGGTCGTTGAGCGACACCGTGTCGACGCTGATCGTGGTCGCGTCCACGGCGCGCTGCGCGGCCTGGTAGTCGTCCTGCGCGAATTCCGCGATCGAAGAAAGCTCCGGGTACTTGTTCGATGCGACGAAGTCGAGCGTCTTACCGGACTCCCACCACACGCAGCGTCGATCGATCCGCGCGCGGCGGTTTTGTGCGAGGGCCGCGTGCCACATCGGCATCGGCTCGGCGACGATGCCGTTCCAGCCGAGCGCCGTCTCGAGATAGTACGTGTTGCTCAGCGTGATCCCGTCCATCGCGCCGAACTCGACGAACCAGCCGCTGCGCTTGTCGCGCAGGCGATGGGCGACGTAGAGGTCCTGGAAGAGCTGCGCGCGCGAGCGCGAGAAATCGGCGAGGCAGCGCGCGAGAAACGCGCTCGCGTGGGCGTCGAGTGCCGCGCGCGGGTGCGGATGGCCGACGAGGTAGTTCCAGAGGAACGTCAGGCCGGCGTCTGCGTCGAGGCGCGGGAGGGTCAGTTTTTCCATGGGCGCCCGCGTGTCTACTTCACGACGGCGATCACGTGCGCCTGGATCCTGCCGTCGACTGCGCCGTCGCCGAAGCGCCTGGCGATCGCTTCGGCGGCAACACGGGTCGCCGAATCGAGCAGTGCCGCGTCGCGCGCTTCGATCTCGTTTCGAAGCGGCGTGCCCTGGCAGTAGGCAATCGCGGGCTCCATGGGCGATTTCGCCCGGCTGCGTGCGCTGACGGTCGCTATCTCGGGTGGAGCGCTGAAGCCTCCGCGCGCGAGATCGCGCCGCAGGGTCTCCAGATCGTGATGACCATGTGGCGTACGCCCCAGAAACCGCGGCGGGTCGGACGGGAAAAGCTGTTCCAGCGCGGCGGTGACGATGTCCGCGAATTCGTTGTGCTCGATGCGGTCCCACACGTTGAACAAAAACGTGCCGCCCGGCTTCAGGACGCGGCGCGCTTCGCTGTATGCCTTGGCCTTGTCGGGAAAGAACATGACGCCGAACTGGCAGACGACGGCGTCGAAGCTCGCGTCGTCGAACGGAAGCTGCATGGCATCGGCCTGCCGCCACTCGACAGGACGCGGTGTGCCGCGGGAGGCGGCGTAATCCAGCATCGGCTGATTGAGATCGGTCGCGACAATCGATACCGAGGCAGGCAGGGCCGCGGCCATCGCACGCGTGACGACGCCGGTGCCCGCGGCAATCTCGAGCACGGACGAGAGTGTCTTCGCGCCCAGCCGTGACGTGAGATCGGCTGCGTAGGGCTCGAAAATCAGGGGCACGAGGTATCTCTCGTACATCGCGGGAATCGAGCCGGCGAACACTTTGTCCGCGTTGGCGGAGGCCATCGTCTTACGCCGCCTCGTTGCCGGCGGGCCCGGCGCGGCCCAGCACGTCCTGCATGACGGCGGAGAGCTCGAGCAGAGCCCGAGCGCCGTCGCCGCGAAACGCCGAACCATGCATCGTGGCGCAGGTGCGTGGCGCCAGAGCGGCAAGCTCGCGAAGGCGCGCGTCCGTTTTCGGTGTCCACGGCATGTAGTCCATCATGGGACTCGCCTGCATCGTCTGCATCGCATGCCGCGAACGGCCGACGATGTCGTCCTCGGTGCAGGGCTCGACGTTGCCCACGTGATGGAACAGATCGGAACAGAGCAGCGTGCGATTCGTCTCCTCGAACAGCACGCCCGCATCCCAGCCGTGCGGCAGATGGGGTGTCGGATAGAACCGGAACTTGTATTTTCCGGTGGCGATGGTCTCATCCTTGCCGACGCCGCGCGCCGGTCGCAGCGCACCGTCGTTCACGAACACCATCGCGCCGATTTCACTGCATAGCGCCTGCGACTGCGGCGCGAGCGCGAGCCACTCGTTGAGCGATCCGCACTCGTCGGGCTCGAAATGGCTGAAGGCGACCCAGCGCAGCGTCGCGGGATCGATGATTTGCGCGACGGCCTCGCGCACCGCAGGAAAGAGACTCTTCATCCCCGTCTCCCACAGCAGCGGCTGCTCGTCCTTGATCAGGAACTGGCTGAACTGCAGGTCGATCTCCGGAACGTACGTGCAGATCCGATAGACATCGGGCGCTATTTCGCTGATGGTCGTCACGCGTCACCTGTGCAGAGTGGGAAAACGTTGCTGCTATCATCCAATGTCGTCCCGACAAAGGCCAGAGCCATGACCGACGCCGAAATGATCAAGCATCTGTGGACACACAAGACTCAGGACCATCCGGTCCTTTCCGACGAGGAGCTCATGATCGAGCGCGGCAAGGGCGTCTATCTCTGGACCCGCGGCGGGAAGAAGGTGATCGACGGCTTCGCCGGGCTCTCCGTTGTCCAGGTCGGCCACGGACGCGAGGAGATCGCGGACGCGATCCGAGCGCAGGCCGCGAAGCTCGCCTACTATCCGACGACGCGCCAGTTCTCGAATGCGCCCGCCGCCGAGCTCGCGGCGAAGCTGGCGACGCTCACGCCCGGCGATCTCGATTACACGCTCTATGCGGTGAGCGGCGCCGAAGCCAACGAGCGCTCGATACAGATCGCGCGCCACTACTGGCTTCGGGTCGGGCGTCCGCGGAAGTACAAGATCATCGCGCTGCAGGGCGGCTATCACGGCGGCACGATCGGCACCTTCGGTTTCGGCGGCACCGCCGAGCAGACGAAGGCGTACGAGCCGTACCAATGGAGCGGCTTCACCAAAGTGGCTATCCCGTGTCCGTTCCGGCAACGGGATGCCGGCACGGACGAGGAAGTGGTGCGGCGTTGCGCCGACGCGCTCGCCGATGCCGTACGTGCCGCGGACCCGGAAACCGTTGCGGCCGTCATCATGGAGCCGGTGCAGGGCGCCGGAGGCTTCATCATTCCGCCGCTTGGCTGGCTCGAGCGCGTACGCGATATCTGCGACGACCTGGAAATACTCATGATCGCGGACGAAGTCATCACGGGGTTCGGGCGCAGCGGCAAATGGTTCGGCGTCCAGCACGAAGACGTCGTGCCCGATCTCATGTCGGTCGCGAAGGGCATCACTTCGGGCTACCTGCCGCTCTCGGCCTCGATCGCGCGTGCGAAAATCGCCGACGCCTTCGACGAGAAGAGCACCGAGGAAAACGTTCACCCCGGTACGTACGCGGGGCATCCGACCTCCTGCGCGGCCGCGCTCGCGAATCTCGCGATCATCGAGCGTGAGAATCTCGTCGAAAACGCGGCGCGGATGGGCGAGCGCCTGCACGAAGCGGTTCAGAAGCGCGTCGGCGACTTGCCGATCGTCGGTGAAGTGCGTTCGCGCGGTCTGATGCTGGGCGTCGAGCTCGTCGATCCGAGGCGCCGGGATCAGCCGCTCGACAAGAAGCACGTGGCCAGCCTGAACGTACGCGCGTGGAAGAGAGGTGCGGTCATCGCGGCTGCCGGCAGTGTCATGCGTGCCGCGCCCCCGCTCTCCATCAACGCGGCCGAAATCGACGAGCTCGCGCAGATCCTCGGCGATTCGCTGCGCGAGCTCCAGGACGAGCTGTCGCGTTCCGTCACACCGACCGCGGCAGCGTCCGCCTGATAGGGGCGCAGCGCGCGCGGCCCGAATGCTTTGCGTACTGCAGTCGGTCCTAGCGGAACTCCCGTCCGGGCCGCGCGTCCACCGGAAATGTACAGTCTGGAGGCCTTGCGCTAATGGATGCCGGGTACGACGAGCTCATCATGGACCACATCAGGAACGCGCGGAACTACCGCGTGCTGGACGATGCCAACCGCCATGCGACCGGAATGAACCCGCTGTGTGGAGACGAGGTCGTCGTATCGGTAAGGCTCGAAGACGATCGCATCGCGGACGTGACGTTTCAGTGCACGTGCTGCGGCATTTCCATGGCTTCCGCTTCGATGATGACGGCGATCGTGCGGGGCAAATCGGCTGAAGAGGCGCAACGCGCGTGTCGTGACATGGTTGCGCTGCTGAAGGCATCGGATGAACCGGATCCGCTGGCAGCAGGTGCCGAAGGCCTGGCGCTGCGCGAAACGATCAGGAAGTTTCCCGCACGCACGAGATGCGCGCTACTGCCTTGGGCGACCTTCGAAGGTGCATTGGACAAGCCAGGCGAGGTCGTGGCGGTCTACTGACCGAGCATCGTTCGATGTCTCGGCGCGGCTCGGACCTCCTGTATGCCTGGATCGCGGCGACGCTGTTGAGCGGTATACCTTCGACGGTGCATGCGCTCGTGACCGGCGGCGATCCGCTGGAGGCGACGCGGGCAGCAGGCGCCATGCTGGCGCCTGCGCAAAGCGCGCTGCCGAAATTGTTGCTCGCTGCTGCGCTCGTGCATGCGACCGTATCTCTCTTCTGGGCCGCCGTGCTGCTTGCGGTATTGCCGCGCCGCCACGTCGTGCTCTGGGCCATCCTCGCCGCAGCGCTGATCGGCGTTCTCGATCTGCGCATCATCGCACCGGTGTTTTTTCCGGAAGTCGCGGCGCTTTCATTCTGGCCGCAATTCGCAGATCACGTCATGTGGGGCGCATGCATCGGTGTGACGCTCGCGTTCCGGTACAAACGCCGCGAGACGGGCGTCCGCGATCAGGGCTGACGACAGACGTCGCGAGACGGGCTACGAGCGCCGCTTCTTCGTCGTCTTCGACGTCTCCAGTACTTCGACCGGCTGCTTGGTTGTCGCGCCCGACTGTTTCCCCAGCCTGCTCGCGCGCGGCGTCTTGTTGCTGGTCTTGCGGCCGGCGCCGGACGGCTTCTTGCGGCCGATCGGCTTCTTCGCTTGCGTGCTGTGCCCGCCGCGGCGCACGGGTGTTTTCTTGCCCGTTTTCTTCACGGTTCGTCTCTGGGCCATCGATGACTCCTGATTTGCAGCGGGCTCGCGCCCACCTTACATGCGGATCAACGCTATTCGCCGCCGGTGCCCGCGACGCCGCTCGCTTCTTCACGGGCGGCTGCGCGCGACGTCCGCCGCGGCCTGCCGCTGACCTCGTCTTTGCGCCGCTTCTGACCCGTGGTGCGGCCTGAGCGCAGCGCTTTGCGCGCCGGACCTTTGCGCT
>DASPNJ010000119.1:0-5022 GCA_035626595.1 Burkholderiales bacterium
TCGCAGGCGAACACCCGGCGCAGAAGCACCGCCCAGGCATAGCGCTTGGCCGGGCCGCAGCCAGTATCCCGGACCGCAGGGCGTCGCTTCTGCCGCCCGCCATCGGCGGTTGTCCGGTGGAGGTGTTGCAAATCCGTTGACCGTGCCGGGGCGTCCCTGCAGGGCGGCACACAGCAGGCACTCGAAAACTGTAAGAAAAGGAGCGGTGGTCTTGTGGCGACGTGTCGGGCTGCACGGGCGTAGGGAGCCCCTGTTCTTGCTGCACGGGCACGTTCCCCTCACACGGCCGTACAAGAAGGTCACAGTCGCCAGCACTCGGGAAGCTCTTCGAGCGAGCTGTTTGAAAGCTCGGCGCGCGCTGCGATGAATCCGATGCCGATGAATCGTAAGCTCGCGCCGACCGCGGACTGCTGGACGGTGTCGCCCAGGTCGCCATCTACGCCGCCGGTCGCCGTCTCACCACGCGACTCTGGGGCCCGCTCATGCGCCGGCGCCGCGGCGCTTCGCAGTTTCAGCGATCGATCATTCGCCGCGGCGCAGTTTCTGCCGATGTAGTTCCGCGCCCACGTCACCTGATTGATGTCGGTCTCGCCGGGTTCATGCGCGATGGCTTGAAGCTGCACGCACTATTCGAGGTTGGGTTGGCGAAACTGTTTGTCCGACATGCGGCTAGGAGAATCAGCGGACAATCTTGAACGTCGGTCTCTGAGCGTTATGTCCACTCGTCATCGCCAACGCCAGTACGCGGCTTCCTATTCCGCGCCTCGCGTGCGCACGCCAACACCAAAGAGACCATCGCGGTATTCATCCTCTTGTCCCTGTTCGGGATCTTCAATGTGGCCTCACCGGCGTGGATCAACGGCTGCGCGTGGGTCTACGTGCTGGCACGTGCAGGGCACATGCTCTGTTACTACGCCGACGTGCGCATCGCGCGCTCGATCTGCTTCGGCATCTCGATGCTTGCCCTGGTCGCGATGCTGATCGCGGGGATCCTCGCGATCTGAGCGCGCGATGGCGGTGTTCGCGAAGGTAAGATCGACGTCGAAGATCACGCCGCGAAACGGGTAGATGCGATGACGTACGACCTGTCCGATGGAGAAACGGGCGTCGCGGACGGCGGAATTGCTCGAATCTTTCGACACGAGCCCTTGCTACCACAAGATCGGAAAAGAGCCGTTCATGTGCAAATCCATGGACGGCTTGGCGAAATTGACGAGGTACTCGAAGCCGTCGGCCGTCTGTTCGACGTCGCGGACATGTAGGCGGCGCTCGGTCCTATGTTCGTGCAGCTGCACTGCTGGACCGTGCAACCCTCGGGGCAGGCTTCGTCGAACATGGGCGCGATCTTCCTGCCGGTGTCGCCGCTGGTGTAGCGCGCGAGGGTGAGCAGCGTACGTCTGGCGGAAGCCGACCTGCCACCTGAATTCGGCTTCGAATCGCTCGGTACGAGAGAACTGAAAGGAGTAGGGGCGATCGAGCTGTGCCGGATTCAACACCCGCACCTGAACTGAAATCGCGCGACTATCCCGTCTCAGAGCGGCCGCGGCGGCTCGAACGTCGCGCGCATGTGTTCCATCCACACGGTCATCATCGGCCGTCTGGGCAGACCGAGACCGCGCAGTTTCTCGGCGAAGGGGTGATCGCCGAGCACGAGCTCGCTGCCGCTCAGCTGAAAGCCAACGCCGGAAGCCTGCGACGTGAAGCGCGTGGCATGAGCGCGGCCACCCAGCTGCGTGTAGGTGCTCATCGTCGTCTGCGGCAGCTCGCGGGCGCCGCCGCGCGGCGCCGAAAACGTCATCACGTGGCGGCCGCCGCTGCGCAGCGTGCATTCGGCGCGCGGGCCGTCATGGGCGAAATCGATCTGCTCGATGGTCTTGGGAAAGCCCCACATCCTCTCGCCGGCCTCGCGCGTGAAGGCCTGATCGACCGGGAGCCAGACGATGCACGTCGAGACGCGCGAGCGCAGGAAGTCGAGCAACGTGCCGACATACGGGATCCCGCGCGGCGCGCTACGCTCGCGGACGAAGAACGCGAACGAGACCTCGTTGTAGTCGCCGAGGTCGTTGTCGCGATAGTCGATGCAGGCAAGGCTGAAGAGCGCACGTCCGGGCAGAAGCTCGACCACGTCCAGCTCGTCGCCGGGCAGCATCGCGCGCGCGGCGCCGGCATCGACGAGGTAGGTCGCCGATACCGAGGATGCGTCGCGCACGACGACCGGGTAGGTGACCTCGCGACCTTGAATGATCGCCGACGGAAAGGAGTGCTCTGCGTGTGCTGCGGTTGCCATGTGCTGCCGCGAAAAAAGGGGTCAGGCATCCTTTCGTCGCGGCCTCGCTGACCGGTCCAGCGGCGAGCGTGCGAGCCGCGATGAGATGGTTCCCGACGAGCCGCCTTCGGCTCGCCGGACCCCTTTTTTCTCTTCAGAAGTACCCGTCGCCGGTCTCGGTCTTCGCCGATACCTTTGCGCGCGAGTTGATGAACTTGCCGGTGATCATGTCCTTGTAGCCCATGCCGGGTCCGATCATCGGGTAGACGTGCGCCGTCGAGTCGACCATCACCTCGAGGAAGGCCGGCCCTTCGAACGCGCAGAACGCCTGGAGCGCGTCGGCGACCTCTTCCTTCTTCGTCACGCGACGCGCGAAGCCGAAACCGTCGGCTTCGGCGGCCTTGATGAAGTCCTTCTTGTGCAGCGTCTTGTCGGTTCCCGAATAGCGATTGGCGTAGAACAGATCCTGCCACTGGCGAACCATGCCGTCGCCCATGTTGTTGAGCAGCAGGACCTTGACCGGAATGTCATAGGTCGTCAGCGTCTCGAGCTCGCCCAGGTTCATGCGGATGCTGCCGTCGCCGTCGACGTCGATGACGAGGCGTCCCGGATTGGCCAGCGAGGCGCCGATGGCGGCCGGCAGACCAAAACCCATCGTGCCCATGCTCCCCGAGGTCAGCCACAGCCTGGTCTCCTTGAAGTCCAGGTACTGCGCGGCCCACATCTGATGCTGGCCGACGCCGGTCGATACGAAGGCCTCGCCCTTGGTGATCTTGTTGAGCTCGGAGAGTACGTACTCGGACTGGATGCGCTCGCTCTGACGGTTGAAGTCGAGCGGATACTTGTCGCGCAGCTCGATGACGTGCGTGCGCCAGGGGCCGAAGTCCTTGCGGAAGCTCTTGCCTGCCTCCAGAAGCTCGGCAAGCCCGCGCTTGGCGTCGCAGACGAACGACCAGTCCACGTTCTTGACCTTCTCGATCTCGGAGGTGTCGATGTCCAGGTGCGCGATCCTGGCGCCGGGTGCGAACTCCTTGACCTTGCCGGCCACGCGATCGTCGAAGCGCGAGCCGACCGCGAAGAGGAAGTCGCAATCTTCGACGGCGTAGTTGGCGAACGCCGTGCCGTGCATGCCGAGCATGCGCAGGGCCAGGTCGCTGGTGGTGTCGATGGCACCGATTCCCATCAAGGTCGTCACGACGGGAATCCCGAAGCGCTCGGCGAAGCGCCGCAGCTCTCCCGATGCCTCGGCGTTGATGACTCCGCCGCCGGCGTACAGCAGCGGCCGCTCGGACTTGGCCAGCAGGTCGAAGAATGCCTTGGCGCGCGCCGGCTCCAGATGCGTGCGCTGCTGCTCGGCCTGACGCTCGTCATAGCCGCGAAGATGCAGCAGGCCTTCGCCCTTGAACGTGCACTGCGAGAGCTGCACGTCGCGCGGAATGTCGACGACGACCGGGCCGGGCCGGCCCGTGCGCGCGATCTCGAAAGCCGTGCGCATCGTCTCCTCGATCTTGGTCTCGTCCGTCAGCAGGAAGACGTGCTTGGCGCACGAGGACATGATGTTGAAGACCGGAGCTTCCTGGAATGCGTCGGTGCCCATGGCTTGGCGCGGAACCTGTCCGCAGATCAGCACGACCGGGATGGAGTCGGCCTGGCAGTCGCGAACCGGGGTGACCGCGTTGGTAGCGCCGGGGCCGGAGGTGACCAGGAAGACGCCGACCTTGCCGGTGGAGCGGGCGTAGCCGGCGGCCATGAACCCGGCGCCCTGCTCGGTGGCGGGCACGACCAGGTTGATGCGGTCGCCGGGAGCCTTGCTCTCGTTGAAACGGAAGACGGCGTCGTAGGTGGGCAGGATGGCGCCGCCGCTGTAGCCGAAGACCGTATCCACCCCTTCGTCGGCGAGGACCTGTACGACCATGTCCGCTCCGCTCATGACGCTTCCGGCCAGCGGATGCGCGGCCTTGGTCGTTTCCTCGACGAGTCCCAGGTGCTGGGCTCCGGATGTCTTGCGGCTGGTCATGGACGTTCCCTTCTCCTGCTGTCCCTGTCGGTGTGTTGCCATCCTGATCCGATGCGGCGGGCCAGGACGCGGCGAGCGGCACAATATGACGCATGCGCGTCGGTTTTCCTATGCAAAGAGCCCAGCCTTCAGGCTTTTTCCAACGCGGGCACATGGCTGAGTCGACACGACCTCGCGTCGATGGAATGAGGCCTGCAGCCTCGAAACTCCATCCGACAGGGGACCCATGCGCGCCCATCTTCTCACCCTTGCCCTGACCGCTACCGCTTGCCTCCTCGGCCTCCGGCCCGTTTGGGCCGAGGAATTCCCTCTGGCGATCCCGCTCGGACTGGACCGGGACGCCATGAACATCCCCACTGACAATCCGCTGACGCGCGAAAAGGTGGACCTGGGGCGCCTGCTCTACTTCGATCCGCGCCTGTCGGCCGACGGCACCATCAGCTGCGCGAGCTGCCATGATCCGAACAAGGGCTGGGCCGAGCACACGCCGGTTTCCACCGGCATTCGGGGCCAAAAGGGAGGGCGCAATTCGCCCACGGTCCTGAACTCGGCATTCGGGCTGTTCCAGTTCTGGGACGGGCGCGCCGGCAGCCTCGAGGATCAGGCCAAGGGGCCGATCGCGAACGATATCGAGATGGGCAACTCGCACGATGTCTGTGCACAAACGATAGGTTCCATCGAAGGCTACAAGCCATTCTTCAAAGCCGCCTATGGCGACGAGAAGGTCACGATCGAGCGC
>DASPNJ010000120.1:0-17025 GCA_035626595.1 Burkholderiales bacterium
GCCCGTACCGCGTGCATCGACAGCCCGGCGTCATAGTCCACCCAGACCACCTGCTCGCCGGTCAGGTTTACACCGGGCTCGGCAACGTAGCGGCCCGCGGGGGTCGTGCGTTCGTCCGGCGTGATCTCCGAGAGCTTCTTCTCGCCGATGCCGGGCACGAAATGGTCGCCGTGTGCCAAGCCGAGCAGCGCCGCGCTGGCGCCGGTGAGCTTGCCGGACCCGTCGAATACGTAAACCCTGGCGTCCACCTTGTCGAGGACGACGAACGGCATGCCCTGGTTGTCGCCGGAGTCGATGACCCAGTCGGCAATGCCGCGCGCATCGGCCGACGCGGGCTCACCCGCGAAATCGGCGTATCGGTAAACGCGGGCCGCGGGCGGAGCGGACTCTGAAGTGGCCGCGGGCGGCCCTTCCGGCGCGACGACGATCAGGCGGTACGCGGTCGCTGCCGCCATCGAAGCAACGAGCGCGAGCGCCGTGACCTGCGCGACGCGCCTGCGCCGCGGCCGCACGCCGTCATCCCCGGTGTTTTTTGCCCGAATGCGCCACATCGCCGTGCGGCTATTCAAACGGCGTACCTATTTACCGCGGACGGATCGGTACTGCAGCACTTCCAGCGGCGAGACCGGCTGCGCCGCGTTGCCCCATGCGCTCCGGATGTAGGACAGCACGGCTGCGATCTCCTCGTCGCTCAGCACGTGTGAGAACGGCGGCATCCCGTACGGCCGCGGATTGCCGGCGGTTGCAGGGAGATAACCGCCGCTCAGCACCGCGCGGATGACGTTCGCCGGCACGTGCAGGGTGACCGCGCGGTTGCCGGCGAGCGCCGGATAGGCGCCCACCGCGCCCTCACCGTGGTCGCCGTGACAGCCGGCGCAGCTCTTCTCGTAGATCTGCGCCCCCTGCCGGCGAAACTCTTCAGCGGGTCCCCGCGGCGTCCTCCTGCCGGTAAACCATGACCACCAGGGCGGATCGGTCTCTTTGGGCGGCGCCTGCGGCAGCGCTTTCAGATACGCCGCCATGGCCGTGAGATCCTCGTTCGACAGGTACTGCGTGCTGCGGAAGACGACTTCGGCCATGGGACCCATCGTCGAGCCGCGAGGCGACGCGCCGCTCTTCAGCAGTGTCACGATGTCGGCCGCGTGCCAGTCGGCGACGCCGGCTTCGTCGCGGGAGACGAGCGACGGCGCATACCAGCCCATCGCGGGAATGAGGCCGCCGGAGAGCTCGACGTCGCTGGATGCGCCGAGGACGTTACGGGCGCTGTGGCACGCGATGCAGTGGCCGAGGCCGCGCACGAGGTACGCGCCGCGGTTCCAATCGGCCGGTCTGGCGCTGTCCGGCTCGAACTGCTTCGGCTCGAAAAACAGCGCCCGCCACACGGCGAGGGCGATCTGGTTGTCGTACGGGAAGCGCAGCTCGTGCATGCGGCGCGGTTGCTCGACGGCGGGCACGCTCCAGAGATACGCGAAGATCGCGTCGGAGTCCTCGCGGGTAATCAGCGTGTACTCGGTGTACGGAAATGCCGGGTAGAGGAGCCGCCCGTCTTTCGAGCGGCCGTTGTGCATCGCGCGCCAGAAGTACGCCGGCGTCCAGGTGCCGATACCGGTCCTCGCATCGGGCGTGATGTTGGTCGAGTAGATCGTGCCGAACGGTGTCGCGATGGCGCGGCCCCCGGCGTACGGCGCGCCGCCGCGCGCGGTATGACACGCCGAGCAGTTGCCGGCGCGTGCGAGGTATTCGCCGCGTGCGACCTGTTCCCGCGTGGGTGAGAACGATGCCGCTGTCGCGGGAATCTCGTCCTCGTCCCGAAAGTTGAGCGCAACCACGATCGCCGCCAGCACCGCGATCAGCACGAGGAGCGCGAGCACCACGCGCAGCGCAACGCGCTTCATTGCGGGACGCTGCCGCAGGCGATCGGCAATGGCGCACGAAAACCGGCCTCAGGCTTTGCGCCCGCTGCGACAGTTTGCGCGGCAAGCCATGCCGACACCGCACCGACGTCTTCCGGCGTCAGACGCGCGGCGATCGCGGCCATGCAATCGGGGGCGTGCGCGCGCCGCTCGCCGTTTTTCCAGAATCCGAGCTGCCCGTAGAGATAGTCGCGCGAGAGGCCGAGGAGGCCCGGCACGAACGGACGCACGCCGAGCAGGTTCTGACCGTGGCATTCGGCGCACGCGGGGATTTTCCGCGCCGGATCGCCGCGGCGCGCAAGCGCTTCCCCGTGGCTCGACAACTGGGACGACGCGCTGGTGCGCTGCGCCGGCGCGTAGGGCAGGTCGATCGCCGAGAAGTGCTGCGCGATCTCGCGCAGGTAATCGTCCGTGAGGTGCTCGACCAGATAGACCATCAGCGGATAGTTGCGCCGGCCGTCGCGGAAATTGACGAGCTGGTTGTAGAGATAGCCGGCCGGCTTGCCGGCGATGCGGGGAAAGTAGCCGTCGGGCCCTGCGCGGCCTTCGTTGCCGTGGCAGCCGGTGCAGGCGAGAACGCGCTGCGCCATGGTGTCGGGCACCTGACGCGGTGTCGACGCGGCGTACGCGCTGCCGGCGAGCGTCACGCACAGGCACATCCATATCGTGAAGACCAGCGGCATCAGCCCGCCACTGCACGGCACGTGCCGTCGCGTTCCCGTTCGGACTGAGCCGGTCGAAGTCCGGACGGCAGCATCGACGCCGTTCGCGATTCGACGAGCTCACCACGAACGGCCAGCTCTAGAAGCGGATCGGGAGCGCAACGCCCAACAGATAATCCGGCGAATCCTGCGTGAGCCCCGCTGCGACGGTCACGTCGAGCAGCGTCTTGCGCGAGAAGGTGACCGAGCCCCCGAGCTCGAGGAGCGCGGCGTTCTGCCGCGAGCCCTGGATCGTGACGCCGTTCAGCTTCGTGTTGCCGGTGCGAGCGAGCGTAAAGCCGCCTCTCAGCGAGACGCTGGGGCTCGCCGCGAATATCGCGCGCACCGCTGCGCTGTTCGTGTCGCTCGGATCGACGTTGAACCCGTTCACGCTGTCGGAGCGGTTGAACGAGTGCGAGAGCGAGCCCAGGAAGACGAGCGGGTCGGAGCGCTTCACCGCTGTCAGCGTCGTGCTGAATGCGTCATAACCGAGTCCGAGCGAGGTGGCAGGGGCGGCGAGCGGGGCGGCGGGGCTTCCGAGGAACGCGAGACCGGACCGGCCGGTCGCCTTCTGCCACGTCACGTTCGCAAGAAGACCCGGGCGCCGGCCGCTTTCCGTCAGGAGTTGCTTGGATACGCCTGCCTGGACATCGCCGAGCCCGGAATCGCGGGCGCTCGAGGGGACGCCTGCGGTGACGCTCTCGATCTGCTGATAGCCGTACGGCACCGTAAGCTCGAGCTGCGAGCTCCATGGCAGGCCCAGCTTGAATCCGAGGCTCGCCGCCGCGTTGTCGCGTCTGACGTCGCGCGGAGCTATGGCGCCACCCACCACCGCGAGGCCGGATCGCCGGTTGTAATCGTAGCGGACGGCAGGCGTGATCTCGCGCCGGCCCGCGGGCAGAAGCACCCCGCCCGAGAGCACCAGCGAGCGCTCCAGGGCGCGTGCAAGCGCCTCTTCTTCATCTTCGGTGTCGGCCGGCTCCGCTTTGAGCCCGAGTCCGCCAAGCTGTCGCGGCGGGTTCGCCGTGGAGGCGACGGGTACGTTTCGGTCCACTCCACCGAGCCGCTCCTCGAGCGCGCGCATGCGGCGCTGAAGATCCGCGATCACGGCGTCGCGAGCGGCGAGCTCGCGCTCGAGCTGCTGCGGCGATTCAGGCTCCGATTGCGCGTGGGCGACAGGCATGAAGCCGGCGAGCGTCAACGCAAGCGCGACGCGGCGGCGCAGAAGCGCAGAGGTCATTCTTGTTCTCGGGTTATCTGATCGGGATGGGCGGCAAGGCCAGCGCGGGCCGCGGCAGTGTGTCCAGCGCCGTGCGTACCACGTTCGCGTCCACCGCGAGAAAATCAGCGCTGCGCGGGCTCAATCGATTGGCCGGCGCCGGCTCTCCGCGCGCCCGCACGACGAATCCGATGCTGCCGTTCCAGATCCGGGCGAACTCGTCCAGCGGCACCTTGCGATTGCCGAATGCAGGGTCGGCCAGTATGGCCGCGCCGCCCGCGATGCCGCGCAACACCACGAAATGATCGTAGCCGTCGGTGCGCACGGGCACGATCAGCGGCGTGAGCTTGCCGACGTTCGCCACCGTGAGTCCGGAATAGCCGTCGGCTTCGAAGCCGCGAAGCTCGGCGTAACGCTTCATGTCGAGCAGGGAAAACCCGCCGCGATGCTTCACGCGCAGCGGATCGGTCTTGCGCAGCATGCCTTGTGCAACCTGTTTCTCGGTGACCGGATCGCCGAGCTGAAAGCGCAGGATGGTCGCGAGCGCCGCTGCTCCGCAACTGATGTCCCACTGCTGAACGATCACGTTGTCGTGACGCATCTCGAGCAACGAGCGCACCGCGCCAGGCTCGGCACGCGCCGGGGTGATCGCGTGCGCGGCGAGGACGATGAGCCACAAGCCCACGACACCTGTTCGCATCGGTTCTGATCGTGACCGCGGCCGGGACATCACGCCATCCCGGCCGCGGCAGGCGCTGCGGGTTAGAGGCCCGGCAAGCCGATGCCGACACCCGCGCTCACGGGAGCGGTGACGGGAACGCTCGCCGACACCGGAACGCTCGCGGAGAGCGACGCATTCACCGGCACCGCCGCGTTCACCGGCACACTCACGCTGGTGCCGTTGAGCGCGCTGATGCCGTTGCCGCTGAGCAGGCTGGTGCCATTCAGCAGGCTCGCGCCGTTGAGGTTATTGCCGATCGTGACCAGACCACCGGCCACGCCGTCGAGCTGCGCGTCCGAGAGCTTGGCGGGCGCCTGTTCGGCGAACGCGTGGCTCGAGAATGCGATCGACAGGGCTACGGCAGATGCACTAACAGCGAAACGCTTCATATCGACTCCTGGTGATGAGTGATTTACGACAGAGGTGCTATGCGATGACTCGGGGGCTGCGGCGGTTGTGCGTTATGTCGGCCGCGCATGGAGCGCCGGCCGATGCTTGCAGAGTACTCTGCGGCGCATCGCGCGCCCCTCGGATCATCGAGGCCGCTTATCGCAACGACTATGCCACTTTCGCTCGCGCGCACGGCAGGTCGTCGAATCGCGAGCGAATCGGGCACCGCTGCTATAACTAGTAGGGCACGCACGATATGACAGCCGCATCGCTGCTCGGATCGCTCGTGAGGGCGCGCCACCGCGACGAGCTGTCGCCACCCAGCGTCGGCGCGCGCGGCGTGTGTCGTTCACGAAGCCGCAATGCACTGGCAGCTCTCGCATCTGTGTGCGCAGACACCATGTAGTCGTGAGGCGACGCCGCATTGCGCAGCGCACTCATGTTGCGCGTTTGTGAGTGCTGCAGTGCGAGTGTTGCGAGGCACCGACATCGTGTCGTCGCAGGCGCGGCGGAAGTGTGCGCGAACGCCTGTGACGGCTGTTATTCATGCGCAATATCCCGTCATACGACACTCGATCATGCTTGTCGTAACGTTTTCGGGTGTTCGACGCACGACGAAACATGGCATGGCCCTTGCGATAAGCGGCGGGCGCGTGCGTCACGCAAATCGCGATGCGCGCCTTTTCGCAACCAAGGAGGTTTATTCATGAGCATGCGTTCGTACGTCACAGCGGCAGCGGCAGTCCTACTGGCGGTCAGCACCACGTCTTTCGCGAACGATCCGTCCGCGAAGAGCGGGTCCTCCGCCAAGCAGTCTTCGGCGTCCACCGCGGCCGCGCGGTGTGAAAGTCTGTCGGGCGCGAAAAAAGAGCAGTGCCTGCGGCAAGCGGCGCAAGGCAGTGGTTCCAGCGCCGCGACCGGCGCGACCAGCAGCAGTGGTGGTGGGGCAGCCAGGACGCAGGGCTCTTCCGGCACTGCGACGGGCGGCGCACGTTAGTAGCAGCGTTGTCACACCGCGGGCGACTTTGGTCGCCTGCGGTATCACCTGATGCTCCGTCAGTTGCGCAGACGCACTGTCATGCCCTGGCGCGCGATCGCGCCCGATTGCTCGAGCCGGGCCAATGCGCGATACAGCGCTTCGTGCGTCAAACCGATCTCACTCGCCACCTGCTTCCACGTCGAGTCGAGCTGAACCACGTCGGCATCGGACGCGGCGTGCAACCGCAAGAAGGCCATCAGCCGGTCGGTTGCTGAATGCAGTGCCAGCATCTCCGCCCGCGATCGCAGCGACTGAACCTGCCCGCCGAGGTGGCGCAGCAGATCCATCATGCGCTGGGGCTCGCTCGCGAGCCGCGCGAGGATCTCGCTCTTCGCATACTCGAGCACTTTGCTCGCTGTCTCGGCCACCGCGTCGCAGTGGTAATGCTCGCTGAAGAGCGCGGGCTCGGCGAAGCTCTCGCCGGCCCTCGCGCGATGCAGCGTGACTTCGCTGCCGGCCCGGCTCACGCGCACCAGCCGGACGCTTCCTTCCACCACCACGAACACGGCCCTGACGCGGTCGCCGGCACGAAATAGCGCTTCGCCGGCCGCGAGACTGCGGCGGGCCGCGGGTTTCTCCACGAGCCGTTCGAAAAGGGCGGCGGTCGACGTCATCGGGCGAATGTCGTATGACCGCGATCATATCCGCGAAGGCGGCGCGCGGGCAGTATGGGCGCTCCTTCATTCAGCCGAAAGGGAGATGACCCATGAAGCTCATGCTCGGCGCGATCGCCTGCGCGCTCGTCACAGTGCCCGCCATCGCGCAACACCACCACCACGCCGCGTCGCCGTATTCCGGATTCGAAACGCGCGAGATCAAGGCGCTTTCGGACGCACAGATCCGCGATCTTCGCGCCGGCCGCGGAATGTCGATGGCGCTCGCCGCTGAGCTGAACGGCTATCCGGGGCCGCTGCACGTGCTGGAGCTGGCCGAGGCGCTCGCACTGACTGCGGACCAGCGCGCCCGCACCGACGCGCTCCTGGGCGAGATGAAAAAAGCAGCCGCCGAGCTCGGCAGGCGCCTGATCGAAAGCGAGCGCCGGCTCGACGCGCTGTTCACCGCCGGCAGCCCGACGGCCGAGGACATTGCGACCGCGACGGCGGAAATCGGCGCGCTGCAGGGACGGCTGCGGGCGCTGCACCTGAGCTACCACCTGCACATGAAGCAGCTCCTCACACCGCAGCAGGTCGCGCGCTACAACGGGCTGCGCGGCTATGTCGCCGCTCGTCAGTAGTCGACGCTTATCGGGCGCACTGGCGCGTCGCGTTCGGGTTGCTATTCGCTCTTGATACCCGCGGCCCTGATGACCTTGCCCCACTTCTCGTAGTCGGCCTTGTGAAATGCGGCGAGGTCCGCGGGCGAGCCGCCGGCAGGCTCCGCGCTGTCTGCAGCGAAGCGCTGCTTGATCTCGGTCATGCGCAGCACCTTGTTGATCTCGCCGTTCAGACGCGTCACCACGCCGCCCGCGAGCCCCGCGGGACCGTATACGCCCCACCACTGCGTCGCTTCGAAACCGGGCAGGCCGGCTTCCGCGACCGTCGGCAGCTTCGGCGTGAGCGCGCTTCGCTTCGCGCCGGTGGTCGCGAGCGCGCGCAGGCGGCCCGAGCGCTCCTGTGAGGCGATGCTCGGATAGCCTGCGAACAGCATCGATACGTTGCCCGCGACCGTGTCGATCACCGCGGGGGCAGCGCCCTTGTACGGCACGTGCAGGATCTTGATGCCGGCCTGCTGCATGAACAGTGCCGCGGCAACGTGGCTCAATGAGCCCGCGCCGTTCGACGCGAAGGTGAGCGCGTCGGGATTGCGTTTCGCGAACGCGACCAGCTCCTTCACCGACTTCGCGGGAACCGAGGGATGCACGACGAGCACCATGGGCGAAAAGCCGATCAGGCTCACCGGCGTGAACGCGCGCAGCGGATCGATCGCTTTGGCCGAGAAGTTCGGGTTGATCGAGACCGCGCTCGAAGACGTGAGGAGCAGCGTGTAGCCGTCCGCGGGTGCGCGGGCGACGGCTTCGGCGCCGATCGCGCCACTCGCGCCGCCGCGGTTATCGACGATGAATTGCGTGCCGAAGCCCTCGGTCAGCTTTTGCGTGACGTGCCGCGCGATGATGTCGAGGGCGCCGCCGGCAGGCGCCGGCACCACGACGCGGACGGGTTTCTCCGGATAGGCCTGCGCGGCCGCATGCGCCGCACCGATGGAGAGCGAGCACGCGATGACGCGCGCGAAGATTCGGGGTTGCACTGTCTGTCGACTCCTCGATTAGAATGAATGCATTTGAATGCAATTATGAACGCCGGGACCCCCAGCTCACAAGAGAAGGCGTATCGGCACCTCAAGTCGAAGATCCTCGACCTCGAGTACCAGCCGAACGCCCGCATCACGGCGAACGAGATCGCGCAGGAGCTCGAGATCAGCCGCACGCCGGTGCGCGAGGCGCTCGGGCGGCTGGAGCAGGAGGGCCTCGTCGTGTCCGCCGGCGGCTGGGGCTATGTGGTGCGCCCGCTCAGCGTCAAGGAAGCGCTGGATCTGTACAAGGTGCGCGAGGCGCTCGAGGTCGAGGCGGTACGCGAGGCGCTGCCGAACGTCACCGAGCCGCTTCTGGAGCGGCTGAGCGCCTGTCTGGATCGCGCGGAAACCGCCATGCGTGCGCGCCGGCTCGGCGAGTTTCGCCGCAATACGCGCGAGTTCTACCGCGTCATCGCGAAAGCGACGAACAACGCGTGCCTCGAGCACATGCTGGCGCTGATCGACGACCGCATCCGCTGGCTCGGCGCGCTCATCGCCGACCGCCACTTCGACCGTCCGCAGGAATCGATCAGCGATAACCGCGAGCTGCTCGAAGCGTTGCGGCGCGGCGACGAGGCGGGCGCCGTGCGCGCGATCCGGCAGCACGTGAATGGCGCGGGTGAGCGCCTTCTCGGCTGCGTCATGAACGAGAAAGCGACTCTGCTGGCGTAGCGGCGGAGCGAATACTGATCAACGACCAAGGACCGACATGAAAATCACGGAAGTGGAGATCCGCCCCGTCAACATCCCGCGCAAGGACGCGATGGCTGTCTGGCGGCACGAGTATTCGGTGCTGCCGAACGTCTACGTCGCGATACGCACCGACGAAGGCGTCATCGGCTACGGCGAAGCCGCGCCGATCGCCGATTACTTCGGCGAAACGCAGGAAACCGCGGTCGAGGTGCTGCGCCACTATCTGGCGCCGGCGCTGCTCGGCAAAGATCCGCTCAACATCCGGCAGCGGATGTTCGAGCTGGACAAGGTGATCCCGCGTAACCCGTGCGCGAAGGCCGGCATCGACATCGCGCTTCACGATCTGAAGGGCAAGGCGCTCGGCGCGCCCGTGTGGTCGCTGCTGGGCGGCAAGGTCCACGACGAGATACCGCTGACGTTCGTCGTCGGTATCGACGCCTCGATCGACAAGATGGTGGACAAAGCGCTGAACGCGCAGAAGGCGGGATTCCCGACCGTCAAGGTCAAGGGCGGCGAGGACATCCGCAAGGACGTCGAGCGGCTCACGCTGCTCCGCAAAGGCATGGGCGAGGACGGACCGTGGCTGAGGATCGACGCGAACACCGGCTACAACAACAGCCCGGAGACGTGGCGTTACGCTGCAAAGCTCGAGGACCTGAAGGTCGTGCTGCTGGAGCAGCCGTTCCCCGCGGAGGAGTGGGATGCGCTGCGCGCGCTGCGTGATCGCATCCGCACACCCATACTGCTCGACGAATCGATGCAAACCGGATGGGCCATGAAGCAGCTCGCGAGCTCGCCCCATGGATTCGTCGCGAACATCAAGGTGCAGATCGCCGGAGGTTTCCTGAAAGCATCGCAGATGGTCGACGCGGCCCAGCAGTTCAGAGTACCGGTGATGATCGGATCCCAGCGCGAGTCGCACATCGGCAATACGGCGACGATCCACCTCGCCTCGCTCATTCAGAATCCCGAGTACACGAGCGACGGCCGTTACGCCTTTGCGGTTGCGCCGGAAGCGGATGTCGTCGAGAACAGCCCCGATGTGAGCAAGCCGACGGTCGCCGTCCCGGACAAGCCCGGGCTCGGTTTAACGGTGAACTGGGACAAGACGAAGCCGCTCGCGCTGGCCACTTACACCATCCGTTGAGGAAGCGCTACGGCGAGGTGGTCAAAGCCGCGGGGCTGAAGCCGCGGTGAGCGGTCGCGCGCGGGTCTGCGGCGCGCCCTGCCGTTCAGCGTTGCGGGCCGACTGAAATATCGAAGTGCAGGACGTCTTCGCGGCGTCCGAGCTTCGTGTAGAGCGCGATCGCGGCTTCGTCGCCATGATCGGCCTGCACGAAGATCACGTACGGGCCGCGGGCCGCCGCGATCGTCTTCAGCTCCAGGATCAACGCGGTGGCGATACCCCGGCGCCGGTGCGCTGCCGCGACGGCCAGGTCGTAGATGTAGATCTCGCTGCGTTCCTGCTCGAACTTGCGCAGCTCGTACGCGGCAATACCACCGACGACCTCGCCGTTCTCGAGTGCAACAAGCGCGATGAAGTCGTCGCCCCCGAGGAGGCGCTCGCGGTAAGCGGCGCCGGGACGCGCTTTTCGATAGGTCTCCACGTCGCCGAACGCTTCGCCGAACATCGTGAGCATCGCGTCGAAGAGGGCCGAGTCCGACGGCCGAAGCAGGCGTATCGAGGCGCTCATGATGCGCTGAGATGTGCGGTGCGTTACTTGCCTTTCGGTTCGCAGCGCTCCGCACGGAAGTAAATCGTCTTGGTGACGATCTTTCCATCGCGGATGATGAAGGTGTCGGCGGCGTCCTTCACCACGACTTCATCGGACTGTGCCGTCCAGTGCAAGTATGCGACGTCACCGTGGACGCGCTTGACCACGTATGTAAATTGCGCGTCTCCGAGACACTCCTTCAGGATCCTGCAACATCTCCGGACGCCGTCGTGCCCGCGGAAAATCCCGTCGAGCGTGAGCAGCACTACGTCTTCGGCGTAATTTCGTTGGATGTCGAGCTCCACCTCGCCGGCGCAGCGCAGCGCGAGGTGGTCTTCAAAAACTTCTTGTGTAGAGCGTGTTGATGACATTGGCACGGACCACAGGTGTTGATCGGATAACGACGTTCAGTATCTGCGGCCGATATCGCAGTTTTCATGCCCATGTTTATTGTCCAGGCGGTCGATTATCATCACCACCATGCATGCAGATCAGGAAGCAGTGAAAGCGTTTCAGGAGAAGCGCACGCGCCGCTTCACGGGGCGCTGAAGTGGCGGCAGCAAATTCGTTGGCGAGCGCAGGCGAGCCGATCCTGCGAGGGCTGCGGGTGGTCGAGTTCCCGGCGTTCGTGGCGGCGCCGCTCGGCGGCCTCACGCTGGCGCAGCTCGGCGCCGACGTGATCCGCGTCGATCCGATCGGCGGCAACATCGACATCGGGCGCTGGCCGCTCAATGCCGAGGGCAGGAGTCTCTACTGGGCGTCGCTCAACCGCGGCAAACGCTCGGTCGAGATCGACGTCCGCAAGCCCGAAGGCAAGCGTCTCCTTCACGAGCTGATCACCGCGCCCGGCGAGGGCGCCGGGATCTTCGTCACCAATCTGCCGGTCGACGGCGAGCTCTCGTACGAAGCGCTCGCGAAAGCGCGGCCCGACCTCGTCATGGTGCAGTTGATCGGCTCGCCCGACGGCGCCAACGCGCTCGATTACACCGTGAACTCCGCCGTGGGCTTTCCGCTCGTGACGGGCGAAGCGCGCTCGGTGCCGGTGAACCACGTGATCCCGATGTGGGATGTCGCGGCGGGGTTGAGCATCGCGCTGGCCGTGCTCGCGGCCGACCGCCGCCGGCGCTCCACGGGTGAAGGGCAGCTCATCCGCCTGGCGCTGTCGGACGTCGCGATGGCGACGGCGAGCAATCTCGGCTACATCGCCGAAGCCGAGGTGAACGACACGGACCGGCAGCCCGACGGCAACTTCCTCTACGGCGCTTATGGCGATGTGTTTCAAACCGCCGACGGACGCTACGTCATGGTCGTCGCGATCAGCCGCCGGCAGTGGCAGGCGCTGGTGCGGGCGATCGGCGTGGAGGAGCCGCTCGCGCAGGCGGCAACCGCGCTCGGTTACCGGCTCGACGACGAAGGCGGGCGCTACGAAGCGCGCGCGCTCATTTCCGCGTTCTTCCGGCCGTGGTTCGAGAAGCGCACGCTGAAGGACGTCGAGGCGGCGTTCACGGATCCGTCTCTCCTGTGGGGCCCGTATCGAACGTTCCGGCAGATGCTCGCGGAGGATAAGCGCGCGTCCGAGTGGAACCCGATGTTCAAGCGCGTCGAGCATCCGGGTGCAGGCACGTTCCTGACCGCTACATCACCGCTCGCGTTCAGTGCGGCGGCGCGCGTCGCGCCGGGTGTCGCGCCGCAGCTCGGGCAGCACACGGCCGACGTGCTGCGCGATGTGCTGGGTATCGACGACACGCGATATTCGCACCTGGTCTCGTCGCGGATCGTGATTCCGCGGCGGGAAAGCTGATCGTGCGCGATCTCGCCCGCGCACTGCTCGACCGGCTGCAACAGGCATTCGACCGCGCCACCGACGCGGTCGCGCTGCGTTGCGCGCGCAACGGCAGGCTCGATGCAAAGTGTCTCGACGAGCACCAGTGGGTCTCTTACGAGCTCGCGTGGGCGAGTGCCGACCTGCTTGCAGCGCAGACGGTGGTGAGTCCCACTACAAGGACGAATCCGACAGATAGCGCGCTTGCGCTGGCGTTCGCGACCGAAGCGATAGGGAGTGTGCTGCGCAGACTCGAAGGCGTTTTCCTGGAATGCGGCCTCGATGCCGCGGAACTGCACGCGCTAGCGAGCAGCGCCGATCTGGCGCGATTACGTAGCGAGGCCGGCAGCGCGGGCGCCATGGCCAACGTCGGTAAAGCGGTAGCTCAGGCAAGCGGCGAGATCGCCGAGATCGAGCTCGACGAGCAGGCGGCGATGGCGCGCGACGCGTTCCGCCGATTCGCCAGAGACGTCGTAGCCCCGCTGGCCGAGGAGATCCATCGTCACGATCTCACGGTGCCCGAATCTCTGCTTCAACCGATGCGCGAAATGGGCGTGTTCGGCCTCTCGATCCCCGAGGAGTACGGCGGCAGCGCGCAGGCCGGCCGCGGGAACACGCCGATGATGATCGCGGTGACTGAAGCGTTGTCGGAAGCGTCGCTCGGTGCAGCCGGGAGTCTCATTACGCGTCCCGAAATCCTCGCGCGTGCCTTGCTGGCCGGGGGCACCGACCGGCAGAAGGCGGACTGGCTGCCGAAGCTCGCGGCGGGCGATCCGCTGTGTGCGATCGCGATCACCGAGCCGAATTACGGGTCCGATGTCGCGAGCGTGTCGCTCCAGGGCACGCGCGCGCAGGGCGGGTGGTTGCTGAACGGCGCCAAGACGTGGTGCACGTTCGCCGGCAAGGCCGGCGTGCTGATGGTGGTCGCACGCACCGATCCGGATCGCGCGCTCGGCCACCGGGGCTTGAGCCTGCTGCTGGTGGAGAAGCCGTCGTACGACGGCCACGAGTTCACGCACGTGCAGGACGGCGGCGGGAAGCTCGTCGGACGCGCGATTCCGACGATCGGCTATCGCGGCATGCATTCGTACGACCTCGCGTTCGAGAATTTCTTCGTGCCCGAGGAGAACCTCGTCGGCGGCGAAGGCGGCGTGGGCCAGGGGTTCTATCTCACGATGGCCGGCATGGTGGGCGGCCGCATGCAGACCGCGGGACGTGCCTTGGGCGTGATGCGCGCCGCGCTCGACGCCGCCATCCAGTACTCGAAAGACCGCAAGGTGTTCGGCGCGCCGCTGATCGATTTCCCGCTGACGCAGGTCAAGCTCGCGCAGATGGCGGCGCGTTTCGCGGCGTGCCGTCAGCTCGCATACGCGATCGGACGCCGGCTCGATGCGGGCGATGCGCGCATGGAAGCGAGCCTCGTGAAGCTGCTGGCGTGCCGCTCGGCGGAGCTCGTGACGCGCGAAGCGCAGCAGATACACGGCGGCATGGGCTACGCCGAAGAGACGCCGGTCAGCCGCTACTTCGTCGATGCGCGCGTGCTTTCGATTTTCGAAGGCGCGGAGGAAACCCTCGCGCTCAAGGTGGTGGCGAAGGGCCTGCTCGAGAGCCGGCTCGCGCAAACACGTTCCTGATCACGCAAGACTCACAGCGTCACGCGCAGACCGGCCGCGCTGAAACCGCCGTCGACCGCCAAAGTCTGCCCCGTCATGTAGCTCGACGCGTCGGACGCCAGAAACAGCGCGACCGATGCGACCTCGTCAGGTGCGCCATAGCGGCTCAGCGGCACGGCCGTGAGCCACGCCCGACGGCGCTCATCGTTGTGTGCGGGCTTGTAGCGGCGCGGAACTTCTATAGGACCCGGCGCAATGCAGTTCACGCGGATCGAGAACTCGGCCAGGTCGACGGCCATGACGCGTGTCATGGACACGATCGCGCCTTTCGACGCGGCATAGGCTGCGCGCCCGCTGCTGCCGAGCAGGGCGGAATGGGACGACACGTTCACGATCGAGCCGCCGCCCCCATCGGCCATCATGAGCGCGGCAAGCTGTGCGCAGAAGAAAGTCCCCTTCACGTTCACGTCCAGCACGCGCTGCAACACGTCAGGCGTGGTCTTCAGGAAGGGGTGCTGCGCGCTGGCGCCGGCATTGTTGATCATGATGCGGACCTTGCCGAAGCGCGCAGCGGTGAATTCGAACAGCCGCTCGAGGGTGTCCATGCGCGTGATGTCCACATGACACGCCGCAGCGGTGCCGCCGCCGTTAGTAATCTCAGCGCAGACCTGCGCGGCCGCAGGCTCATCGAGGTCTGCGAGGACCACCGCGGCGCCGGCCTGCGCCAGCCGTTTCGACGTTGCGGCGCCGATGCCGGTGCCGGCGCCGGTGACGATGGCGATCTTTCCTTGGACGCTCATATCGGGCTCACCGCGCCGGTGAATAGGACGTGGGGACCGCGATCAGCGTCTCTTGCCGGACGAAGGCATAGTTGCCGCGGGGCGCGCCGTCCGCGGTTTGCGCGCGCGACCAGCCGCCCACGCGTGATCGGATTTCGGCGCGCTCGTCGAGGCTGCGGTACGGCCAGATGTGAACGAGGGTACTGATCCCATCATCAGCAGAGCGCCAGACGGCCCACAGCGGGCTCGTTTTCGTTCTTTCGTCGATGCGGGCGGCCCACGCACGTTCGATCTCGGGCAGGTCGTCCGGCCGGTAGGTGTAGCTCCGGAATTCGTAATAAGGCCCGATCTGACCGGACCCTGGCGCGGGCGAGAACGCGAGCGGGGCCATGAGCCGCGTCACGGGTGCCGCCACGAGTGACTTGCGCACGGCCTCGAACGGCTGCCCGCTGCGCTCACGAACCTGCGCCTGCCGCACCTCGAGCCCGTCGAACGCGTGGACGTGTATAAACCGGTTCAGCGGCCCGATCTCGGTGCGCCAGGCCGCGATCAGCGATTTGCTCCCGTTCGCGCGCGCGACATCGTTCGCAAGCTGCTTTTCGGCGGCAGCCATGCCGCCCGGTGGTGCGTCGTAGATCTCGATTTCGTAGATCATGGAAGTCATGTTCGATTTGGATAATCAGAAGGAGAGGAGATGAATCTTCAGCAGTTACGCAGTGTTTGTGCGATTGCCGACCAGGGACTGCGTATATCCAGGGCCGCGCGCGTGCTGCACCGCTCGCAGCCCTCGATCACGCGCCAGGTGAAGGAGCTCGAGGAAGACGTCGGTTTCAGCGTGTTCAACCGCCGCCAGAACCGCGTTCTGTCGATTACGCCCGAAGGCGCCCATCTCATCGCGGCCGCGCGGCGCATGCTGCGCGAGGCCGATAACATCCGCCTCCTCGGTCGCGAAATGGCGCATGTCGCACACGGCGAGCTCACGATTGCCACGACGCACACGCACGCGCGGCACACGCTGCCGGCGGCGATAGAGCGATTCATGGCCGCGTATCCGGGCGTCAAGATGCGCCTGCGTCAGGGCACGCCCGTGGAATGCGCAGAGCTCGTGGCGACCGGCAACGCGGACATCGCGATCTCCTCGCGCGTTGCAGAGCCGCCGCGCGGCGTTACGTACATTCCGTGCTACAGGCTGAGCCGGAGCGTTATCGCCCGCGTCGGTCATCCGGTGTTACGGCGCAGGAAGCTGACGCTCGAGATCCTGGCGCAATATCCGCTGATCGCATTCGACGAAGCGTATTGCGGCCAGAACCTCGTGTACGACACGTTCACGAGAGCCGGGCTCGCGCCGAACATCGTGCTGAGCGCAGTCGACGCCGAGGTGAGCAAGGCGTACGTGGCAAAGGGGCTCGGCATCGCGGTTCTCGCCTCGGTCGCTTTCGACGCGGCCCAGGACGTCAATTTACGGATGATCCCGGCGGCGACATTGTTCGATCCCGTGACGCTGCACATCGTGGCGCCGCGCTACGGCTACATGCGGCAGTACCTCTACGAGTTCATCCAGATGTTCGCGCCTCATCTGCGGCGCCCGCTCGTCCAGGAGATCACCGCCTCGGCCGGCGCGTCCGCGGTGCCGTCCGCCGAGTCGATCCCGGTTCTCTGAAAGCCCGCGTTCAGTCCATTTTCACGCCGGTCGCGCGCACCAGCGCGCCCCACCGGGCTAGATCCGCCTTGATCACCTGAGCGAATTCGGCAGGCGTGCTGGCGATGACCTGCGCGCCCGTCGTCTGCTCGAACCGTGCGGAGACATCCGGCTGTGAAAGCACTTTCTTCGTCTCGCGACGCAGGACTTCCACGATCGCGGGGTCGGTCTTAGCCGGAACCATGAGCCCGTACCAGGCGTCGGTGTCGAATCCCGCCATGCCCGGAAATTCCGCCATCGCCGGTACATTGGGCATCGATGAGGCGCGTTTGGTGCTCGTAACGGCCAGCGCTCTCACGCGGTTCTGCGCAACCAGGCGTGAGGAGGTGAGGATGCTCACGAACATGAACTCGACCTCGCCGCCGAGGAGCGCGTTCAGCGCAGGTCCGCTGCCTTTGTAAGGCACGTGCGTGATGGCCACCTTGCCGACGA
>DASPNJ010000121.1:0-8752 GCA_035626595.1 Burkholderiales bacterium
TGTTTCGGTTGCACGGTCGGTCAGCAAAAGGGGGGCAGCACATGGCAGGGAATGAGCTCGTCGTTACGGCTGAAGCGCTGAACGTTCGCAGCGCGCCGAGCCTGCAGGGCCAGGTCGTTCACATCCTCGCAAAAGGCGCGACGGTCCGGCGGCTCGACACCTCCGGCGACGGCTACTGGCACAAGGTCGACGCGGAAGGCATAACCGGTTGGGCTTCCGGTAAATATCTGCGCGCGACATCCGGTGCTGCCGCGGCGGAATCGAGGTTTCCGTGGTTCGCGATCGCCTACGCGGAGCTCGGCGTACGCGAAGTGGTGGGCAGCGGTGACAACCCGAGGATCGTCGAGTACCTCAGGTCGACGACGCTCGCCGCCCCGTACAACTCGAATGACGAAACGGCGTGGTGCTCCGCGTTTGCCAACTGGTGCGTGGAGCAGGCGGGTTACGCCGGGACTGATTCTGCCTGGGCGCGGTCATGGTTGAACTGGGGCCGAGCCACCAACGAGCCGGTGACCGGCTGCATGACCGTGTTTTCGCGCGATCTCAACTTCGGTCACGTCGCATTTTTCGTCTCGCGCGCCGGCGACAAGATCAAAGTGCTCGGCGGTAATCAGTCGAACGCCGTAACGGTCGCCGATTACCCAGCTGCGAGATTGCTGGGATACCGCCTGCCAACTTAAACGCTTGCGGCGGAGATGCTCGCGGTCGCTACATAAACAACCAAGGAAACGCTATGAACCGGTGTGTTCGCACCACGACAGTGGCGGTCGTCTCCCTCTTTTTCCTGTCGGGTTGCGCGACGGGCCCTGCGCCGCGCTGGAATCTACCGCAGCCGAACGAGGTGCCGAACCAGAGCATGGATTATGCGAAGGCTTACGCGCATAACGCCAGGCGTGCGTACCAGCAGGCGATCGATCGCGAGCTCAAGACCAGCACCAATGTCGGTACCGCCCTGATCGTGCTCGGCGGCACAATTGCTGCATTAGCGACGTTCGGCGCTCACAAGGACACACTGCTCGGCGGTGCGCTGCTGGGCGGCACCGCCTACGCCGTCACCAACTGGAATTCCGCCAAAGCGCGCCTGCCGCATTACCAGGCCGGGATCGAGGGCATCAATTGCGCGCTGCGGGTGGTCTCTCCACTGGATATGCGGGACAGCGATTTGAACGCTCTCAAGGCGGCGCTGGCTGACATTGAATCGGCGACCCCCAATGTGCAGCTTGCGATGAATCGAACTAAGGCGCTTCTGCAGACACTGGCGGAGAAAGGGCTGAATCAGGAAGCGATCGATGCCGCCAACGCCGCGTTAGGCACGGCTGAGCAGAGCCTTCAGGCAGCAGGCCTTGCGCTCACCTCCGGCCGGCAGCTCGCATATAAAGTCCATCGCGCGGGCCCGGAGCTCATTAACGCGGTCGATCGCATCGATGCGGCCGTGCAGAAAGCCGGAATGGAGACGTTTCCGGACTTGAGTGCCGTCAAGTCGGTGATCGCCGGTCTGGGGAGTTTCGCCGGTGATTTCGCGCCGGGCGCCGGTTTCACGGAGACGATCGCACAGGCGTTCGCGCGTCACGGTCCCGACGCAAAGGCGCAATCCTTGCCTGGTCTAGCGCCGGTATCCAAGAACGAGATCGAGGCTCTTCAGCGCGAGGTGAACACCTTGAACAATCATGTTCGCACGCTGATGATCGCAGTAAACCGAGTACGTTCGCATGTAAATGCGTACGACGCGGCAGCCACTACTGATGCATTGAAGGACTGCGGCACCGGCGAGGTCAGCACGCCGTTGCGCGCGTCCGCCGAAGTGCTCGTGTTCTCTGGGGCCAAGGATCAAAGGCATGTCGTCTCGATCAGCGGTGGCAAGAAGCAATACGCGGCGACGGTTGAACCTGCTGAGGGCATAACCATCGTCGGGCCGATGCCGGAGGGCAGCACCGTACAGGTCATCGCCAACAAGGCGCTCTCTCGGGACGCGAGATTCATGCTCACTGTTACCGATTCGTCGCAACCGACACGGAAGGAGTTGAAGATCCCGATTTTGGTCAGTCCGGCTGCGCCTGCGCCTGCGGCGCCGGAGAACAAGAATGGCAACGCGCCGAGCGCCGCACCGACACTCGACTCACTTGCCTTTGAATTGAACAACTTGAAAAATTTTGCGGTACCGGAAACCAAAGTTACGGTCGACGCACGCGCAGCAGTCGATGCAAAAAAGCAACAGGTGAACGTAGCGGTGACGTGCAAACCGGCAAACGCACAGCTTTCGGTCGACGCCCTGCGCGATGCACTGCTTCGCGCCACAGAAGCGGGGAAGGCGCTCGAGGCAAAGAGCGGTGGTATTACGGACAAAGTCGTTTTGACGTCAACGCAAAAGAGTTGCCTTAAACCGTCGAAATAGCTTCCGACAAACGCTCGGGCGCGGGGCCTAATTGCTGTACGACGAGGAGCTTGCCCGTGATGGTTGAATCACGCGGTGCCATCTATGTGGGCGTCCCGGGCGATGAACAGTACGGCAGCATCACCTGTGCAGTCGAGGTAAAGCATCCGTCCGGCCGAGACCTCTATGCAATGAGTTGCCAGCACGTGCTAAGTGCCACGCTCGATCCGCGTGCGGAAGAGATTCGATCGGGAGTTCGCGTTTCGCCCGTAATGTCCGCTCGTCCTCAGGTTCGCGTAAGACACGTGGCGAGCAGCTCCGAATACGGAGGCAGAGTCCGTGCAGATGGCAAGCCAAGCTTCGATGTACAGCTTGCTCGAGTCATGGATCGTGAATGGCTGAAAGGGGCTCTGACGACGCTGCGACTTTCTGAGAGCCAGCCGTTTATTCCCGACAGATCCACGCTCGAGTACATCGGCGCACGAAACGGATTCGAGATTCTCGTGCCCCAGAACCATCCGAAGTACATCGCGACGCAACGCTCGTCGCTGGCGGCGAATTTCAGAGTTTGTAAGTCGGAGACGCTTGCCATCTCCTATACCTTCTCCGGTGCGTCAATCTCAGTGCGTCATTGGCTCTTGGGCGAGTTGCGCGTGCTCGGCGGCGTCACGACCGAACCGGGCGACAGCGGCTCGGCAGTCATCGCTCGAGACGCGGACAACGCATGCGTGCTCGTAGGAATGCACATCGCCGGCGATGTCCGCACCGGCCTTGCGTACTTTATTCCCGCCTTTCAGCTGTTCAAGCCAATTAACTACTGGAACCTGCCATTCGGCGCTTCCATGAAGCCAGTAAACCCGTGAGCCGCTGCAAACTTTGCCTTGCTGTCCTGCTGGTGACGTGCGTCGGTGTCGCCTCGGCAGCGACAGTCACGGAAACGGCGATCGGCAGCCTGCCGCTGGCCGACCTCAGGCGCGCACCTTTTGTGATGGCGCCGTCACAGCGCAACGTCGCGACGGTCGTGCGAGAGGGAACATCCGAACGAGTCGTCGCTGTCGGCTATCTCGGACCGCCGTTCGATCGGATCCTCCCTCGCTCCGTGCGCTGGGTGGGCGATCGACTCGTATACGTCGCAGCTGCCAAGGACGGTTTCTTCCTGGTCGATGGTGCACGAACGGTACGGCTTCCGGCGATGCCCGTAGAAACAGCCGGTGACAGACCTCTCGTGTCCGCCGACGCGAAGCAATACATGCTGTTCGTGCCCGACCGCGGCGGCATTGCTCCGTGGTTGAACGGCGTCCGGCGCAGCAGTCGGTACGAACGCATCCTTTTCGTTCCGCCGCTACGCACGCCGGATTCCTCACTGTTGTACGCGGTTCAGCGCGACTGTGTGCAACTGATCCAGGGACATACGTCTTCGGCCAGGCTGCGTTGGACAGTGCTCAGCGGCGTCTTCGGCTCGCCCGATGGCGGCAACGTCTACGTCTGGGGTGTCGTCGAGGGACGGCCGAAGCTCGCTCGCAATGGAAGAGTCATATTCGATCTCGATCTGGGTGGCACATTCGCGGCGGATCGTGCCGGCGAGAACTGGGCGGGCTTGGTCGACGAGACGTCGGCGGTGCAGGAGCGGACCGTTCTCGTCATCAACGGCAAGCGCGTATCCACCGATGACAGTGGAAGACTGGTGCACGAGCTCTATCTTTCGCCGAAAGGCGGCATGTGGTCGTGGATCGTGCCCACAGCCAACGACGAGGGAGCGATTATTCGCATGCCCGGCCGCGCCGATGTGGAGGTCCCCGGCTACGCCGCTCGCAGCTTCACGTTTTCCGACGACGGTGCACGTACCGCGTACCTCATCATCAAGAACGGAGTGGCGCGGGCCGTCATCGACGGCAAGCCGATGGCCTCGCAGGCCATATCGACATGGCAGGCGTTCACTTTCGGCCCGGCCTCCCGGTACGCGTACGTGGCCGGACATCAGACACCCGACGCTAAGCGGGTATCCACCGACAGGGCATTGGGCCCGCCATTCTCGGAAGTCACAGCGCCTCGCTTCACTGCGGCAGGCGCTGCCGCCTACGCCGCGAAGCGACAGACCGAAGCATTCGTCGTCATCGACGACGAAGTGGTTCAGCTCAAGGTCGACGAGCTCGTAATGTCGTCATTCGCCGTGAATCCGGCAGTCCGTGTACTGGCCAGGCGCGGTGCCGAGATCGTCGAGCTCACTATCACGCCGCGCTAGGTCGCCAGGAGGAGATCTGATGGTCGATTTAATCGAGCCTGCCATAGTCGAATTCGCGAATTTTCTGCTCCGCTATTTTGTGGCCCTTGCCGCCGTGGGGGCGCTCGCCATGGCGCTCATGGAGCTGTGGAAGAAGATCAGGCACTCCGAGATGCGGTATCACGCCGAGAGCGTAGCGGCGTGGTTCAAGGCCGCCGGCGCGGACGTGTCGATGCCGATACCGGCCGAGCAAAGAGAGGCTTCTGTACAACCTGCGGCAAAGGCCTTCGAGGACCTCATCCAACTTAGCATCGGAGCTTCTTCCACGGACTCCAAAAATGCTGCAGCACGACTTTGGGCGAAAGGTCGCATCACTTGTGGCCCTCTGGGCGTGCCACAGGATTCGGCCTATGCATTGTTTGCCCTTCCGCTCGAGCGGATGGTGGCGCACATGCAGACGGCAGCTGATGCCGCGCTCAACAACCCGGAGGCGCACGCAGCCTTGTTCGCGTTCATGACGTCCGGTGCGCACGAACAGGACGTGCATGGCTGGCCTGCCGCGTTGGGCGCAGGCGCAGCCGTCGACCGCGAGGAGCTCGTCCGTCGTGCGGACATGTATTCGCGCCTTCAGCAGGCTACGAGACACAAGCTCGTCGGATTTCAGATCTACACCGAGCGGCGTTGGGTGAATTGGAATCAGCGCTGGGCAAACATAGTGGGCGCCGCGGTGCTCGGAGGGGCGCTTTTGTGGGTGCAGCAGTCCCTGCCCGAAGCGGAACGGCTCAATCTTGTCGCGCTCGTCGTGCTGTCGCTGCTCGGCGGAATGTTGTCACCGGTAGCCAAGGACATCGTGGTAGCGCTGCGAAAGGTTCGCGGCGGCTAGCACTCACTGTTTAACATCGTCGCCCGGGATAGCGGCGAACTCACGCAGGAGCTGCTTGGGTAGTTGCGCGCGTAGGCCGGGCCCAATCAGGAACCGCGGCACTCATCGCTGCATTTCTCGAGATGACCTCCTCGCAGTCGAAGCACATCGCCCTCATCGCCGTGCACGGCGTTGCCGATCAGCCGCCGAACGTCATCGCGCGCGAGGTCGCCGACCTGCTCGTGCGCGAGGATCCCGCCGCGGAGCCTTTCCACGAGCACGCCGTGCGCATCCGCGTCGATTCCGTTGCGCTTCCGGATCCTCCGCTCAAGCACGACGAGCTGTGGCGGCAGGGAGCCGATTTCACCTTCATGTACGGCCAGCTCACCGGCGACCTCGACTGTGATGGGGACTGCGAGATCAAATATCTGCCGCGCACGAACTACGAGACCATCTGTCTCTCGCGCGGGCCCGATAAGAGCGGCCGGGTCGTGCACCTGTACGAGATGTACTGGGCCGATCTCTCCCGGCTCGACACGTCTGGGGCGCATCTTCGGCGAGTTCTACCAACTGCTGTTTCACATCAGCAGCCTGGGCCGCCACGTCGTGGACGAGGCACGCGACGATGCTTACACGTCCAGCGACGCCGATGTGACCGTGTACCACGGCAAGTGGGTGGCTCTCGCGTGGGCGCAGCGGCTGGCGGCGCACGTGCTGACACTGCCGATACCCATTCTGAACCTCTACCTGCTGGCGCTTGCCGGGAGCCTCGCCGCGTACCGGCTGCCGATCAGCCATACGGTGTTCGGCGCCGGGGTGATCGCGCTCATTGCGGTCCTCGTGATCGGCAACCTGTTCTACCGGGCGGCGCCCGACGTGCCGTACGCGGTGCCGATCGTATTCACCGTCGGCGCGGCGTCGCTCGTCTTTTCCTTGTTCATGCACTTCGGGACCGCGGGCGCGGCGACCGCGGTGTTCTTCGGCGCGTGGGCGTCGCTGATCGGCGCGGTCCTGATCGCGATTCTCCGCGCTTACGACAAACGCCGGCCAGGCGCGCTCGCGTGGGGAGCGATAGCGGCGATCGCGACGGCACCCGTGCTGTACGTCTCCTCGGACACCCCGCACGTCTATCACGCGATCTTTCGCACGATGGAGTGGCTGTGCTTTTTTCTCTTCCTCTTCTGGATCGCGCTACTCGTGTGTCACATCTCAGTAGCCGTCGCGGGCTCACTGCTCAAACGGCAGGCGGATAAAGCAGCGAACGCGTCAGGCGCGACCCCGGCGGCAGCGCGTTATCGCGACAAGGTGGAGCGCGTCGTTTGGACGGGACGGCTCGCGGTGATCCTACCCACCGCGCTGTTCGTCAACGTGACGCTCGCGTTGTGGTGCGCAGTCGTATTCCTGGGAGAGGCGATCAGACCACAATCCGAGGAGATCTGGTACGAGCCGTTCTTCAGCTTCCTGTACGCTGAAGCCGGTCCGTTTCACAAGATCTCGGACATCGGCTACGAGATCATTGCAGCCGCAGCCACCCCCCTGGTGGCGGTGAGCCTCACGCTGATGGCGGCGGCTACGCTCCTCATGCTGTGGGCGTTCTTCCCGTGCGTCGTGGCCGAGATACGGCCGCCAAAAAGCCGCGCCGACGGAACGAGTCTCGGCGAGTGGCTCGACAGCGGCCTCAGGCTGCTGCGCTGGTCGGGCCGGCTGCTGTTCATCTCCGTCGTCGTTCTGCTGCCGCTGGGCATGATCATGATCCTGCCCGAAAAAATCGAAGCGCAATGGCTGAGCGAGCTCCTCGACTGGCTCGACCCGGGGGCATATCTGCCGAGCGCCCGCGACATCGCTGTCGGCGTGGGCACCGCGCTCGCAGGCACCGCTGTCGCTCTCGTCGCGTTCCGGGGCCGGCTGCTCAGGATTGCGCGCAAGGTGCGGCCGGTGCTCGACGTTGCGCTCGACGTGGACAACCACCTCCGCGAAAGGCCGCTCAGGGAGAATGCGCGCGCGAAGATCGCCGCGCGCTACGCGTCGCTATTGAGGCACGTGTGCGAGTGGCGCGGTTCGCACGGCGAGAAATACGATGCGCTCGTGATCGTGGCGCACAGCCAGGGGACGGTCATCACGGCGGATCTCCTGCGGTTCATCAGGACCGCCAGCTCGATCAGGAACAGCCCCGCGGACCGACGGCTCGAGCGCATCGATGCGACGGCCGCCGCAGTCGATCCGCTCCCGATCCATCTGCTGACGGTCGGCTGTCCGCTGCGGCAGCTTTACAGTCTCAGGTTCCGCGATCTCTATGACTGGGCGCGGCACGGCATCAGTGAGCAGTGGAGCGTGCCTCCGGGCAATCAGGTCATAGACCATGGGCCCGATCCCGCCGAGCTCAACGTGAGGAGCTGGGTGAACGCGTATCGCAGCGGCGATTACGTCGGGCGCTACCTATGGCGCCCCGATCTGTGCAATTACCGGTGGGGCGGCGATCCCGTCGTGCGCTCGGCGAGCGCGAGTGGAGATCGCGTGGAGCTGTGTATTGGCGCCGGTGCGCATACCCACTACTTCGATACCACCGCGCCCGATATCGGCATCGAGATTAATGGACTGATCGCACGGGTGTGACACAGCATTGCGTTCACCGATACCACTGAAGCGCCCGAGCACCTCGTAGCCGATTACATCGCACGGCGCAAAGCCGCCCGCCTAAGGACTTTCACCGACGGGCCGCACTTCGAGGTTCCGAAGAGCAAGTATCCGCAGCGGCGCCTTACGGCCGCCGCCGGCTTCGCAAGCTTCCCCGCCCGCTCCTGCGGCGACGCTTGGTCAGGAGCCGTGCCTTGCCGCGGTCATCGCTCCATGCTTCAGTGTGGCGGCCGTGCGGCGGGATCCGTGGGTCGAAGAATCCGACATACCCGCCGGGATTGATGCCGAAGGACGTCAGCGTCTTGCCGTTGTGGCGGGTGCCGAGGAAATCGTTGCGCCCGCCTTCCTGCTCGTCGCGTGTGAAATACAGCGGGAGGACGAAGTTGGCGACTTCGACGCCGTCGATCGTGTATCGCTCCTCCTGTACGGCGTCGCACATCTCGAACCAGTGGTACACGGTATCGCGCCGGCGCGGCCCCTCGACTGATCGCGGCCGCGGCCCCTGCACCAGCAGGTTCGCCTGGGGATCGCCGAGCAGCTCCAGTGCTTCATGGGAGAACGTGACCGTCCAGGGCTCGTCCAGCGCGCTCGCCAGATCGACGTAGACGACCCCGTACGGTATGCCGCGATGGTTCGCGTCGTGATAGCCGGCGGCGCCGCTTAC
>DASPNJ010000122.1:0-15288 GCA_035626595.1 Burkholderiales bacterium
CGTGGTGCGCGCCGCCTTTCGCTGCCGCGAGCAGCCGGTCGAGATAACGCGCGACGCTGCGGCCGAAGCTCTCGCCTTTACCCGAGTAGTTCGCGAACGCGGCGGGATTGAGGAGCTCCGCTTCCATGAGGGCCGGTCCGCGATCGGTGTCGATGAAATCGATCCGGCTGTAGTGCACCGGACAGCCGAGCGCAGCGTACGCTCTCAGCACCTGTCCTGCGTACGCGAGCTCGCCGGCCGTGGGTTCGTAGAGCGCGACGGTGCCGCCCAACGACTCGTTGCAGCGGAACTCATCGGCATTCACTGGGCACGGATGCTTGAAGACGGCATGCTGGTATTCGAAGCCGAGGAAGACGAGGCTCTTTTCACCGGCGCGAACACCGGGCTCGTATCGCTGCGCGATGTAATGCTCCTCGCGCGACGCGATGCGGTTGAGGTCGTCGGGCCGCGTTGCGAGAAACACGCCGTGTCCGCGTTCACCGAAGATCGGCTTCAGCACGAAGCGTTCGCCGCCTGCGAGGCGCCGCCTGACTTCATCATCGACGCGATAGGTGGGGATCACGCGAACTCCCGCGTGCTCCAGGTCCCACAGGTAGTACTTGCCGAGGTTGTGTCTGATCGTCGCGGGGTGATTGATGACGAGCGGACACAGACGCTCGAAGATCTCCACCATCCGGAGGAAGCGCGAGAGCTGCGAATAGAACCCCTCCATCTGGTATACCCACACGAGATCGATGGCCGCGAGCGGCACCGGCTTCACGAAGGTTTTCTCGTTATCGTGGAACATCCGCTCGAATCGGGCGCCGCGCAGATCGTTCCAGTTGACGAAGAAGACGTCGTGCCCGAGAGACTCCAGCGCCGACGCGTAGCGCAGGCAATCGTGCTCGTCGACCTTGTACGTGACGCCGAACGCGTTCTTCCGCGTCGCGGACGCGTCTTCGTTCATCGTGATCAACACCCGGCTCATCGTGCCGGGAGCATAGCAAGACCAATACCCGCTACAGCACTCGCACGCACGCCATCATCCCGCCGTCCTGGTGCTCCAGCACGTGACAGTGAAACATCCAGTCGCCGGGGTTGTCCGCGACGAACGCGATCTCAGCGCTCTCGCGCCGCTGAAGCAGCACGGTATCCAGCCATTCGCGATGCGCGGTCGGCTGCCCGTTGCGCGTGAGGACGCGGAAGACATGGCCGTGCAGATGTATCGGGTGCGGCCACTGCGTCTCGTTCACCAGTCGCAGCACGTAGCTTTGGCCGCGCTTCAGAAACAGCAGCGGGTCGAACGGCTGGCCGGTTCCGCAGCTCGCTGCCTTTCCGTTCATCGTCCACGCCATCGGACGCGGTATACCGCGCATGTCGCCCATCATGCCGCCCCTGAAGACGATGTCGTGATGTTCTGCGCGCCCGAGATCCGGCTCGGCGAGCGGATTCGCCGGCAGGGCAATCGGCGCATCGGCGCGTGACGGCAGCGGCGGCTGATCGGAATAGGAGAGGGCGACGAGCCGGTAGCGCATGCGCGGATAGAACGTATCGACGATGTCGAACGCGCTGCGCGGCTTCTCGGTCATGTCGATCACGAGATCGGCGCGCATGGCCGGGCCCAGCACGACACGGCCGTCCTGGGGCTCGTGCGGCTCGACGGGCTGTCCATCGAGCGCGATGACGCGCGGGCGATGGCCGCGAAATTCCAACGCGAACACGCGCGCGTTGGCCGCGTTGATGAGCCGCAGCCGGATGCGCTCGCCGGAGCGCACGACGAACTGATCGAGATCCAGGCCGTTGATCGTAACGAGATTGCCGAGGCGTCCCGCATGACTCACGTCGAAGAAGCTGCCGAAGCCGCCGGCGATCGCAGCGCCCTTGTCGAGCCGCCAGTCACCCAGCACCCAGACGAGATCGCGATCGACGCGGATCGGCTCGCGCTCTTCCACCACGAGCGCGCCGTGCAGGCCGCGGCCCGATTGCTCGAAGGTGCGCTGATGCGGGTGGTACCAGAACGTGCCTGCGTCGCGCGCCTCGAACTCGTACACGAACTCGGCGCCGGGCTCGATCGGCGGCTGCGTGATGAACGGCACGCCGTCCATCGCGTTCGGCACGCGCACGCCGTGCCAGTGGACGGTCGTGGGCTCCGCAAGTCCGTTTCTGACGGCAACGCGCAGTCGGTCGCCTTGCCGCACGCGCAGCACCGGGCCCGGAGCGGTGCCGTTGTAGGCCCAGACCGCGGTGGCGGGATAGTCCGGCGGTGCAAGCTGGACCTTCGCGGGCGCCGCGGTGAGCCGCGCCTCGACCACGCCGTGTTCAGGATTCTGGCCGCGGGCAAGCAGGGGAAGCAAGGGCGCGGCGGCGGCCACCGCTGCGCCACGAAGGAATGCACGTCTACTCACGGCGCCGTCACTTGACGCCCGTAATGACGTAGTCCCTGCCGCGCTGCTCGAACTGAAACTCGACCTTCTTGCCTTCGCCGAGCTTGTCGAAAAGACCGGGATCCTGCACCTTGAACGCCATCGTCATCGCCGGCCAGTCGAGGCTTTTCACGGGCTCGTGGGCGAGGGTCACGCTGCGCGCAGGACGGTCGACTTTCTTGACGGTGCCTTTTGCCGTGTGCCGGGCGGTCTTCGCATCCTTCGCCATGCCGGAAGGGCTCATGTCCTTCATCTCCATCGGCTTCGTGTCCCGCGCCTTCGTCTCGCCTGCCTGAGCGAGTCCAGCGCTGGTGGCAACAACGGCTGCAATCATGAATGCTTTCATCTGGTGCTTCCCTCCATGTGTCATGGTTTTGCTCCTGTCGAATCGGCCCCGAGACACTGCAGAACGCATGATCGCCGTTCCTACTTGGGCCGAACGACGAGACGAGCGACGCAATGTGCGGCTCAATGCGTTCCCCCGACCGCCTGGCGCGCAGTTCGTGCCGCAGGCCCAGCACGAACAACACGGCTCCTAGAACCACCAACGCCCATTCCACGTGCAGCGCATACGGACCCGGAATGGCACGGTGCAGGCCGAGGATCCAGTGCACCAGAACGTTATCGATGACGGCGAGCGCTCCAAGTGCCATCAGGGCACCGTTGAGCATCGCCTGGTTCCGCTCGCGCATGTACTTCAAAGGCTCCGCGCGGCCGCATCGAGCAGGAATACCAGCGCTGCGAACAGCGCGCCTGTGCCGAATCGCGCACGCGTTCGGACCGGCGCAGCGATCATCTGCTTCCCGCCTTGCGCAGTGGCGAACCTTCTTTCGAAGCCGCCTTCATGTCTTCGCCCGCGCGCGCGATCTGCTGCCAGCTTGTCCCGGAGTTTCGCGAGACATAGACGTCACGCCTGCGCGTCGCGATCGCAAGCTCCTGCACGTTCACCGCGTTCTGCGCGATGTAGAGCACGAAGTCGCGACCGAGCGCCGGCAATGGCACTGCCGTGGGTCGTGCGCCGTCCAGCGCAACACGGTGCAGCTTGTCTGCAGGCTCGGTCGCGAAATAGACGTGTTTGCCGTCCAGGTCGAACATGACGGCCGTTACGGCCGCGGCAGCACCGAGCCGCTTGAACGTCGAGCCGTGGTCGCGCGAGATGTACAGGCCGTTCGTCGTGCCGGCCGCGACGGTACCGGCGGCAGTTGGGTGCGCGGCCAGACTGATCACTTGTCCGGACAGGCCCGACGCGCCGCCGCGTTTCCACGACTTGCCCTCGTCCAGCGTGACATGCAGGCCTGTGTCACGCATTCGCGAGTTGGGTTCGGGGTTGACCACATAAATCGCACCGGAGGCGTAACCCGCGGTCATCACGTGGAAATCGGATTCACCTGCAAGTCCGAGTTGCTGCCAGGTCTTGCCCCCGTCGGTGCTTTTCATGAGACCTAACGGATTGCGCAGCGGCGTGCCGGGTGCGGGATGGCCGCTCGAGTACATCGCGTGCCTCGCGACCGAAAAGCCCATGAAGTCGTGCGGCGCGCCGGGCGCCGTGCTCCAGCGGCCATCGCGGTAAACGGCGAGACCGATGTGCGCCGGCACGACCAGGGACTTGCCGTCCGGTGTGAAAGCGAGTCCGTGCACGTGATGCAGTACGGGCTCCGCGGTCGCGGCAGGTAGCGCCAGAAACCAAGCGATTGCTGCGAGAACGAGTGCAATGGGATGCTTCATTTGGGCTCTCTACTGGGTGGTTCAGATCGAGTACGGCTGTGGGGCTCCCGATGCGCGCCGCGCGAGGCGGCGTCGCATCAGCAGATAGGCGGCGGGTATCACGAACATGGACAGCAGCGGCGCCGTGATCATTCCCCCGATCATCGGGGCTGCGATGCGCTGCATGATCTCGGCGCCGGTACCCTCCGACCACATGATCGGCGCCAGTCCGGCGATGATCACCGCCACCGTCATCGCCTTCGGTCTTACGCGAAGCACGGCCCCTTCGTCTATCGCGGCGAGCACCGTCGCCGGATCGTGCGGCTCGCCGGCCGCGAGCCGCCGGTCGAGCGCCTGCCTGATATAGACCAGCATCACGACGCCGAATTCAGCGGCGAGCCCGGCGAGGGCGATGAAGCCGATGGCGCTCGCGACCGACAGGTGGTGTCCGAGCAGGAATACGTACCAGACGCCGCCGACGAGCGCGAAGGGCAGCGTCGTCATGATCAGCGCGGCCTCGCCCGCGCGACCGAAGGTGACAAAGAGCAGCAGGAAGATGATCGCAAGCGTAAACGGCACCACGATGGTGAGCCGCTGCGCCGCCCGCTCGAGGTATTCGAACTGCCCCGACCATTGAACGGACACGCCGGGCGGCAGGTCAACGGCCCCGGTAACAGCGCGCCGCGCGTCCGCGACGACGGAGGCGAGATCGCGCCCGCGGATATCGACGTAGACCCAGCCTGACAGGCGCGCGTTTTCGCTCTTGAGCGATGCCGGCCCGTCAGTCACGCGCACTGCGGCTACGAGGGAGAGCGGGATCTGCGCGCCGGCTTCGGTGACGATCGGCAGTTGCCGCAGATCGGCAATGGAATCGCGCAGCTCGCGCGGATAGCGCACGTTTACGGGGAAGCGGCGGCGGCCTTCGATCGTTTCGCTGATGTTTTCGCCGCCGATCGCCGCGGAGACGACCGACTGCACGTCGGAGACGTTCAGACCGTAGCGCGCGGCTGCGGCCCGATCGATGTTCACATCGATATACCGGCCGCCCGTCACGCGCTCCGCGAGCGCGGAAGTCACGCCGGGGATGTCCTTCACGAGCCGCTCGATGTCGGCGGCGACTGTTTGGATCTCCGACAGATCCGTGCCGGAAACCTTGATGCCGAGCGGGCTCTTGATGCCGGTCGCGAGCATGTCGATGCGGTTGCGGATCGGCGGTATCCAGATGTTCGCGAGCCCCGGCAGCCGTACGAGCTGATCCAGCTCCTCGGTCAGCTTCTCAGGCGTCATTCCTGCGCGCCATTGCTCGCGCGGCTTCAATTGCACGGTCGTCTCGATCATCTCGAGCGGCGCAGGGTCCGTCGCGGTCTCGGCGCGCCCGGCCTTGCCGAATACGCGCAACACCTCGGGCACCGTGCGGATGAGGCGATCGGTCTGCTGGAGAATCTCGGCAGCTTTCGATGGCGAGAGGCCGGGCAGCGCGGTGGGCATGTACAGGAGGTCGCCTTCGTGCAGCGGCGGCAGGAACTCGCCCCCGAGGCGGGCGAGCGGCAGCGCGCTCACGAGCAGAACGAGGCCGGCGATCGCGATCGTGGATTTCGGCCAGCGCAGCACGGTTGCCAGCATTGGCCGGTACACCGCGATCAACGCGCGGTTGATCGGGTTGCGACGTTCTTCCGGAATGCGGCCGCGGATGAAGTAGCCCATCAGCACCGGGATCAGCGTGACGGCGAGCCCGGCCGCGGCGGCCATCGCGTAGGTCTTGGTATACGCAAGGGGCGCGAACAGTCGGCCCTCCTGCGCCTCCAGCGCGAAAACCGGGACGAACGAGAGCGTGATGATCAGGAGCGAAAAGAACAGCGCCGGCCCGACTTCGCCCGCGGCGTCGGCGATGAGCCGCCAGCGCTCCGCCGTCTCGATGCGCTCGCCGGGATGTGCGTGCGCCCAGGCTTCGAGGTGCTTGTGCGCGTTCTCGATCATGACGATGGCCGCGTCCACCATCGCGCCGATCGCGATAGCGATCCCTCCGAGTGACATGATGTTCGCATTCACACCTTGATACAGCATCACGATGAACGCGATGAGCACCCCGAGCGGAAGCGTCACGATCGCGACGAAAGCCGAACGGAAGTGCAGCAGGAAGAGCACGCACACCAGCGCGACCACGACGAACTCCTCCACGAGCTTCTCGCGCAGATGCCGCACCGCACGCTCGATCAGACTCGATCGATCGTAGGTCTCGACGATCTCGACCCCCGGCGGCAGACTCTTGCGCAGCTCGGCGAGCTTCGCCTTCACCGCCTCGATCGTTTCGAGCGCGTTCTTGCCGGCGCGCATCACGATTACGCCGCCGGCGACCTCGCCTTCGCCGTCGAGCTCCGCGATGCCGCGGCGCATCTCAGGCCCCATCTGCACGCGTGCAACGTCCCGCAGCAGCACCGGCACGCCCGTTTTCGACGTGGTGAGCGAAATCGCGCGGAAATCGTCAAGCGTCCTGAGATAGCCGCTCGCCCGGACCATGTACTCGGCTTCGGCCAGCTCGACGACCGAGCCGCCGGTCTCGCGGTTCGCGTTCTGCACTGCGGCAACCACACGCGAATGCGGGATGCCGTACGCCCGCAGGCGATCGGGATCGAGCACGATCTGGTACTGCCGCACCATGCCGCCGACGGACGCGACCTCGGCGACGTTGGGCAGCGCCTTGAGCTCGTACTTGAGGAACCAGTCCTGGAGCGCGCGGAGCTCGCCGAGATCGTGCCGGCCGCCGCGATCGACGAGCGCGTACTGGTAGATCCAGCCCACGCCCGTGGCGTCGGGGCCCAGCGCGGGTTTGGCCTGCGGCGGCAGCCGCGACTGCACCTGATTCAGGTACTCGAGCACGCGCGAGCGCGCCCAGTACGGATCGGTCGCGTCGTCGAAGAGGATGTACACGAACGAGTCGCCGAAGAACGAGTAGCCCCGCACCGTCTTCGCGCCCGGCACCGACAGCATGGTGGTGGTGAGCGGGTACGTGACCTGGTCTTCCACGATCCGCGGCGCCTGTCCCGGATAGGTCGTGCGGATGATCACCTGCACGTCGGAGAGATCGGGCAGCGCGTCGATCGGCGTGCGCACGACGGCGTAAACACCCCACGCCGTGACGAGCAATGTCGCCATGAGCACGAGGAAGCGGTTGGCGATCGACCAGCGGATGAGGTTCGCGATCATTTCGGTCTCGCCGCGGCGATGCTGTCGATCACGTAGTCGCCGCTCGTGTCAGGCTCGCCCCGCATCGTGAATTCGACGGTGTCGCCGGGCTTCACTTTCGCGAGCACGCCTCGGTCGCTCACGACGAATCCCATCTTCATCGCCGGCCACTTCATGGACGGTATCGGCTCGTGGTCTAGCTCGAGCCGTCCTTTGGCGGCATCGACGGCTGTGACCGTGCCGCGCCCCCGATGAGCGCCCGCGGGCGGCGCCGCAGGCTTCTGCGGCTCGGCGGATGCTTCGAGGCGTCCGAGCGTGCTGCGAAGGCTCGCCTCCGAGTCGATGAGGAACTGCCCGGAGACGACCACGCGCTCGCCGGCCTGCAGGCCTTTGCGGATTTCGGTCTCCGAGCCCGATTCCATGCCGGTCTCGACCTCGGCCACGCGGAACCGGCCTTGCGCTTCCGACACGATGACGACGTTGCGCTCGCCCGTGCGTATGACCGCTTCCGTCGGCACCAGCAGCAGCTCGTGCGCGCGGGGGGCGAACGCGACGTTGGCGTACATGCCCGGCTTCAAGCGTCCGCGCGGATTCGCGACTTCCACCCGCGCGCGGATCGTGCGCGTGGCGGCATTGACCTCCGGCAGTATCGCGCTGACGCGGCCTTTCACGGTCTCGTTCGGATACGCCGGCAGGCGCACTTCGACGCTCGAGCCGGGAACGAGCTGACCCGCCTGGGCTTCGGGAATTTCGGCAACGACCCATACGGTGCCCAGACCCGCGATGCGAAAGAGGGTGGTCCCGGCCGAAACGGTCATGCCCTCGCGCGCGCCCAGCTCCGCGACCACGCCGGAGATCGGCGCGGTCAGCGTGATGCGCGGCTGCGGCGCGCCTGCATGCTCGATCGCGCGCACCTGCGCGTCCGACATTCCCAGGAGCAGCAGGCGCTGGCGCGCGGCCGCGGCGAGATCGGCCGATGCCGCATCGCCGTGCTTGCGCAGCAACAGATACTCCTCCTGTGCCGCGGCCCAGTCCGGGATCAGCATCTCGACGAGCGGCGCGCCTTGCCGCACCGGATCGAGCGGCGCGCGCACGTGGAGCCGCTCGATGAAGCCGTTCGCCCTCGGCTGCACGAGCACCACCGAGCGCTCGTTGTACTCGACGCTCGCCACTGCCGTGAGCTTCGGCGCGATCGAGCCGCGCTTCACTTCGGCCGTGCGGATGCCGAGGTTCTGAACGACCCGCGGGCTGACCGTGACGCCGCCCGGGTCGGCCGCTTCGTCGGCGTACTTCGGCACGAGCTGCATGTCCATGAAGGGCGACTTGCCCGGCTTATTGAAGCGGTGCTGCGGGTACATCGGGTCGTACCAGTAGAGGATCTTTCGCTCGCCGGCCCCCTCGACCGCAGAAGTCCGGGATGCGGATGAGATGTCCCGCGCGCCGTACCAATAACCCGCCCCCGCGCCGGCCGCGATTCCGGCGACGAGCCCAATGACCGTGATCGTCGTGCGGTTCATCAGTGATCTCCGTGGGCGAGGAGCAGGAAATTGAGGCGCGCCCACGCACGCGCGCGCTCGCGCTCGGCATTCAGTCGCGAGAGCTCGACTTCGGTTACGCCGCGCTGCGCTTCCAGCACCGTCGCGAGCTCGCCGCGGCCGCCGCGGTATGCCGCGAGCGCGAGATCGCGCTTCTCGCGCGTGAGCGGCAGCACGTTCGTCGCGAACAGCCGCGCGCGCTCGTGCGCGAAACGCCAGTCGGCGATGAGCGCGCGCACTTCCGCTTCGTGCATGCGGCGTGCGTCCTCTCGCAAGGCCTGCGCCTGCTCGAGCTGCTTCACGCGTGCGGCAACATCGCGGTCCTGGCGCGCGCCCTTGCGCAGCGGCAGGTCCATTGAAACCATGAGGCTCACCATGTTGGAGTAGCGCGGCTCGCGCTGGCCGAACGACACTTCCCAGCTCCAGTCGGGCTTGCGTGCAGACGCCGCGAGCGCGACCTCGGCCTGCGCGAGGGCTTCGCGCTGCTCGTAGATGCGCTGCGCGGGATGTCTGTCGATCTGCTCGAGCAGAACTTGAGGCGGCAGCTCGAGCGTGCTCGTATCCGGCGGCGCCGCAGGCGCGCGCGCCGCAGCGTCACCGATCAGCGCGGCCAGCGCGGCGCGCGCGCGCTCCAGATTGCGCTGCTCGACGATGAGGCGCTCGCGCAGCGTTTCGACGGCGGCACGGGCGCCTACCGCGGCAGCAGCGCTCATGCGCCCGGCGCTCACCGCGGGACCGGTCGTGTCGGCCTCGAGCTGGAGCGCCGAGCGGAGCTCGCGGAGCGCGCGCGTGTTCTCCTGCGCATAATGGAGCTCCAGCCACGCGATGGCCGTGTCCTGCCGCAGTTGCGCGCGTTGCAGCGCGAGATTTCCGGTCTCCACCGCCCACTCGCGCAGCGCCCGTTCGCCGCGCGCCTGGCGCTTCTGCGCGTTCGGCATGTCCTGCATCACACCGATGCGGCGCATCGTCATGAAATCGCGTGTGAAGCTGAGCGCGTCGGAATCGCTGACCGGCAGGTTGTCGATGCCGAACCGCAGCTTCGGATCCGGCAGCTCGGCTGCGCGCGCTAGCTGCTCGGATGCCGCGCCGATCGCCGCTCGCTGCGCGAGCAGGCGCGCCGAGTGTTCCTCGGCGATTTGCAGCGCCTCTTCGAGGTTGAGCGGACGCGAATCGGCCGCGCCCGCCGCCGACGCACACGTCAGAAGCAACAGAAAAACGAAATGCATAAAGACTCCGCAGGCAGAATTCGGGCGAACCACCGGCGGCAAGCCGGGTCAGCGCGAAGCGGAGGCTCTAATTAAGCAGGCGGCAGTGCAGGATGCTGAGAGGCGGGGAGTAACAGACGGCCTGGACAAGCTGCGCTGAGCGGGCGCAGCTCGCGCGGGCACCGGTGTCTACGTATGCGATCCGGATCGCAGCGAGATCTGCGACCGGCGGGATCTGCAATTTGGCGCCATCGAAGACCGCTTTTCCGGCATCGCAAGCGGCGGCCATCTGCGGGACGGCGGGGGCGCCGCTGGCCGGCGCCTCCACTTCATGGCACGGCGGCGCGTTGAACGATGCCGGTTCGCTCGCCGACGCGGAATATGCACACGCCTGCACGGCGAAGGCGGTCTGGCACACCAACAGCAGGACGGCGGTCAGCAGTGCAACGATGGAACGCGATGAGCGGGTCAGACGCATCGCGCGCATGGTAGCGCGGAATCGCTATAAGATGGTGGCGCTCGCGCGTTCCTCCGAGGAGAAGAGATATGCGCTCGAAACGATGGCTCCTGCTCGTCCTCATGGCGGCTGCAGGTTCGGCCGCGGCTCAAAGCTATCCCTCCAAGCCGGTGCGGTTCCTCGTACCGTATCCCGCGGGCGGACCGACCGATGCGGTCGCGCGCCTCATCGCGCCGCATCTGGGCCTCGGGCAGAACGTCATCGTCGAGAACCGCTCGGGCGCGGGCGGCAGCGTCGGCGCCGATGTCGTGGCGAAAGCGGCGCCCGACGGCTACATGATGCTGCTCGGCAATTCCGGGCCGATCACGATCAATCCCGTGCTGCGCAAGGACCTGCCGTATCACCCGAAGCGCGATCTCTCGCCCGTCGCCTATCTCACGGCCGGGCAGATGGTGCTCGTCGCACACCCGTCGCTGCCGGTGCGATCGGTGAAGCAGCTCGTCGCGCTTGCACGCACGCATCCCGGCAGCCTCAATTACGGCTCCGCGGGCATCGGCAACACGACGCATCTCGGGATGGAGCTTTTTCAGACCATGGCCGGGGTCAAGCTGCACCACGTGCCGTACAAAGGCGTCGCGCCCGCTTACATCGATCTCATCGCGGGGCAGCTCTCGGTCATGTTCGGCAACATCACCGGGCCGCTCGCGCACATCCAGGCCGGTCGTCTGCGTGCGATCGCGGTCACGGGGCCCGCACCGGCCGCCGTGCTGCCGGGCGTGCCGCGAGTCGGCGACGACTACCCGGGATTCGAGCTGGTGACGTGGATGGGGATCTTCCTGCCGGCCGCAACGCCGGAGCCGATCCGGGCGCGCCTGCAGAACGAGTTCATCCGCGTGCTCCAGATGAAGGATGTGCGCGAACGGCTGATCGGTCTCGGCAACGATATTGTCGCCGGCGACGGCGACAGGCTGTCCAAGCACGTCGACGGCGAGCTCGCGCTCTACGCGCGAATCATCAAGACGGCGGGCATCAAGGCCGAGTGATCCCACGCGGGCGCGCGAGCGCGCTCCAGCAACTCGCACGTAAACTCCCGTCAATTCGCGCCGAGATCTATCGCTGAGCCCATGGCAACGTCTCCTCCAGTCCGTCGCCGCGTCAAATTCTCCGATGTTGCTGTCGGTGAACGCTTCTACGACCCGGTCAGCGCCGAATATTTCGTCAAACAAAGCGAAGACCTGGCAGCCATGGTCACCGGCATAGGTGACGGCACGGTCGCGGACGAATTCGAAGCCGACGATATCGTTGGGATCGACTTGCATTAGGCCGTCAAACGGGCCCGAAGCGGAAGTAGGAGCCAACGACAGCCAATCTGCGCGCGTGACGTGTCACCTGTTTACGCCGTACCACCGCGTGAGGCGCGGCTGCTGCGCGCTGACCTCAGGTGTGTAGCCGCTTATCGGAGTTTAAATGAGCGCGGCACGCGGTTTGCCGCGTAGGGCAGCCTTGCAGCGTCGATGCGCCGTCGGACGTCGCGCCGTCAGCGTGCGACGTGAGTTCGAGGCTCGCAATGCGCTCGGACGCGGCGCGCAACACGGCGCCCACTTCTACCATCATCGGCGATCCGTGCGCGCCGCCGGCATCGCTCAACGCGCGCAACCGTTCTTCGACATCGGGTTTTCCCGCAATCGGCAAGCGCTTCACACGTGCCGGAAGGCCAGAGTCAGCGTGGCCGTTACGCACGTCGAGATAGGACGTCAGCAGGAAGTACACGGTGTGTTCATTCTGCGCGAGCGTGATGGCATTCGTGATCATGATGTCTTCTCCTTCTCGGCATTGGTTTGCCATGACCAGCATAAGTTCGCCGTGTTACATCAATTCGATCGTGGGCACAGCGGTAGAGCGCTCTAGTGAGCGTGACGCATTACGGCAGCATTGGCGCTCGACCGACGTAAGGGCCTGATACTGCCTACAATTCGCCTGCGCCATGAATAAAGCCACCGCCGGCGGTCTCGTCCTCACGACGCTCGGCGTCGTCTACGGGGACATCGGCACCGGCCCGCTGTACGCGTTCAAGGAAGCGTTCGGTGCGCAGGCGCTGCGCTGACGTCGTCGAACGTGATGGCGGTGCTTTCGACGATCTTGTGGGCGGTGACGCTCGTCGTCTCGCTCAAGTACGTCACTTTCATGCTGCGTTATGACAATCGGGGTGAAGGCGGCATGCTCGCGTTGCTGACGTTCGCGTTACACATTGTACGCAGCCGTCCGCTGCATCCGGCAGTGGTCCTCATCGGTGCGTTCGCGGCATCGCTGTTCTATGGCGACGCCCTCATTACACGGGGAGCCCGTTTCGCGTGGATGCTGCAGAACTCCCAGACCGTCGCCGATTATCTGCTGCTGCCGCCGCAGCGCGTGGTGGAGCTCCGCACGCAGCTGGGCGTCTGAGGTCCGGTGAAAAACGCCGAAGCATCAGCCGCGCGGAGCGAGATCCAAGTTGGCAAGAAGCAGGCCAGTGATCTCGTGTTCCGGCTTCGGCCTGCAATACAGATAACCCTGCATCTCGTCGCAGTCGTGCGCGTTCAGGAAAGCGCGTTGCGCTTCCGTCTCCACCCCTTCCGCGATCAGGATCAGCCCGAGGCTGCGCCCGAGGGCGATGATCGCCCGCACGATATGCTGGTCATCCTCGTCTTCAGGCAAGCCGCGCACGAACGACTGGTCGATCTTGAGGTAGTCGATGGGGAAACGTTTCAGATAGGCCAGCGAGGAATAGCCGGTGCCGAAGTCGTCGATCGCTTGCGCAACGCCGAGCGCGTGCAGTTGCTCCAGAACTTCGGCCGCGCCGGCGGCATCGTGCATCGCGGCGCTTTCGGTGATCTCGAACTCGAGATTGCGGCTGTCCAGACCTGTAGTCTGCAAAACGGCGCCCACGCGTTGCACCAGATCCGGTTGGCGGAATTGTCGCGCGGACAGATTCACTGCTACCCGCATATCGCCGCGGCCGGCGTCCCGCCAGATTCGCATCTGGCTACAGGCGGCATGGAGAACCCATTCGCCGATCGGCACGATGAGCCCGGTCTCCTCCGCGAGCGGAATGAAATGTCCCGGAGGCACGAGACTGCCGTCCGGCCCGCGCCATCGGACGAGCGCCTCCACTGACGTGATGCGGCCGGTGCGCAGCTCGACGCGCGGCTGATAGTGGAGCTCGAACTCCTCCTGCGCGATCGCGTGGCGCAGGGCGGCCTCGAGCCGAAGGCGCTGCAGCGCGTTGGTGTTGAGATCCTGCGTGTAGAAATACATCTGGTTGCGCCCCGCGCCCTTCGCGCGGTACATGGCGACATCGGCGTTCTTCAATAGCTCGTCGCTGTTATTGCCGTCCTGCGGGAACAGTGCGACCCCGATGCTCGCCGAGGTGAAGACCTCCTGGCCGCCGACGGAGATGGGCTCTTCTGCCGCCGCGAGTATCTTCTGGGCGATCACGGTGGCCGACGTCGGCTGGTCGAGCTCATGCAGAATCACCGCGAACTCGTCGCCGCCCAGACGGGCCACGGTATCAGCGTCGCGCACCACCTGCTTGAGCCGCGCAGCGATGATTTTCAAGAGCTCGTCGCCCGCAGCGTGACCGAGGCTGTCGTTGACGAGCTTGAACCGGTCGAGGTCGAGGCAGAGCAGTCCGAACCCGCGCCGCGCCCGCTGCCCCAGCGCGATCGCCTGGTCGAGACGGTCGCCGAGCAGGTTCTTGTTGGCGAGTCCCGTGAGGGTGTCGTAATTCACGCGGAACTCGAGCTCGGTCTGGTAGCGCTTGAGCTCGGTGACGTCGCGATGCGTGCCCAACATCCGGATCGCGCGGCCTGCGGCATCCCGGCTTACCGCGCGTCCGCTCGTGTGCAACCACCGCCACTGTCCGTCTTTCGCGCGCACCTGATATTCGATGTCGATGGCGCTCGATTCACCGCGGTGATGGCGGGCGAGCTGCACTCTGACTTTTTTGACATCGCTGGGATGAATCAATGCTTCCCAACCCCCGATACGCGACGGCACTTCTTCGGCCGCGTAGCCCAGCATCGGCCCAAGCTGCCGTGAGATGGCGATGTCGCCTGACATGACATTGACCTCCCACACGCCGACCTCGGAGGCCTCCAGCGCAAGCTGAAGCCGCTCTTCGCTCAGGCGCAGCGCGGTCTCCGCCTCCCGGCGCTGGCGCAGCTCGCGCCTTTCGCGCAGCGCGCGTTCGACGGCGGGCGCAAGCCGCTGCAGCCGGTCCTTCAGCAGATAGTCCGTGGCTCCGGCCTTGATGCATCTGACCGCCTCCTCATCGCTCAGCGTGCCCGTGATCACGATGATCGGCGTTTCCGGCTGATGCAGCCGGGCGGCGCCGAGCGCATCGATGCCGGTGTAATCGGGAATCTCGTGGTCGGCGAGAATGAGATCGAAGCGCTCGTTCGCTACGGCCTGCTCGTAGTCGCGGCGTCGCGCGGCCCAGCGGATTTCGCAAGCCGGCAACACGTCGCGCAATGCGCGCTGTATCAGCTCAGCGTCGAGCGCGTTGTCTTCGAGATGGAGAATGCGGACTTGATCTGGCATATCGGTCGCTGCGGTCGGCTCCGCGCGGCGCGAATGGTCATCGACGGCTGCTCGCCGCGCGCCGTTCTGATCTCGCTGGCCCGCCCCACCGGGTTATCGCCCGACTATAGCTAAATGTTGCGAAGCACGGATACAGGGATTTCCCTACAGGAGAGTGGCACGCCGCTGCTGACGCAGCTACTCGCCGGCGCTGAACTGAATGCCCTGCGCGAGCGGCAGATCGG
>DASPNJ010000123.1:0-27671 GCA_035626595.1 Burkholderiales bacterium
TACACGGCGAGCGTCGGAATCTGCGCCATGAGGTCGCCGCCGCGGCCGATCGCGACCAGCACGATCCCCAGGAACAGGACCAGCACGAGGTATTCGAGCGCGCGCGCCGGCACCGTGCCCCAGAACATCGCGCGGCGCATCGCGGTCATGGCGCGCGCCGCCTCGGTATCGAATTCACGCACCCAACCGGGGGCGGCGAAAAGCGCCTTCAGATAGCGAACGCCGAGGATGCCTTCGTTCACGATCTGGGTCTGCGCTTTCACGGCCGCGGCCTGTGCTTCGCCCGACGCGTAGGAGATGCGCGAGCTCAGCGTGCGTACGACGAGACCGTAAGCGACCGCGACTGCGGCGGCGATCGCGATGAGCATCCAGGAGATGAACGCGAGCGTCACGAACAACGCCGCGACGAGAATCGCCATCGAGAGGTAGCGGGCGAGGTGCAGGTAGAACACCGCGGCGAAGGACGGGCCTTCCATGACGTGATAGAGATGCTCGCCGCCTTTGCGTCCGATGAGATAGGAAAGCTGCGCATCGAGGTGTCTTTCGAGCATCGTGCGCTGCATGCTGCGCCTCATATCGGTCCACAGCACGCTCATGCGCCACTCCAGGTAGAGCGAAAGCGCGAAGCGCACCGTGGCGATGCCGAGGACGAGGCCGGCCTGAGCCGACTGGGGCATGCCGCCGAGCCACGCCGCGACGCCGGAGCTGCCGCCGGGCTGCGCGCCCTGTGTGCCGACGAGATTCGCGATGAAGCCGAAGAGGGCGACGAGCGTCGCGGATTCGGCCACCGCGGCCAGCGCGCCGAGCGTCGTGATACCCGCGATGGCGCCGCGAAAGCCCGCGGCACCACGCCACGCGGTGTCGACGAACGTCATGCGATTCGCGTGAACGTCATGAGCGACACGCGGTGATCGGGTGCGGCGCTGGAAGCCGGCCGGCGCAGGTGCGTGAGCTCGAAGCCCTCGCGCGCGAACTCGTATTCCCAGAAGCGTGGATACGCATGGCCGGCTTCGGAGATCACCAGCACCGCGTATCGGCGCGCGACGCGGCAGACTTCGCGTATCAGCGGAAAACGCGGATGCACGAGCTCGAACGTGGCGCCGCGCGTGTAGACGAGATCCACCGGCGCGGGTTTCGCGCGCAGAAACGTCTCGAAAGACGCGTTCGTGAGCTTCGCGTGCGCGTGCATCTCGGGATAGCGCTCCGCCATGTCCTGCAGCGCCTTCGAGCTCCAGTCCACGCCGTGCAGATTGCGATAGCCCTGGCGATAGAGATAGTCGAGGTGCCGCCCGACGTTGCAGCCGAGATCGAGGATCCTCGCGTCACGGTCGGGCAGCAGCGAGACGATCTCGTCCATCTGCGCCTGGCTTGCCGGATCGATGCCTTCGAACGCGGTAACGGTCGGGTGCGCTTCCCAGTGATCGCGCGTTGCGGCGCCACGCTGCGGTCGCGCGAGCAGCGGCAGAAAAGTGCAGATGAACCGCTCGAGCCGGCGCTCGAATGCGACGGGTTTACGTGGCATGCGCGAGGGCTCTCACGAGGCGACCTGCTTTGGGTCGCCTGATGTAGTGGCGCCGGCGGGTTGATCAGCCCTGGCAACGAGCGGGAACGACGGCTGCGGTGGCGTCAGCGCCTCGAGCGCGACTTCCGTGAATCTGTTCGCTCCCTGCAGCGCGTCTCGCACGATTTCGACGGCTTCGTTTTCGCTCACTACGGTGAGCGCCTGGTATTCGGCGCAGGATGGGAAGTTCGCAAGGCCGAGCGGATCCAGATAGAAAGCCGGCCGGCCAATGGTGCGCGCGGCGAGTATCGGCGAAGTGTACGGCACTCCGATGGCGACGTCGCTCGCGGCGATGGGCAGGTACGGATCGATCTCGGACTCGATCAGATGCACGCGGCCCGATCGCTTCAGCGGGCTCTGCTCGTCCACCATCGCTCTCAGCACGGCGGGGAGCTCGCGGTACGGGTGGGTGAAGTCGCGTTTGAGCTTGATCAGTGCGAACGCCTTCGGAATGCGTTCGAGAATCCGATGGATCGCGTCCCAGAATCCGACGTAGCTCTCGAGGCTCACCAGCGGGGGACCCCCGCCGTAGCGGTCGCGCCAAGCGTCGTTCATCGGCGGCAGATCGAAGATGCCGAGGCAAAGGCCTTCCTCGGGTAACGCCAGGCGGGCGCGCGCGGCCGCGCGATCGAGCGCCAGCAGTGCCGGATTGCCGCACATGAGCGGTCCGGTGATCCGGATCGTGCTGAGTCCCGGCAGCACTTGCCTGTTTCGGAGCCACTGCTCGTTTGCGCGGTTCCACGCCCAGTATTCGGCTGTGATCAATGCGGAGCGGTACACGCCGAGGTCCCGGAAGTCGGGAGCCTGCACCGAAAACACCGGGGTATTTGCGCTGTAGGTCCACATGATCGTGCGCAGGTCCAGCGCCGTGGCTGCGCTGACTTCCGGCTTTTCGGGCCAGGAGTAGCTCGCACTCGTAACGTAGGCCGTCGTGCCGAGCTCTGCGAAGAGCCGCATCCAGTACGGCGCGCGCGCCATGAAACGCGCGGCGAGCGCAGCGGTCGCCGCCGGCATGAAGAGCGCACGCCCGACGCCGGCGATCGACCGGGCTGCAACGGCGATACGTGCACGCATCGGCAGGAGTTCGAACTCCGCCTGGGGCTCGATGGCGGCGAGACCATGGGACTCGAAGTAGGCGCGTTGTGCTCGCGTCGGCGTGCAGGGCAGCGCATACACCACATCGGAGGCCGCTACGTACCCGTACTGCGCCGCCCAGGCGAAGTTCAGGCGATCGTCCGTGTCCGCCATTTCCGCCGGACTGATGCCCAGCCAGACGATCGGCCGGCGGCCGATACGTCGCTGTGGACGCAAAAGGCTGCGTGCCGCGCGCGCGAGCGCGCGGCCGAGGTGTGCCGCGGACACACCCCACTCGCGCAGCCCTTCGAGCATGCGGTGTATCGCTGAGCGCGCGAAGGCCACTCCGGGAAAGATGCGCTCGAGCTCGCCGCGTTCGAACGCGCGCGCGATCCAGGGCTCCACCACACGCATGCTGGCGGCCTGCGGCATCTTCGTGAGCATCGATACGAAGAGCGAAAGCGCTTCGAACTCGATGCCGTGGATCTGCCAGGCGTTACGCGAGAAATCGACAGGATGGCCGCCGATCTCCGCGCTCACGCGGTGACGCTCCGAGATCCGCGGTAGCGCGCGCGCCTTCCAGAGATCGAACGCAAGATCGTGCGCGAGCAGCCATTCGTCGCGCGTGAACAGCCGATAGGGCCGCACGCGCTCGAAGCGCCCCGCGAGCGCCGCGGGCACTTCGATTTTCCATGCGGCGACCGGCGCCCGTAGCGAGAGCCACAGCGCGTAGAGATAGTTCGCGGGCGTGATGCGTACGAAGCAGTACACGTCACGCGCGGCGGTCACAGATAGTTATAGCCGCCGCCTTCCATGATGTGCGGATCGGGCAGCGTGTTCTTCGAGTTCACGATGAAGCCGCCGCCGCCCTTGAGCGGCAGGCGCGCCGCTTCTACCCTGGGATCGTTCTTGTGATTGCCGATGTGGTCCTTGGGCTGCCACTTGCCGGTTCCGCCTTCGCGGCCCCAGATGCGCTCGTCACGCAGCGGCTCCACCAGACCTTCGAACGCCTCCTCGGTGATGCCCAGGAATTCCAGCAGCAGATCGAGATCGCGCGGTCGCTTCGGATCGTGCTTCATCACGAGTTCGATGCCTTCTTCGCGCGTCATGCGGCCGTGCCGGATCTCCGTGCTCGCGTCGTCTGTCGCGCGGCCGTAGCCGAACTTGAGGTACTTCAGATAGTCGTGCACGCCGTTCGCATGCACGTCATCGAGCTTGTCGTAGATATTGAAGGTGCGGTCGCGCTCGCGCGCCGTCTCGAAGTCGTACTCGCGGATCATTCGCTCGGTCTGCGTCTTGCCGTTCCACGAGATGTAATTGCTGAGGTAGATCCCGCGCAGCCCCACTTGTTCGATCTCTTCGTCGCTCGGATAGAAGAACGGGGCCAGATCGCGCAGCTCGAACGGCGAGTCCTGCTGATTGAGCAGATCCTCGGGCTCGAAGCCCCGCATGTCGTGCTCCTGCCGCTTTTTCTTCGTGAACTCGACCATGTCGTCCTGATTGAACATGCCGGTCAATTCGGAGAAGCCTTCCTCGCCCCAGATCATGAGCGGGATTTTGTATTTCACGGCGATCTGGATCGGGAAGGTCATGATGCCGGCGTGGTAATGCCACGTCACGTCGCCGATTTTCGCCAGCATGTAGCGCGAGATCTTGCGCGCCGAGTCCGGGTTCGATGAGAAGCGGATGAGATCGCAGCTGAATTTGCGGAACATGTTTTCCAGGTTCCGCAGGCCCACCTTCGTGTTGTACAGGTGGTTGTAGGTCACGAACAGCGGGTTCATGCCGTACTTCACTTTCATGAGATACGCCTGGTAGTGGCTGTCCTTGCCGCCGCTTACCGGGATGATGCAGTCGTACGGATTGCGCGCCGCGCGCGCTTTCGCCTTGTGCTCCTCGAGCAGCTCGACCAGCCATCGCTCGCGCTCGGCCCAGTCGATCGAGGGTCGGCTCTCGAGCACCCGGCAGCCGCTGCAGACGCCGTGCTCGTCGAAAATGATGCTCGGCTGCGCGTTCTCGGGGTAACAACACCGCTGGCAGTAACGCAATTCGTCTCTCCTAATACTGTTTGTAGCGCGGGCGGCGGGGGATCGACACGCGATAGAAAAACGTGTCGCGCACGTCCACGCCGGCCTCGCGCAGGTATTCCTTCGCCTTCTTCGTGCTGTGTTCGGTGAAATGAAAGATGTTTCCCGCCGAGACCGCGTCGACGCCGCCCTCGGTGACGCCCGCCACCATGTGCGACCAGTGACCGACTCCACCGAACGCGATCACCGGAATGCGCACGGCTTCGGCCACGCTCTTCATGAGCGGCAGGTCGTAGCCTTTGCGCATGCCGTCGTTGTCGATCGAGGTCAGCAGGATCTCGCCGGCACCGCGCGCTTCCGCCTGCTGCGCCCACTGCGCCGCCGGGACGCCGGTGTTCTCGCGTCCGCGGTCGACCCACACGCGGGCCTCACCCGTTTCGTCGCGCTTCGCGTCGATCGAGACCACGATGCACTGCGACCCGAACACCTTTGCGGCGTCGGTGATGAACTCCGGATAGCGGAACGCATGGGTGTTGATCGTGATCTTGTCCGCGCCGTGCTCGAGCAGCGTCTCGATGTCGGCAAGCGCGGTGATCCAGCCACCGACGGTGAGCGGCACGAAGCAGCGCTCCGACAGCTCGTCCACGATGTCGAGAAACTGCTCGCGTCCGGTGTGATCGCGCGAGACGTCGAGGATCAGGATCTCGTCGACCGCCCAGCCGTTGAAGAAATCGACCGCCGTGATGACGTTGCCGATGACGTTCGTGTGCCGGAACTGCACACTCTGAACGATGCGTCCGTCACGGACGAGCAGCGAGGGTATCAGTCGCTTTTTCAGCATGCGCTGCCGCGTAGTCGGCGAAATTCCGGAGGATGGCGAGGCCGGCGCCCTGGCTTTTTTCGGGATGAAACTGCACGCCGAAAACGTGTCCGCATTGCAGCGCCGCGACGAGACGCCCGCCATGATCGGTCGTCGCGACGACCGCGCCCGCCGCATCGGGCGCCGGCACGAAGTGATAGCCGTGGAGGAAATAGACGGCGGTGCCGGGAGCGACGTCGCGCACGAGCGGGGAGTCGCCGGCTTCGATGCGCAGCTCGTTCCAGCCCATGTGCGGGACCTTGAGCGCGGCATCGTCGGGCGTGATCCGCGTGACTTCGCCGGCAATCCAGTCGAAGCCGCGATGCTCGCCGTGCTCGTAACCTTTCGTTGCGAGAAACTGCATGCCGAGGCATACGCCGAGATACGGCGTTCTCTCGTCCAGCACTTTGTCTTTGAGCGCATCGACCAGCCCGCGGCGCTCGAGCGCGCGCATGCCGTCGCCGAACGCGCCGACGCCCGGCAGTATGATCGCCGAGGCGCGGCGCACCACTGCCGGATCGCCCGAGACTTCGTGCTTGATACCGAGCGCGTTGAGCCCGTTCGACATGGACTTCAGATTGCCCATGTCGTAGTCGATGACGACGAACATCGGAGGGCGTCAGCTCGCGCCGCGCTCGGCGAGGTAGCGGGCGAGATTGTCGACCTTGAGCAGCTCGCGGCCGTCGATCTCCGCGTCCTCGAGCTTCAGCCCGAACTTCTCCTCAACGAGCAGCACGAACTTGATCACGTCGAGCGAGTCGAGCCCCAGATCCTGCGTCACGTGCTTGCCGCGGATCTCCGCGGGCGTAACGCGGGCGAGCTTCTCGTCCACTTCGTGCAGCAGCTCGGCGATCCTGCCGATAAGGCCATCAGTTTCCACAGGGGCTCAATGTTCACCGCAGAGTTCAAGAACGTTCGTCGCCCATGACAACCCGACGCCGAAGCCGCACACGAGTATGCGGCGCGGGCGGGTCTCGAGAAGCGGCTCGAGTGCGATCGGGATGGTGGAGCCGACGGTGTTGCCGCCGTCCGCCACATCGATCACCACTTTGTCGGCAGGCAGCTTCATGCGGTCTCTGAGCGACTCCAGCATGAAGCGATTCGCCTGATGGAACACGAAGCAGTCGATGTCGCCGATCGCCAGGCCGTTCAGCTTCAGGCACTGCTCGACTTGCCGGGGTACCTGCGACATTGCGAACGAGTAAATCGCGCGGCCGTCCATGTAGAGCATGCTGCGCTCGGCCGGTGCGCGCGAACCGCCGCATTTTACTATAAGCGTCTCCGCCCCACTTCCGTCGGTGCCGAACACTGGCTTACCCGCGCGATACAGCGGACGAGCGCCGAGCACCGTTGCCGCCGCGGCATCGCTGAAGAGCGGCGCGGTCGCGCGGTCGGCGGCGTCCATCACTTTCGAATAACAGTCGGCGGTGACGAGGACCGCGCGCTCGATCGCCGCCTGCTGCATGAGGCCGATGGCCGCGGAGAGCCCGTAGACATAGCCGGAGCAGCCGAGGCTCACGTCGAAGCTTGCGATCGACGCCGGCAAGCCGAGCTTTTTCTGCACGAGCGCGGCGGTGTGCGGGAGCTGGTAGTCGGGCGTCTGGGTGACGACGATCAGGCCGCCGACGGCTTCCGGCGCAGTGCGCGTTTTCTCGAGCACCGCTTTGACCGCGGCGGCAGCGAGGTCCGAAGTCGCTTCGTCTTCCGCGGCGGCATAGCGCGTGGCGATGCCGAGCTTGTCGCGCACGAAACCGGAATCGAATCCCTGACGTGCGCCTTCCGCGACGTTGTCGATACGGCGGGAGCCGAACGCGTGCGCGATCGCTTCGATGCCAAGCGTCATGCAGGCGTTCCCCCGCCGATTTCCATTTCGAAACACAGGAGCAGCGTCACGGGCGCCGCACCCGCCGGGCGGTAGGTGATCCGGTTCACCGTGAGCACGCCGCTCGCGGCCTTGCGCGTGATCAGGTTGTCGGCTTCGAGCGTGGCGTCGAACGCGGTGTCTGCGATGGGCGGCATCCAGCTTTCGAGATACCCGAAGCGCACGCTCGTTTGCGCACCGGCGGCCGCGAGCTCGTGGAAGCGCTTGTTGGCCTGGATGATGTCGAAGACGAGGCCATCGCGGCCGCGCGGCGAGATGGTGCAGCGGCCGCCGAAACCGGAGGCGCTCACGCCGTCCACGGTGTATTCCGGCGCCGGCCCGCGCGCGATCGGCTGTCCCTCGTCGAAATACGCGCCGCGCCACTGCGCGTTTCCCGCAGTCGCCGCGAACGTGCAATGAGCATGCTCGGCATCTGCAATCGCGCCTTCGCCCGACAGCAACAGTCTGCCGTTCGCGCGCGCGGTTCTCTGCGCCTTGAGCCGTGTGATTCGAACGCCGCGCGCGCCTTCGGCGTCCAGCGCGTGCAGAAACGCGTTCAGCAGGGAGCCTGCATTGACGTAATCACGGCCGCCGAGCAGCCTGAAGTCCGTGCGGAGCTCCGTCATGCCATGCGGATCCGCGCGTAATGCTCCTGCACGATCTCGCTGTAAGCGCGCGTGAGCTTCTGCTCCAGGCTTTCCTCCGGAAGCTCGCGGATGAGCGCCATGATCCGCTCCTGGCCGGGCCACAGGCGGCCGCCGCGCAGCTCTTTCAGCGCGACGTAGTCCTCGAGCAGACAGCCGGAAACCATCAGGTCATAGGTCTTGTACCCCTTACGGAAGGCTTTGCGCATGATGCCTTCCATCTTGTAGCCGAACAGGATCTGCCAGCGCTGCCAGTCCTTGAGCGCGGTGGATTGGTACGAGTTGATGCGCTCGAGCGCGAGCGTCTCGAATGCGTGCTCCGTCATCAGGCACTTCGCTTCCATGCCATAGAACACGCTCTTGAAGCTGTCGCTGCGCTTGGCGATCACCATCGCGAAATCGGCTTGCCGCGTGACGTGCGAGATTTTGGCCAACGAGCAGATGCCCACCACACCGTCCGCGTCTTTGGGTTTGATCATGAGCGCGAGCCGCGCAGGGTTCTCGCGCAGCTCGGCGAGATAGCGCATCTGGCTTTCGGGCGACTTCGGGTACATGCCCTGTTCCATGTTGCGGGTGAGCGCCTGGTCGTTGAACCAGTTGTGCCAGCCGTCCACCTGGATCGCGCGCTCGTTGGGCACCACGAGGTCGACGAGCTCGCCGGCGAGAAAGACATCGTACTGTTCAGTAGCGCTCATCGATCCTTCCTCGTCGGTCATCTCTTCGCTTCGAGCAGATCCCAGCTCATGGGCGTGCCGCGTGGCACCGCGCGTGCGACGCGGCGCCCGAGCAGCGCGTCGATGTGCTTGGGCGCGAGGCCCAACCCGGGGCGGATCGCGCGCAAATTCCCGGCGGTGAGCTCATCCCCCGGCTGCAGATCCTCGACGACATAGAGCGAGCGGCGAAAGACGAGCGATTTCTGCTCGGCGCGCGTGGGACCGTACGCGACCTCGCCCAGCGCAAGCCATGCCCGCTCGGTCTCTTCGACCAGCGTGCGCAATTCGTGCGGCTCCAGCGAAAACGCGGAGTCGACGCCGCCGTCGGCGCGACTCAGCGTGAAATGCTTTTCGATGACAGTCGCACCGAGTGCGACCGCCGCCACCGCCGCGCCGAGGCCGCCGGTGTGATCGGACAGTCCGATTTCGCAGCCAAAGAGCTCGCGCAAGTGCGGAATCGTGCGCAGGTTCGTGCAGTCAGGCGGAGCGGGATAAGTGCTCGTGCACTTGAGCAGCACGAGCTCGCGGCAACCGGCGTCGCGCGCGGCGCGCACCGTTTCCTCCAGCTCGCCGACGCTCGCCATGCCCGTCGAGATGATCACGGGCTTTCCTGTCGCCGCAACCTTGCGCACGAGCGGCAGATCGGTGTTTTCGAACGACGCGATCTTGTGGCAGGGCGCGTCGAGACTTTCGAGAAAGTCCACGGCCGATTCGTCAAAAGGCGCGCTGAAGCCGACGATGCCGTGCTTGCGACAGCGCTCGAAGATCGGCGCGTGCCATTCCCACGGGGTGTGGGCTTCGCGATACAGATCGTAGAGCGAACGACCGCTCCACAGGCTCCCGGCGTCTCCGATGCGAAACTCGCCGCGATCGAGGTCGATCGTCATCGTGTCGGCGGTGTAGGTCTGGATCTTGACCGCATGCGCGCCGGCTTCGGCCGCGGCGTCCACGATCGCGAGGGCCCGGTCGAGCGACTGATTGTGATTGCCGGACATCTCGGCCACCACGAATGGTTTCTCGCCGGCGCCAATGGCTCGGCCCGCGATGGTCACGCCGCTGCGCGCTTCAGCCATGCGCGAGGTCCAGCACGTAAGTGTGGCGCTCGAGACCGAAGCCCGCGTTCGCGAAAGCTTCCAGCGATGCCGTGTTGTCGCGTCGAATCTCGGCGCGAATGCGGCGCACCGCCGGATGGTGGCGGCGCAGCCACTGCGCACCGGCACGCAGCAGCGCCGTGCCGAGTCCCTGCCCGTGTCTGCCCGGTACCATATAGATGGAGACGACCGCCTCTTCGCCCGCCACATCATAGCGCAGCACCCCGGCCGCGCTGCCGGCGTGCTCCCCCACGAGCAGCGCGACCTGCGCGTCCTGCAGCACGCGCGCGAACCAGCGGCGATGCTCGTCGAGTGCGATCGGGCGCGCATCACCCGAGTGCCGGCGCGTCTCTTCGGCGTTGCGCCACGCGTGGATCGCATCGCAATCCGCCGCTGTCGCGCGGCGCAACTCGATCGGCTCGGGCAGCAGACGCGCTGCGACACGCTGCGCACCGCGACCGTCGGTGAGGGCGCCTGCGCGCGCGGCGAGCGCTGCGAGCAGTGCGGGCGTGCCTTTCAGGCCGCGCAGCAGCGCGGCGAGGGTATCGGCGGTCCACTCATGCGCGAGCCCGAGATAGACACACGCGCGGTCGGCTGCGAGCTCACGTCCAACGAGGTGCTGGTTCTCGGCGACGCTTGCGATGATGGACGGGAGTGAAAGCGCAGCACGTTCCCAGTTCATCGTGCCGCTCGCACCGATCGCGAGGTCCGCGGCAGCCATGAGCGCGGCGATCTCGTCGGCGTCGTGATGTACGTGCGCATCCGTGCGCCCCCTGCACCAGCGTTCTATCGCGGCGCGCTGCGGGTGATCGCCCGGAATGATCACATCCACGTGAAGGTCGAGCCCCGACTGCTCCAGCGCGTGGAGAGCGCGCATCGTCTGCTGCGCCACGTCGAATCCGCCGAAACATACGAAGACGCGCTCGAGCTCACCGGTGCGTTCGCCGAGCCGCTCGCGCGCAGCGCCGAATTCGGCGCGCAGGAGCGAGTACTTCGGACCCAGCATGCGAGTCGCGTGGTGCGGAACCAAGGCGTCGTACCGCACGTGTGGCTCACGGAAAAAGTTCTGATCGAGCAGCGCATCGCAATCGTGCTCCCGGTCCGCGAGATCGTCTATCGCGAGTATGCCGCCGACGTGGGGCCGCAGCATCCGCTCCCAGCGCGTATCCAGCGCGTAATGGTCCACGATCAGCCAGTCCGGGCGGCTGTGCGCGCGCAGCGCTTCGATCGTCTGCTGCGCGTCGACGCGCTGCGGGACGGCGAGCCAATCGGCGTGCGCGAGCGGTGCGCCCTCGTCGCTAGCATTCGCGTGCCCGTACGTCGGAGCGCCGAGCTCGTGCACTGTCGCGGCGATCGGTGCGATCAGCAGCTCGCGGGCGCGCGGCGGCAGGTCACGGACGACGACGTCGATGTCTGCGCCGCGCGCGTGCAGCGCGTGCGCGAGCGCCATGCAGCGCGCCAGATGGCCGCTGCCGGTCGCACGCGTGGCATCGCAGCGGAACACGACCCGCGGCATCAGCGCACCCGGAAGACGGGCTCGATCGGGGCGCCGTACAGCCGTTTGTCGATGTCGCCGACGTGAAGCGCCGCGGCCACTACGGCACACGCTTCACGCTGCGCCTTGTCGAGCAGGTCGAGGTCGGCGTCGCGATGCGCGTAGCACATGTTGTACGAGCCTGCCGTCAACACGCCCCGGGCGATCACTTCCTGGAGAAAGAGCGATTTCACCTGCGACGCGGACGCGCCGCGGCAGTCCCTGAACTGCATCAGGCTCCAGCTCGGCTTACCGGTGATCGTCATTGCATCTGCGAGTCCGTGACGCTCGATATTCGCACGCGTGATGTTCATCACTCGCTCGCCCATGGCGTTCAGCGTGGCGTGCACCGGCTCGCGCTGCATCTTGCGTATCGTCGCGAGGCTCGCCGCGAGGCTCAACGCCTCGCCGCCGAACGTGCTGGAAAAGAAGATCTCCTCCATTTGCGCCATGTAGCGCGCGTGCCCGACGATCGCGGAGATCGGAAAACCGTTCCCCATGCTCTTACCGAACGTCGCGAGGTCAGGCACGACCTCGAACAGCGTCTGCGCGCCGCCGAGGTGATAGCGAAAGCCGGTGATGATCTCGTCGAAGACGAAGAGCGCGCCGTGATCGTGCGCGAGATCGCGTACGCCCTGAAGGAACCCTTCGCGCGGCTCCTCGACGTTCATCGGCTCCATCATCACCGCCGCGAACTCGCCGGGATGGCTCGCCAGCAGCTGTCCGAGTGCGTCCAGATCGTTGTAGGCAAACTTCTCCGTGAGCGCCCCGACGGCCGCCGGGACACCCTTGTTGCGCGTGGTGGCGCCCACGTACCAGTCCTGCCAGCCGTGATAGCCGCACACGGCCACGCGGTCGCGTCCGGTGCACGCGCGCGCGATGCGCACCGCGGCGCTCGTCGCATCGCTGCCGTTCTTCCCGAAGCGCACCATCTCCGCACACGGAATGATCTCGGTCAGCAGCTCGGCGAGCTCGATCTCCAGCTCGGTGGCGAGGCTGAACGTGACGCCGCGTTGAAGCTGCGCGGTCACGGCGGCGATCACGTCCGGATCGTCGTAGCCCAGAATCACCGGCAGTAGACCGTTGACGAAGTCGACGTACTCGTTGCCGTCGACGTCCCACACGTGGCTGCCCTTGCCGTGCGTCAGGAAAAGCGGCGCGGCGTTCTCGGGATACACGACGCGGCTCTTGCTGAACGTCTGACTGCCGAGCGGGATCACGCGCTGCGCGCGCGTGAGCAGTGCCTGACTCTTCGCGTAATTGCGTTTCGTCGTCATGCGTTGTGCGCTCGCTGCAGATGCCGGGCGGGACTGACGGGCTGCGCGACTCCGGCATGCGCCGCCGAGCGCAGCGCGGCGAGCGCGACGCTCAGAACGGTCGCGCCGTCACGCGCGGTGAGAAGCTCTGCGCTGCCGGGACGCTCGAGCTCCTGCACGAACCCCTGCATGAGCCGGCGGTACGGCTCAGCCGTATCCACTGCCGAAATCTCGACCACCGATTCCCAGTGAGTGCCGCCGCTCGCAAAAAACCGTACATCGCAACGCTCCGGCTCCTTGCCGTCGCTGTGCCAGACGAGGACCCCGTCGGTGCCGATCACTTCGCAGCCCCGGCTCTTTCGCGGCCGCAGGTAATCGAGCTCGGCGGACGCGGCGACGCCGCTTTCATGCTTCAGCGTGAGCAGCGCATGGTCTTCGACGTCGAGGTCGAGATCCGAGAGCTTCGCGGCCTGGCACGCGACGCTCGCAACGCCGCCGAAAAGCCACGAGAGATAGTCGATCTCGTGGACTGCATCGAGCACGACTCCGCCGCCTTCGGCGCGACGCGCGGCGTACAGCTCGCGGTAATCGCGGCCGGGCCGCATCGAGGGCAGGAAGTTCCCGACGTGCGCGCGCGCGAACAGCGGCCGTCCGACGCGCGGAAGTGCCTGCTTCAGCGCGGCCGGCCCGGGATGAAAGCGCATATTGCACACGACGAACGCGCGGCGTCCGCGCCGCTCGAGTTGTTCGAGAAAAGCCTCGATGCCTTCGAGGCCGTGCGAGAGCGGCTTCTCGATCAGCACGTCCGCACCGGCGTCGATGGCGCCTCGCGCGACATCGAGATGAGTGCGGTGCGGTGTTGCGACGACGACCGCCTGCGGGCCCCAGGCGAGCGCATCGTCCAGCCGCTCGAACGCGCGACCCCCGATCGCCTGCGCGCATGCACGCGCGCGCTCCGCGACTGCGTCCACCACCGCAACTTCCGCGATTGCGACCGCGTGCCCGGCGTGCCGGCGTCCGATCGAGCCGCAGCCGACGACGAGCAGCTTCACGCCGAGCTCCTCTGCGCGAGCATGCGCGCGAGGTCGAGATCGAACGGCTCGTCGATGTCGATCGAGCGGCTGCGCGGCATCACATGCCCCCGCAGCGTGGAGCCGTAGAAGGTGCGCTCGCGCCGGAACGCTGCGACCGAGGCGACGTAGGTGCTGCCGTTGTCGACGAAGAGCACCGGCGCATCCTGCGAGCGGAGGTTGATGAGATCGGGCCACATCGGCCGCAGAAAGCCGCCTTCGTGCTTGCGCAGCGCCTGGAGCGGTGGCAAGGGATAGTTCGTGACCGCCATGGCGAAGTCGCACACGCCCGTGTCGATGAGGCCCATCGTGGCGTGGACGTCCCGCGCGGCGCGCATCGGCGCGGTGGCGAGCAGACACGCGAACACGTCCCAGTGCCGCCCCGCCTGCGCCTCGTCGTCGAGGAATGAGAGACACACCGCGACAAGCCGCGCGGTATCGCTCGCGAGCTCGGGGCCGCGCGTGTGCGACTCCACGCCACACTCGCGTGCGACGCGCGCGATTTCGTCGTCGTCCGTCGAAACCACCACGCGGTCGAATAGTCCGCACGTGCGCGCAGCGTCGATCGTGTGCGCGATGATGGGACGGCCGAGGAAATCGGCGACATTCTTGCGCGGCAGGCGTTTGGAGCCGCCTCTGGCCGGGATGACGCAGACGCGCTTCATCCAGCCCCGTGTGCGAGGTCGCGATGGCGGATCATCTCGCCGGCAGCCAGGTCGCGTGTGACGGCGGCGCCGACGTAGCGCTCGATTTCGTCGGGTGCGATGCCGTGACCCGGACGCCGGAACTCGATCGCGTCGAGCGCGAGCGCTTCACCCCGGCGCAGCGCGCGTCGCGCGTGCGCGCTGCGGCGGATCGCCAGGCGGCTTTTCAGCTCCACGTCGGAGAGCTGTTTGCGCGCGTCGCCCAGGGCGATCTCGAGATCGCGCACCGCACGGACGAACGCAACCATGTCGGCCGGCTCGAGCGAGAACATGTGCTCGACGCTGCGGGTGGTGCAATCGTGCGTGATGGTTTTCTCGACCATGTTCGCGCCGAGCGCGATTGCCGCGATGTCCATGTCCCAGCCGGGCGTGTGATCCGAGTACGCGATCGGCAGATCGAACATCGTTTTGAGCGTCTGAATGATGCGCAGGTTGATGCTTTCCAGCCGCGCGGGGTAGCCCGATGGGCAATGATGTATCACCACGCGTTCGCTGCCCGCCCGCCGCAGCACGTCCACTGCAGCTTCGACTTCGCCGATCGTCGCGTTACCCGTGTCGATCTGGATCGACGGCAGGCGCTGCGCGGCGTAGCGCATCAGCGGATAGTGGTTGATGTCGGCGGAAGCGATCTTGACGGAATGGCAGCCGATCTCCGCAAGGAAATCGACTTCATCCGGAAAACCGACCGTTGCGAAGAATGCGAGGCCCAGGCCGTCGCAGTATTGCTTCAGCTTGCGCCAATCCGCGTGCGGCATGCTGCGACGGCGCAGCAGCTCGTAGAGCGGCTCCGAGATCGTTTCGGTTCTGCCGGACGCGCGATCCACCAGCACGTCATACGAGAAAAGCTGCTTGCGGTCGGCGACGAGCCGGTCGGGATCGAGGATCTGGAACTTGACGGCGTCGGCGCCGGCTTCGGCGGCGAGACGCGAAAGATCGATAGCCGTGTCGAGACCGTCGTGCGTCGGCCCCGCTTCATAGACGACGTAGCAGGGGGTTCCGTCGCCGACTTCGCGCTTGCCGATGCTGAATCGCATTCTGGGTCAGCTCCGCGTTGCGCGACGCTCGTGCGACAGGACCTCGCCGAGCGCACCGATCACTGCGGACACGTCGTCGTCCGTCATCGCCGCATAGAGCGGAATAGTCAGCGCCTGCCGGTAGTAGTGGTCGGTCTGCGGCCAGGCCCCGTCGCTCAGGCCGCGAGCGCGATAGTACGGCTGGTAAGGCACCGGAATGTAATGCACCTGCGAGCCGATGCCGCGTGCGCGCAAGCTCAGCATGACGTCGCCGCGCGTCATGCCGAGCCGCTCGAAATCGATGCGCGTGACATAGAGATGGTTACCGCTGCGCGCGCGCTGGCCGCGTTGCGGCAGCGTGATGCGGGGGAGCGCCGGCAGCTCCGCGTCATAGCGGTTCGCGATCTCGCGGCGGCGGTTGAGGAAGCGCTCGAGCTTGCCGAACTGCGAGATCGCGAGCGCGCATTGGATGTCGGTCATGCGGTAGTTGTACCCGAGCGCCTGCATCTCGTAGTACCACGGATTCACCGCGCCGGCCGTGTAGGCCTGGGTGCGGTCGGTGAAGTCGGCTTCCGCCTTGGTCATGCCGTGATTGCGCAGGCGCAGCAAACTACGATAGAGGCGTTCGTCGTTGGTCGTGATGAGCCCGCCTTCACCCGCGGCGACGACTTTCACCGGGTGAAACGAGAACACCGTCATGTCGGCATAGCGGCAGTTTCCGACGCGCGAGCCGTCGGCGTAGGTGCCGCCGAGCGCGTGGCACGCGTCTTCGATCACGATCGCGCCATGCCGTTGCGCGAGGTCGCGGATCGTCGGCATGTCGCAGGGCAGTCCGGCGAAATGCACCGGGATGACGGCCTTGATGGCGGTGCGCTGCCGGAACGCATCTTCGAGCACCTGCGGATCGAGGTTAAGCGTCTCGCCGTCGATATCGGAGAACGCGGGCCGGGCGCCCACGTACAGCGCGCAGTTGGCGCTCGCGAGAAACGTATTCGCGGACGTGACGACGGTGTCGCCCTCACCCAGACCGGCGGCGAGGCAGGCGAGGTGGAGCGCCGCCGTGCCGTTCGCGACCGATACGGCATACCGCGCGCCGACATAATCCGCGACGAGCCGTTCGAATTCGGCGGCTTTCGGCCCTTGCGTGAGCAGCTCTCCGCGCAGCACCTCGGCGACCGCGCGCACGTCGTCTTCGTCGAGCGCGTGGCGGCCGTAAGGGATCATAGCTCGACCGGCTCCTTGCGCAGCAGCGCCGCGAGCTGATCGCCCGTCATCCAGACGGGATTCACGTCGCTGCTGTACTGAAAGCCGTCAGTCACCGGCCGCGCGCCGGTCGTCTTGAGGTACTCGTTGCGGTCCCACCAGACGTCGTTGGGCTGAATCACGTAATGATCCTCCAGCTCGGCGGTGTGCGCAGCGTCATCGGGTGTGATCAATAGTTCGTGCAGCTTTTCGCCGGGTCGGATGCCGATGACCTCGGTGCGGCACTCGGGCGCGACGACCTTGGCGACGTCCATGATGTTCATGCTGGGGATTTTCGGAACGAATACTTCCCCGCCATGCATGCGCGCGAGGCTGTCGAGCACGAACTGCACGCCATCGGACAACGTGATCCAGAAGCGCGTCATGCGGGGGTCGGTGATCGGCAGCATGCCGTTCTTGCGGCATTGCATGAAAAAAGGAATCACGCTCCCGCGCGAGCCGATGACGTTCCCGTAGCGCACGACCGAAAAGCGCGTGCGATGCCGTCCGGAAAGCGTGTTGGCCGCGATGAACAGCTTGTCCGCGCAGAGCTTCGTCGCGCCGTACAGGTTCACCGGGTTGACCGCCTTGTCGGTGGAGAGTGCGATCACGTGCTGCACTTCCTGATCGATGCAGACGTTGATCACGTTCTCGGCGCCGATCACGTTCGTTTTGATCGCTTCCATCGGGTTGTATTCGGAAGCGGGCACCTGCTTCATCGCGGCGGCGTGAACGACCACCTGCACACCGTCGAACGCGCGGTAGAGACGCTCCTTGTCGCGCACGTCGCCGAGGAAGTAGCGCAGGTTGGGCGCGCGCAGGTGCTGCTGCATCTCGAACTGCTTCAACTCGTCGCGGCTGAAGACGATGAGGCGCGCGGGCCGGTGCTGCTCGAGCACGGCGCGGATGAAGCGCTTGCCGAAAGAGCCGGTCGCGCCGGTGACCAGCACGTGTTTGCCGTCGAGGAAGGACATCGTTACTCCGTTACCGCTGCCAGCAACTCCCCGCGCCGGTCGGCGCATTGCTGCCGGAGTAGCCGAAGATGCTCGGCGAGCTCGCCCAGGGAAGTGCCAAGACGTTCGCGGGCCTTCCGGTTGTCGAGCGACATGTCCGGCGGGCGCGTCACGAACAGTTTTGAGGCGGCGATTTTACCACGCTGTACCAAGGCCTTAGGCAGACCGAACGCTTCGGCGAGGCGCACGGCGAAGTCGTATTTCGATACGCGCTCGTCACCCACCACGTTGTAGATGCCGTTCGCGCGGGAGTCGAGCAGCCGGTGCGCTGCGAGCGCGAGGCGGTCTGCATGGAGCGGTGTGACGAACACGTCGTCGAACATCGTGATCGTCCGGCCTTCGAGCAGGCTGTAGTAGATCCAGTCGCTGAACGAGCGGCGGTAGCGATGACCCCACCCGAAGAAGTTCGTGCGCAGGATGAGCGCGTCGCGATGTGCTTCGGCGACGGCCGCCTCGGACAGAAGCTTCACGCGCCCGTATGCGTTCACCGGCTGCGGCGGCGCGTCTTCCGTGTGCATGGCACGCGTTCCCCGGAACAGGTGATCGGTGGAGATGTAGACGAACGCCGCGCCGAGCACGTTCGCCGCCTCGGCCACGTTGCGCGAAAGATCGACGTAGACATGCCGCGCGAGCGCTTCGTCACGCTCGCATTCCTCCACGCTGGTGATCCCGGCGGTGTGAACGACGACATCGGGGCGTAGCGCCTGCAGTGCCTTCGCGAGCGCGTGCCGATCATCGAGCGGCAGCGCCGTCGCGGTCGTGCGCGCAAGCGTCACCTTGCGCCGGTGCGTCGCGAGGACGACCTCGTGCGTATCGCGCACCGCGCAGGCCCAGTTCAGTGCCAGCAGCCCCGTGCCGCCGGTGATGAGCACTTTCATACGGCCGCGGCGCCTCGGCTCATGCGATCGGCCAGGCACGCCTGCAACTGCGCATCCCAGCCGTCGAGCGCGAGGCCGAATGCGCGGCGTAATCTGCCCGCATCCAGCGCCGAGTTGAGCGGGCGCGCGGCCGGCAGCGGGTATTCGGGCGTGGTGATGCGCACGAGCCGAGGCTCCCGCGCGCGCTCGCGCGCCGTGAGCTCGAGCAGACGTCGTACGAATGCGTGGCGATCGACGTAATCCGGCGTCGCGAGATGATAAAGCCCGCATGCGGCCCTGGCGCCGTCGAGATCACGCAGCAGCGACACGGTTGCTCGTGCGACGCTGCGCGCCCACGCCGGGCAGCCGATCTGGTCGCCGACCACGCGCAGCTCTTCGCGCTCGGCGGCGAGCCCCAGGATCGTCGTGACGAAATTGCGGTGAACGGCGTCATAGACCCAGCTCACGCGCAGCACGAGCGCCGCCGCGCCCGATTGCCTGACCGCGATTTCGCCCGCGAGCTTCGAACGGCCGTATTCGTTGATCGGGTTGGGCACGTCGGCTTCGACGTACGCATCGGCCTTCGCGCCGTCGAAGACGTAATCGGTGGAATAGTGGACGAGGAGCGCGCCAAGCCGCTTCGCTTCCTCCGCGAGCACGCCGGGCGCGACAGCGTTCACGGCGTGCGCGGCTGCGGGATCCGATTCGGCACGGTCGACCTCGTTATATGCGGCCGCGTTCACGATGACGTCCGGCCGCACGGCCCGTACGGTGTCGCGTATCGAGCGCGTATCGGTGAGATCGAGCGTATCGCGGCCGGTACTGACGGTTCGGCCGAGGGCGGGCAACAGCGTTGCGAGCTCCGATCCGACCTGGCCGTCGCGCCCGGTCAGAAGAATCTTCATCGAGCCGGCGTCGCGACGCTCGCCTCGCGCGCGAGCGCCTCCGCGCGTCCGCTCTCACCGTAGTTCGCGGTGATCCACGCGCGGTACTCGCCGCTCGTGACCGCCTTTACCCACTCGCCGTTGGCGAGGTACCACTCAATGGTGCACCGGAGCCCGTCGTCGAATGCATGGCGTGGTGTCCAGCCAAGCTCCCGGCGCATCTTCGAAGCATCGATCGCGTAGCGCCGGTCGTGCCCCGGCCGGTCGGCAACGAAGGTGATGAGCTCGGCATGAGCGCCGCTGCGCGGCCGTAGCTCGTCGAGAATCGAGCAGATCGCGCGCACGACGTCGATGTTCGCGCGCTCGGCGTTGCCGCCGATGTTGTAGGTCTCGCCGGGGCTGCCGCGCGTCAGCGCGAGCCGCACGGCTTCGCAGTGGTCGCTCACGAAGAGCCAGTCACGGACGTTGAGTCCGTCGCCGTACACCGGCAGCGGCTTGTGCCCGAGGGCGTTCAGGATCGTGAGCGGGATCAGCTTCTCGGGAAACTGGAACGGGCCGTAATTATTCGAGCAGTTGGTGGTGATCGTCGGCAGCCCGTACGTATGCCGATACGCGCGAACGAGGTGATCGGAACCGGCCTTCGACGCCGCGTAGGGACTGTTCGGCGCGTACGCGGTCGCTTCCGTGAACGCCGGTTCGTCCGGCCCGAGCGAGCCGTAGACCTCGTCGGTCGAAACGTGAAGGAAACGGAATGCCGCGCGTTCGGCGGGAGACAGCTCCGACCAGTACCCGCGGGCCGCCTCGAGCAGCGTGAAAGTGCCGACGACATTGGTCTCGACGAAGCCGCCGGGCGCGTGTATCGAGCGGTCGACGTGGCTTTCGGCCGCGAAGTGGACAATCGCGCGCGGCCGGTGCGCCTTCAGCAGCGAATCGAGCAACGCGCGCTCGCCGATGTCGCCGCGGACGAACGTGTGACGCGGATCGTTCGCGAGCGAGTCGAGATTCCGCAGATTGCCCGCGTACGTGAGCTTGTCGAGATTGACGACCGGCGTACCTTCGGACGCGAGCCAGTCGAGCACGAAGTTCGAGCCGATGAATCCGGCGCCGCCGGTGACGAGGATCAAAGGTGCACGTGTACGGAGATCGAGGATCGGCGTGTTACAGTACTTTTCCAATCATAACATATAGATAGCTTCATCCATGCCGCGCATCCTGCTGGTGAAAACCTCTTCGCTGGGGGACGTGGTGCACAACCTGCCGGTCGTCACCGACATCGCGTCGGCTTGTCCCGGTGCGGATATCGACTGGGTCGTCGAGGAGCCGTTCGCGCCGATTCCCGCGCTGCATCCGGCACTGGGCCGGGCGCTGCGGGTCGCGGTGCGCCGCTGGCGCGCGAGCGCGTGGAAGACCGAAACCCGGCGCGCGGTCGCGACCTTCGTGACCACGCTCAGGAAGGAGCGCTACGACGCCATCATCGACGCGCAGGGGCTGTTCAAGAGCGCTGTCATCGCCCGCGTCGCGCGCGGCACACGCTTCGGTTTCGACTGGCCGTCGGCGCGGGAGCCGCTCTCCGTTTTCTACGATCGCACTTTCAACGTCCCGCGGCGGCTTCACGCGGTCGAGCGCAATCGGCGACTCGCGGCGCAGGCGCTCGGCTACGCGCTGCCGGCGCGCGCCGATTACGGCATCGCTGCGCCGCGCGCGCGGTTCGACTGGCTCGACGGCGGCGATTACTGCGTGCTGCTCCATTCGACCAGCGCGCGCCGCAAGCTGTGGCCGGAGGCGCAGTGGATCGAGCTCGGGCGCGCGCTCGCGCTGCGCGGTGTGCAATGCGTGCTGCCGTGGGGAAACGATGCAGAACGCACCCGCTCGGAGCGCATCGCATCACGGCTCGAGCGTCCTGTGGTCCCGCCGCGGCTTGCGCTCGGCGACGTCGCTTCACTCCTCGGCGCCGCGAAATGTGCGCTGGGTGTCGACACCGGGCTCACCCATCTCGCCTGTGCGCTCGGCGTGCCGACGGTGGCGATCTACGTCGACACCGATCCTTCGATGACGGGTCTTTACGGCGGCGCGCACGCCGTCAACGTCGGCGGCAGGGCCTCGAACCCGGCGCCCGATCGAGTGCTCCAGGCGCTGGAACGCGTCCGCGCATGAGCCTCGCGCGCGCGCTTTACACGGCGCTCGTGTACGCGCTGCTTCCGTTCGCGGTCGCACGGCTGTATTGGCGCGCGCGCCGCGAGCCCGCATACCGCGAGCACCTCGCCGAGCGTTTCGGACGATACGCCGATGCACGACCGGCGCGTCCGGTGATCTGGGTGCACGCAGTGTCGGTCGGCGAGACGCGGGCCGCGGAGCCGCTGGTGCGGGAGCTCTCCAGCCGCTATGCCGACCACGATGTCGTCATGACGCACATGACGCCGACCGGCCGGCTGACCGGCGCCGAGCTGTTCGGCGGCAACGTGCGTCAGTGCTACCTCCCGTACGACTATCCGGCCGCAGTGTCCCGCTTCCTAGATCATTACCGGCCGCGTGCCGGCGTGCTGCTCGAAACCGAAGTGTGGCCGAACGTGGTCCAGGCCTGCCGCGCGCGCGGCGTGCCGTTGTGTCTGGCGAACGCGCGGCTTTCGGCGAAATCGCTGCGCGGCTACCTGTGGTGGCGGAGCCTCTCGCGCGAGACGTTCGGCGCGCTCTCCGCGGTCGCCGCGCAGACCGAAGCCGACGCGCAGCGCCTGCGGCAGCTCGGCGCGCAGCGCGTGACGGTGACCGGCAATCTGAAGTTCGAGGTGAGTCCCCCATCCGGGCAGCTCGAGCTCGGCCGCGAGTGGCGCGCGAGCCTCGGTCCCCGCGCGGTACTTCTCGCGGCCAGCACGCGCGACGGCGAGGAGGCGCTGATTCTGGACGCGCTGCCCCGCCTGCCGGATGGCGTTCTGCTCGTCATCGTGCCGCGGCACCCGCGCCGCTTCGATGAAGTCGCGACACTGCTCGAAAATCGCGGCATCGCGTACGCGCGGCGCACGAGCGGCATGCCGCCTGCGAAAGCCATGCGTGTCCTGCTCGGCGACAGCCTCGGCGAGATGTTCGCGTATTACGCCGCGTGCGACGTCGCGTTCGTCGGCGGCAGCCTGCTGCCGTTCGGCAGCCAGAACCTGATCGAAGCGTGCGCGGCCGGCAAGCCGGTCCTGATCGGTCCTTCGACCTATAACTTCGCGGAAGCGGCCGAGCGGGCGATCGCAGCGGGCGCGGCGCTACAGGTTTCGACGGCGAACGAGCTCATCGATCGGGCCGGGGCGCTGCTCGCGGATTCGCAGGCGCGCGCTCGAATGGGCGAGCGCGCGCTCGAATTCAGCCGCGCGCATCAGGGGGCGACGCAGCGCGTGCTCCGACTGATCGTCACCCCGGCAGAGGCCGGGGGTCCGGGGGGCGCTGGATTCCGGCCTTCGCCGGAATGACGAGCGGGGTTAAGGCTTCGGTCGCGAGCGGTCCAGCCACTGATTGACCGCGGCGAGATCGCTTTCGGTGAGCTCGCCGATGGCTGCTTCCAGCCTCAGCAGCGACATGATGTAGTTGTACTTCGACTGCGCGAGATCGCGCCGCGCGCTGAAGAGAAGCTGCTGCGCGTTGAGCACGTCCACCTGGGTGCGGACGCCGACTTCCTGTCCCAGACGCGTGCTCGAGAGCTGACTCTCGGTCGAGACGAGTGCCGCTTCGAGCGCGTGCACCTGCGCGGTGCCGCTCGTGATGCCGAGGAATGCCTGGCGCGCCGCGAACTCCGCGCTCCTGCGCGCGTTCTCCAGGTCCTGGCGCGCCCGCTCCTCGTTCGCGATCGCCTCGCGAACGCGCGAGGTCGTGGCGCCGCCCTGATAGATCGGCAGCGCGAGCTGGACGCCGGCGACGGTGCTGCGCGAGTCGGTGCCGACGCCTCCGGTCGAGGTCGCGCCCGAGCCCGATTCCGACATCGTCGCGAAGGCGTCGAGCGTCGGCAGGTGCGCCGCGCGGTTGCGCGCGATCTCCTGCGTGGAGAACGTGAGCGCACTCTGCGCGATGCGCACCTGCAGATTGCCGTGCAGCGCGAGCTCGACCCACGGCTCCATCGTGGCGGGCTGCGGAGACTTGAGCGTAAAAGCGGGTCCCAGCGGCGCCACGGGCGGCGCGCCGCGCCCGATGAGCTGCTCGAGGGATCGCCGGCGCAGCTCCAGGTCGTTGCGCGCGGCGATCTCCTGCGCCGTGGTGAGATCGTAGCGGGCCTGCGCTTCGTGCGTGTCCGTGATGGTCGCGGTGCCGACCTCGAAATTTCGCTTCGCCTGTTCGAGCTGCTGCCCGATGGCGGCTTTCTGCGCTTCGGCGAATACGACGCTGTCCTGCGCGAGCAGCACGTCGAAATAGGCCTGCGCGACACGCAGGATCAGGTCCTGTGCCGCGAGCGCGAGCTGCGCGTCGGCCTGACCGACCTGAGTCAGCGCCTGTTCGTAAACGATCACGTTCTGCCTGCGGTAGATCGGCTGCGTGACCGACAGACTGAAGGAGGTCGAGCCGAAATCGCCGCTCGTGCGCGGCGTCGTCGAGTCGCGGAAGCGCGTGTCGCGGTCGGTGTACTGTGCGGAAGCGGACACCGAAGCGAGCGGCAGGAGGCCTGCGCGCCCCTGCGGAATGCGCTCCTGCGCGGCCGCCCATGTCGCGCGCGCTGCGGCGTAGGCCGTGTCGGAGCGCTGGGCCTGCCTGAACACCTCGAGCAGGTCGGCACCCGCCGCCGGTACGGGAGCCCAAGCGAACAACGCGGCAGTCGAGACGATTGCCGTGCAGCGGATCGCCGTCACGGCATCTTCAGAATACGAATTTCTCGCGCTGGGGCGCGTTCCTGAGCGGCGCGATGCAGGTCTCGAACAGACCAACCGTGTTGTAAGCGCCTTCGGCGACGCGCGTGATGAGCTGCGCCTGCATGACCGGCGGCTCGCCGACGACCGCCAGCAGGCGACCGCCGGCCGCAAGGCTCGATTTGAAGCGCTCGGGCAGTAGCGGCACCGAGCCGGTCAGGAGGATTACGTCGTAGGGCGCATGCTGATCCCAGCCGCGAGCGGCGTCGCCGCTTTCGAGCGTCACGTTCGTGACGCCGTGGGAAGTGAGCCGCGCCCGCGCGCCCGTCGTGAATTCCGGCACGATGTCCACGCTGTACACGTGGGCGCCGAGCGCCGCGAGCAGCGCGGTCATGTAGCCGGTCCCGGTGCCCACCTCGAGCACGCGGTCGGTGCCGGTGATCGTGAGCTCCTGAAGCATGCGCGCTTCGAGCTTGGGCTGAAGCATCTTCTCGCCATGCCCGATCGGGATTTCCATGTCCACGAATGCCAGCGCCCGGTATTCGGCGGGGACGAAGTGTTCGCGGGGCACTCGAAACAGCAGATCGAGGACCCGTTGATCGAGCACTTCCCAGGTCCGGATCTGCTGCTCGACCATGTTGAAGCGCGCGCGCTCGAAATCGATCTGCGGGGTCATTTTTCGCGGAGGGAGTGCACTGCCGGATGGAGCTTGAAATTATCCCATACTTGAATTACGGTGGGCGTCTCACGCAGGGGTCCTCGCTGCAAGGCTGCTCAACACAAATTGCCGCGGGGTGAGACAGACCCTCCGAACCTGATACGGGTAATGCCGGCGTAGGGAAGCGTGGTGGTGAGCCTCCACAGCGTTTACGCTTCGCCGTCGTACCCAGGAGTGAAGCGATGAACGCGAATCCCAAATTCCTGAACGCCACGGCGCACGTCGATGAAGCCGCCGTGCAGCCGTTGCCGAATTCTTCGAAGGTGTACGTCGAGGGCTCGCGGCCCGACATCCGCGTGCCGATGCGCGAGATCCGGCAGTCGGACACGCCGGCCTCGTTCGGCGCCGAAAAAAATCCGCCGATCTTCGTCTACGACACCTCCGGTCCGTACACCGATCCATCGGTGAAGATCGACATCCGCTCGGGGCTGGCGCCGTTGCGCGCGCGCTGGATCGAGGAGCGCAACGACACCGAAGAGCTTTCCGGCCCGACCTCGCGCTACGGCCAGGAGCGGCTCGCCGATCCCAAGCTCGCGACGCTGCGGTTCAATCTGCACCGCAAGCCGCGCCGCGCGAAGGCGGGCATGAACGTCACGTAGATGCACTATGCGCGCAAGGGCATCGTCACGCCCGAGATGGAGTTCATCGCGATCCGCGAGACGCAACGCCGCGAGGGTCTGCCCGATCTCGTCACGCGCCAGCATCCCGGCGAATCGTTCGGCGCGTCCATTCCCAAGGTGATCACGCCGCAATTCGTCCGCGACGAAGTCGCGCGCGGCCGCGCGATCATCCCCAACAATATCAATCACCCGGAAACCGAGCCGATGATCATCGGCCGCAACTTCCTGGTGAAGATCAACGCGAACATCGGCAACTCGGCGGTGTCTTCCGGCATCCAGGAAGAAGTCGAGAAGATGACATGGTCGACGCGCTGGGGCGGCGACACCGTGATGGACCTCTCCACCGGCAAGCACATCCATGAGACGCGCGAGTGGATCATCCGCAACTCGCCCGTGCCGATCGGCACGGTGCCGATTTACCAGGCGCTCGAGAAGGTCGACGGCAAGGCCGAAGAGCTCACCTGGGAGATCTACCGCGACACGCTGATCGAGCAGTGCGAGCAGGGCGTCGACTACTTTACGGTGCACGCCGGGGTGCGGCTGCCGTTCATCCCGATGACCGCCAAGCGCATGACCGGCATCGTCTCTCGCGGCGGCTCGATCATGGCGAAGTGGTGTCTCGCGCATCACAAGGAGAGCTTCCTCTACACGAAATTCGAGGAGATCTGCGAGATCCTCAAGCAGTACGACGTCGCGTTCTCGCTGGGCGATGGACTGCGTCCCGGATCGAACTATGACGCGAACGACGAAGCGCAGCTCGCGGAACTGAGGACGCTCGGCGAGCTCACCGACATCGCGTGGAAGCACGACGTGCAGGTGATGATCGAGGGTCCGGGACACGTCCCGATGCACCTCATCAAGGAGAACATGGACCTCCAGTTGAAGTACTGCAAGGAGGCGCCGTTCTACACGCTAGGGCCGCTCACGACCGACATCGCGCCGGGCTACGATCACATCACGTCGGCGATCGGCGCGGCGATGATCGGCTGGTACGGCACCGCGATGCTCTGCTACGTGACACCGAAAGAGCACCTCGGGCTGCCGGACAAGGAAGACGTGAAGGACGGGATCATGGCCTACAAGATCGCGGCGCACGCCGCCGATCTCGCGAAGGGCCATCCGGGCGCGCAGATCCGCGACAACGCGCTGTCGAAGGCGCGCTTCGAGTTCCGCTGGGAAGACCAGTTCAACCTCGGGCTCGATCCGGACAAGGCGAAGCAGTTCCACGACGAGACGCTGCCGCAGGAGGGCGCGAAGCTCGCGCACTTCTGCTCGATGTGCGGCCCGCACTTCTGCTCGATGAAGATCACGCAGGACGTGCGCGACTACGCCGCCAAGCAGGGTGTCGAGGCGGACGAAGCGCTGGAGCGCGGCATGAAGGAAAAAGCGCAGCAGTTCGTCGAGCAGGGCGCGGAGATCTACCAGAAGCAGTGAACCGTGAATCGTGAACCGTGACGCGTTGTCGGTGATCGTGCGGCGCATCGTCGTGGCGATGGCGCTGGGCGTCGCGCTCTGCGGTCCGGCAGCCGCGCACGAGTCGCCGCCGCTCGGCGCCGATCTCTTCGGCGGCATCGTGCGCGACAGCGACGTCGATCTCGTGTTCGATTACCTGCGCGAGAGCACGCGCGCTGCGCTGGAAGGCCGGGAGGCGCCGGTGCCGGACGCGCTCTCATCCCGCGCCGAACAGATGGCCGAGGAAGTCAGACGCCGCGGCGGCGTTGCCGCGCGCGTCTTCATCGAGGTGATCGAGCGCAGCGTTCGCGACGCCATGCTGGACGGGCCGCAGGCGCCGCATCTGCCGCCGAGCTATCCGTCGGGGCAGCGGATCTAACAGCCGTTCGGCCGGTGGGTCGCTGACGCAGCCTACGGCTGCCATTCGGCAGCCGGCTTGTCAGGTAAACGACACGGAATGAAAACGGGCATGGCCCGCTCGTTTGCGGGCCGTGTTTCCTCCGCGAGCTCCTTTTCTAACACCGATGATCTCGTCAACGCCCAGCGTAACGTCTCGTTACATTAGTGCCGGCTATCGGCGGGGGACCCGCCTGTAGAATCCGCACTTTTCCCGCCCTCCCGCTCGCGAATGAAACGAGGCTCGCTCGTCATAGCCGTGATCGTGCTG
>DASPNJ010000124.1:0-31594 GCA_035626595.1 Burkholderiales bacterium
TGAACTTCCGTCCGAAGCCCGGCACCAAGATGGCGGACGCGCCGGCTGCGGACCTGCACGAACATCTCTGGACGATCGCCGCGGCGCGTTTGATCTTCGATCCGGCCATGAACATCCAGGCGCCGCCGAACCTGAGCCCCGAAGCGCACGTTCAGCTCATCGAAGCCGGCATCAACGACTGGGGCGGCGTCTCGCCGGTCACGCCGGATCACGTGAATCCCGAAGCGCCGTGGCCGCACCTCGATGCGCTCGCGCGCGAGACCGCCGCGGCCGGCAAGATGCTCGTCGAGCGGCTCGCGATCTATCCGTCTTATGCGCGGGACACGGCTCGCTGGGTCGATCCCGGTCTACGCACGGCGCTTCTGCATCGCATCGACAGCGACGGTTTTCCGCGTACCGACGGCTGGTCGCCCGGAACGATCATCGAGCCTCCGACTGACTCGCTCGGCTACCTTCTGGGTCCCCGCCTACGCGAGGACGACGGCCGTTTTCGTCATTCCCGCGCAGGCGGGAATCCAGTAGCAGATATTGCGCTGAAGGCCAGCGCCGGCGAAACGCTGACCGAAGCCGAGATCGTTCGCCTGTTCCGCGCGCGCGGCGACGAATTTCACGCCGTGTGCGAAGCGGCGGATGCGCTGCGCGAACGCATGAACGGCGACGTGGTGAGCTACGTCGTCAACCGCAACATCAACTACACGAACATCTGCTCCTATCGCTGCCAGTTCTGCGCGTTCGCCAAAGGCAAGGCCGCCGAGAACCTGCGCGGCAAGCCGTACGATCTGCCGCTGGAGGAAATCCAGCGGCGCTCGATCGAAGCGTGGGAGCGCGGCGCGACCGAAGTGTGCATGCAGGGCGGCATTCACCCGTCGTACACCGGCGCGACCTATCTCGACATTTGCAAAGGGGTGAAGGCCGCGGTCCCGCAGATGCACGTCCACGCGTTCTCGCCCCTCGAAGTGTGGCAGGGCGCGAAGACGCTCGGCGTTTCACTGCCAGAGTTCCTCTCCGAATTGAAGCGCGCGGGGCTCGGCACGCTGCCCGGCACCGCCGCGGAGATCCTCGACGACGAGGTGCGCGCGACGCTCTGCCCGGACAAAGTGAAGACCGGCGAATGGCTCGAAGTCATGCGCAGCGCGCATCGCGCCGGCTTTCGCTCCACCGCGACGATCATGTTCGGTCACATGGAGCAGCCGATGCACTGGGCGCGCCATCTGCTGCGCCTGCGCGCGTTGCAGGCCGAGACAGGCGGCTTCACCGAGTTCGTGCCGCTGCCGTTCGTGCACATGGAGGCGCCGATCTACATCAAGGGCAAGGCGCGGCGCGGGCCGACGTTCCGCGAAGCCGTGCTGATGCACGCGGTCTCGCGGCTCGTACTTCATCCGCTGATCACGAACATTCAGGCGTCCTGGGTGAAGATGGGGCCGCAGGGCGTGAAAGCCTGCCTGAACGCCGGCGTGAACGACCTCGGCGGGACACTCATGAACGAGTCGATCTCGCGCGCGGCCGGCGCAGCGCACGGCCAGGAGATGACGCCCGCCGCGATGCACGCGCTGATCCGCGAGGCCGGGCGCACACCGCGGCAGCGCACGACCCTGTACCAGCCAGTCGCGAGGCAAATCGTCACCCCCGCGTAGGCGGGGGTCCAGCACCGGAGCGGTGCGCTATCAGCGCGCCCTACGCCGTGATGCCGTAGGGTGGGTGAAACCCACCATCAATTGCGCTTCGGCGGCTGGGCGGCGAACGCGGACTTCCTCAGGCACATGCGCCCCCGCGGGTCCTGCCACAGGAGCTCGTCCACGTGGAGCTTGCCCATCGCGCGGCCGACCATCGCAAAGCCGTACTCCGCGAAGCGGTCGGCGACCTCCGAGTAATACAGCGGCTCCTTTTCGATCGCAGCGCGGATCTTCGTCGCAAGCTCCGCCACCGCGTCGCGCGTGACGGCGCCTCGCGCGGGCGCGGCATCGGCCTTCCCTTTGACGTAATCGCCGATTTTGGCGCGGTCCGCATACGCGTACGAGATGCGCTCGTAGCGCTCGTGCGGAATGCCTTCGCCGATCGTCGCGTCGATGCCGACCTTCGCGCCCGTGGGCACGACGCCGGGCGGCGTCACCGGCAGGCTCGGATCGAGCGGCTTTGCGCGCGCACCCGGAATCACGACGACGTCGCGATCGCCCTGCACGCGCGTCGCGATCGCCCATTCGACGTCGATCGGATTCCAGACGTCGATGTCGTCGTCCACCACGACGACATGCTTCAGGTCCATCACCGCGAGCGCGGCAAGCAGCGCGTTCTTGCCCTCGCCGGCCTGCTTCCTCACCGAGATGATGGCGTGCCACTGCGTGCAGCCGCCGACGGTGACGTTGATGTCCTTCACCTGCACGCCGGCGTTCTTGAGCGCCGCTCGAACTGCCGCGTAACGCGTGGGCGCGCCGAGCCAGATGTTCTCCCACGGCATGTGCAGCGAGTAGTAAATGGGGTCACGCCGGTGCGTGATCGCCTTGATGCGCACCAGCGGATTCCAGTGGAGACCGCCCATGAGGCGCGTGAACTCGCCGAAGCGCCCTTCCGGCCAGGTCCAGCCGGTCGGCAGGATCTCGCCTTCGAGCACGATCTCGGCGCCCGCGATGCTCGGCAGGTCGATCGTCAGGCACTGGGCGAGCTCGACCGGCGCACCGCGGATGCCGCCGGCAATCGCGAGCTCGTCGATGCCGAGCGCCGCCCGGAATCCCGCGCCCATGATCTCGAACGGATGCGCGCCCAGTGAGACCGAGATCGGCAGCGGCTCGCCGCGTTCCAGCGCGCGCTGGGCGAAGAACCGCAGGTTGTTCGGCGTGACGATGTCGATGCCGGTCAGGGTCGGCTCTTTTACCAGCAGCCGGTACACGCCCGCGTTGAGGCCGTACTCCGGGTCCTTCGCGATGACCACACCCGCGGTGATCATCGGCCCGCCGTCGTAGATCGAGGACATCGGGATCGGCAGCTTGTAGAGATCGACGTCGTCGCCGGTGAGGACGACCTCCTGATGCGGCGCTTTCTCGACGTAGCGCGGCGGAATCGGCTGGTCGATCCCCCGGCGCAGCTTTATCTCGATCCCGGAAAACGTCTCGCACGCCATCGACATCGCCGCCCGCTTCTGCGAACGGATAAGCCCGGAGACCACCGGCACGTCGTAGCCGATCACGTCGTGAAAGAAGAGCGCCTGGTCGGACTGATCGACCAGCGTGGCGATGTGCGCAATGTCCACGGGCTGGCGAATATCGGTGAGCTCCCGCGCCTCGCGCAGGCGATCGAGAAACTCGCGGAACGTCTCGTTCATCGGGTGGTCCTGAACTGTAGGGAAGATGCGCTTATGTTACGCTACGCACCCGCATTTCGAGCCGGCTCCCCCAGCCTTCGCTCGACAACATCCTCAAGCGTTTTACGCACTATCAGGAGAAGGACATGGCCACCATCAACATCAACGCCGACATGGGCGAGAGCTTCGGCCGCTTCAAGGTCGGCAACGACGAGGCAATCCTCAAAGTCATCAATTCAGCGAGCATCGCGTGCGGCTTCCACGCGGGCGATCCGACGGTCATGGCGAATGCCGTGCGCATGGCCAAGGACAACGGCGTCTCGATCGGCGCGCACCCCGGGTTCAACGATCTGTGGGGCTTCGGCCGCCGGCAGATCCAGATGAATCCGAAAGATCTGGAATACATGATCTCGTATCAGATCGGCGCGCTTAACGGCATCGCTGCCGGCGTCGGCATGAAGGTCACGCACGTGAAGCCCCACGGCGCGCTCAATAACATGGCGCACGTCGATCCCGAATACGCCAAAGCGATCGCGCGCGGCATCAAGGCGGTCGACCCCGCTATCATCTTCGTCGCGAACGTGCTCTCGGAGATGGTCAAGGCGGGACGCGAAGCCGGGCTGCGCGTCGCCGAAGAGGCCTACATCGATCGCACGTACGACGACACCGGCGCGATGACCTCGCGGCGCTTTCCCAACGCGATGATCCACGACAAGGACAAGGCGGTGAACCAGGTGCTCTCGTTCGTGAACGAAGGAGCGGTCATCAGCACGAGCGGCAAGAAGTTCAAGACGAAGATCCACACGTTCTGCTGCCACGGCGACGAAGGCACGGGCGTGGAAGTGGTCAGCGCCGTGCGGCAGGCGCTGGAGAAGAACGGCGTGCAGTTGAAGACGCTGCCGGAGATGGATCTGTCGTGAGCGCCTGCGTGCGCCACGAGATTGCTTCGTCGCGGCACTGGCCGCTCCTCGCAATGACAACGGGCGTGTCATCGCGAGCCGGCGCGCGTTCGCCGGCGTGGCGATCCCGAGGCGCTCGCATGGCGGTTCTACTCGCCGCGGTATGCGTGGCACCCGCGGCGCACGCGCAGCAGTACCCAACCAAGCCCATCCGCATCGTCGTGCCCTTCCCGCCGGGCGGCTTCTCCGACGTCTTCTCGCGCATCATCGGCGGCGAGATGACCAAATCGTGGGGCCAGCAGGTGGTCGTGGACAACCGTCCCGGCGCAGGCGGCAACATCGGAGCGGACATCGTCGCAAAGGCGCCGCCGGACGGCTACACGCTCGTGATGGGCACGATCGGCACGCACGCGATCAACGCGACGCTCTTCAGTCGGCTGCCTTACGACCCGGTCCGCGATTTCGTTGCGGTCGCGTTCGTCGTCGAAGCCGAAGGCCTGCTCGTCGTGCATCCGTCGCTTCCCGTGAAAACCGCCAGGGAGCTGATCGCGCTCGCGCGCAGCCGACCCGGGCAGCTCATCTACGCTTCCGCGGGCGCGGGCACGACCAGCCATCTCGCCGGTGAGATCTTCAAGACCATGACGAAGACCGACATTACCCACGTGCCCTACAAAGGCAACGTGCCGGCGATCACGGACCTGATGTCGGGCCAGATACAGATGCTCTTCGCCACGCTGCCGACCGTTCTGCCGCAGGTGAACGCGAATCGCCTGCGCGGCATCGCGGTGCTGGGCTCTAAACGTTCGGCCGCGCTGCCGAACATGCCGACGCTTGCGGAATCCGGACTGCCCAAATTCGAAGTCGCGAACTGGACCGGCCTGCTCGCGCCGGCGGGCACGCCCGCCGCGGTCGTGAGCCGTCTCAACGCAGAGTCGAACCGCGTGATGCAGCTCCCCGAGGTTCAGACGCGCCTGCCGCGCGAGGGTCTGCGCCACGTCGCGATGACGCCGCAGCAGTTCGGCGATTTCGTGCGCTCCGAGAAAGAGAAGTGGGCGCCGATCGTCAAAGCGACGGGCGCCAAGGCGGACTAACAACGTTCGTCACCCCCGCGAAGGCCGGGGTCCAGAAAACCGGTACTGGATTCCGGCCTTCGCCGGAATGACGAGCGCCGCGATTCCCGCCTTCGCGGGAACGACGGCTTACACCGTCAGCGCACTTTGCTCGTCAGTCGACCTTGATCCCGGCCGCCTTCACGATCTTCGCGTGCTTGTCCGACTCCGCGCGCATGAATGCCGCGAAATCCGCGGGGCTGCTCCCTACCGGCTCGGTGCCCTGCCCTTCCAACTGCGCGCGCACTTTCGGCGAGCCGACCGTCTTCACCACCGCTGTGCTCAAAACTGCCACGATCCCGCCGGGCGTCTTCGCCGGCGCGAGCAGCGCGGACCATGCACCGGATTGAAAATCAGCGAGGCCTGACTCGCTGAGGGTCGGAATTTCCGGCGCCAGCGGCAGCCGTTTCATGCTCGAGACGCCGAGCGCGCGCAACCGTCCGGCCCTGACGTGATCGATGGTGGACGGCGGCGATGCAAACAGGACCTGCACGTAACCGCCGAGCAGCGCGTTCAGCGCAGGGGGCGAGCCGTTGTACGAGACGTGCGTCAGCTTCGCGCCGCTCATGCCCTTCAACTGCTCCATGGCGAGGTGGTTCACGTTGCCAACGCCGAACGACGCGTAATTGAGCTTGTCCGGCTGCGAGCGCGCGAGCGACACGAGCTCCGCCACCGACCGCGCAGGGATCGACGGATTCACGAGCAGCAGCATCGGGCTCATTGCGACGAGGCTCACCGGCACGAAATCCTTCGCCGGATCGAACGTGAGGCGCTTGTGCAGATGCGGCTGGATCGTGAGCGATCCGGGACCGCCCCAGAGCAGCGTGTACCCGTCCGGCACGGCACGCGCCGCGAGCTCGGTGCCGATCATCCCGCCGGCGCCGGGCCGGTTGTCGACCACGATCGGCTGTCCGAGCAGCTCGCCGAGCATCGGCTGCACGATGCGCGCGTTCAGGTCGGGTGCGCCGCCCGCCGGGCCCGGCACGATCAGCCGAATGGGCCGCGAGGGATATTGACTGGACTCGGCGGCACGCGCGTCCGCGGCGGCCAGCAGCGCCGAAAGCGCGGTCGCGATGCCGGCGGCGAGACGCTTCACGCCATCGGCCACCGCGGCACGGCGCTCGATTCGAGCCCCGCGCGCTTCACCAGCACCGCCGCGCGCTCGCGCGCCTCGGCATAAAGATCGTGCTCGTTCAGCGTGAGCACTTTCTTATCGCGCATGAGAACGCGCCCGTCGACGATCACGGTGTCCGCGCAGCCGCCGTGCGCGCAATAGACGAGATTCGAGATCGGGTTGTGCACCGGCTGCCACTCGGGCCGCATGATGTCGAGCACGGTCACGTCGGCCTGCTTGCCCGCTTCGAGCGAGCCCAGATCGTTTTCCCACAGCGTCGAGCGCGCGCCGTCGATCGTCATCATCTCGACCGCGTCCTCCGGCGTGAAGGTCTTGGGGTCCATGCGCGCTTCGAGGTAGCCGCCGACCATCAGATACGCATTGCGCATCACGTCCAGGAAGTTGCCGGACATCGCGGCGTCCGACCCGAGCGAGAGCGTGATCCCGAGACCCGCCATCTCCGGCGCCTTACCGCGGTTGATGTTGCCCATTGCCTGGTGGAACGACGAGCCCGGCGCGATGGACACTTTCACGTCGCGCTCCTTCACCAGCATCACCTCGTCCATGCCGAGCCACGCCATGTGCAGGAGCAGCATGTTGGGACCGAGCACGCCGAGCTGCTCCAGCCGCGCGACGTCGCCCATGCCGTATTTCATGTTGGCCATGACCGTCGGCTCGCGGCTCGAGCACGCGTGGCCGATGATGCCGGCGCCGTGCTTGCGCGCGAGCGCGCCCATGCCGCGCAGGAGATCGTCCGAGCAGCCGAACGCCATGCGCATCGACACCCACGCCTTCACCCGCCCGTTCAGCGTGTTGTGGTGCTCGGCGACGAACTCTTCGCTGCGCGCGAGCGCCTGCGCAGTCGTCTCGCAGAAGCGCTCGGGCGTGCCGGGGCGGTTCACGTCCAGCGCGGTGCGCGAGATGATGCCGCGCAGGCCGCTCTCTTTCATCGCCTGCGCTTCGATTCCCGGGAAGTAGTTGCCTGGATCGGCGAAGCACGTGACGCCGGCGCGGATCAGCTCGAGCTGGCACAACCGGAACGCGCACAGCGCGTCGCCCTCGTCCATCTCGGACTCGATCTTCCACAGGTGCGTGAAAAACCGCTGGTACATGTTGTCGCCGAGGCCGCGGCCGAGCTGCTGCGCGCCGTGAATGTGCGTATCGAAGAGTCCGGGCAGAACCATCTTGCCGCGCCCGTCGATCACTTCGGCATCGGCGTAGTCCGGCCTTATCCGATCGGTTTTGCCGACGGCCGCAATGCGATCGCCGACGATGGCGACGGCACCGTCACGGATGATCCGCCGCTCCGGGTCGACGGTGACGACGTAGTCGGCGTGCTCGATCAGGATCTTCGACATGGATTACGTCTCCTGCATGCTCGGCGGGAAGAGCTCTTCCACCGTCAGCGGGCCGTCGAGCATGCCCTGTTCGGCGCAGAACCCGATCATCGTCCTCAGGTCGTGGCGGTTCGCCCGCAGGCCCTGAACGAAGGGATCGCCGCCGAAGAACGATTCCTCGCGCTCGATGTACGAAGCGGCCCACGCAAAGCTCAGCCGGTGCGGCTGCTGCATGAACGCGCGCCAGCGCCGCCGGCTTTCGCAGAGCGCATCGAAGAGGCTCCTCGCGACCCACGGATGCGCATCGAGCATTTCTTTCCGGATCACGATCGGATGCATGATCGGGAAGATCCGGCTGCGCCTGAAGTACTCGCGCTCCTCGCTTTCGAAGTCCGGGAAGAGGCGCACGAGCTTCCCGTCGCCCGCGAGCCAGCTCTGCGGCAGCGCCGGCTCGACGGTAGCGTCGATCTCGCCCGCGAGCAGCATGTCCTCGAGCTTACGCCCCTGCGCGAGCTGCTCGACTTTGATCGAGGGCGGCGGGCGCGTGCCGACGAGCTCGTTATTGACGCAGACCCAGGTCACGTCCTCGACGGGCAGGCCGTAGTCGTGCGCGAACATCCCCTTCGTCATGACCGCCAGCGTGTTCTCGTAGGTGCGGATGCCGATCCTGCGCCCGCGCAGATCCGAAGGTTTCCTGATTCCGGAATCCGCGCGCACGAAGCAGAAGTGATGGGCGAACATCCGCCGCGAAAAGAACGGGATGGCCTGCATCCAGTCGATGCCGCGCGCGCGGGCGACAAGGTAGCCCGCCATCGAGAACTCGCACACGTCGAATTCTCGATGGTGGTACATGCGGTCGTGGCGCCGCTTGCTGCCCTCGGTGATCCACTCGATGTCGAGGTCTTTCGCGCTCACCTCGCCGCTGCGAATCGGCTCCAGCCAGTCGTAGCGGTCGATCGCGAACGTGATCTTGAGCTTCGCCATGGCAGGCGGCGCCGAAGCTAAGCCGATGCTGCGGCTGGCTCGACGAGCGTCGCGTCGCGCTCGAGGTCGTAGTACGCGCGCTTCACCTGCGTCAGGTCGCGGCTCAGGAATCTGAATATGATCGCGGGCCCCTCGAGCACTACGACCGAATGAATGTCGCCGGGCACGTAGGGGTACACGACGCCGGGCTCGAGATAATGGACGTCGCGTTTTTCAAGAAGTGCTTTGCCCGTCGTGCTGTCGGTTCCACGGTGTGCGTAGACCACGATCTCGGTGCGGCCGCTGTAGGCGCCGTACACCACCCAGCACGGACCGTGATCGTGCGGCGGATTGATGTGTCCTTGCGGCTGCACGTGCCCCATCTGAATGAAGCCGTGATCGACATCCCGGTACAGCTCTTTGGCGATATTGCCTTCCGCGATCATCTCGGCCATCCACGGCTCATCGCGGCGCGTGCCCGTAAGGAATTCACGCATGAGCGCCTGCACCTTGAACGGAAGGTCCCGGTCGGTTCCATCGCCCCAGGCATTGCGCACATTCGAGAGGTAACGTCCGAGCGAACCGGTCTGCAGCAGCGTTTCGGGTTCCATGATCTCTCCTTGGATCGCGACGCGTTGATCGGGATTACGGTTTGAAGTCGCGCAGCCGCGGAATGATCTGCTCCGCGATGATGCGGATCTGCTCCATCTCGTACTTGTACGGCACGAAGATGAGCTTCTGCACGCCGACCGCGAGATGCTCCTTGAGCTGCGCGACGCACTCGTCCACCGTACCCATGATCGCGCTCTCCTTCGTGGAGTCGCTCCACGCGGCGTAATCCCATTCCTTCTGAAGCCATTCCATCATCGGCGCTTCGACCTCGGCGCGTGACTTGCCGATCATGATCGGGAGCTGCGCGCCATTCATGAGCGTGTCCGGGTCCTTGCCCGCTTCTTTCGCGAAGTTGCGCACCTTTTCCCACGATTTCGCGAACGCCTCCGGCCGGTAGAAATACGTGAGCCATCCGTCGCCGGCCACCGCGGCGCGCTTCAGCACGACGTCGACGTACCCGCCGATCAGGATCGGCGGACGCGGCTTCTGCACGGGTTTGGGATACATCACACCTGCGGGAATGTTGTGGTGCGGCCACTCGCCTTTCACCATGTGCTCGGTCCAGAAGCGCTTCAGGATCTCGAGGTTCTCGTCCATGATCTTGCCGCGCTCGTGGAACGGCACGCCGACCGCGTCGAACTCGCGCTTGTACCACCCGGCGGCCATGGCCATGAGGAGCCGTCCGTCGGAGAGCTCATCCATCGTCGCGAGCTGTTTCGCGAGCACCACCGGATTGCGCAGCGGCAAAACGAGTATGCCGGTCGAGAGCTTGATCTTCTTCGTGCGCGCGGCGATCGCCGTGAGCAGCGTCAGCGATTCCGCGACGGGGAAGCACGGCTCGACGCCGAGCAGGATGTGGTCCCACACCCACAGCGAGTCGAAGCCCATCTCTTCCATCTTGACGCCGTACTCGACGAGCGCCTTTGCGTTCGGCATCTCGGGGTAGGACGTGAAATTACGCGCGGCGATGCCGAAGGTGTGATGCAGCGTGGCCATAACGTCTCCTGATGCTTCCTATGACGTCAATCCCGCGGAGGCGGGAATCCAGTAACGGTTCTGGACCCCCGCCTACGCGGGGGTGACGCTTTGTTTAAGCGGTGTAAAGCCGCTGCGGATCCAGCTTGCGCAGCACGGCAAGCTCGCGGTCGGTCGGCGGCTCCGTCACTGGGATGTCGCCGTTGATCTCGAGCTTGAAGCCGGTGTTTTCCTGCACTTGCCCGGCCGTGACGCCCGGGTGCAGCGCGAGAATCTTCATGTGGCGCGTCTCGTCGTCGAACCCGAGCATCGCGAGGTCCGTCACGACGCGGTACATCCCGCCGGCGGGGAGGCCGCGATCGCGTCGTGTAGTGCCGCCGCCGAGATAGCCGGGGCTCGTCACGAAATCCACTTTCTCGACGAAGCGGCGCTTCTCGTGCTTCATCGCGACGATCATCTGCGCGAGGCTCGCGATGTCGTTGCCGCCGCCGGTGCCGGGGAGCCGCGTCTTGGGCTTTTTCGGGTCACCGATGAACGACGAATTGAGGTTGCCGTACTGGTCGATCTGCGCGCCGCCCATGAAGCCGACGTCGACGTAGCCGCGCTGGAGGAGCAGCAGCACGTCGGTGCTGGACAGCACCATGTTCGCGCGGATCGTGCAGCGCTGCTCGTTGGTCGAAGGCGGCAGCTTGCCGGGCTCGATCATCGGGCCGATCACGCCGCCCTCGAACAGGATCGTGAGGCCGGGGCAGTGCAGCCCCTGCGCGAGCGTCGCCGCGAGCAGCGGGATGCCGACGCCCGCGAAGACGATCTGGCCTTCCGTCAGCAGGCGCGAGCTCATCACGGCGAGGAGCTCGCTGGCGGTGTAATTGCGGTCAGGCATTGGAGACGCGGCGGCCGCCTTTGGCCGCTTCCAGAATGTCTTCGAGGCCGAGCAGGCCGAGGTACTCGGCCCAGGATTTCGGACCATAGATATACCGGTCCAGGTACTCGGCCATGCCGCCCACCGGGTCCTTGTTCACGAGCGACGTGTAGTAATCCATGTGCTTGAAGAACGGCTCGTTCACCGCGCTGCACTCGTGCGGCGCGCAGCCGTACGGCACTTCCACGACGGCCTCGACGGCGAAGAACGGGATCTTGGTCTGGTCCGGCGCACGCCGGATCTGGTCGTTCGACACGATGCGCTCGGTGGTGAGGATCACGCGGTTCGCCGCCATCGCGAGGTCGATGTCGAGAAACTGGAGGCCGTCCATCTGGGCGTTGCCGTACGGGTCGCAGCGCTGGACGTGGATCAGCGCCACATCCGGGTTGAGCGCCGGCACGAGCAGCAGCTTCTCACCGGTGAACGGGCAATCCATCTCCTTCGCTTCGGGACGCTGCGCAAGCACGTCGGAGCCGAGCATCGAGCGCATCGGCAGGAACGGCACACCCATGGCGCCGGCGCGAAAGCGCATGCCCATCGCCATGTGGCTCCACTCGTCGAAGCGCACGCGGCCGCTCTCCACGTGATGGCGCATGACGCGCGAGATGCCCCACACGATGCCCTGACTGAACCAGCTCGTGATGACGTGATCGCACGCGCCCGATCCGATCAGCCAGTCGCCTTCGCTCGACATGATTCCGCGCGCGCACGTGAGCTGCTTGCGCTTCGCACGCACGAGCGACCACACCATGGCCATCGGCGTGCGCGAAAGCGTGCTCCCGCCGATGCCGACGGTCTCGCCGTTTTTCACGAGCGCCGCGGCTTCTTCCAACGTGACGACTTTTTCGTGGAGGCTGCGGTCGCGCTGGGCGAGGCGGCTGCGAAGATCGAGGTATGAATCGCTCATGGCAGGTTCTGGATCCCCGCCTTCGCGAGGATGACGACGGGGGCCGCAGCAGGCACGTCATTCCCGCGCAGGCGGGAAAACCAGCGCGACGTCATTCCCGCGCAGGCGGGAATCCAGCGCATATCAGCCCGCATGGCGCGCGCCCGTGTCCTCGTTGAAATCGTCGATCAGCTTGTCCCACGCTGGAATCGACGCCTGGAGCTCGGTCCAGAATTCGGGGTATTTGCGCCGGTCGAAATCGCTGACCGACACGCCCTGCTGCTCGACCCACGTGTAGTAGCCGAGATTGAAAATCCGCTTGCGCTCGACGTACGTGAGCTCGTTCACGTGATCGTCCTCGATGCCCGCAAGATGCTGGCCGAAGATCTCGCCGGCGTGCACTTCGTCGAACGCGCCCCCGTAGCGCCGCTGGGCGTACGCCGCGCGCTCGCTGTCGTAGAGCGCCGCGCTGTCGGTGGCGATCGTGATCACCGCGTCCGAGTCGCGAAGATCGAGGTGCTTCGCGACCTTGATCGCCGCGACGATATTGGCGTTGCCGGAAAGCCCGATGTGCGAGAGCGCCGACACGAGCGCGGGATCGATCTTCTGCCGCTTCTCGAGGTACTCGCGGCCGACACGCTCGTTGAAGAGCAGATTCAGCGCATCGGAGCTGCGGTCCGAGACGCCGGCCACGAGATCCGTATTCATCACGTTGTGGATGAGCGGGATGTGCTTGTCGCCGATGCCCTGGATGTTGTGCTCGCCGTAGCCGTTCACGAGCATCGTCGGGCATTCGACCGCCTCGACGGCGACGATCTTCGTCGCTAGCGCCTGCTTCAGGTAGTCGCCCGCACCGATGGTGCCGGCGGAACCGGTTGCCGACACGAACGCGGTAAGACGCAACGCCGGCTCCTCGCGCTTCACGTCGGTGAAGATGCGCTCCAGCGCTTTCCCCGTGACGTGATAGTGCACGAGGTAATTACTGAACTCCGAGAACTGATTGACGATCACGTTGCGCGGGTCCTTCTCCAGCTCCGCGCACTTGTCGTAGATCTCCTTCACGTTGCTCTCGGTGCCCGGCGTGCGAACGATGTCCGCGCGATCGGTCACCCAGCGCTCGAGCCAGTCGAACCGCTCCTTGCTCATGCCGGCCGGCAGCACCGCGACACCGTGGCAGCCGAGCGTGCGCGAGATCGCGACGCCGCCACGGCAATAGTTGCCGGTGGAGGGCCAGATCGCGCGATCGGACACCGGATCGAAGCGCCCGCTCACCAGACGCGGCACGAGACAGCCGTACGCCGCCAGCACCTTGTGCGCGCCGATCATCGGAAAACGGTCGCCGAGCGCCACGACGATCTTTGCTTTCACACCGGTGAGCGCTTCCGGCAGCACGAGATACGCCGGCACGGTAACGAGTCCCGTCCGTGCCTGGTCGTTGAACCAGTGCACGCGCCAGAGGTTGGCCGCCGCGGGCTCGTCCGGACCGACGGCGGACAGCACCGCTTTCTGGATCTCGGGAATGGTCGTCGGATTCGCGAGCTGCGACAGCGTCGGCAGCGGCACGTTGAGCTCGCGCAGCCGCGACACGGCGCGCTGCCGGACCTTCCTGTCTGCGATGTCGGGGGTGAGGCTGAAGGGATTCATGACGCGTATATCATTGCCGGGGCAATCATAACATCCGACCTGCGGCGGAATTCGAGAGAGGAACGTGATCATGCGCACCCGTATTGCCGGCGGCTGGGTCGTCGGCCACAAAGGCGGCGAGCACCGGCTCGATCGCGGACACGAAGTCGTCTTCGAGGGCGACAACATCGTCTACGTGGGGCCTAAGTTCGAGGGACGCGTGGACCGCGATATCGACGCGACCGGCAAGCTCGTCGCGCCCGGCTTCATCGACACGCACGTCCATTCCGGCCATCGCGCGTCGCACCGTCTGATCACGGATGCCGGCCGCGGTGATTACTTCGGCCAGCCGTTCTTCGAGATCAGCGTGCCCAGGGAAGGCACGCGCATCCAGGGCGACGTGCGCTACCTGCGTCCGGACGAGACCGGCATGGAGGAAGAGCTCGAGCTGCACGCCCAGTACACGGTGGCAGAGCTGCTGCGCAACGGCGTCACGACCTTCGTCGAGTACGGCAGCCAGCTCCGCATCCAGGAGGCCATGATGGCGCAGTGCCTCGCGCTCGGCGTGCGCGGCTACCTCGGGCCGGGCTACGACTCGGGGCGCTGGGTCGGCGACGAGCACGGCCGGCTGAAGCGCGTGATCAACGAAGAGAACGCGCGCAAGGAGTTCGACGGCGCACTGAAATGGATCGAGAAGCACGACGGCGCGGGCGGCGGGCTCATCAAAGGCATCCTGGTGCCGCGGGAGATGGAAACGACGAGTATCGAGCTCCTGCGCGCCACGCGCGAGAAGGCCGACGAGATGAAGCTGCCGATGGCGACGCACGCCGCGTACAGCATCATCGAGTTCTACGAGGTCGTGCGCGAGCACCGCAGGACGCCGATCGAGATCCTCGACGAGGTCGGCATGCTGCGCCCCACGCTCAACATCGGCCACGGCAACCTGCCCGCGGACAGCGTGCGGCTGAACTACCCCGGCGCGCGCGATCTGAAGCTCATGGGCGAAGCCGGCGTCTCGATCTCACACTGTCCGATCAACATCGTGCGCCGCGCACGCGTGCTCGATAACTGGCGGCGCTACCGTGAGCTCGGCATCAACATCACGATCGGCTCCGACACCTACCCGCGCGACATGATCCTCAACATGCGCACCGCCTCGTATCACGGCAAGGTGATGAGCCACGACTACAAGTCGGCCACTGCCGCCGAGGTCTTTTCCGCCGCGACGCTTGCGGCCGCGCGCTCGCTCGGCCGCGACGATCTCGGCCGCCTCGCGGAAGGCGCGCGCGCCGACATCATCCTGATCGATCTCTCCGCGCGCGGGACGCTCCGCATGGGGCCGGTGCGCGATCCGGTGAAGACCGTCGTCGAGTGCGGCGTCGGCGATGATGTCGATACTGCGATCGTCGCAGGCGAAGTGCGGATGCAGGACGGCCGCATTCCGGGAATCGATCTCGATGCCGTGCGCTCGCGCGCACAGGCCGCGTCGGAGAAGATCTGGGAGAACTGGCACGCGTCCGACCCGCTGGGACGCCATCACGACGAGATGTGCCCGTGGTCGTTCTGCCCGGCAGCGTTCCGCGACTGAGCGAAACGACCAATCAGCCGGCCGGCTCGGCTGCGCTGCGAGCCCGCAGCTTGTAGCGCCAGATCTGCCACGCGAGCACCAGCCCCACCCCGATGCCCCCGATGAGATCGGTGATGAGCCGCGGGTCGATGAGCAGCGGCGCGAACAGGAACAGCATCACCCGCGCCGGCCGCGAAAGCGGGCCGAAGAGATAGCCGCCCGTACCGGCCGAGAACGCCGCCACACCGATCGCGGCCGCGGCAATCACCCAGACGATGTGGAGCGGATCGCCCTGCAGCAGCAGGGCCTGGTCGAAGACGAACGCGTAGGGGATGAGAAACCCGGGGACCGCGATCAGGAACGCGAGCAGTCCGGTGGTCCACAGGCTCGCACCGCTGATGCCGGCGGCGGCGTAGGCCGCGAGCGCGACCGGCGGCGTCACCATCGACAGCACCGCGAAGTAGAAGATGAACAGGTGCGCCGCGAGCGCCGGGATGCCGAGCTGCTGGAGCGCGGGTGCCACGAGCACGGCGGCGATCAGATACGCCGCCGACGTCGGCATGCCCATGCCGAAGATGATCGTGAGGATCATCGCGCCGAAGAGCGAAACCATGAGCGAGTTGCCGGCGACGTCGAGCAGCCACCGCTGCAGATGCAGCGCCATGCCGGTCTGCACGAGGACGCCGACGATGATGCCCGCGACGGCGGAAGGGATCGCGACCTCGGCCGCGCCGCGCGCGCCGTTCACGATGCCCTCGTACATCGCTTTCAGGTTCATCCGGGTGGAGCGCCGCGCCCAGCTCAGGATCACGATCGTGACGAGGCTGACCGCGCCGACGAGCATCAGCGAATACTGCGCCGTCAGCAGGTAGATCATCACCCCGAGCGGGATGAGGATATGCCAGCGCTCCCGGAAGCCGGCGAACGCCTGGGCCACCGGCAGCGCGTTGCTGGGGCCGAGCCCCATGCGGCGACTGTGCGTGTCCACCACGATGAACAGCGACACGTAATAGAGGATCGCGGGCACGATCGCGGCGAACGCTACGCTCGCGTAGCTCACGCCGACGATGTCCGCGAGGATGAACGCCGCGGCACCCATCACCGGCGGCGCGAGTTGTCCGCCGGTGGACGCCGTCGCCTCGATCGCGCCGGCCATCGGCCCGCTGAAGCCGGTGCGCTTCATCAGCGGGATCGTGATGATCCCGTCGACGAGCACGTTGGCGACGGCGCTGCCCGAGACCGTGCCGAACAGGCCGGACGACACCACCGAGGCTTTGCCGGCGCCGCCCCACGCGCGCCCCGTCACGCAATACGCGAGATCGACGAAAAGCTGCCCCGCGCCGGAGCGCTCGAGGAACGCGCCCACCAGCACGAAATAGAAGACCATGTGAGCAGAGGCCGAGATCGGCGTGCCGAAGATCGCCTGCGTCGAGAGCACCTGAAGGTCGATGAACCGCTCGAAGCTCAAACCGCGGTGGTAGAGCCCGCCGGGCAGGTACGGCCCCAGGAACACATACGCGATGAAAAGCACCGCGATGACGGTGAGCGCAAGGCCCGCGACACGCCGCGCGGCTTCGAGCAGCAGCAGTATGAGTATCACGCCGAACACCGAATCGAGCGGATACACCGCGTCGACGCCTTCGATGCGCTCGGACACGCGGAAACCCTGCATCGCGAAGTACACCGTGCACGCAAGCGCGAGCAGCGCGAGCAGGAGGTCGACGACGGGAACTGCTTCATCGGCCGTGCGCCGCCGCTTCCAGCCGATGATCAGGAAGGCGATGGCGGTGGTGGCGCCGACGTGAATGCCGAGAAAGGTGATCTCGTACAGCGACCGCCCGAGGACGAGCGGCGTGAACTCGACCGCGGTGAGCGCGATCGCGATGACGCCGAGCAAAAGCCTGGCGTATGACGCCGGAAGCGCCATGGCTCAGGCTTTCACTGGCTGAAGTGCGCGAGGCTGCCGATTACTTCAGCAGCCCGGCTTCCTTGTAGTACTTGGCGGCGCCCGGATGCAGCGGGCAGTTGCCGTTCAGGATAGGATCGGCGGCTTGCTTCGGGTCGAAATCACCGAGCGCCGCGTGCAGCGTGCGCAGCTTCGCCGCGTTCTCCACCACCGTCTTGGTGATCGTGTAGACGACAGCGTCCGGAACGTCGGCGTTCGCGATGATGTTCGTCGCCGCTTTCACCGTCTTCACCGGCGCGGTCTGACCTTTGAACGTGTTGGCCGGGATCTCGGCGCGCGCCCAGCCGAGCTTCTGCATGCCGGCGATGACCTTCTCGGGCAGCGGCAGCACGGTGACCTCGTTGATCGTGACGATCTGCGTGGCCGCGGGGTGCCCCTTGGTCACGATGTGCGCCCAGCCGTCGGCCTGTCCGTCCTTGATCGATTCGGCCGCACCGGAACGCTCCGTCGCCTCGATGACGCCGCCTTTTTTCGCGACCGATTCCTTGGTTGCGCCGAGCTGGGCCAGCACCTGCCGCACGCCCTGCTCGCCGGTGCCGCCGGCTCTGGTCGTGAGCAGGTGGAATTTGTTCTTGCCGTTGGCGATGTCTTCCCACGAGGTCACGCCCGATTTTTTCGTGACGAACGTGCCGAAGTAGTACGTGTCCAGCCCGCCCGCGACCGCCCGCACCTTCGTCTGCTTTTCCTTGAAAGTGCCGAAGCCGCCGCACGCCTCCGCGGTGTTGACCGGGAAGCTCAGTCCCAGCTCGATCTCGCCGGACTGGATGAGCTTGATGTTGCCGACGCCGCCCGCTTTCGGCAGCACGTCGATCGACGAGCCCGGGGGCAGCTTCGCCTTCACCATGTCGGCGATGCCGGCGCCGTAGTTGTACCAGGCGGAGCCCAGTCCGACCGTGCCGAAGCGCAGATTGGCTTTCTCGGCTGAGCTGGCGAGCGGCGCGGCACACGTAAGACTGCCGGTAATGACGAGCGTTATGATCCGGTTCAGCTTCATGGAGGACCTCCTCGTTATGATCGCATCGGGCGCGACGCGTCGGCGAAAGCTATCATGGTGAGGAAGGGGAGATCAAATCGCTATGCCGAAGCTCCTGACCGCTGCGCAGCTCGGGCAATTCCGCTCGGAAGGCTACGTGTTTCCGTTCCGCGCGGTGAGCGCCGCGGAGGCCGCCGAATATCGAGCACGCATCGAAGCGTACGAGGCGCAGGCGGGTCATGACGCGAACCGTACGCTCAAGATCAAGGGCAACCTCGCCTTCCCGTGGTTGATGGCCCTCGCGCGTAATACGGCGATCCTCGATGCCGTCGAGGACGTGATCGGCCCGAACATCCTGCTCTTCGGCGCGTCCATCTTCGCGAAGGACGCGCGCGATCCGCGCTACGTGTCCTGGCACCAGGACTCGGCGTACTTCGGGCTCGATCCCCACGAAGAGGTGACGGCATGGGTCGGCTTCACCGACAGCACGATCGAAAGAGGGTGTCTCAAGGTGATGCCGCGTACGCATCGCGGACCCGATCTGCACCACGTGGAGACCTTCGCCGCGGAGAACATGCTCGCCAAAGGCCAGTCGATCGAAGGACTCGACGAACGCAAGGCCGTTCACCTCGAGCTTTCCGCCGGCGAGTTCTCGCTGCACCACGAGCGCACCGCACACGCGTCGGAACCGAATCGCAGCGGCGACCGGCGCATCGGCTTTGCGTTCTTCTACATCCCGACGCACGTGCGCTCCACGATCGGACGCCGGCGCGCGACACTCGTGCGCGGCGTGGACGAATACGGCCACTGGGACGCCGACGACGAGCCGCGCTACGACCTCGACCCCGTCTCGATGGCGCAGCTCACGGCGGCGTGGGGCGAATACAAGGACGGCGAGACGAAGCAGGCCGCGGACATGGGCGTCGAATGATCGCGCTCGACTACGGCATCCCGACGGACAAGGAAGCGCTCCAGCTTCGTCTCGGCATCGCGCGCGGCTTCTTTCGCGACGAAGGCATCGATCTCTCGATCAAAGTGGTGTTCGGCGGACCGGAGATCGCGCGCGCCTACGACAGCGGCACGCTCAAGATCGGCGAGCTCGGCTCGCCGCCGGCGACCACTGCGATATCACGAGGCGCCCGGTTCAGGATCGTTGCGAGCGGCGTGCGACGCCGGGCGCTGCAATACTTCGTGGTAAGCCCGGAGGTGTCCGACTGGAGCGCGCTCAAGGGCGAGACCGTGGCGGCGCTGTCCATCGGAAGCTGCAGCTACTGGTTCATGCGCGAAGTGCTTCAGCGTCACGGCCTGGATCCCGACGCGGACCTGAACATCGTCGGGCTCAACCAGCGCTATCCGCACGTCGTCGATCTGTTCGCGAACGCCGAGCTCGCCGGCGCCGTGCTGTCCGAGCCCAACGTCTCGATCGGCGAAGGCGCCGGAGTCTTCCGCGTCATGCAGGCGCTCACGGACGATGCGTTCTGCCCCGGCATGCAGTGGGGTGTTGTCGTCGCCTCGCCCGATACGCTGGCGGGCGATCCGGAGCTCGTTCGCGCGGTGCTGCGCGGGTGCACCCGCAGCTATCGCTACGCGGCCGAGCATCGCGACGAATGGATCGCGTTCGGCGCAGAGCACTTCGGCATCCCGCGCGAGACGATGGCGCGCTCGATCGAGCGCGAGATCGAAGGACTCCACTACGACGGCGAAGTCGATCTCGCGGGGCTGCAGCAGGCGATCGATCTGCAGCGGCGGCTCGGTGCGATCAAGCAACCGATGCGCGCGCAAGAGATCGTGGACCTGCGTTTCCTGCCGGAGGGCACCCATGCGTAAGCCAGCACTGTCATTGCGAGGAGCGCCAATGCGCGACGCGGCAATCGCGTGGCGCACGTCTCACCGCTGGATGTGTGCCTTCGCCGGTATGACGCTCTTGTGCGCATATGCGAACACAGACGCCCAGGCGCAATCCGGCACATACCCCAACCGACCCTTGCGCATCGTCGTGCCGGGCATGGCCGGCACGAGCCCGGATCTGCTCGCACGCACGATCGCGCACCATCTCACGCCGCGCATCGGCCAGCCGATCGTCATCATGAATCAGCCCGGCGGCGGCGGAAACATCGGCCACGGCACGGCTGCCAAGGCGACACCCGACGGATACACGCTGCTCGTTACCAGCGATCAGCTCTCGATCAACGAGTCGCTGTTCAAAAACCTGCCGTTCCACGCGGTGAAGAGCTTCGCGCCGGTGGTGCAGGCGATCGTGTCGCCGCAGGTGCTCATCGTGAACACAGCGCTTCCGTTCAAGGACGTGGCCGGGCTCGTGAGCTACGCGCGGACGAATCCCGGCAAGCTCAATTTCGGTTCTCCGCAGATCGGGACGGTCGGCCATCTCGCGGGCGAGCTGCTCAAGCGCGCGCAGAAGCTGGAGATGACGCACGTGCCGTTCCAGGGCGCGACCGCGGCGATCCGCGAAATCATCGCGGGCCAGGTCCAGATGATGTTCGTCACGCTGCCGCCGGCGCTCGGCCACATTCAGCAGGGCACGGTGCGGGCGCTCGCGGTATCGACGACGAATCGCTCGACGGCCATACCGAACGTGCCCGCGCTCTACGAGCTCGGCATGAAGGAATTCGACTTCGGCGCGTGGCAGGGTGTCTTCGCGCCTGCCGGCACGCCGCGCGAGGTGATCACGCGTCTCAACACCGAGATCAACGCGATCCTCAAGGACCCGGAGGCGAGCGGGACGCTGGTGAAGCTCGGGTTCACGCCGGTCGGCGGCACCCCGGACGAATTCCAGAAGCTCGTGAGCTCGAACATCGGCAAGTGGGGCCGCGTTATCCGCGAAGCGAACATCAAGGCCCAATAACCAAAGGAGAACTGACATGATCAAGCTGCGTTTTGCGACGGCGGTCGCTGCCGCCGGCATTTTTCTGACGAGCGCCGCGCATGCGGCGTCCGGCGATCCGATCAGGATCGGTGTGAACGAGCCGCTGACCGGTCCCGTCGCGGCATCCGGCAACTTTGTCACCAACGGCGCGCGCATCGCCGCCGACGAGATCAACGCGAAGGGCGGCGTGCTCGGCCGGCGCATCGAGCTCGTGATCGAGGACAACAAGAGCAACCCGACCGAAGCAGTGGCGGTCGCGGAAAAGCTCATCGTGCGCGACAAGGTGCCGGTGATGATGGGCGCGTGGAGCTCGACCTACACGCTCGCCGTTATGCCGAAGCTGATGGAGTACAAGGTGCCGATGCTGGTGGAGACGTCCTCCTCGGACAAGATCACCGTATCGGGCAACCCGTACGTGTTCCGCATCTCGCCCACCTCCGGCATGGAAGCCGATGCGTTCGCCAATCGGGTGGCGGCGATGAAGATCAAGAAGGCCGATTTCCTCGTCGTGAACAACGACTGGGGCAAGGGCGCCGCGGACGTATTCGCCAAGATGCTGAAGAGTAAAGGCGTCGCGATCGGGACGATCGAGACGATGGACGCCGCGGCGCAGGACCTGAACGCGCAGTTGTCCAAGCTCAAAGCGTCGGACGCGGACACGCTCTTCGTCACCACGGCCGTCGAGCAGCTCACGCTCGTGCTCCGGCAGGCGCACGCGCTCGGACTCAAGCGCCAGATCATCACGACCGGCGGATCGCAGTCGCCTGACCAGTTGATTCAGCAGGCCGGCGCGGCGGCGAACGGGAGCTTCCACCTGCTCTTCTTCCCGCCGTGGTTCCCCGAAGCGGCGCCGAATCCCGCGCTCGCAAAAAGTTTCGTCGCCGAGTGGCGCAAGCGCGGCTACAACTTCGCCGGCCTGACCGAAGGCTTCCGCGGCTATGACGGCATCCAGACCATCGCCGCGGCGATCACCAAGGCCGGCAAAGCCGAGCCCGAGGCGATCCGGCAGGCGCTGTGGAATACCGAGCTCGTCGGTGTGAACGGCAAGATCGCGTTCAAGAAGATGGGGCCCGCCGGCAAGGAAAGCGGCCAGAGCTTTCCGCAGGTGTATGTCGTGAAGATCGACGGCGGGAAGGTGACACTTGTGCGCTAGAGAGCGCACAAGTGCCATCGCGAGGAGCGCCAATGCGCGACGTGGCGATCTCGTGGCGCACGTAGTGCGTGTTGCGGACGCTCCGAGATTGCGTCGTCGTGCCTTTCGGCTACTCCTCGCAATGACAAACCAGTAGCCCGGGCGCGAGCCCGGGATTGCGGCCTTGGACCAGTTCCTTCAGCACGTCGTGAACGCGCTGATGCTCGGGGGCACTTACGCCCTGCTCGGCATCGGCCTCACGCTCATCTTCGGCATCATGCGCGTGGTCAATTTCACGCACGGCGAGCTCTACGCGTTCGGCGGCTACATGATGTTCATGTTCACCGCGATGCTCGGCGTGAATTTCTACGTCGCGCTGCTGATCGCGGTGCTGCTGGGCGTCGCGCTCGGCTCGGTCATCGAGCTCGTGCTGCTGCGCCCGATGCGCGGCGCGGACATCGACACGACCATGCTGATCATGATCGGCACCTGGATCGTGCTCCAGAATCTCGAGCAGATGATCTGGGGCGGCGTCGCGAAATCGATCGTCTCGCCGCTGCCGGCGGAACCGCTCGTGCTGGGGCCGATCTCGGTCGCGTGGCTGCGTGTATTCGTATTCATCGCGGCCGGCCTGCTGATCGCCGGCACCCACACGCTCATCAATCGCACGAAGCTCGGCAAAGCTATGCGCGCCACGTTCCAGGACCGTGACACCGCGGCGCTGATGGGCGTCAACGTGAACGCGATCAACACCGCAACGTTCGCGATCGGCTCCGGGCTCGCCGCCGCCGCGGGCGCGCTGCTGGGCTCGGTCTTCGTGATCACGCCGACGATGGGCGATCTCGCGGCGCTCAAGGCCTTCGCGATCGTGATCCTTGGAGGGCTCGGCAGCATCACCGGCGCGACCATCGGCGGTTTCATCCTCGCATTCGTGGAGGAGATGGGCGCGGCTTATGTCTCCTCCGGCTATCGCGACGCCATGGGCTTTCTCGTGATCATTGCGGTGCTCCTCTTCCGGCCGACGGGCCTCTTCGCGCGGGCGGAGAGGATCGGGTGAAGCGCGCGCTCACGGTTCTCTGGCTCGCTTTTCTCGCCTCGGTACCGCTCTGGCTCGGCGACCAGTATTTCCTGCACGTCCTCATCATCGCCGGCATCTTCACGATCGCCGCGATGAGTCTCAACCTGCTGCTCGGCTACACGGGCCAGCTTTCGCTCGGACACGTCGCGTTCTTCGGTATCGGGGCATACGCCAGCGCGCTCACCGCGCTCGGATTCGAGGTGACGCTCTTCGGCTGGCGCGTCGTGCACGAGCCGTGGCCGGCGCTCGCCGGCTTCGCGATCGGCATCCTCGTCGCCGGGCTCTGCGGTTACGCGATCGGGAAGCTCTCGTTCCGCGTGCGCGGCGCGTACTTCGTGATCGTCACGATCAGCTTCGCGGAAGTGACGCGGCTCGTCGCGCTGAACTGGGTCGAGCTCACGCAGGGGCCGCTCGCGCTGAACAACATCCCGCCCTTCACGCTCGCGTTCCCGGGTCTCGGCGAATACACGATGTGGGGCAAGGTGCCGAATTACTACGCCGTGCTCGCTGTCGCGGTCATCGCCTATCTCGTCATCCGGCGTCTCGTGCTCTCGCGCATCGGACGCGCGATGGTCGCGCTGCGGGAGAACGAGCCGCTCGCCATGTCCGTCGGCATCGACGTGACGCGCTTTCTCGTGCTCGCAGCCGTCGTGTCGGCAGCTATCGCGGGCGCGGCGGGCGCGCTGTACGCGCACTTCGTGCGCATAATCGATCCCGACATCTTTCTCTTCATCTACACCGTGACGATGGTGATCATGGTCGTCGCCGGCGGCAAAGGCACGCTCGCGGGGCCGGTCGTCGGCGGCTTGCTGTTCGGCATGCTGCCGGTGCTGCTGAGGGCGTACGCGTCACCCACGCTGCAATGGATCATCTACGGCATGCTGATGATCCTCGTCGTGTTTTTCCTGCCGCGCGGCATCGTGCCGGCGGTGGAGACGTGGTGGCAGAACAAAGGAAGCGTCATCGCGAGGAGCGCGGCGACGTGGCGATCTCGTGGCGCACGCTGACGAACGCTTCGGGATTGCTTCGGCGCGGCATTGGCCGCTCCTCGCAATGACGGCAATCGCATGAACACTCCAGCCCTCGTGATCGATCACGTCAGCGTCCGTTTCGGCGGCCTCGTCGCGATCGCCGACATGAGCTTCAGCGTCTCCGAAGGCGAGCTGGTGAGCCTGATCGGGCCGAACGGCGCCGGCAAGACGACGGCGTTCAACGTGATCACCGGCTTCCTGCGTCCCACGCACGGCGAAGTGCGCTATCGGGGCACGGCGCTCACGCGGCTCAAGTCGCACGAAGTGGCGAACCTCGGCCTCGTTCGCACGTTTCAGAAGACGAGCGTATTCGCGAACGACACCGTGTTCGACAACGTGCTCATCGGTCTGCATCGTCACGGCGCATCGACCGTGTGGGGCACCTTGCTCGCGCTGCCGCGGGTGCGCGGGGAAGAGCGCCGGCTGCGCGAAGAAGCGCGCGAGATCATCGACTTCGTGGGCCTCACGCGGCGTGCGAATGAGCCCGGCGGCGCGCTCCCGTACGGCGAACAGCGGCTGCTGGAGGTCGCGGTCGCTCTGGCGGCGCGTCCGTCTCTCCTTTTGCTCGACGAGCCGGTGTCCGGGATGAACGCCTCGGAAACCGCGAGCTTCATCGGCCTCCTCGCCCGCATCCGCGCGCGCGGTGTCACGGTGCTCCTGGTCGAGCACGACATGCATCTCGTGATGAACGTCTCGGATCGCATCGTCGTGCTCAACTACGGCCGCATCATCGCTGAAGGCGCGCCCGCGCAGATCCAGCAGAACCCCGACGTGATCCAGGCCTACCTCGGCAAAGGGCTCAAGCGTGCTTGAGATCGAAAACGTCGTATGCCGCTACGGCAAGGTCGAGGCGCTGAAGCGCGTCTCGCTGCGCGTCGACCGGGGCGAGCTCGTGACGCTCATCGGCGCGAACGGCGCCGGCAAGACGACGATGCTGAAAGCGATTTCGGGCCTGCTGCCCGCGGCCTCCGGGCGCATGACGTTTCTCGGCGAGGACATCACGCGCGCGTCACCGCGCCACATCCTCGCTCGGGGCATCGCACACTGCCCCGAAGGCCGTCACGTCTTTCCCGACATGACCGTGCAGGAAAACCTCGAGATGGGCTGCCACCTGCGCAGCGACACCGACGGTGTCGCCGCGGACATGGCGCGGATATTCGAAAGCTTCCCGGTGCTGGCGGAACGCAGGCGCCAGGTGGCAGGCACTCTCTCGGGCGGCGAGCAGCAGATGCTCGCGATCGGCCGCGCGCTCATGTCGCGGCCGAAGCTGATCCTCTTCGACGAGCCGTCGCTCGGTCTCGCGCCGAACATCGTCGAGCGCACGTTCGAGATCATCCAGCGCATCCGCGGCGAAGGCACGACGGTGCTGATGGTCGAGCAGAACGCGTATGCGGCGCTGGAAATGTGTGACCGTGCGTACCTGCTGGAATCGGGATCGATGACGCTCGAAGGGACCGGGCGCGCGCTCATCGACAACCCCCACATCCGCAAAGCGTATCTCGGCGCGTGACGCGTGATACGCGCGGCACGCGGGTTGCGGGTGCAGCGTGATGAACATCGTTCTCGCAGCGATCGCGCTCGCGGCCGCTGTCTACACGCAGTGGCAGATCCCCCGATTCACCGCGAGCCGCGCGTCGATCATCGCGGCGCGCGGCATTCTCGCGGCGGTCGGCGCGGCCTTCGGCTATGTCACCGCAACCCTCGGCGCTGACGAGCACCTCGCGCCGATCGTGGCATTCATCATCGGCTTCGGCGCGGTGCACGTGCCCGCGGCGCTGATACTGCTCATCAAGACCGCCCGACACGCCGGCAGGTCATGAGTGGCGGCGGTTACTTTCCGCGGCCGGTAAGCTCCTGAAGCTCGTCGATGCGCTTCGACGCTTCGGCCTTCGTCAGTGTTTCGTCGAACTCGACTTTCGCTTCCTCGCACAGCGTCTTGAGATAAGACATCTGCGCCCCGGTCATCGGCTCGTCACCCGTGGTCCAGTCGTCCGGGTCCTTCTGCATGTTGCTCTGCTCGGCAAGCTCCTGAGTGTGCTTGTCCGTCATAGGTCCTCCTCAAGCTGACAGCCCTTGTCGGCCTCCTGTATGGACATACAGAAATCGTGCCTGCCGCGGGGCAGACCCGTCAGCGCCGGAAGAAGCCCTTGATGCGCGCCCAGAGAGCGGAGAAGAAGAGCGCGCCGGCGTCGAGCTCGCGTGCCGGCGCCGCGGCGCTCGCGGCGCCGGGCTGTGCCAGCCGCGCCTCCAGGTTCTGCGCGAACGCGGCCGTCATGCGTTTCGCGATGTCCTGCACGATCGACGAGCGGCCGAACTGCGCGAGCGTGCCGGTCAACGTGAAGCCGACGTCCACTTCGACGCGCGTTGCCGCGCCATCCTGTGCTTCGTGCAGCGCGTAGCGGATCTCGCCGCGCGTCGCCGAGCTCGAGCGCGTGTCGCGCGCGCTGCCGTGGATCGTGCCCGTGTACGTGACCGGATCGCGCTCGAGATGCGCCGCCCCTTCGAACTCGGAGACGATCGGTCCCACCTTCACGCGCAGGCGCACGTCGAGGGACTCGTCCGATGGCGTGCCGATTACCGACGCACCGGGCAGACAGCTCGTCACTTCGTCGAGGCGGCCGAAGAATTCCCAGACCTTCGTGCGGGGATGGGCGACGGTGAAGGATTGGTGGAGGGTGGTTTGGGGTTTCTGTGCAGATGCCGCTTGGTTTCCCCTCACCCCAACCCTCTCCCCGCCTCGCGGGGCGAGGGCGGGTTTAAGCAATGCCTCCCCAGGTCCGTTCTGCGGGGCGAGGGCAGGCTTAACCACGCTCCCCCTCGCCCCCGGCACGGGGGACAGGGTTGGCGTGAGAGGTGACGACGTAGCCACCCCGCCCCGCTGCTTCAGCACCCGCTGTATCGCCCGCACGATGCCGACGTATCCGGTGCAGCGGCACAGATTCCCCGAGAGCTCCTTGCGGATCCGCGCTTCGTCGGCGTCCGGCAGCCGCAGCACGATGTCGCGCGCGGTCACGAGCATGCCCGGCGTGCAGTAGCCGCACTGGAGCGCATGCTCTGCCGAGAATGCTTCGCGCAGCTCGGCCATGAGCGTGTCTTCTCCGAAGCCTTCGATGGTCCGCACCTGCGCGCCCTCGCACGCGACTGCGTACGCAATGCATGAGCGCGCCGGAGCGCCGTTCATCTCGATCGTGCACGCACCGCACACGCCGTGCTCGCAGCCGAGATGCGTGCCGGTGAGCATGAGGTGCTCGCGCAGGAAATCGGCGAGCTGGAGGCGCGGCTCGACGTCGGCGGCGACGGGGGTTCCGTTGACGGTGAGACTGATGGTTTTTTTCATATGTGCGGTGCGCTACCAGCGCACCCAACGAAGCACGGAAATCAGCGCAGGAGTCACCCTACGACAGCCGTTGCGCCGCGCGCCTGAGCGCAGTGACATGGATCTGCCGCTCGTACACGTCGTCGCCGACGCCTGCCGCGTCCACTGCCGCGATCGCTCGTTCCTCGTCGAAGTCTCCGGTCAGAAAGCGCGCATCGTCGATGACGTGCGGCGCGCCGTGCGTGGCGCCGACGATCGCGCGGCGCACACCGCGTTCCGGATCGATCAGCACCGCACCCACCGCTTCGGCGAACTCGCCCGGTTTGCGGCAGAACTTGTAGTGTCCCCAGCGCGCGGCGGCCGAGAGCTTCGGAATACGCAGCGCGACGACGATTTCATCATCGGCGAGCGCACTCGAAAACGCGCCGGTGACGAAGCGCTCCGTTTCGATCTCGCGTCTGCCGCTCGCGCCTTCGACGATCGCGACGGCCGACAGGAGCGGCAGCGTGTTCACCCAATCGGCTGCCGGATCGGCGTGGCACAGACTGCCGCCGATCGTGCCGGCGTTTCGCACCGCGCGATACGCGATATTGGACGCCACCTCGCGCATCAGCCCGCGCGACGGATCGGGCACCCTGCCGTCCTCGATCATGGCGTGCGTCACGCAACTGCCGATGACGACGTTCGCCGCGTCTTCACGGACTTCCTGCAGCTCCGCGATTCCGCGCACGTCCACCACCAGCCGCGGCTGCGCGAGCCGCAGATTCATCATGGGCCCGAGCGACTGGCAGCCGGCCATGACCTTGGCGCCGTCTTCCGCGGCCAGCAGCTTCACGGCCGAAGCGAGATCGCGGGGACGCTCGTAGTCGAAGGCGACGGGTTTCATCGAAAGATCGTCATCCCCGCGCAGGCGGGGATCCAGGCGAAGCGATTTTCTGGAGTCCCGCCTCCGCGGGAATGACGGAAGGGTCTGCCTGCGGCGGAATGACCGTGGAGCGAGCCCGCGCCAGCGCTTCGACGATGCGGCGCGGGGAGACCGGCGTTTCGGTCAATTCCACGCCGAGATCCTTCAGCGCGTCGTTCACGGCATTCACGATCGCCGCCGGTGGCGCGATCGCGCCGCCTTCGCCGATGCCCTTCTGACCGAACTCGGTATACGGCGACGGCGTTTCCATGTGCAGGATGCGCGGCGCCGGCACCTCGGTCGCGCCGGGCAGCATGTAATCCGAGAGCGTCTGGGCGAGCGGCTGCCCCTGCGCGTCGTACGCCATCTCTTCGTACAGCGCGGTGCCGATACCTTGCGCGGTGCCGCCGTAAATCTGGCCATCCACCACCATCGGATTGATGAGCTTGCCGCCGTCTTCCGCGATGACGTAATCGAGCACGTCGACGTGACCGGTCTCGGTATCGACCGCGACCGCGCAGGCATGACACGCGTAACTGAACGTGCCGGTGTCCACCTTGGCCTTGTAGCCGCTGACGGTCTCCAGACCGCTCGTATGCACGTCGGGCGGCAGGAGCTGCGGCTGGCGGTACCACGTGTGCGCGACTTCGGCGAGCGTCATGCGCTTGTCGCTGCGCTCGAGCCCTACTTCGCCATCCTTCAACTGAAGCTCGGACGGCGGCGCGCCGAGGAGATGCCCGGCGATGTGCTTCACGCGCTCGCCAATCTCTTTGCACGCCGTCGCGACGGCGCCGCCGGACATGACCATGCAGCGCGAGCCCCACGTTCCCGTGGAGTACGGCGTCAGCGCCGTATCGCCGTGGATAAGCCGCACGTTCGCCGGATCGATCCCGAGCCTCTCGTGCGCGACCTGCGCGAGCGTCGTCTCGAGGCTCTGGCCGTGCGAATGCGCGCCGATGCGAAGCTCGAGTATCCCGTCGGGTGTGAGCCGCGCGAAACACTCCTCGTGGCCCGGCACCATCGGGATGCCCCACCCGTAATAGACCGACGTGCCGTGCGCCGCCTGCTCGCAGTAGATCGACACGCCGATGCCGATGCGGCGGCCGTCCGGCTCGCCGGCCTTCTGGCGCTCGCGCCACTTCGCGATGTCGAGCGCATCAACGGCCCGGCGGACCGCCTCGGGGTAGTCGCCCGAGTCGAAATGCTTTTTCGTGATGTTGTCGTACGGCATCTCGTGCGGCTGCACGAGGTTCCTGAGCCGCACCTCATAGGGCTCCAGCCCCGCCTCACGCGCGAGCGCATCGAGCGCGACTTCCAGCGCGAAGCACACGCCGGTGCGCGCGACGCCGCGATACGGCAGGATCCCCGGCTTGTTCGTCGCGACCGACCACGTGCGGCAGCGGTAGCGCTCCATCTTGTACGGGCCGGGCAGGATCGATCCGACCTGTGCGGCTTCCAGACACGCGGAGAACGGATAGAGCGAATACGCGCCGGAATCGACGGTGGCGTCGCAGTCGATCGCCAATAGCCGGCCTTCGCGGTCGCCGTAGAGCGTGATCTCGTAATCGTGCTCGCGGCAGTTCGCGTTCGCCGTGAGCTGCTCGCGCCGGTCCTCGATCCAGCGCACGGGACGCTTGAGCTTCCGCGCAAGCCACGCGAGGCAGATCTCCTCGTTCAGCAGGATGCCCTTGTAGCCGAAGCCGCCGCCCACGTCGGGCGCGATCACCCGGATCGACGCCTGGTCGAGACCGAGGCATTCGGACAGTCCGGCGCGGTTGATGTGCGGCATCTGCGCCGAGCTGTGCATCTCGAGTTGCCCGAGGCGCTCGTTCCACTCGCACACGACGCCGCGGCCTTCGAGCGGCGCCATCGACTGGCGCGCCGTCCGGAGGTGCCGGCTCACGCGGATCGGCGCGGTCTGCCGGATGTCCGCGAGCTCGGCGTCGTAGAGCGTCTCGAGAAAGACGTTGTCGCCCCATTCATCGTGGACGAGCGCCGGCGGCTGTGTACGCGCTTCGATCATGTCGACCACGGCGGGCAGCTCGTCGTAATGCACGCGCACTTCCGCCGCGAGGTCCTCGGCTTCGCCGCGCGTCGCACCCACGCACATCGCGATCGGCTCCCCGACGTGGCGCGCTTTGTCCTTCGCGAGCGGCCACAGGTCGGACGGCTTGAAGCCCTTCAATGCCGACACCGCGCGGATCGGTTTCACGCCTTCGAGATCCTGCATCACCCACACGCGATGCTCGCTTCCTGCGGGCTTTTCGATCCCGGTGATGCGCGCGTGCGCAACCGGCGAGCGCACGAACGCGACTTCCAGCATGCCGGCGCGACGGATGTCGGCGACGAACTGGCCCTGCCCGTGGAGATAGCGCGCGTCTTCCTTCCGGCGCAGCGACGCGCCGACGCCTTTGTGTTGCTGCATGACCTGCCGATTCTATTTCAACGGGCTCACCTCGGCCGGATGAGGCCGCGATTGCGCCGGCCGATCTTGCGCTTCGACGACAAAAGGCGTGTCATGGCGATCCCCATCCGCGCGGGATCAATGGGGTCAGACTCGATTGAATGCCAATGGCCAGCTACTTCAATCGAGTCTGACCCCATTGAAGCGCGCGGGCGTCCAGCTCCAGGCCAACTGAGCCGCGAGCGCCGGGCCTACCGGCCCGTGAACGCCGGCTTGCGCTTCTCCATGAACGCGCGCCGGCCCTCGACGTAGTCCTGGCTCGCGAAGCAGTCGGCGACGACCTTCGCGCACAACGCCGTGTCGCGCTTCTCGCTGTCCTTCACGTATTCGTCGATCACGCGCTTCGACGCGAGGATCGACAGCGGCGCATTGGCCGCGATCGTGTTCGCGTACGATTCGACGAACGTTTCGAGCTCGCCCGCCGCGACGAGGTAATTCACGATGCCCAGTCGCAGCGCCTCCTGCGCCGGCACGCGCCGCCCCGTGAAGAGAATGTCCTTCGCAGCGGACGGTCCCACCAGATCGACGAGCTGTCCCAGGCGAT
>DASPNJ010000125.1:0-6830 GCA_035626595.1 Burkholderiales bacterium
CCGCGTGGGCGCGCGCGGCGGAGAACAACATTCCCGGCGAGCCGTTCTTCGGGGGCGCGAAGCTGCACGTGGTGGATCTCAAGCTCCACATGGCGGTCCGGTGGTTCATCGGCGGCAAGGTCGATTACATTCCGGCCACGATCTTCAGCGGCTATCCGAAGCTCATGCGCGTGCACGACGCCGTCCGCGATCACCCCGGCGTGAAGTCCTGGTACGCGAGATAGGCGGCATCACAGCGGATTGAAGGTCAGCTCGCCGGCGCGTCCTGCGCCGACTCCGAAGCGGCCGCCGTTTTCCGTATCGCGCCAGCGGCGCTGAAGCCACTCGTCCGCAGCGCGCCGGCCGTGCGCATGCAGGCTCGCGATGAAAGCGGCGTCCGTCTTGAAGCGCGTTGCCGCATCCAGCGCAGCAAGGCCCGGCGCCGCTTCCAGAACCTGCAGGCGCAGCGCGCGTAGCCGGCTGTCCACCGCGCCCAGGGTAAACCGCGCGCGCCGCGCGCGCGCCATCGCATCGGCCACCGACCGCAGCTCCGTTGAAAGTGCGGCGCTGAAGCTGATCTGATTGAACCGGTCGACGATCGCATCGGCTGTCGAAGGCGCCGGCGCAGCGTTGCCCTTCGGCGTGAGCGCGACGATCACGACGTCGGGCGCATCGCAGTCGTACACCAGCGGGCTGACCGGAGGGTTAGCGGTGAGCGCGCCGTCCCAATAGCTCTCACCGTCTATCGACACGGCGTGATGCAGCGACGGGATGCATGCCGACGCAAGCAGCGCTTCGGGCGTGAGCTCGCGCTCGGTGAAGATTCGCAGCGCGCCATCCCTCACCCGTGTCGCGGAAATGAACAGACGCACGGGGCTGCTCCGGCGCAACAGCTCGAAATCGATCTGCTCCGAAACGACCGCGCGCAGCGGGTTGATGTTGAACGGGTTCAACTGATACGGCGAGAAGTAGCGCGTGAGCGACACGTACGCGCTCGTGGCGGCATCGGGGGTGGCCGGCGGTGCGGGGAAAAGCGGCACCGCCGTCGTGCCCACGGTCTTCCAGAATCTTTCCAGCGCGCGTTGCGCGCCGCGCCGTCCGTCGCGCAGATAGCCGTGCGCAAACACCGCGGCGTTCATCGCACCGGCGCTGGCTCCACTGAGCGCCTCTATCCGTACCTCGGGCTCGTCGAGCAGCCGGTCGAGCACACCCCATGTATAAGCGCCGTGAGAACCGCCACCCTGCAAGCCGAGGCAAATCGTGTGAGCTGTAATCGCATCTCTCCTGCGGCCGCTTGTGGCCGCCACTGGCGAGGAGCTCAAGCAATAGCCTTGCCGCGATGCAGCATCCAGCGCGAGATTAGCTAAGGCGAACCGTCAAAGATTCTCGACTGAGCGCCGCGGTGCTATGGTCGCCGCCACGCCGCCACCAAAGGGAGAGCTCATGGATCCGAAAAGACGCACCCTGCTGACAACGGGCGCCGCGGCTGCGGCAATGGCCGCTGCACCGGCGTTCGCGCAGCAAAAAGGCGCAACGGGCAGGTTCTACGAGAAAGGGAGCGTGCGCATCCGCTACGAAGACGTCGGCTCCGGCGTCCCGGTGCTGCTCATTCCCGGCGGCGGACAGAATTCGACGATCGCGTGGAATGCCGAGCGTGCGCCTTTCAATCCGGTGCGCGAGCTCGGGAGCGAGTACCGGTGCATCACCGCCGACTTGCGCAACGCGCCCAGCGGCCAGTCCACGGGACCGCTGGAGATCGACCGCCCGTGGGACTCGTACACCGATGACCATCTCGGGCTGATGGATCACCTCGGCATCGGGAAATTCATGGTGCTGGGCTTCTGCATCGGCGGCCCGTTCATCTGGAATCTGGTGAAGCGTGCGCCGGATCGCATCATCGCGGCAGTAGTGTCGCAGCCGGTCGGCTTCCGCAAGGAGATGCCGACGCTCGCGCACGACAACTATATGAAGAGCTGGGCGCCCGAGCTCACCAGGCGCCGGTCCGACATCACGATCGACATGGTCGATCGGTTTCTCACGCGCATGTACGGCGGCAGCAGCGCCGATTTCGTGCACAGCGTGTCACGCGACGTGGTGCGCTCGTGTCAGGTGCCCGTGCTGGTGATGCCGGACGATTCCCCGCCGCACCCTTACGTCATCGCCATGGAATCCGCGATGCTCGCCCCGAAATCCGAGGTGAGCATGTATCCATGGAAAGACACGAAGGACAAGATCCCGGTCGCCGTGCGCCACGTGCGCTCCTTCCTGCGCGTGCATCGACCGCAGGCCTGAAGCGTGGCCGCTTTCCTTCCCTGCGCGCCGGAGACGCTGGCATGATCGAGCTGATCGAACCTCGGGAGCGGGCGCGTGGAAGAAGCAGCTTTAATGGACATCGAAAGCCGGATGCACGCCTATCCGGCCGACGCGCGGCACGACATCGCGCGTCTGATCGAGGCGGTACGACGCGCGCGGCAGGCGCCGGCGCTCACGCCGCCCGAATACGACGCGCCGCACCTGCACGATAAGACGACGGGTCTCCTCAACGCCGGCGCTTACGGGCTGCGCTTCGCGATGGCGCGCGCACGCGCCACCCGCTACCGCAAGATGTTCGCGGTCATGTCGATCGAGTTCGAGCGCGGGCGCGACGACGCGCTCAGGAACGTATCCGAGCGGATCAAAGGGTGTCTGCGGGAAACCGACACGGTCGCGCGGATCGCGGACGAGCGCATCGCCGTGATCCTCGAGGACCTTACCGATCCGAGCCAGGCCGAGCGCGTGAAGCGCAATGTCGAACAGGCGCTTACAGCGGGTATCGGGGGAGGCGCGCTCGACGCGGCGCCGTCGGCCGCGATCGAGCTTCAGTTCTATCCGGAGCCGCACGCGAGCGCTTGCGCGCCGACGCTCAGCTCCTAGCGCGCGAGACCGGTGTGCCGCCCTCAGAAGCCGAGGGCGAGGCCGCCGGGCCGCGGATCGGTCGCGCCGCGCAGCACGCCGTTCGCGTGGTCGAGCTGAATGAGCTGGACCGCGCCGCCTCCGCCCCATGCCGCGAGCGTCTCGACCTTGTGACCCAGCCGCTCGAGCGCTTCGCGTGAGGCTGCCGGCACGCGATCCTCCGCTTTGACGACGGCGGGACGCCCGAGATTGGCGGGGTCTGTACCCGGAAAGCTGTAGAAGCGCGGCGCCTCGGCGGCCTCCTGCAGCGGCATGCCGTGATCGATGATGTTGCTGATGATCTGCGTGTTCCACTGCGCCTGCTGATCGCCGCCGGGTGTGCCGCCGACGAGCCACGGCTTGCCGTCGCGGCTCACCAGGTAGGCGTTCAGCGTGTGCATCGTGCGCCGTCCGGGCGCGATGCAGTTCGGATGCTCCGCGTCGAGGCTGAACCCGCGGCCCGCGCGATTGTTGAGCGTGATGCCCGTGTCGCCCGCGACGACGCACGAGCCGAACGCGTTCGAAAGGCTGTGGATGAAGGAGACGGCGTTGCCGTCGCGATCCGCCACGGCGAAGTAGCTCGTGTCCCCGCCGTGCTCGGGTATCGAGGCGCCGGCGGGCCATTGCGCGCGGCGCGGATCGATCTCCGCGCGCCGTCGCGCGGCGTGCGCTTTCGAAACGAGCGTCTCGAGCGGCCACTTCACGAACGCCGGGTCCGCGGCGTAGCGGTTGCGATCGGCGAACGCGAGCTTTTTCGCTTCGATCATGAGATGCATGCGTTCCGCGCTGTACGGCGCGAGCTGCCCGAGCTCGAACCCTTCCAGGATGTTGAGCTGCTCGAGCACGAGAAAGCCCTGCGATTGCGGAGCGGTGGTGTGCACGGTGGCGCCGCGGTAGTCCGTGCTGATCGGCGTATAGACGACTGCTTCCTGCCGCGCGAAATCGTCAGCGGTGAAGGTCTGTCCTTCCTGCTTCAGGAACGCGAGCAGCTTCGCGGCGATCTCTCCGCGATAGAAGGCTTCGGCGCCGCCCTTCGCGACCGCGCGCAGCGTCTTCGCGAGGTTGGGCGCCTTCCACTGCTCGCCCGCCGCAGGGACGCGGCCGTTCGGGAGATACTGTGCGGCCGAATGCGGGAAGGCGGCCAGCTTTTCCGCGCGTGCGGCGAACTGGCCGCTCACGTATCGCGTCATCGCGATACCTTCCTCCGCGAGACGGATCGCCGGTTCCCACAGGGCGTGCCATTCCATCGTTGCGTGGCGCTTCCACAGCGCCTCGTACACCGACACGGCCCCCGGCACGCTGACCGCGTGCACCCCGTCGAGCGGCATCGAGGTATGCCCTCGCGCGCGGTAGAAATCAGCGGTGGCGCCTGCCGCAGCAACGCCGCTGCCGTTGAACGCGACCATTTCGCGCTTGCGCGCGTCGTGCAGGACCACGAACGCATCGCCCCCGAGCCCGCACTTCATCGGCAGCAGCACGCCTTCCGCGGCCGCCACGGCGATCGCGGCGTCGAACGCATTGCCGCCGCGCTGAAGGATGCCGAGCCCGATGAACGCCGCCGCCGGGTGCGCCGAGCACACCATGCCGCGCGTGCCGAATGCCTCGGGCCGCCGCTGCGTGCGCGCTGCTTCGGCGGGATCCAGACTCCACGAACCGTCGTCGATTTTCATGAGAATTGTGTTGAAGTACTAATTTGAAGGAACCGCAGTCTTCCGATTCAGGCGCCGAACGTAAACCGGCTCGCGACGTTGGAGTAAACCACCTTATCCGCCATCCGTTCGCGCAGCATGGCGATGAACGGTTCGCCGGTGCAGTGCATCGGGAGAATGACGTCCGGGTCGATGCGCTCGAGCTCCTCCAGCGTATGCTGGAGGTATTCCTGCGGCGCGGTGCCCAGGTGGAAGCCGCCAATCACGGCGTGAACCTTATCCACGTTGGCGGCCGCCATGGCGCTGCGTACCGTGTTGATGATGCCGGCGTGGCCGCAGGAGGAGATCACAATGAGCCCGCGCCCCTTTACGATGTAACAGGTGGCGTGCTCGTCGATGTGCTGGTCGCGCACGAGCTTGCCTTTGCGCTCCGCTTCACTGTAATGGTCGTCCTCCACCCACGAGCCGCCGGTGACCTGCTCGAACGACGTGCGCTCGATGTAGCCCGAGGTGAAGGCGCCGTCGAGCACGCGCGGCGTCGGACAGCAGACCGCGGGCACGTTCTGCGCCTGCAACGCGCCGCGGTCCACCGCGCCCCACAGCACCTGCTCGCCGCCCTCCTTGATCCATTTGTCGCGGAAGATCGTCTCGCCGCCCACGTAGAGCGCGAGGTCCTCGCGCATCCTGTCGCGGTACTGCCGCACGAAACCGTCGAGGCCGCCGAAGTGGTCGCGATGGCCGTGGCTCAGGATGAGGCCGTTGATCTTCGCCGGATCGATGTCGAGCAGCTCGAAGTTGCGGTTGATGATCTCCGGCGTGTAGCCGAAGTCGAGCACGTATTGCGCCCTGGCGCCGTCCGCGATCGACGCGAGGTGCAGCGACAGCCCCCACTCGCAGGCGACGGTCATGTTCGGGCGGCCGGGAATGCGCCCCACGTGCTCGATGCGCACGAGCGGGTGCGATGCTTTCGGGAGAAAGCGCTCGTAGCGCGAATCCACCACGACACGGACGGACAGCTCGTCGACAACCGGCGCTTTGAAAGACATGGACTAAGACTCCAGCAGCTTGCCGTAACCCGGATAGCGGCCGCTTTCGCCGACCAGCCGCACCGCCGCCCAGTACGCCGACTCCGTGCTCGACACCACCGGCACGCGGTGTTTCTGCTCGACCTGCCGGCCCGCTTCAAGCGTCCGTAAGCCGCCGCACGAGATCAGCAGGCTATCGGCGGCCGGCGCCTTCGCGTGAACGCCCTCGGCGAGCGCGACGATATCTTCGTCGGTCTTGTGCTCCGCCGCGCCGAATTCGCGGATGTCGAATCCTTCCAGCGCCAGCACGTCGAAACCGGCGGCGAGCAGGAAATCGCGCAGGCGGTTGTTGATGTCCGCGGAATACGCCGTGCAGACCCCGATTTCCTGCGCGCCGAGGTGTTGCAGCCCCGCCACCATCGCCGCGCTCATCGTGATCGCGGGAAGACCCGTGGCGGCACGTACGTCTTCGAGGAGCTTCTGGTGCGCGTCGTAACCGCGATAGAAGGTGAGCGACGCACCATGCACGAGGATTGCGTCGGCACCCTGACCGGCGAGCTCGACTGCCGCCGGGACGATGCCGTTCCACGCGGGGTCATAACCTTCCGGCGTAAGCGCCTTCACGCCAACGCCGCGCGCGATGAAGCTCACGTCTGGATACATGCCGGGGCCCTGCGAAGGCACTTTGTCGTGCGCGTGCGGACTGACAATGCCGATGGTGATCGTGCGGCTTGTTTTCATCAGGCTCTCCGGGTTTCTTTCACCCGCTCGGGCTTGACGCCTTTATAGAGGATGCCCTTTTTCATCTCGGTGTTGCGGCGCGCGCGTTCCCAGTCTTCCGTCAGCAGCCGGCCCGCGGGGGGCGGCATCACTTCGAAATGCCCATAGTCGTCCTGCCCGCTCACGTGCGAGACGAGCAGCTTGTCCCCGGAGGTCTGTTTCATCGACGGCGCAACGTAACGAATCGCGACGCCGAGCCGGCGCGCGTTCGTCCGGTTCGCTCCCGACGCATGAAACATGTGACCATGATGGAACGAAACCTGGCCCGCACGCAGTAGCACGTCTACCGCGTTCGCCTCGTCCACTTCGACCGCGATCTCCTGCCCGCGCGTGAGCAGGTTGTCCGGCGCAAACGAATCGACATGCGGCACGTCTTTCCTGCGATGACTGCCGGGGACGAAGCGCATGCACCCGTTTTCCACGGTCGCCGGCGTCAGTGCGTACCACGCGGTGACTTCGTCGTCAC
>DASPNJ010000126.1:0-40618 GCA_035626595.1 Burkholderiales bacterium
TGGTGCTGGCGCGCTTCTTCATGCAGGAGCGGGGGGATTTCTGGTCCTGGGCCTAGTCCCTTGGGTTCTCATCGGCCGGTGTCTATAGTGGGAGACGGCATGGAAAACGCAAACCTTCGTCTGCTGACGGTCGTGGCGCAGCGCAAGCTGGGCGAGCGCGTGCTCGACGCTGCGCTCAAGGCAGGCGCGACCGGGGCGACGTTCTTCTATGCACAGGGCACCGGCGTGCGTCAGCGCCTCGGCGTGCTGGGTCAGTTGATCGAAGCCGAAAAACAGGTTGTGTTCGTGGTCACGACAGCCGACCGCGCGGACACCGTGCTGGCGGCGGTCTCCGCAGCCGCGGAGCTGCACAAGCCGGGGTATGGCGTCGCGTACGTACAGGACGTGCTCAAGGTCGTCGGATTCATGGAAACGTCGCCCGCGGCGACATGACGCTCGGCCGCCTCGTCTTCATCGTCGTGCTCGCGCTGCTCGCGTACTGGGCGCCGCAATGGATGCCGCGCGGCGAGCGCGAAGCCGATGTCGCGGCCAACCCGGTGCTCGACAGCCTGAAGCAGCTCCAGGCGCGCTCGCGCGCCTCCGAAGCGCGCAAACAGGAAGCATTCGACCGCGTGCTGCGCGACGCCGAGACGCACCGCGGCAGCCTGTCGGCCGAACAGCTCGCGATGATCGAGGAGCTCCGCGCCGCGCGCGCCGACGAGAGCCGGCGCAGAGTGGCCGGCCGCCTGGTCAACTCGATCGAGGGCGGCAGCGCGCGCACGCTGAGCTTTGGAGAATGGCTCGCGGGCGCCGGTGCGTGGATCCAGGATAGCTACCGCCAGATTCAGCCGCGGGCGGAATGGTCGATCTGGCTGATCGCCGTCGCGCTCGTCTTCACCGGTTTCTTCGGCGCGATCCTGTCGTTCACGCATGCGGCACGCGTCGTCGCGAGGCTGGGGTTCCGCCTATTCCGCGGCTGGCTCGTGATTCTTTCACTGCTCGCGATCGTGATCGTCGTGGTCACGCACCGCAATCCGTGGACGGCGTTCCCGACCGAGCTCATGGTGCCGCCGCTCGTCGCGCTGATCGGCTGCGCGCTCGCGCTGCGCTTCGTCGATTTCAACTATCCCGTGTGGAATTCGCTCGTGCGCGGGTGCGGCGCGCCGCTCATCTCGATGGCGTTCACGGCGGTTTACCTCAAGCTCGTCACGCTGGCGTGAACGGCCGGTGGGCTTTCGCCCACCCTCCGCGTTCAAGCTCGTCGCCTGCGTAGGGTGCGCCGGTGGCGCACCGGCCCGGAACGGTGCGCTATCAGCGCACCCTACGCGACTAGCCCGCCAAAGGTAACGAAACCGGCCGCCCCGTCGCCACCGAATGCTCGATCGCGAGCGTCGCTTCGAGCGTCGCGCGCGCTTCCGCAACGGAGGCGAGCGAGCAGGGCCGCCCCATGCAGACGTAGTCGAGCCACGCTCGCGTCTCGGCTGCGATGGGGCCTATGAATTCGCCGAGCGCCCAGTCCCCCGGCGTCCCGCTCTGCAGGAACACCATGTTGACGTTGTGATCCGGAAGGTAGACGTGCGGCACGCCTTTTTCGCTGTACATGAGCTGATCGGTGTGATCGTCGTCCAGGATCATCACGCCTTCGGTGCCCAGCACTTCCACCCGCGCGGCGTGGCCGAGCGCGGGATACTTCTCCGGGAGCGCGTAACTGATCCCGAGATTCACCACATTCCCATCGTCGTACGTGAGGATCGCGTAGGAAAGATCGGCGACCTCGTAGCCTTTGTCGCGGATCACGCCGAATTGTCCGCGCGCATACACCTCGGAGAGCTGGCCGCCGCCGAGCAGCCAGCCCATGAGGTCCACGTAGTAGGTAAGCGCATCCACGACCGGGGTCGCGTGCGGATCGCGTTTGAGGATCGCCAGCGCCTGCGAGCGCGAGTTGAAGACGCGCGCCGCCCCGCCGGTGGTACGGCCGATGCGGCCCTGCACGATCTGTTCTTTCGCGATGAGGTAGCGGTCCTTGTACCGGCGGCTGTAGCCCACGCGCACGTCCGCGCCTGATTTTTCGACCGCACGCACGAGGCGGTCGGCGTCGGCGAGCGTGAGCGCGATCGGCTTCTCCACCAGCACCGGTTTCCCGAGCGCGATCGCCGCCAGCAGGGGCTCGACGTGCTCGCCCTCGCTCGTGGAGACGACGACGGCGGTTACCTCCGGGTGCGCGATCACTGCCTCGTTGTCGCAAGCGTGGTACTGCGCGCCGACTGTCGTCGCGAGCCTGCGCGCGGCATCGGCGCTGCGGTCCGAGACCGCGATGAACCGCACCGCCGGGTGCGCCGCCGCGAGCCTCGCGCGCAGGGTGCCGATGCGGCCGGAACCGACGATGCCCAGCCCGATCGGTTTCGTGTCAGCCGGCACGCCGCGCGCGTCCTTTCGCGCCCCTGGCCGCGGCGCGGCCCTCACCCGCCTGCCAGCGCTCGAGCGCCTGACGCGCGATCCGCGTGCCCCTGAGCGCAGCCGGGAAGCCGCAGTACACGGCGGACTGGATGATGACCTCCAGGATTTCGTCGGGCGTGACGCCATTGCGCAGCGCGCCGGTCACGTGGGTGTCCAGCTCCTCGGGCTTGTCGAGCGCGATGAGGAATGCGATGTTCAGCATGCTGCGAATCTTGTGCGGGAGCCCCGGTCGCGCCCACGTGAGACCCCACGCGCGCGTCGCCATCTCCTGCATCGGCAGCGTGAAGTCACTGGCGCCGGCGAACTGGCGATCGACGTACTCCGCCGTCAGCACTTTCTTGCGGACCTTGAGCCCCGCTTCAAAAAGATCATCCTTTTTCGTCCGTTTCGTCGCCACATCGTTCTCCTTGGCGGTGCGCCATTGGCGCACCCTACGCCCTTCGTCACCGCATCACTTCGTCACCGCGTCACGTCGTCACCACGTCGCTCAGTCCACTTGGACATTGGCGTCTCTCACCACTTTCGCCCATTTCACGAGCTCCGATTTCATGTACCTCGAAAGCTCTTCCGGCGTGCTGCCGACCGGTTCGATCGCGGCCTTCGCGAGCAGCGCCTGGTACTCGGGATGATTGAGCGCGCGCAGGATCTCGGCGCTCAACTTCGCGACGATGTCCTTCGGCGTTCCGGCGGGCGCGAGGAACGCATACCACACGCCCGCGTCGTAACCCGGCAGCCCCGCTTCGGCCATCGTTGGAATGTCGGCGCCCGACAGCCGCTTCGCCGTGCTGACCGCGAGCGCGCGTATGCGGCCGCTCTGGATGTGCGCGCGGCTCGAGACCCATGTCGCGAACAACACCTGCACGTTGCCCGCCAGCAGATCGACGAGCGCGGGGCCGCCGCCCTTGTACGGCACGTGCAGCATCTTCACTTTCGCCATGCTGTTCAGGAGCTCGTTCGCGAGATGCCCCCCGCTACCGTTGCCGGACGACGCATAGACGATCTGTCCCGGCTTCGCGCGTGCCAGCGCGATCAGCTCCTTCAGCGATTTCACCGGCAGCGAGGGGTGAACCACGAGCACGTAGGGTCCGGTCGCGAGCAGCGTGATCGGGTCGAAATCCTTCACCGGGTCGTAGGGGATCTTCCTGAACAGCGCCGGATTCACCGCGAGCTGCGCGGTCAGCGCGAAAACGATCGTGTGGCCGTCCGGCGGCGCCTTCGCGGCGAGCTCCATGCCGATGTTGCCGCTCGCGCCGCCGCGGTTGTCGATCACCACCTGCTGCTTCAGGTTCTCGGACATGCGCTGCGCGAGCGGCCGCACGATGGTGTCGGACCCGCCGCCGGGCGGATACGGCACGATCACGCGGAGCGGTTTCGACGGAAACGTCGCGGCGGTCTGCGCGTGCGCAAGGCCGATGCTCAAAGCGCCGCAGAGCAGCGCAACGGTTGCTTTCTTCACTCTCTCCTCCTCATTCTTCTTGCAGATCCACCGCGTGCTCTTTCAGCATCGGCTCTTTCTTCAGCACCGCCTTCGCGACCTTGTGCGTCGGCGTGTGCGGCAGATCGTCCACGAACAGCACGTAGCGCGGCACCTTCTGCGGCGCGAGACGCTCGCGGCACCACTGCGCGATGTCTTCTGCGCTCGCATGATGAGCCGGCTTCAGCACGACCGCGACCAGCACTTCGTCCTCTCCGAGCTCCGCCGGAACCGCGATCGCCGCGGCTTCGTGGACCGCGGGATGCGAACCGATCACGCGGTCGAGCTCCGCGCCGGCGATGTTCTCGCCGCGGCGCCGGATGATGTCTTTCTTGCGCGCGACGAAAAAAAAGTAACCGTCCTCGTCGCGGCGCACGAGGTCGCCGGTCCTGAACCAGCCGTCGACGAACGCCTCGCGCGTCTGCTCCGGGTCCCGGAAATAGCCCTGCATGACGATCGGCGTCTTCACGAGGAGCTCGCCCTCTTCGTTCACACCGATGTCGCGGCCTTCATCGTCCACGACCCGGCATTGCGCCCACGCACGCGAAGGATCCGGGTGACGCCCGACCGGCCCCATGCTGCCGGCCTTGCGCAGACCTTCGACCGGATTGCAGGTGACACCGGGGATCTCGGTCATGCCGTAACCGCCGATGAGATGCGGGATCTTGAACTCGTCGCGGAACGTCGCCTCCATGCTGTGGCGCACACCGTATACGGCGCGGATGCGATGATCCGGCCGGAACTCCGAGCGCGGGCGGTTCGCGAGGATCGTGCCGATCGCTTCGATGATGTTCACCTCGGTCGCGCCGTGATCGGCGGCCGTCTGCCAGAACGTGGATGCGGAGAAGCGCGGCACGATCAGCATGCTGCAGCCGGCGGCGAGCGTCCCGGCGACGGAATAGAAGAGCGCGTTGATGTGAAAGAGCGGCAGCACGATCATCACCCGATCGTCTTGCTGGAGATACACGCGCTGCACGAATGCTTCGCCACCGGTGACGAAGCTTCTCTGACTGTGCATCGCGCCTTTCGGGAAACCCGTCGTGCCCGAGGTATAGACGATGAGCACCGTGTGGTCTGCGCTCACGTCGCGCGGCAGCTCGCGCTCGACCGCGGTCGACATCGCGTCGCGCAGCGTCTGCACGCCATCGCGTGCGGTGTCGAGCATGAGAAACCATGGCGGGACGGCCAAGCCCGCGCAGGCGGTGCGCGCAACCGGCAGCGCTTCCGCGTCGGCGACGACGCCGCTCACTTCCGCGTGGTGCAGCACGTAGCGCGCTTCCTCGACGCCGAACTCCGGATTCACCGGCACCATGATTGCGCCGATGCGTGCGAGCGCGAACAGCATGATCACGTGACCCGCGCTGTTGCGGCCTATTACCGCGACGCGATCGCCTTTGCGGATGCCGCGATCGAGGAGCATCGAAGCGGCCTGTCTCACCTGGAGCTCGAACCGCGCCCAGCTCCACGTCTCGTCGCGATGGCGGATGAAGAGCCGTCCGGGCTCACGGCTTGCACGGCTCGCAGCCGCGCCGTGCAGTGTGTAATCGTGCGGCGGGTAAAGCCCGAGAACATCGAGCGGTTGCTTCATTCGCCGACATTACAATGTTCCCTGCATCGCCAGCAACACGCCCGTGACCGACGTTCTCCGCTCCCGCTCGAAGTTCCTGCGCTCGCGCGCGCCGTTCTGGTCACTGCGCGGCGTCGAGGAGACGCGCGAAGTGCTCGCGGTGCGACAAGACATCGTCGAGCCGCCAAAGCTCGCGCTGGACCGCGGCGTGATGATGAGCGCGATCGTCGACGGCGGCTGCGGGTATTGCGCGACCAGCGACACTTCGATCGAAGGTCTGCAGGCCGCGCTCGATCGCGCCACCGCGTGGGCGCAGGCGACGTCGTCCTCCAGCGTCCACCGGTTCGTGCCGGGCGATATGCCCGCGCCGCGCGGCGAGCGCATCGCGCCTGCGGCGGCCGTCACGCTGTCGCGCAGCGAGCTCTACGATCTGCTCGCGGACGAATGCCGCGACGCGCGTCTGGATGCCCGCATCGTGGAGCGCTACGCCGCGCTCGAGCTGCGCGAAGTGGAGCAGATCTACCTCACGAATACCGGCGGCGAAGTGCGGCAGCGCTTTACCTACTCCGTGCCGTACCTGCATGCGGCGGCGAACCGCGACACCGAGACGCAGATTCGCAGCTTCGCGCACGCGCAGCAGGGCGGGCTCGAAAACCTGCGGCGCAGCGGCTTCGTCGGATGCGGCCGCCGTGTCGCGGAAGAGGCGCTGGAGCTGCTGCTCGCGCCGAACTGCCCGTCCGGTCGTATGGACCTCCTGCTCATGCCGGACCAGATGATGCTGCAGATCCACGAGTCGATCGGGCACCCGCTCGAGCTCGACCGCATACTCGGGGACGAGCGCAACTACGCCGGCACGAGCTTCGTCACGCCCGACATGTTCGGGCACTACCGATATGGCTCGCCGCTGCTCAACGTGACGTTCGATCCGACGATCCCCGAAGAGATCGCGAGCTACGCGTTCGACGATGAAGGCGAGCGCGCTTCCAAGGCGTGGCTCATCCGCGACGGCATGCTCGAGCGGCCGCTGGGCGGTCGCATCTCGCAGCTGCGATCGGGCCTGCCCGGCACCGCCAACGCGCGCGCCGGCGCATGGAACCGGCCGCCGATCGACCGCATGGCGAATTTGAACGTCGAACCGGGCTCGAGCGCCCTCGACGAGATGATCGGCTCGATCCGCCGCGGCGTGCTCATGCGCACGAACGTCTCGTGGTCGATCGACGACTCGCGCAACAAGTTCCAGTTCGGCTGCGAGCGGGGCGAGCTGATCGAAGACGGCGAAGTGAAGGGCGTGGTCCGCAATCCCAATTATCGCGGCGTGTCCGCCGATTTCTGGCGCAGCCTGCGCATGGTCGGGAACCGCGACACGTTCGAAGTGCACGGCACCCTGTACTGCGGCAAGGGCGAGCCGAATCAGGTGATACACGTCGGCCATGCCGCTCCCGCCTGTCTGTTCGGCGACGTGGAAGTGTTCGGCGGCGAGTGAAAGACGCCTTCTTCGATCTCGCCGCGGCACTCGAGCGCGAGCTCCACGCGAACGAGATTCTCCTTTGCACGCTGTCCGGCGAGCGCTCGGATTTCGTACGGTTCAATCGCGCGCGCGTGCGGCAGGCCGGGACGGTGGAGCAGCGGTTTTTCGGTATCCGCCTCGTTCGCGCGAGGCGTCAGACTTCGGCACGGATCGCGCTCGCGGGTTCGGCCGACGATTTCGGTGTAGCCCGCGACACGATGGAGAAGCTGCGCGAGCAGCTCTCGCAAATTCCGGAAGACCCGTGGCTCGCGATCTGCGAGGCATCGCACTCCGCGTGCACCGGACGGCGCGGCCGCCTGCCGCAAGCGCCCGAAGTGATCGAAGAGGTGGTGCGCTCGGCTGCGGATGTCGATTTCGTCGGCTTCTACGCCGCGGGCACGATCTGCCGAGGACTTACGACTTCGCTCGGGCAGCGCAACTGGCACGAAGCCGACACCTTCAGCTTCGATTGGAGCCTGCACCTCGACGGCGCGCGCGCGGTAAAGGAGGCGTATGCCGGCTTCGACTGGGACGCGTTGCAGTTCCAGGCAAAGCTCGCGGATTCGCTCGGGCAGCTCGAGCTCCTGCGCATCCCGAGCGTCACGCTCGAGCCCGCCGAATACCGCGCCTATCTCGCGCCCCGCGCGCTCGAGGAGATCGCCGGGCTGCTGTCGTGGAATGCGTTCTCCGCGCGCGCACGCGCGACCCGGCAGAGCGCCCTCTTACGCATGGCGCACGGCGAACGCCTGTCACCGAAAGTGACGCTCACCGAGCGCATCGCGGAGGCGCTCGCGCCGCCGTTCCAGGAAGACGGGTTCGCAAGACCCGCCGAAGTCGTGCTGATCGATCGCGGTGCGCTCGCGCAGAGTCTCGTGTCTCCCCGTTCCGCACGCGAGTACGGTCTGACATCGAACGGCGCGAATGCGCGCGAGACGCCCGACGCGCTCGATCTTGCGCCCGGCGAGCTCGGGGAGGACGATGTGCTCGCGGCGCTCGATTGCGGCCTGTACATCGGCAATCTCTGGTATCTCAACTATTCGGACAAGGCGGCGGCACGCATGACCGGCATGACGCGCTTCGCCACGTTCCTGGTGGAAGACGGGCGCATACGCGCCCCGGTCTTGCCGCTGCGCTTCGACGACACGCTGTACCGGCTGTTCGGCGAGAACCTCCTGCATCTCACGCGCGGGCGTGAGCTCATGCCGAGCACGTCCACGTACGACGAGCGTTCGATGGCGAGCGCCACACTGCCCGGCGCGCTCGTCGCCGCGATGCGCTTCACGCTTTAGGAGACCCTCATGCCCGACAGCGTTCGCAAGGTGGAGTACTTCTCGATCCAGGTGCCGAACAAGCCGGCGCAGGCGTTCAGCGTGCTTTCGACGCTCGTGAGCGCGGGCATCAACCTGCTCGCGTGCAGCGGCGTGCCGCGCGGACGCCGCGCGCAGATCGACGTCGTCCCGGAAGACCCGCGTGCCTTTCGGCGCGTGGTGAAGAAAGCGGGGCTTCAGTTCAGTCCCGAAAAAAGCGGTTTCATGATCCAGGGCGACGATCGTCCCGGTGCGCTCGCGCAGCACCTCGAATCCCTCGCCGACGAGCGCGTGAATGTGATCGGAATCGACGCGCTCAGCGCCGGCGAAGGACGCTGGGGCGCGATTATCTGGGTCGAAGACGCGGCGTTGAAAAAAGCCGAGAAAGTCCTGAAGGCAAGACGCTGAGATCGATTCCGGCTTTTTGCCGGAACGACGGCATCAGGGGCCGACGAGCGCGATGATGCCGACGAGCAGCGCCGCGAGCGCGATCAGCACCGCGAACACGCTGATCGCGTAGAGCCGGCGCACACGCTCCTGGGTCTGCGCCGCACCCTGCTCGAGCGCCGTGATCGTGAGCTGCAGCTGTTCCGCGAGCTCTTTCACGAGCGCGGCGTTCTCGGTGGCGGCGGACTGGAGCTCCGCGATCTGCTGCGCCACCGTCGTTTTGTCCGCCGCTTCCCTGTGCTTCGTGAATGCGGGCTTCGCCGCGGCGACGATGTTGCCCACGTGAGGCAGGATCAGCTTGACCGCCGGGAGCAGCCAGGACGGCACGCTCACCTCACGCGGCGTTACGCATCACCCAGCGGCACGCGGCCATGAGCTTGCGATCGTCGTTGCGGCGCGCGACGAACTGCGCACCGACCGGAAGGCCGTTCGGCCCTCTGAAGAGCGGCAGCGTCACCGCGGGCACGTGCATCGTCGTCCAGATGGCGCAGAACGCGGCATTGCCGGTCGAATTGAGGCCGATGGGCGCTTCGCCCGCCGCGGCCGGCACGAGGAAGACGTCGCGGTCGCCCATGATGGCGTCGACCGCCGCGCGGCAACGCGCGGCGAACTCGCGCGCGTCGCGATACTGTTCGAACGAGCACGAGAGCCCGTCCTTCAGCCGGCCGTTGCGCAGCGTCTCGCTGATCAGCTCCCAGCGGTTGTTCACTTCCCACGAAAAATTGCGCGAGAACTCGAAGCTCGAAATCCACTGGTGCGCGCCGGGAATCCGTGCGAACTCCGGCGGCAGCGTCGCGTCTTTCACGTCCGCGCCGGCGGCGGAGAGCCGCTTCGCGAGACCTTCCAGCATCGACTGCGTCGTCGGCTCCGCCTGGTCCCACACCGGCGTGCGGCAGAAGCCGATGCGCGGCGGATCGATGTCCGGCAACGGGTCGGGCCGCGTGCCGATCAGCACATCGCGGTACAGCGCCACGTCGTCGACGGAACGTGCGATGAGGCCCAGCGTATCCAGCGAGCCCGCGGCCTCCTTCACGCCGACGCAGCGGATGTCGCCCCACGTCGGGCGATAACCGACACAGCCGTTGAACGACGCAGGCCGGAGCGTGGAAGCGGTAGTTTGCGTGCCCACGCCGAGCGGGACCATGTAGTCGCCGACGGCCGCGCCGGAGCCGCTCGACGATCCCCCGGGCGTGCGCGCCGGATCGAACGGGTTGCGTGTCTTGCCGGGATGGCGGTTCGCGAATTCGGTGGTAACGGTCTTGCCCATGATTACGCCGCCGGCTTTGCGCGTCAGCGCGACGCACGCGGCGTCACCGACGGGGCGGTGGCCTTTGTAGATCGGCGAGCCGTACTCCGTCGGCATGTCGTGCGTATCGATGATGTCTTTCATGCCGACCGGCACGCCCTGGAGCGCGCCGACCGTGCCGCGGCGGTCGAGCTCGCGCGCCTGTTTCAGCACGAGATCGGGATCGAGAAACTGCCAGGCCAGCACCGCCGGCTCGCGTTCCTCGATGCGCGCGAGACACGCACGCGCGACTGCTTCCGCAGTCGTCTTACCCGCGCCGATCGCCTGCACGATTTCGGTGGCGGTGAGCTGATTCAACGGTTTCATGGCTGCTCCTCGATGACGTTCATTCGGGCTTGATGCCGGCGCTCCTGACGAGCCTGCCCCACTTCACGGCTTCGGACCCGAGATAGTGCGTGAATTCGGCCGGCGTGTCGCCTATCGGTTCGAGCCCGAGCCCGAGCAGACGCTTCGCGGTCTCCGGCTCGTTCAGCGCCGCGACGATCTCGCGGTGCAGCCGCTCGATCACCGCCCGCGGCGTATTGCGGGGCACGACCACACCGTTCCAGTTGTTCGCCTCGTAGCCCGCGACGCCCGCTTCCGCGATCGTCGGCAGCTCCGGAAAGAGCGGCGTGCGCTTGGCCGTCCCGACGCCAAGGCCGCGTAACCGCCCGGCGCGGATATGAGGCTGGGCCGTCGTCAGGTTCGCCATCATGAGGTGGAGCCGCCCGGCGACGAGGTCGGCGACGGCCGGCGCGCCGCCCTTGTACGGCACGTGCACAAGATCGAGACCGGCCATGCTCGCGAAGAGTGCCATCGCGAGGTGGCCGGCGCCGCCCACGCCGCTCGATCCATAGTTGTACTTGCCGGGCGCCGATTTCAGAAGCGCGACGAGCTCCCTCACCGACTGTGACGGCACCGACGGATGCACGACCAGCAGATTGGTCGAGCCGGCGACATTGGTCACCGCCGCGAAGTCACGCGTGGGCTCGTACGGCACTTTCGCGTGCAGCGCCGGGTTGACCGCGAAGGGCGGCGTCGCCATGAGGAGCGTGTAACCGTCGGGCACCGCCTGCGCCACGATCGCGGTGCCGATGATCGTTCCCCCGCCCGTGCGATTGTCGATCACCACCTGCTGGCCGATGCGCTCCGTCAGACGCGCGCCGATCACGCGCGCGAGGGTGTCGGTCGATCCCCCGGCGGCATAGGGCACGACGAGGCGCACCGGCCTCGATGGATAATCGGCCGCCGCCGCGCCCAGCGTCCACAGCAGCGCCCCGAAAACTGCGATCGAACGTGTCATCCGTTGCTCCCTGCTCGCGCGTGTCAGCCGCGGTAGATCGGCTCCGGTTGCGTGAAGAACGCGTGCAGGATGTGATAAACGGTGCGGTAGTTGATCTGCTGAAAGCTCGCGTGCGAGATGCCGGCCATCACCGCGAATTGCTTGTCGCGGTTCGGCAGACGCTTGAAGAACTCGATGAGATCGTCGAAAGCCGCGATGCCGTCGAACTCGCCGCGCATGACGATCGTCGGCGCCGTGACCTTCTCCGGATCGACCACCGGCAGCCTGGAGCACATGTCGACGTAGGTTCCCGTCGGCACCGAATCGTCGAGCGCGAGAATCGCGTCGGCGAACGCCTCGATCACGTTCTCCTCGGCGCAGCCGGGATGATCGCGATTGAATATCGAATGCACGAAGGCGCGATCGATCGGCCGCCGGTTCGTTTTCTGGAACTCCGGCAGCTTCTTCGCACGCTCGGCGAGCGTCGGGCTGCCTTTCCCCGTCCAGACGAATGCATCGAGGGCGAGACGTGCGACGCGATCGGGGTGGCGCTGCGCGAAGAGGGCCGCGCGCAGCGCGCCGGACGAGATGCCGTACACGTAAAACTTCTTCACCCCGCGCGTCTTCATGATGTAGTCCGACGCCGCGGCAAGGTCGTCCACGCCGTTCGCAATGTCGAAGTTGATGTCGCGGCTCTTGTCGGAGCGGCCGTAGCCTTCCATGTCGAGCGTCCACGTGTTGAAGCCGCGGTCCACGAACCAGTCCATTGCCGATGAATCGGCGCGGCCTTCCACCTCGAGATCGAACGTGGGCTGCGAGGCCATGGACGAGCCGTGGACGAACAGCACCGTCGGCTTCTGCGGATCGGGACTGCCGGCGTACTTCTCCCACAGAAAAAGCTTGACCTCCCCCTTGCGGGTCCAGTGCTCCTTGCCGACGATGTTCGTCATGTGTTCGAGTGTAGAGTCTTCATGGGAGTGTGTCGCAGGGTGCGTCAGTGACGCACCGGCCGCGTGAGCCGTCCGCCAGCCTGCATCAATACACCGGCGCGGCGCGGAAGTAGCTGTTGCGGTCGCGCGACTTCACGACGAATGTTTCGACCTGATTGCCTTTCAGCACTTCCATCGGCACGTCAACGCCGGCTTCGCCGGTCGCCCAGAGCTTCGTGTAAAAATCCGCCTGGCCCTGGATCGGCTTGCCGCCAATGCCGACGATGACGTCGCCTCTCTTCAGGCCGGCGTCATCAGCGGGGCTCTCGGGCGACACCCGCGTGACGATCAGATTGCCCTGTACTTCCTGCGTATTCACGCCGAGCCACGGCCGCGGCTTCGCGGTCGATTTGCCGTTCGCGATCATGTCGCCCAGCACCGGCTTCACGGCATCGATCGGCACGAAGAGATTCCCGGGAAGCGCCTGCTGCCCGCCGATCGCATTGCCCACCGCGAGCGAACCGATGCCCAGCAGCTTGCCGTCGCGCGACAGCAGCGCGGCGCCCTGCCAGTTGACCGTCGCCGGCGCAGTGTAAATCGCCTCGTCGAGCAGATACTCCCAGTAGCCGACGAACGGGCGCTTGGATACGACGTAAGCCGGCGCGACGCCGTCGAAACCGACGATCAAAACGAGATCGCGTTCCCCAACGCTCGCAGACTGCCCCAGCTCCACCGGCTTCACCGGGAGCGGCGCGAGCGCCTTCACGAGGCCCATGCCGGTACTCGCTTCGGAGCCGATCACCGTCGCCGGGAATACCTTGCCGTCGGCCGTGGTGAGCTCGACCTTTTCGGCTTCGGTAATGAGATAGCCGATCGTGAGCACGAGGCCGCTCGCATCGATGACTACGCCCGTGCCTTCACGCTGAGTGCCGAGCGTGGCGGCGCTGCGCGCATCGCGCACGGCGTGGCTGCGGATCTTCACGACGGAAAGGGCATCCACCGTGAGCTCCTGCTGCGCGGCGCTCGCGGCGCGCGGCGAAATGCCCGCGCCGTGCCCGAGCAGGAGTACGGCGACGAGAAGAAGTGTGAAGCGCAAGCGCGATCGCGCGAAACCGCACGGGAACCAGAGCATGACCTATTCTACAATCGCCGTTCTCTCGAACGACACCGGAGGCGCGCGTGGATCTCGGATTGAAGGGCAAGATAGCCGTCGTCACCGGCGGCACGCAGGGCATCGGCAAAGCGACCGCGCTCAGGCTCGCACAGGAAGGTGCGAACGTCGCGATCTGCGCGCGCACGAAGCAGGCGGTGGACGAAACCGCGGGCGAAATCCAGAAGCTCGGCGTGCAGGCGCTCGGCGTCGCCGCGGACATGAGCAAGGCCGCCGATATCGAGCGGTTCATGAAGGCGGTGATCGAGCGCTTCGGTCGCGTCGACATCCTCGTGAACAACGCCGGCACCTCGAAGCGCGGCGCGTTTCTCGAGTTGACCGACGAGGAATGGTCGAACGATCTCGAGCTCAAGGTGTTCGGCGCGATCCGCTGCTCGCGGCTCGTCGTGCCGCACATGAAGAAAAACGGCGGCGGCCGCATCGTCAATATCACGATCTCCAGCGCGAAGCAGCCCGGTGCGCAGTCGTATCCCACCAGCGTGTCGCGCGCCGCGGGTCTGGCGATCACCAAAGCGATGTCCAAGGAGTTCGCTGCCGACAATATCCTCGTGAACACCGTGTGCATCGGCAAGATCAAGTCCGGCCAGCACGAGCGCCGCTACAAGCGCGATGGCAGGACGCCGGAGCAGTATTACGCCGAAGCCGCCAAGGACATCCCGATGAGACGGGTGGGCGAGGCCGAGGAAGTGGCCGACGTCATCGCGTTCCTCGTCTCGGAGCGCGCGAGCTACGTCACCGGCACCAGCGTCAATCTCGACGGCGGCATCTCCGGAACGCTGTGAGGCGTTTAAGCAGCCCCATGAACAGGAGCGATATGAGCACCCCCGACTGGGCAGCACTCAGACAGGATTTTCCCACGCTCGAGCGCTGGACGTACCTCGACGTCGCGCGTAAGACCATCGCACCGCGCTGCCAGGCCGAAGCGATGGCCGATTACACCCGCGACGTGTACGAAAACGCCGGGGCCGACGCGTGGTCGGCGACGAACATCGCGAACACGCGCGAGAAGCTGGCGGCGCTGCTCGGCGCGAAGCCGGCCGAGATCGCGTTCACGAAGAACACGACCGAGGGGCTCAACATCGCGGCGCACGGCTTCGATCTGAAGGCCGGCGACAACGTCGTGCTGACGAATCTCGAGCACGTCGCGAACGTGTGGGTGTGGAAGCACTGGGAAGCGAAAGGCGTGGAGATCCGCTACGCGCAGCACCGCGACGGCCGGCTGCCCGTGGACGCGTTCGTGGAGCAAATCGACGCGCGCACGCGGGTCGTGTCGACCGCGTACGTCACGTACGGCAACGGCTATCGCGTGGATCTGCCGGCGCTGGGTCGCGTCTGCCGCGAGCGCGATATCCGCCTGGTCGTGGACGGCGTGCAGGCGGCGGGCATCCTCGCGCAACCGCTGTCGGCGCTCGGCGCGGACGTGATCGCGATCGGCGGGCACAAAGGTCTCTTCGGTCTGACCGGCAGCGGCATCGTGTACTGCCGCGAAGCGCTCGTCGACGCGCTCGCCACCCCGTTCGTCAAAGCGCCGGCCGCGGCGGGCTCACCGCTGCGCAGCGCGCACGCCAACAGCCAGTTCGACTACGTGCGCGTGGCGCACCGCTTCGAAGGCGGCAATCCGAACTTCCTCGGTGTGCGCGTCCTCGACCGCGGCGCGGCGTTCCTGCAATCGATCGGTCTCACGCACGTCGAGAACAGAGTGCGCGAGCTGTCGTCCGCCTGCCTGACGCTGCTGAACTCCGCAGGGCTGCGCACGCAGACGCCCGATGCGTGGGAAGAGCGCGCGCACATCGTTAATGTGATCGTGCCGAATGCCACGGAGCTCATGCAGCGGCTCTTCGAAAAGCACCGCGTGGTCGTCAACGTCAAGGACGATGCGCTGCGGGTCTCGATGTCGTTCTTCAATAACGAAGCCGATCTCGAGAAAGCCGTCTGGGCGATCAAGTCCGAAGCCGCGCGCAAAGCCGCGTAGCCGGTTGTTTCTGGTAAAATTTCGGGCTCTTTTCACGCCGCTGTAGCTCAGCTGGTAGAGCAGGCGCTTCGTAAGCGTCAGGTCGTCCGTTCGAGTCGGACCAGCGGCACCCTTCCCGCGGCAACTAACTACGCGAGCCGTGCACTGCATGAGCGTTCCCGGCTTAGACGTGTGCGCGAATCCAGCGGAGCAGGCTGGGATAGTCCATAGCGCCTGACTGGCGCGCGATCTCTTTTCCACCGCGGAACACCGCAAGCGTCGGAATCCCGCGAATCCCGAAGCGCGCTGCGGTGCGCGGCGCGGCCTCCGTATCGAGCTTCGCCAGCCGCACCTGCGGCTCGAGCTCGGCTGCCGCGCGCTCGAAGTGCGGAGCCATCATCCGGCACGGGCCGCACCACGCGGCCCAGAAGTCGACCACGACCGGCACGTCGTTCTTTGCGATGTGGACGTCGAAATTCCGATCGTCCACGGGCACGGGCGTCCCTGCAAAAAGCGGCTGCTTGCAGCGGCCGCATCGCGCCTGCAGCGCACGCTCGCGCGATACCCGGTTAACGGTGTCGCACTGCGCGCACACGAGATGGATCGGATCGCTCATCGGCTCCCTGTCCCACCGCTCGTCAGACTGTCCCGGCCGCTCATCGGCACCCCAGAGAAATGTGAAGCAGTGCACATGCCGGATAGCCTCGACAGGACTATTGTCCCGTGCGTCACGCACTGGAAACGCCATGCTCGAAGACAACGCTGGATCCGATGATTTCTGGTGTCCGCTCGAAGACACCGGCGACGCGGCCGTGCTGAGGCCGGTGGTCGAGCTGACCAACCTGGAGCGGGGAACGCTTTCGCGGCTCTCCCGCGGCGACTGGATTCCGGACGCGCACATCGACAGCCTCGAAGCACGGGGACTGGTCGAGCGCGCGCGCGCCGGAGTGCGGCTCACGGCCACGGCGCGCGCGGCGCTGCAGGCGCACGGCGCAACGCGGCCGTGACTTTTTCACGGTGTGTTTGCCATCGGTTCCGCAGACGACGCCGCTTATCGGAACGCCCTCGCAAATTACGGGGACATTGACCACAATTCCAAGGTCATGCTTTTAACTTCGATCCAGAGACATCGTCCGGGCGGCTTCACCGTCGTCGAGGTGATGGTTGCGCTCGCGATCGTCGCGATCCTGGTCGGTGTGGCGGCGCCGAGCTTCCGCACGGCGCTCATGAACATGCGCATGAGCGCGGCGGCCAACGACCTCATAGCCGATCTCTCGTTCGCGCGCAGCGAAGCCTCGAAGCTGAACGTGACCGTGTTCATCTGCGCAAGCACGAACAATGTCCAGTGCAATACGATCCAGTGGAACCGCGGGTGGATCATCTTTCCGGATCTCGACGGAGACCGTCGGCGTGATGCCAACGAGGACCTCTTGAAGGCACGCACCTTGTTCGACACGGACATCGCCGCCGCCAACCGCATAACCGTTCAGACGTGCGGCGACGCGCCCCTCGCTTCGGGAGGCCGCTCGGTGGGGTACTCGCCGGTCGGCACGACCGGCGTGACCGGTGCGGCCTTTGCGCTGTGCGACGGCCGCACCACCCCGGACGCCGGCCGGCTCGTGCGGATCATTCCGAGCGGCAGGCCGGCTGTCTCCAAGATCACCTGCGGCGTCGGTGGCTTTGCTCCCGCATGCTGAATATGCAAGCTCATCGCACCGCCGGCTTCACGATGCTCGAGATCCTGATCTCGATCGTGATCATCGCGTTCGGGCTGCTCGGAATCGCGGGCCTGCAAGCCTACGCCCTCAAGCACAATCACAGCGCGAGCCTGCGGCTCACGGCTACGGCGCTGGCGGCCGACATGATCGATCGCATGAAGGCGAATCCGGCCGGCGTCGGCGGCGGCGGCACAACGCTCGAAGGGCAGTACAACAAATCCGATACGGCGGACTATGCGAGCGCAGTGCCGAGCTGCACCGATCCGACCGGTTCGTGCACGCCCACCGAGCTCGCCGCGAACGACAGGTTCGAGTGGCAGACGCGCGTGAGCGAGCTCCTGCCCGGGGGCGTAGGGGTCGTCTGCCGCGATTCCACGCCGACCGACGGCGAGCCCACCGCAACCGAATGCGACAACATCGGCGAGGTTGCGTACGTGATAAAGATCTGGTGGACGGACCACCGAACGACACGCGCAGGCGCGAACCCGGAGCGACAGTTGTTCTGGACTTCGTTCAATCCATGAGCGATCGAATGGGCGAGCGCGGATTCACGCTGGTCGAGATCATGGTCTCGCTCACGATCGGCCTGCTTCTCACGATTGCGGTTGCCTCTCTGTTCGTCAACAGCCGCAGGACCTACGCAACGACCGATGACCTCTCGCGCATGCAGGAAAACATCCGCTACGCGTATCACGTCCTGAACCGCACAATCCATCACGCGGGCTACAAGAGCTCGCCCAATACGTTCACGGAAGACATCTTCACCGCGGCCGCGCCGCTCATCAGCGCCGTGGATGCCGGCGCGAAATCAACGCTGCCGGACACGCTCACGGTGCGTTTCGAAGGCAACGGTGGAGTAACGGGCAGCGCAGACAACACGATTGTCGATTGCGTGGGAAACCCGGTCGCTGCCGCTGGCATGGTCGTGAATACGTTTTCGATCGCGAACGGCGCCAATGGACGGCCGGCGCTTCACTGCAGCGTCAACGGCGGGGCACCCCAGGAGCTCGTGGCTGACGTGGAGAATTTCCAGATTGCATTCGGACAGGACGAGGACTTCGACCTCGTCGCCGACCGCTTCGTCCCGTTTTCAGGCGCGATCACGCCGCTCAATGTTCGGGCGGTTCGCATCGCGATGCTCTTCAGCAGCCCGAACGCAAGCGTCAACGCGGCGCCGGACACGAAGACGTACGACCTTAACGAGGTGACGATCCCGGCCGCGAATGACACACGCATTCGACGGGCGGTCACGATGACGATCAGCTTGAGGAACAGAGCGCCATGACCAACCCAGCTACGACCATTCTGCATGCGGGCCGACGTCAGCGCGGCGCCGTCCTCATCGTGACCCTGCTTTTTCTCGTCGTGCTCACGATGCTCGGCGTCACCGCGATGACCAGCACGACGATGGAGGAGCGAATGGCCGGCAACACACGCGACGCGAGCCTGGCACTGCAAGCGGCGGAGGCGGCATTGCGCGACGCGCGGCGCGATATAAGCGGGATTCCTCTCAACGGAACCGGTCGTAAGTACCCGGTGAAGATCTTCCAGTTCGGTGACAACGGCGCCGCAGGCACCTGCAGCAGCCTTCCCGATTACGTGGGACTCTGCCTGCCACAGAGGCTCGACTACGAGACACTTCCCGGGGCGATCCTGCCGCTCGTCGACCTGTCGGATGCAACCAGGATGACCGCCGCGCCGAGCCTCGAATTCGGGCAGATTACGGGGGCAGCAAAGCTCGCCAGCACCGGAGGCGCGACGTTCGCGCTGGTGCGTCAGCCGCGATACCTGATCGAGGGCTTTTGCCTGCAGCAATACGGCGAGTCGATGGCAATCGAAAACAATCCCACGCTGTGCAACTTCTTCCGCATCACTGCGCGCGGCTACGGACGCAATCCGAACACCCGGGTAACGCTGCAGGAAATGTTTCTCGCACTGTAATCACACGGAATCGCAGACGGAGAGCGCCATGAAGCTCAACTGCAAGACTATCTTCAGGAAAGCAGTCACTGTGGTGACGCTGTTCTGCATGGTGACCGAGCCCGCGCTCGCGGCGCTGCTCAATCTCGCGAACGAGCCCCTGATCGTCGGCGCCAAGCCCGCACCGCAGGTTATGCTCACGATCTCGAAGGACCAGCAGCTCTACAAGAAGGCTTACAACGACTACACCGATCTCGACAACGACGGCCAGCTGGACCTCGAGTACAAGCACTCGATCGAGTACTACGGGTATTTCGACCCGACCAAGTGCTACTTCTATCAGAACGGTCGTTTCGAGCCGCAGAACTTCGGCACTGACCGGAAGAAGGATGCAAAAACCGGAGCCGACCTTGGCCGCGCGCCGGCGTATTGCAACGGCATCCAGTGGAGCGGCAACTTCCTGAACTGGGTCACGATGACGCGCATGGACGCCGTGCGGAAGATCTTTTACGGCGGCATGCGGGTTGTGGACGAAGCTTACGATCTCAAGACGAAAAAGCCGACGGAAACGGTTCTGGAACGCGCGTTCGTGCCGGCCGACGCCCACGCCTGGGCGAAGTGGTACAACGGCAAGGATCTCAAGCAGCTCACGCCATACGATCAGACCAGCACTACCGTGCGCCTCGAGACGATCACGTGCTGGGAGCAGCCGAAGGCCAAGGATCCATGCGCGGCATTCAGCTCGTTTCCTATGCCCGCAACCGCCGGTGACCACACCATCCGATTTTCCGGCACCGTGAGCAACTACATCTATCCTGGCGATCAACTCGTGATCGCGGATCGGTTCGTCAGAACGCGCCGCGTGTGGGCCACGGTCGTCGCCGTGCCCACCGCAAGCTCGCTCACGCTCAGGATCAATCCGACCGGTGTGACGGACCCGGGCATTGCGCTCACCAGCGTGATCATCAATAACCTCAGCAGCTCGGGCGTTACCTTCTGCAACGTCACGCCGGGATCCGCGAACGCAGCCGATCCGAATTCCAAATCGCAGACGAACACGAACGCGCCGCTCATGCGCGTGGCGCGCGGCAACTTCTCGCTGTGGAACGCGAACGAGCGCGTGCAGTGTCTGTGGGGCGAGGAGCGCTACAACCTCCAGAGCGGGTTCGGCGGCGGTCTTCGCAGCAACGGTAATCAGGCCGCGCTCTCAGGCATCGGTACGGAGACGCGCAGTGACACCGCACAGTACACCGAGGTGCAAAACGCCAGCGCTGAAAGTCCGCTGCGAGCGGTGCATGCACCTGCAGGTCCCGAGTTGGGCGAGTTCACCGTGCGCGTCCAGGTCTGCGTGGACGACGGCGGCAAGCTGCAGGTTCTCGACATGAGCCCGCAGGAAAACAAGGAGAGGTGCAAACGCTATCCGGCCGGCAACATCAAACCCGTGGGCGTGCTGCAGGAACATGGCGATCTCGGCAACCTGCACTTTGGATTGATGACCGGGACGCACGCACGCAACGTTTCGGGCGGCGTGCTGCGCAAGAATCCCGCGCCGATGAGCGACGAGATCAACGTCGCCACCGACGGGACGTTCAAGGAAGCTGATGGGAAGACGTTCCGCCTTCCGTACCGGCCGAAGGACGGCAGCGCCCGCACCGCGACGTCCGCGAGCTCGCCGCCTGGCATCATTAATACGCTCAACTACATGCGCGTTTACGGCTACCGCTATGCCGGTGCCAGCAGGGACGGCTACCTCGGCGCGGAAGGCGACAACTGCACCTACCAGCTCACGTCGATCAACGAGAATCAGTGCACGAGCTGGGGCAATCCGATGTCGGAGGTGTTCTTCGAGGCGATCCGCTACTTTGCCGCCAAGGACCCGAATTACACGTACGCATCGTCCGGCAGCAAGGACAACGAGCTCGGGTTGCCGCTCGCGAGCATCAACAAGAAGCTCATCACGGCCAACAATTACTGCGCCAGCCTGAACGTGGTCGTAGTGAATGCCGCCGTCGCCGACAACGATGACGACTTGAGGCTGCAATCTGGAACGGACATCAACGCGGCCGGCAATATCGCGAGCCTCACCGATAAGATCGGCGACCTTGAGAAGATCACCGACGGCAAATACTTTGCCGGCAAAGTAATCGGCAGCACCGGCGCCAAAGATTCGGATTTCGAGCTGTGCACGCCCAAGACGATCACTGGTCTCGGCAACGTATCCGGCATCTGCCCCGAAGGTCCCACGCTCGGCGGTTCGTATCTGATGGCCGGGCTGGCGTACCAGGCAAAGACCAACAAAATCCGCACCGACCTGAAGTACGACGAGACCACGCTGATCGGCAAACAGTCGCTCAAAGTAACGTCATACGGCATCCAGCTCGCGACCAATACGCCGCGCATCGAGATCGTCGGCAAGGACGATCAGAAAGTGGTGATTCAGCCGATCTACCGTCTGGATTTGACCGGGCTCAAACCGCCCGGCGGCGTCGGCGGCGGTGGTCTCGTCGACATGCGTTACGTGCTGCTCGACACCGACAAAGCGGGCAACAAGCGCGGCAAGATTTACGTGAACTGGGAAGATTCCGAACAGGGCGGCGACTACGACCAGGACATGTGGGGCACGATCGAGTGGTTCCTCGACGTGACGAAGAACACGATCACCGTCAAGACCAACGCAATCTCGGCATCCTCGGCGAATCCGCAAGGCTTCGGCTATTCCATCAGCGGAACGACACAGGATGGGCCGCAGTTCCATTCCGGCATCTACCACTTCAACTACCCCGGCGTAGCCGGAGTGAAAGGCTGTGTCGACTGTAACCTCGTGGGCTCCGGCGGCCAGACGGGCGAGACGCAGCACACGTACTCGCTCGAGACCGCTGGCGCGAACGAGTTGAAGGATCCACTCTGGTACCTCGCGAAGTACGGCGGTTTCGACGACAAGAACGAGAACAAACTGCCGGACGCCGCGACCGCGACGACGGCCTCCGAATGGGACCGGAAAGTCAAAGGCACGCCGGACAACTACTTCCTGGTCACGAATCCGATCGGCCTCGTGGCTGCGCTCGGCGAAGCGCTCGGCTCCGTCGGCGGCAACACCGCCGGCACCTCCGCTGCCACCAACTCGACGTCGCTGCAGACGATCACCCGTGTCTATCAAGCGCGCTTCGACGCCGGTCCGCACTGGGCGGGCCAGCTGCTTTCCACGCGGATCATCACCAAGGACAACAAGGCCGAATTCGTAACGCAGCCCGATTGGGATGCCGGTCAGTTGTTGAACCTCGCGAACTTCAACACAGGTCGTGAGATCATCACGTTCGACGACGCGGACAAGGTGCGGGACGGCGTCCCCTTCCGCACGGGCAACGTGAAAAGCCTCGACGATGCGCTCAACATCGACCCGTCAACCGCGATCTTGGACAAGCTCGGTCCCAACCGGTTGAACTACCTCCGCGGCGATTCGAGCCAGCAGGAACCGTCCGGGCCGTTCCGCCCACGGCTGAAGAGCGTGCTCGGCGACATCGTCAACTCCGATCCGGCGTTCGTCGGTTACCCCAACGCGACGCGTACCGACCCGAGCTTCCGCCTTCATTTCGAGAAGTACTTCAACCGCACACCGATGCTCTACGTGGGCGCCAACGACGGCATGCTGCACGGCTTCGACGCGGAGACCGGACAGGAGCGGATCGCGTACGTGCCGAGCAGTACGTTCTCGAAGCTCAACCAGCTTACGAATCCGGACTATCAGCACCGGTTCTTCGTCGACGGCGCTCCCGCCGTGGATGAGGTGCAGCTCAAGGCAGACATCGCTGCCAATACGTGGCGAACCGTGCTCGTGAGCGCCCTTGGGCTCGGTGGCCAGGGACTCTTCGCGCTCGACGTGACCGACCCGAAGACGTTCTCCGAGAAAAATGCCAGCACGCTTGCACTGTGGGAGTTCACCGACAAGGACGACCCCGACCTCGGCTACGTCACGGGCCGCCCCGCCATCCGCAAGGTCAGGTCGGGAACGGGGTATCGCTGGGCCGCGATCGTGTCCGGCGGCTACAACAACGACGAGCCGGATACCGCCCAGGGCAGCGGGCGCGCGATGCTGTTCGTCATTTTTCTCGATGGCCCCACGGGCAAGCAGGGCGGCAAGGTCCGCACCTGGGAGCACGGGACCGACTACATCAAGATCGATACCAAGCTCAACACGGCAGGCAAGCCCAACGGGCTCGCGCCGCCGTTCACGGCCGACGTCGATGCCGACGGCCTGACCGATTTCGTCTACGCGGGTGACCTTCAGGGCAACTTCTGGAAGTTCGATCTCACCAATACCGATCCGAAGACGTGGTCGGATGATACGAACCGCGTCATCCTGTTCACCGCGAAAGACGCGAAAGACAATCCGCAGCCAATCACTGCGCAAGCGGAAGGCACGCTGCACCCCGACCGCAATCTCGGCGGATTCATCATCTCCTTCGGCACGGGCAAGTTCCTGGAGAAGACCGACCCGCTGCCGCCTTACACGGTCGGCAATACGTACTACGGCATCTGGGACAAGAACAACGGCAAGAGCAATGTCCAGGCACAGACGACGGTCTCGAACCGCACGCAGCTTCAGCAGCAGGTGTTGACGACCGACTCGACGTCGGGCGTGCGCGCCTTGACCGCGGAGAAGATCGACTGGACGACCAAGCTGGGGTGGTTCATCGACTTCAGCGATTCGACGACGGACGGCGAACGGGTCGTCTTCCGGCCGCTGCTTCTCGCCTCCCGGCTCATTTTTACGACATTGATTCCGGCCAGCCACCCGTGCGAGGCCGGCGGCAGCAGCTTTATCATGATCGTGGATCCGGGCACCGGCGGGCGCATTGACAGCGTCGTGCTGGACGTAAAGAAGGACAACGTGCTGAACGCTGAGGACAAGATTACCGTTGGTGGCGTCCTGGTCGGTGCGAGCGGGCTCAAGTCCGAAGTCGGCGTTACGCCCACGCCGGTGGTCGTGCGGGGTGGCGTCGCCGGCACCGGCGGAGAGACGTCGTCGAAGATCTACGGCACGTCCGGACCATTGGTCGCCGGCGTGCAGGGCGCGCTCGGCTTCACCGTAATGAACAGCGGGGGCACCCCGGTCCCATGGGGTGGGTGGATCGGGCTTAAAGCGAACAGCGGCCGCGTGAGCTGGCGCGAGATCGTCAACTAGAAGAAACTCGGAGAGAGGCAGGCAGTGACAAGAGGACGGGCCGGTTTCACGCTCATCGAGCTCCTGATCGCCGTGGCGATCGTCGGCTTGCTCGCGGCGGTCGCGCTGCCGGGGTACAACGAGCACGTCGCCAAGAGCCGTCGCGCCCAAGGCCAGACGGCGCTGCTGAAGGCCATTCAGCTTCAGGAGCGCTTCTATACCGCGAACAGCCGCTATGCGAACAATGCGGAGTTCGCGACGCTTTTCGGCCTAGCGGGCGGAGCAGCCGTGTACTCCGGCGAGAACCCCGCCGATGCGACGACGGGCAGGTACATACTGGCGGTCGTTCCCCAGGGAACCTGTACTGACCTGAACACCTGCGTGAACGTGCGTGCAATTCCCCTGGTCGCCGATCCGAAGTGCGGCGTGCTGATGCTGGACAGCCGGGGCACACGCCTCGAATTCGGCACCCAGACAGTTCAGTACTGCTGGAAGAACTAGCGCGGTGGCTACGGCTGCGCACCAGGGCGCCATGGCCGGCATGCCGATCCCGGTCGGCCGGCTCGCCGCGTTCACGGTGCTTTCGATCGCGCTGCATGCCATCACGCTCGGCGCGTACGTTCCAGGATCCGCAGGTTCGGGCGCCGACATCGCGGCTGCGCCCGTGCTGCACGCGATCCTGGCCCCGCGTGACTCCGGCAACGCACCCGCTGCTCAACACGACAGCACGTCGCCGGCGCAGGCCGGCGCGCAGAGCGCGACAGCGCTCGACCACCAGCAGGCTCGTGGCGGCGCCGGGCCCGACATGCCCCTCCCCGACAAGTGGTACACGGCGTCGGAGCTCGACGTGCGGGCGCAACCGCTCACGCCCGAAAAGCTCGACTATCCGGCCGAGCTCGGTCCGCTCGGCCCGGCGGCGACGGTGCGGGTGACTCTCTTCATCGACGAGCGCGGCTTCGTGCGCAAGACCCAGCTCGTGGACGGTGCACCCGTGGCGGCATTCGATCGCGCCGCCCTCGAGGCGTTCAGGGACGTGCGGTTCTCACCGGCGGTGAAGAACGGTGTACCGGTGAAGAGCCAGAAGCTGCTCGAGCTCGACTTCAGGCCCGATCTGGCGATCCGCTAGAAGCACGCGCGGAGCGCGCGGCTTAGCTCTGCTTCGCGAGTGCCTTCGGCAGGGCGAAAGTAACCCGCTCCTCGGCGCCTGCGAGCTCGCGCACGTTGTGTGCGCCGAGCGCGACGAGCCGGTCGATCACCTGCTTCACCAGGACTTCCGGCGCCGAGGCGCCGGCCGTGACGCCGACGATGTCTTTATCCGCCAGCCACTCCGGCCGAAGCTCCTGTGCGTTATCGACCATGTACGCGGGCACGCCCTGCTTCGCAGCGACCTCGCGCAGGCGGTTCGAGTTCGAGCTGTTCGGAGAACCCACGACGAGCACGACATCGACTTCTCGCGCCAGCGCCTTGACCGCGTCCTGCCGGTTCTGGGTCGCATAGCAGATGTCGTCGCGCTTGGGCCCGACGATGTTCGGAAACCGCGCTTTCAGCGCCTCGACCGTGCGCCTCGCGTCGTCCATCGACAGCGTCGTCTGCGTGACGAACGCCAGGCGCTCCGGATCGGCGACTTGCAGCCGCTCCACGTCCTCGGGGCTCTCGACGAGATACATGCCGCCGTTGCTCTGGCCCATCGTACCTTCGACCTCCGGATGACCCTGATGGCCGATCATCACGATCTCGCGCTGCTGCGAGCGCTTTTTCGCGACCTCGACGTGCACCTTGGTGACGAGCGGGCAAGTTGCATCGAAAACGCGGAAGCCGCGCGCCTCGGCGTCGCGCCGCACCGCCTGCGACACGCCGTGGGCGCTGAAGATCACGGTGCTGCCGGGCGGGACTTCGGCGAGATCCTCGACGAAAATCGCGCCTTTCGCACGCAGGTCGTCGACCACGAACTTGTTGTGCACGACTTCGTGTCTCACGTAGATCGGCGCGCCGTACTCGCGCAACGCGCTTTCGACGATCTCGATCGCGCGATCGACGCCGGCACAGAAACCGCGGGGCTTGGCGAGTACGACTTCCATGGGAGAGTTACAAGCAACGAACGAAGCAGCAATTATACCCGCGCGGCAGGCCCCTCCCGCCGCGCGCGCCCTACGCCGTGGCGGGTTTGCGCTTGCCGCGGAGCGCGTCCCACACCAGCAGGACGGCTCCGCAACTGATCGCCGCGTCCGCGACGTTGAACGCGGGCCAGTGGTAGCCGAGCGCGTGGAAATCCAGGAAGTCGACCACGGCCCCATACAGCAGGCGATCGACGACGTTGCCGATCGCACCACCGAGAATGAGCGCGAGCGCGAGACAGAACAGCGTCTCGGCGGCGTGCCGGCGCAGCAGCCACGCAATCCACACCGAGGCGACCAGCGCGATGCCGACGAAAAGCTCGCGCTGCCATCCGCCGGCATCCGCGAGCAGGCTGAACGCGGCGCCACGATTCATGACCAGCACGAGGTTGAAGAACGGCGTCACCTCCAGCGACTCGTGCAGCGCGAACGCGCGGCTGATGGCGATCTTGCTCACGCGGTCGAGCACGATGACGACGAGGGAGAGACCCAGCCAGAGGAAGGTCCTACGCATGCGTGCGCGGCTCTCCGGGACCGTACAGGTTCGAGACGCAGCGCCCGCAGATCTCGGGATGCGCCTGATCGGCGCCGACGTCCGCGCGGTAGTGCCAGCAACGCTCGCATTTCCGATGCGGGCTCGCGGCGACCGAAATCTTCACACCCGGCAGCGCGGTTTCGATGACGTCGGCGCGCCCGTCGGGCACGACCTGCGCCTGCGAGGTGATGAACACGAATCTCAAGTCGTCGTCGAAGGAGCGCAGGAAATCCGCCGCTTCGCCGCTCGCGTGCAGCGCAACCTCGCCGGCGAGCGAAGAACCGATGCGGCCGGCGACGCGCAGAAGCTCGAGCTGCTTCTGCACGTCGGAGCGCAGCGTGCGCACACGCTGCCAGCGCTCGCGCAGCTCATCGGCATCCAGCGGGAGCTCGAAGCCGTACCACGTCTGCTCGAACACGGTGGCCTCGTCGCCGTGCAGGGTCTCCCACACTTCCTGCGCGGTGAACGACAGGATCGGCGCCAGCAGCCGCGTGAGGCTCTGCGCGATGTGATAGAGCGCGTTCTGCGCCGAGCGCCGCGCACGCGAGTCGGCAGGCGTCGTGTAGAGCCGATCCTTGAGAATGTCGAGGTAGAAACCGCCGAGGTCCTCGGAGCAGAACGTCTGCAGCTTCTGTGCGACGAGATGGAACTCGTACTGTCCGTAATGACCCGGTGAGGCGGGCGCTTTCGAGCCGAGCTCCGATGGCACGAGCGCGCGCTGCAGATCGCACGTCATCACCCACGCGTAGCGGTCGATCTCGAGCCACTCGTTCACCGGCAGCGCGTGCTTGCGATGATCGTAGTCGGCCAGATTGGCGAGCAGGAAGCGAAGCGTGTTGCGGATCCGCCGATAGGATTCGACCACACGCTTCAGGATCTCCTTCGAGATCGACAGCTCGCCGGAATAATCGGTCGCCGCGACCCACAAACGCAGGATGTCCGCACCGAGCTCGTCCATCACCTGCTGCGGCGCGATCACGTTGCCCTTGGACTTGCTCATCTTATGGCCGGAGCCGTCGACCACGAACCCGTGCGTGAGCAGCGCCCGGTACGGCGCGCGGCCGTCCATCATCGAAGCGACCAGCAGCGAGGAGTGGAACCAGCCCCGGTGCTGATCGGAGCCTTCGAGGTAGAGGTCCGCCGGGAACGCGCTTTCGGCGGCGTGCGAGCCGCGCAGCACGGTGAAGTGGGTCGCGCCGGAATCGAACCACACGTCGAGCGTGTCTTTGACTTTCTCGTAGTAGGGCGCGTCATCACCGAGCAGCTCTTCGACCGCGATCGATTGCCACGCCTCGATTCCGAAGGCTTCGACGCGCTTCGCGACCGCCTCGATGAGATCCGGCGTGCGCGGGTGCAGCTCGCCGGTTTCCTTGCGAATGAAGAACGGCATCGGCACGCCCCACTGGCGCTGGCGCGAAAGCGTCCAGTCCGGACGGTTCGCGATCATGCCGTGCAGTCGCGCCTTGCCCCACGACGGGTAGAACTGCGTGGCTTCCACGGCCCTCAGCGCTGTCGCGCGCAGCGTCTCCGGCGGCTTGACGCCGTTGTATCCCGGCACGTCGTCCATCCCTGCGAACCACTGCGTCGTCGCGCGCAGGATCACCGGCGTCTTGTGGCGCCAGCAGTGCATGTAGCTGTGCACTTCATCCGCCTTCGCGAACAGCACGCCCTTCTCGCGCATGTGCTCGATGATCTTCGGGTTCGACTTCCAGATCGAAAGCCCACCGAACACCGGCAGAAACTCCGCGTAGCGTCCGTCCGCCATGACAGGGGTGAGGATCTCGTCGTCCTTCAGGCCGTACTGGCGGCACGACAGAAAGTCTTCGACGCCGTACGCCGGCGCGCTATGCACGATGCCGGTGCCGGTGTCGAGCGTCACGTACTCGCCGAGATAGACCGGCGACCGGCGGTCGTAAAACGGATGTGCGAACTCGATGCGTTCGAGCGCCCTGCCCTTCGCCGTCGCCACGATGCGCGGCTCGACGAGGCCGTAGCGCTTCGTCAGCTCTCCGCGCGCGAAGATGTCGTGCGCCACGATGAGCAGCCGGTGCTCGTCCTCCACGAGGGCGTAGTCGAAATCCGGGTGTACGTTGAGCGCCTGGTTCGCCGGGAGCGTCCACGGAGTCGTGGTCCAGATCACCGCATACCCGGGCTTATCGGGAAGCGCTGCGAGCCCGAACGCCTGCGCGATCTTCGCGGGCTCCGCGAAGGGAAACCCGACATCGACCGCCGGGTCCTTGCGATCTTCGTACTCGACTTCGGCTTCAGCGAGCGCGGAGCGGCAATCGAAGCACCAGTTCACCGGCTTCAAGCCGCGGTAGACATAGCCTTTCTCGAGCAGGACGCGCAGCGCGCGGATCTCGTCGGCCTCGTTGCGATAGGCCATGGTGAGGTACGGGCGCTCCCAGTCGCCGAGCACGCCCAGCCGCTGGAAATCGCGCTTCTGGCGCTCGACCTGTTCCGCCGCATACGCGCGCGCGAGCCGCTGCGTCTCGGCAGCCGGCAGGTTCTTGCCGTGCTGCTTCTCGATCTGCACCTCGATCGGCATGCCGTGGCAGTCCCACCCCGGTACATAGGGCGCATCGAAGCCCGAGAGCGAGCGGCTCTTGACGATGATGTCCTTGAGGATCTTGTTGACGGCATGACCGATGTGTATGTCGCCGTTCGCATACGGCGGCCCATCGTGCAGCACGAAACGCGGGCGCCCGCGGCTCGCGTCGCGGATGCGCCCGTATACGTTGCGCTCCTGCCACTGTTTCAGCATGAGCGGCTCGCGACGTGCGAGATCGCCCCGCATCGGAAAGCGGGTGTCGGGAAGATTGAGCGTTTTCTTGTAGTCGGCCATGCGTTGAATCCGGATCCGGCGGCGTCAGGCCGAGCCGGCTCCGCTACTCTTCTGAAGACGCGGCTCGCGTGCCGCAAAAAAGCTGCGCGCGTCGGCCGCGTCCTGTGCGATCTGCTTCGTGAGCGCCGCCAGACCGGCGAACTTCTGTTCGTCCCGGAATTTGTGCAGAAACTCGATTCGCACGTGCCGGCCATACAGATCGCCGTCGAAATCGAACAGGTAGACCTCGAGCACAGGCGCAGCGGCAAGCTTCACCGTCGGGCGTACCCCGAGGCTCGCCACACCGGGCAGGAGATCAGCGGCAACGCCGGCCACCTCGACAGCGAAAATGCCGGCGAGCGGCGGCCGATTGTGCTTCATCTGGACGTTCGCCGTCGGAAAGCCGAGCTTGCGTCCGAGCCCGTCTCCGCGGACGACCCGGCCGCTGATGCTGTACGGCCGGCCGAGCAGCGCGGCGGCGTGTGCAAGCCGGCCTGCTGCGAGCGCCTCGCGCACGGCGGTGCTCGATACGCGCTCACCGTCCAGCGTGACGCTGCCCATCGCTTCGACGCTGAAGCCGAGGCGCGCCGAGAGCTGTTTGAGCAGCGCGAAATCGCCGGCGCGGCGCGCGCCGAAGCGAAAATCGTCACCGATCAGCAGGTGCCGGACGCCGAGCCCGGCGAGCAGCGTGCGCTCGACGAATTCCTCAGCAGTGTGCTGTGCGAACCGATAGTCGAAGCGGCAGACGTACGTGCGCTCCATGCCGTGCGCTGCGAGCAGCTCGAGCTTTTCTCGCAGCGACGTGAGGCGCGCCGGCGCCCGGTCCGGTGCGAAAAACTCGCGCGGATGCGGCTCGAACGTCATCGCGCACGGCGGCATCGCACGCGCCCGCGCGGTCTCCACGAGGCGCGCGAGCATCGCCTGGTGTCCAAGATGGACGCCGTCGAAATTGCCGATGGTGAGCGCTACAGGAGCCGCATGAGCGGCGGGAACGCTGCGCAGAATACGCATGCCAGCGCGCGCGGTTAGCGCCAGTAAAAGCTTGAATTCTAGCGGCTTTTGACCGGCGCTCCTAGCCAGCCGAAGGAAAGGAGCTTACGACGCGAACACGGCTCGCTCATGAGCGGGCCGTTCATCGGTGTCCCGCTGTTCGTCGCGCCGCGGCGCGGACCCGCAGGCGAGCGCGGCGTACACCTCGCCGATCATGATCAATGCAGGACCCGTGACGCCGAGCAGCGCGACGCGGGGCAGCTCCGCGAGCGTGAGCGTGTGATGGCGCGCGTCCGGTAGCGACGCGTTTTCAGCCACGACGATGCGCGTTGCGGGCGATACGCCCTGCCCGAGCAGCGTGGCCGCGATCTCAGCGGCCTGCCCAACGCCCATGTAGATCACCGCCGTGTCGCTCGCGGCGGCGGCACGCGCCCACGCGTTCGGCCGCTCGCCCACGCCCACGCGCGGCGTCAGGAACACGACACTGCGTGCGCGGCCGCGCGCGGTCAGCGAAACGCCGACCTCGGCGCTGGCGGCCAGCGCTGCCGTGACGCCCGGGACGATCTCGAATTCGATATCTGCGGCCTGCAGCGCCGCGATCTCTTCCTGCGCGCGGCCGAACAGCATCGGGTCGCCGCCCTTGAGACGCACCACCACCGCGTGCTTGCGCGCGGCATCGACGAGCCGCTTGTTGATGAAGCGCTGTGCCGTCGAGAGCCTGCCCGAGCGCTTGCCGACGGCGACGTGCTCGGCACGCGCGGCGAGCGCGATCGTGTCCGGATGCACGAGCGCGTCGTAGAAAACGATGTCTGCCCGCCGCAACAGCTCCGCCGCACGCAGCGTGATGAGATCGGGCGCGCCGGGGCCTGCGCCCACCAGATAGACCTTCCCGCGATTCATGTGCCGGAGCTCACCGGCTCGCGTCTGCGGAAGAGCGGCACCGGCCGCTCGGCCGATGCCTGATAGCCGTCGCTGAAGTCGCTGAACGCCGTAAGCGCGATCGCAGGGTCCTCGCCCTCACGCAGCAAGAATGCGTCGAAACCGCAGCGCGCGAGGTAGAAAATCTGATCGCGCTGCACGTCGCCGATCGCGCGCAGCTCGCCGCGCCAGCCGTAGCGCTGGCGAAGGAGCCGCCCGATGCTGTATCCGCGGCCGTCGGTAAAGCTCGCGAAACGCACCGCCACGACGTCCAAATGTTGCAGATCCCCAGCGATGTCGGCTGGCTCTTCGTCGGCACTCAGCCACACACCCAGCCTGCCGCCGCGCGCGACGAGCTGATCGCGTGCGTTCTTCCATGTCGCGAGCGGCACGATCAGGTCGCCTGCGGGCATCTGCCGCAGCACGCCGTCGTCGCCGGGCTCGACGCGGTCAAGCAGCTTCCAATGATCTTGCGCGAGCCTGCGGTCCTTGATGAATGCCATATACGTGTGCCTTGAAGGGTTCCACGCCGATGCGGCGCACGACATCGATGAAGCGCTCCGCGACGCTCTCGCGCCGCGCGAGATACACCTCGATCAGCTTCTCGACGACGTCGGGTACTTCCTCCTGCGAAACCGAGGGTCCGAGCACCTTGCCGAGCGAGGCGGCGTTGCCCTGCGCGCCGCCGATCGAGATCTGGTAGTACTCCGCGCCCTGCTTGTCCACACCGAGAATGCCGATGTGGCCGATGTGGTGATGGCCGCAGGAGTTCATGCAGCCGGAGATGTTGAGATCGAGCTCGCCAATGTCGTAGACGTAATCGAGATCGTCGAAGCGCCGCTGGATCGCCTCGGCCACGGGAATCGATTTCGCGTTCGCGAGGGAACAGTAATCGCCCCCCGGGCACGAAATGATGTTGGTAATCGTGCCGAGGTTCGGGGTCGCGAGGCCGAGCGCGTGGGCTTCCTGCCAGACCGCGTAGAGATTCGACTGCTTCACGTCCGGCAGGAGCAGATTCTGCTCATGTGTCACGCGCAGCTCGCCGAAGCTCACGCGATCGGCGAGATCCGCAACGGCATCCATCTGCTCCGCCGTCGCATCCCCGGGCGGGACGCCGGTCTTCTTGAGCGACAGCGTCACCGCGGCGTAGCCGGGAACCTTGTGCGCGTGCACGTTGCGCCGCGCCCACGCCGCAAAGCGACGATCGCGTCCGAGCGCGAGAACGTAGCTGCTCGAGAGCGCGTCGAGCTTTTCGTATGCGGGGCGGGTAAAGCGGCCTGTCATGCGTTCGACTTCGGATTGGGTCAGCGTGCCGGGCCCGTCCTCGAGATGTGCCCACTCGGCTTCCACGGCATCTCTGAACCCGTTCGGAGTCAGGTCCTTCACCAGGATCTTGATGCGCGCTTTCCACTTGTTGTCGCGGCGGCCATAGCGGTTGTAGATCCGCAGGATCGCCTCGAGGTACGTGAGCACGTGCCGCCATGGCAGGAAGTCCCGGATGAACGCGCCAATCATCGGCGTGCGGCCGAGCCCGCCTCCGACGAGCACGCGAAACCCGATCTCGCCGGCATCGTTGCGCACCGCATGCAGACCGACGTCGTGTACTTGAAGCGCCACGCGGTCTTCCGCCGCGCCCGCTATCGCGATCTTGAACTTGCGCGGGAGATAGGCGAACTCCGGGTTGAAAGCCGCCCACTGACGGACGATCTCGCACCACACCAGCGGATCGACGATCTCGTCCGGCGCGATGCCGGCAAGATGATCGGAGCTGATGTTGCGCACGCAGTTACCGCTGGTCTGGATCGCATGCATCTGCACCGTCGCGAGCTCGGCGAGGATTTGCGGAACGTCCTCGAGCTTCGGCCAGTTGAGCTGGAGATTGTGGCGGGTGCTGAAGTGCCCCGTGCCCCGGTCGTAGCTGCGAGCCACGTGTGCCAGCATGCGCAGTTGCCGGCTCGACAGCATTCCGTACGGAATAGCGATCCGCAGCATCGGCGCGTGCCGCTGGATATACAGCCCGTTCTGCAGCCGCAGGGGCCGGAAATCATCCTCGGACAGCGCGCCGGCCAGGAATCGCCGCGTCTGATCGCGAAACTGCGCGACCCGCTCGTCCACCAGCCGCTGATCCACTTCGTCGTAGATGTACAAGAGCGCCTCCAGTGACGGCCATGGTAGGCGCGGTCGTTATATCGCCAAAGACTGTTCTGTTAGACTCACAGAAGTTCCGGTTCTTAGGCCTCTGGGCGGTGAAGCTCCAACAGCTCCGTTATCTCCGCGAAGTCGTCCGGCGCGGCCTGAACGTGTCCGAAGCCGCGGAGGCGCTCTATACCTCGCAACCCGGAATCAGCAAGCAGATCCGCCTGCTCGAGGACGAGCTCGGCGTGCAGATCCTGGTCCGCCACGGCAAGCGCGTCGTGGACCTCACGGAGCCCGGCCGCATCATCGTGGAGATCGCCGACCGCATGCTGCAGGATGCCGAAAGCCTGAAAGCAGTCGGGCGCGAGTTCGGCAAAGAGGACACCGGCGCGCTGTCGCTCGCGACCACACCCACGCAGGCGCGCTATGCGTTGCCCGCCGTCGTGCAGCGCTTCATCCAGCGTCATCCGCGCGTGCGGCTGCACCTGCGCGAGGGCAGTCCCGAGCAGATCGAGGCGCTCGTCGCCGAGGGTGCGGTGGATCTCGGGATCATCACCGAGTCGGAGCCCAGCGCGCCGAGCCTCGTGCTGCTGCCGTGTTACCAGTGGAACCGCGGCGTGATCACGACGCGCGACCATCCGCTGCTCAAGGAGAAGAAGCTCACGCTCGAGGAAATCGCGCGCTATCCGATCGTCACGTACGACTTCGCCTTCGCACCGGGCTCCCCGATCGGCAAGGCGTTCGAGGCCAAAGGCATCAAGATCAACGTCGCGCTGACTGCTGTGGACGCCGACGTGATCAAGGGCTATGTCGAGCTCGGCGTCGGCGTCGGGATCCTGGCGAAAATGGCCTTCGATGCCGAGCGCGACAGCGGCCTGCGCTTGATCGACGCCGGCCATCTGTTCGAGCCGAGCACGACGCGTATCGCGGTGCGCCGCAACGCGTATCTGCGGCGCTACGTCTACGACTTCATCGAGATCTTCGCGCCGCACCTGTCGCGGGCCGTCGTCGAAAAAACGATGCGCGGCCCCGCCGAAAGCTACGAACTGTAAAACCTACGACGCGCCTCGAGGCTGACGCCTCTCGGCGCAAAAAGTAGCTTAGCGCGGCAGCCGCCGCGCTTTCTTACTTACGTGGGAGAAGCTCGGTCACGGTGCGCACGACCTCGTCCGCGCTCCAGTCGATGTCGCCCACGAGCCGGTAGCGCAGACGCCCGTCGGGACCGACGAGGAAAGTCGTCGGCAGCACCCGCACGCTCCACGCGCGCGTCACTGCCTTGCTCTGATCCATCGCGACGGGCAGATCGAGCTTGGTCTCGGCGAGGAAGCGGCGCACGCGCGCGTCCGGCTCGTCCACGTTGACCATGAGTACGGCGAAAGCTTTGCCCGCGAGCTTGTCCCGCAGCCGCTGGATCGACGGCATCTCGTGGCGGCACGGCTCGCACCATGTCGCCCAGAAGTTCACGAGCACGACCTTGCCGCGGTGCGCGCCGAGATCGTGCGCGCCGCCGTCCGGACCTTTCAACGCGAGCTTCGGCGCGTGCTCCCCGTCCAGGCGCTCGAGCTCGCCACGCGCCGCATGCGCGAACGGCGCCAGCATTGTCGAGCCGAGCGCGACACCCAGCAGCGCGCGCCGGCGCGGGTTTACCGCGCGCTTCACGGCGCCACCCTGCGATTGAAGTCAGCGAGCCTGAAGCCGAGGATCCACAGCGCGGCGAAATACGTCACGGCTCCCGCAGGAACGATCGCCGCGAGCCACAGCACGCGTTGTGAGGCGCCGCCGGCAAGCCACTCCAGCGTGCTGCCGGACGCGAGCCACAACATCGCGCCCATCGCGTACACGGCAAGGCCCAGCTTCAGCGTGAAAACGCCCCAGCCGGGCTGCGGCCGATATACCCCCGCGCGCCGCAGCAGCCCATAGAGCAATGCGGCGTTCACGCAGGCGCCGATGCTGATCGCGAGCGCGAGCCCCGCGTGCCGCAGGTGCCACACGAGCGCAAGGTTCATGAGCTGCGTCGCGCAGAGACTCACGATCGCGACTTTCACCGGCGTTTTGATGTTCTGACGCGCATAAAAGCCCGGAGCGAGCACTTTCACCAGGATGAGCGCGACGAGTCCGACACTGTACGCAATCACTGCGTCGCGCGTCGCGAGCGTGTCCGCCGCAGTGAAAGCGCCGTATTGAAACAACGTCGAGACGAGCGGGACGGCAAGCAGCGCAAGCGCCGCTGCGGCGGGCACGGCAAGGAGCAGCGTAATACGCAAACCCCAGTCGAGCAGCCGCGAGTACTCCTCGGGAGAATCGTTGGCATGGTGCTTGGAAAGGCTCGGAAGCAATATCGTTCCCAGGGCCGCACCGAGCATGCCCGCCGGAAATTCCATCAGCCTGTCCGCGTAATACAGCCAGGACACGCTGCCCGTCACCAGGAACGACGCGAAAATATTGTTGATCACGAGGCTCACCTGCCCGATCGAGACGCCGAAGACTGCCGGCGCCATCTGCCGCAGCACGCGCCACACGCCGGCGTCTTTCAGATCGAACTTGAAGCGCGGCAGAAGTCCGAGCTTCGCGAGAAACGGCACCTGAAACGCGAGCTGGACCACGCCGCCCACGAACACCGCCCATGCGAGCGCGCGCACCGGCGGCTCGAAATACGGCGCGCCCCACAGCGCGAAGCCGATAAACGACAGATTGAGCAGCACCGGGGTGAATGCCGGAACCGAAAAGCGGCTGTAGGTATTGAGAATGCCGCCGGCGAACGCGGTCAGTGAAATGAACAGAATGTAGGGAAACGTGATGCGCAGGAGCTCGACCGCGAGCGCGTGCTTCTCGGGCACCGCCGAAAACCCCGGAGCGCTCACGTAGATCAGGAGGGGCGCCGCGATCACGCCGATCACGCTCACCACGAACAGTGCGAGCGCGAGCACGGCCGACACGTGGTCGACCAGGAGGCGGGTCTGCGCCTCACCGCGGCGATTCTTGTACTCCGCGAGGATCGGCACGAAGGCCTGCGAGAACGCGCCTTCGGCAAACAGGCGCCGCAGCAGGTTCGGAAGCTTGAATGCGACGAAAAAAGCGTCGGTGGCGAGCCCCGCCCCGAAGACCCGCGCGATGATCGCATCACGCACGAAACCGAGAACGCGCGAGATGAACGTCATGCTGGAGACCGCCGCCAGAACCCTGAGCAGGTTCATTTCCCCCCCGGCGCGGCGCGGCCGCTTTCCGCCTTGTCAAAGCTGCGGAATGAACGTATGATACCGCCCTTTTTCCAAGCAAAATCCGGAGTTTACATGGCGAACACCGCATCGGCCAGAAAGCGGGCCCGGCAAAGTGAGAAGGAGCGCCGGCACAACGCTAGCCTGCGTTCCGAGCTGCGCACCGCAGTGAAGGACGTGAGAAAGGCGATCGAGGCCGGGGACAAAGCGGCGGCGCAAACCGTGCTTCACCGCGCGACCAGCACGATCGACCGGATTGCGGACAAGAACATCATCCACAAGAACAAGGCGGCGCGACACAAGAGCCGACTTTCAGCCGCGATCAAGGGCATGGCATAGCAACCGGGCGCGCCGCCGCGAGGTTGCGGTAGCGGCGCCCTTCGGGAAGAATAGATCGACGAACGGCGGCTTTAGGCCGCCGTGTTTTTTTTCAATCGCGAGTTCGACCATGTCACACGTGATGAACACCTACGCCAGGCTGCCCGTTGCGTTCGAGCGCGGCGAAGGCCCCTGGCTCTGGGACACACAGGGCAAGCGCTACCTGGATGTCCTCGCCGGCATCGCGGTATGCGGCCTCGGGCACGCGCATCCGCGCTTGACGCGCGCGTTGCAGGAGCAGTTGGGCAGGCTCGTTCACACGTCGAACATCTACGAGGTCGCGCTGCAGGAGAAGCTCGGCGATCGGCTCGCCGCGATCTCCGGCATGGACAACAGCTTCTTCTGCAACTCGGGGTGCGAGGCCAACGAGGCGGCGATCAAGCTCGCGCGCCTCTACGGCCACAAGAAGGGCATCGAGGCGCCGGCGATCGTCGTCATGGAAAAGGCCTTCCACGGCCGCACGATCGCGACGCTGACCGCCACCGGTAGCCGCAAGGTGCAGGCGGGCTTCGAGCCGCTGCTGCCGGGTTTCGTGCGCGTGCCGTTCGACGACCTCGAAGCGGTGCGCCGTGTGGCGGCGAACAATCGCAACGTCGTCGCGGTGCTGGTCGAGCTCATACAAGGCGAAGGCGGTGTCAACGTGTGCAGCTCGGATTACCTCACGGGCCTGCGCGCGATCTGCGACGACAACCAGTGGCTCCTCATGCTGGATGAAGTCCAGAGCGGCACCGGGCGCACCGGAAAGTGGTTCGCGTACCAGCACTCCGGAGTTCGGCCCGACGTCGTGACGCTCGCGAAAGGGCTCGCCAACGGGATCCCGATCGGCACCTGTATCGCCTCCGGCGCGGCCGCGACGCTGTTCAAGCCCGGTAATCACGGCTCGACCTTCGGCGGCAATCCGTTCGCGTGCGCCGCGGCACTCGAGACGCTGGCCATCATCGAGGACGACGGCCTCATGCAGAACGCGGTGCAAATGGGCGAGCTCATGCGTGCCCGCCTGCGCGAGCGGCTGGCCGGCGTGCCGGGCGTGCGGGACATCCGCGGCGCAGGGCTCATGATCGGCGTCGAGCTCGCCGTGCCGGCGAACGACCTGCCCGCGCTCGCGCTGCAAGCGGGCCTCCTCATCAACGTGACGGTCGATACCGTGATTCGGCTCCTGCCGCCGCTCATCTACACGCAGGAGCACGCGGAGCTTGCGGTGGACAAGCTCGTGCCGCTCGTCACCGATTTCCTCGCCCGCAGCGGCGCGTCCGCTCACGCGCCGCAGCCGGCGCCGAAGGCGGCGTGACGATGGATTGCGATGGCCGCGCGTCACTTTCTCCAGCTTAAGGATTTCACGCGCGAGGAGTTCGAGCACCTCTTCGAGCGCACGCGCTGGATCAAGGAGCGCTTCAAGCGCTACGAGCCGTACCGGCCGCTGCACGACCGCACGCTCGCGATGGTCTTCGAAAAGCATTCGACCCGCACGCGTGTGTCGTTCGAGGCCGGCATGCATCAGCTCGGCGGCTCGGTCATCACGCTCATGACGCGCGACACGCAGATGGGCCGCGGCGAGCCCATCGAGGACGTCGCGCGGGTCATCACGCGCATGGTGGACATCGTGATGATCCGCACGTTCGAGCAGGAGATCATCGAACGCTTCGCGGCACACTCGCGCGTCCCCGTGATCAACGGCCTCACGAACGAGTATCACCCGTGCCAGATCATGGGCGACATCTACACGTTCGTCGAGCACCGCGGCGAGATCCGCGGCAGGACGATTGCGTGGATCGGTGACTCGAACAACGTCTGCAACACGTGGCTGCAGGCGGCCGAAGTGTTCGATTTCAACGTGCACGTTTCCACGCCGCCGGGCTACGAGGTCGAACCCGAGCGCGCGGGGCTCTACGGCACCGGCCACTACGAGGTGTTCGCGGACCCGATGGACGCGGTGAAGGGCGCCGACCTCATCACGACCGATGTATGGACCAGCATGGGTTTCGAGGAAGAAGACGCCGAGCGCAAGCGTGATTTCGAAGCGTGGCAGGTCGACGGCGAGATGCTGCGCGCGGCGGGCAGCGACGCGCTTTTCATGCATTGCCTGCCGGCGCATCGCGGCGAGGAAGTCTCCGCGGAGGTGATCGACGGGCCGCAGAGCGTCGTCTGGGACGAAGCGGAGAACCGGCTCCATACTCAGAAAGCGCTGATGGAGTACTTGCTCCTCGGCCGGGTCGAGCAGTGAGCCGCCTGCGACGACAAAGCTGAGCCGAAGCAGCTTCTGCAGTTTCGGCCGCCCGCTTCGCAGCGGCCGCACATCCAATTCGAAATACGGGATTACCCATGAACAAGATCAGGAAAGTCGTGCTCGCGTACTCGGGCGGGCTCGACACGTCGGTGATACTGAAATGGCTGCAAGACGTGTACGACTGCGAAGTCGTGACGTTCACTGCGGACATCGGACAAGGCGAGGAAGTCGAGCCTGCGCGCGCGAAGGCGCGCAAGGCCGGCGTGAAGCAGATTTTCATCGAGGATCTCAAAGAGGAGTTCGTCCGCGATTTCGTGTTCCCGATGTTCCGGGCGAACACGGTGTACGAAGGCGAATATCTGCTGGGCACCTCGATTGCGCGTCCGCTGATCGCCAAGCGGCTCGTGGAGATCGCGAGGGAAACGGGCGCCGACGCCGTGTCGCACGGCGCGACCGGCAAGGGTAACGATCAGGTGCGCTTTGAGCTCGGCGCGTATGCGCTGATGCCCGAAGTGAAGATCATCGCGCCGTGGCGCGAGTGGGACCTCACCTCGCGCACGAAGCTGATCGACTTCGCCGAGAAGCACCAGATCCCGATCGCGAAGGACAAGCGCGGCGAAGCCCCCTTCTCGATCGACGCCAATCTGCTCCACTCCTCCTCCGAGGGGAAGGTGCTCGAGGACCCGTCGCTCGAGGCGCCCGAGCATGTCCACCAAAGGACGATCTCGCCCGAGGAGGCGCCCGACAAGGCGACGGTGATCGAGATCGCGTTCGAGCGCGGCGATCCGGTGGCGATCGACGGTCAGCAGCTTTCGCCCGCGGCGCTGCTCACGAAACTGAACCAGCTCGGCCACGACAACGGCATCGGCCGTCTCGACCTGGTCGAGAACCGCTTCGTCGGGATGAAGTCGCGCGGGGTCTACGAGACTCCGGGCGGCACGATCCTGCTCGCCGCCCATCGCGGCATCGAATCGATCACGCTCGACGGCGGAGCCATGCACCTCAAGGACGAGATCATGCCGCGCTATGCGAGCATCATCTACAACGGCTTCTGGTTCTCGCCCGAACGCGAAATGCTGCAAGCGCTGATCGACAAGAGCCAGGAGCATGTCACCGGCAAGGTCCGGGT